>CAMDGM010000035.1 GCA_945898015.1 PVC group bacterium | reverse complement strand
GATGATCCCGCGTCACCGGAGGGCACACCGCCGGCCACGACGACACGGAGAAGAAGGAAGAAGATGACCCGGACGGATCAGCCAAGAAGGGAAGAAAATGGATCTTTCAGATCGGCTGAAGAAGAATCATTCCAAAACGGCGGCGACAGGCTCTAATGCCCTTTTTCATCTGGGATCCCCGTTCCCGCAAGACCGGCGAACGCCGGCAAAGCCTCGTGCAAACCATCGACATCGCCCCCACTATCCTGGACTACTTTGGCATTCCACTCCCGACGTCCATGCAGGGGCTTCCGCTTCGGGATGCCGAGGCGTCCGACAAACCGGTCCGTGAAGCAGGGCTCTACGGCCTCTTTGGCGGTCATGTGAATGTAACCGATGGCCGGTATGTCTATATGCGCGCTCCCATCAGCCCAAACAACCGCCCGCTTTTCGAATATACGCTAATGCCGGCCCATATGCGGACAAGCTTTGACCCCCATGAGCTTCAGGATATCCGACTGGCGGATCCATTCCCCTTTACCAAGGGTTGTCGGACTATGAAGATCGAAGGCCGACCTTGGGTGAACGCGCATGAGTTTGGCTCCTTGTTGTTTGACCTGGACCAAGATCCCGGACAAGAGCGCCCCATCCACGATGCGGCTGTGGAAACACGTATGCTCGGATTACTCAAGACCCTGATGCGGGCGACCCATGCGCCCACTGAACAATTCGAACGGCTTGGCCTGTAAACAGTCAGTCATCATGCCAGTCGAAAGCCTGCGCCCCACACGCAGAACCCTTTAGTCTTTCCATGTCACCCTGATAATAGTAGAATTTAAGAATAAGAAAGGACCCGATATGGAAGAAAAAATCAAATCAACTTTGGAAGATCTGCGGAAAATGCTTCAGGATGATGGAGGCGATCTAGAACTCGTATCGATAACTGGAAACACAATCAAGCTCAAGCTCAAGGGTGCCTGCGGCTGCTGCCCTCACGCCACGGCAACGCTAAAAAATGGCATTGAACGCGTATTGCGCGAACAAGTCAATCCGGACCTGATTGTCGAACGCGCCTGATGGCCACCCAGGATGTCTGGCATATCCTGCTGAATCAACACTAAAAATGGTGGCGGTACAGGGATTTGAACCCCGGACACGAGGATTATGATTCCTCTGCTCTGCCAACTGAGCTATACCGCCGTGTTTCAAATGAACGGATACTGTATAAGATCGCTTCTCCCCTTGTCAAGAGCGACGCGCATCATTCAAACTCGCCCCCGACCCGTCGCTTGACAGAAGACTCTCCGGAAGCGCCAATCGGACAGGACCCGTTTCCGCCCAACTCTGACGAACCCGAGCGGCCACCACTTCAACCGGCCAGGTCGCCTCGACCTCAATCCAACGAACAGACGCCTGATGCCGGAACCATGTCCGCTGTCGCCTCGCTAGTTGCCACGTACGGCGAATAGTCTCCGCTTGTGCTGTCGCCCGTGTCATCGTCCCCTTCAGGCAGGCGATGGCTTCGGCATACCCAATGGCCTGACAGGCCGTGGGCGCCTTTTCCAGCCCGTTTTTAAGAAGTTGTTCAACCTCCACCAACAAGCCACCCTCATACATGCGCAAGACCCGCTGCTCAATCCGGCTCCGAAGGATCAGGCCCGTGAGTTGAAGGCCCGTCAAGGGCGTCAAATCCATTTGCTCGCTCCAACCACGACGGACCGAGGTCACACCAGCGGCCCCCAGATCAAGGGCTCGAATCAACCGTCGGGCGTTGCCCCGATCCGCTTCTGTTAAAGATGCGGCCAGGACAGGATAAACCCGCTCAAGTTCCTGCTGCAGGGGGGCGATCCCCTCCTTGAGCAGGCGCGACTCCCACCACCGGCGACGCTCCATATCGGCGGGCGGACTTTCATCAAGCCCATGAACCAGGGCCTTGACATATAAACCCGTACCACCGACAACCACCAATCCCCGCCCTTTCCGGGCATTCGCCTCTACCGCACGAAGAACTTCCGCCTGAAAAAGGGCCAAGGAAAACGGTTCGCCCGGTTCTACCAAGTCCAACCCCCAGTAACGACATTCTCTTAAAAGTGAGGACTCGGGCTTCGCCGTCCCGATGTCCATACCTCGATACACGAGCATGGAATCAACCGAAAGCAGATCGCACCCCATTTCGCGTGCCAGAAGGTGTGCTGCGTCTGTCTTCCCGGAGGCGGTGGGCCCTACCAGAAAATAGGCATGCCCGGGTGGAACACAAACAGCCATGGTTAAGTGGCGTCCGATCGGAAAGACGTGATCAGATAGAAAAAAACACCGGAGCAGATGGCGGCGTCCGCTATATTAAACGACGGAAAGTGGTAACCACCCCGGTAGAAATCCAGATAGTCGACCACGTAGCCCAGTCGCAATCGATCAAACAGATTACCCAGTATCCCGCCCGCTGTAAGTCCCAGCGCCACCCGTTGCAACCGGAATGAACCCACAAAATGGTGCCGGAACACGATCAGCAGCACCAGCACCACGAGGGAAAAAACCGCCAACGCGACGTTGGCCCCATTGAAAAGCCCCCACGCGGCACCCGTATTTCGCACATAGGTTAAATCAAACAAGGAGGGAATCACTGTGATTGATTCCCCAGGGAAAAAGCGAAAGCGGACCAGCACTTTAACGACCTGGTCCGCCATCGCAATCAGGATGCCAAGTACCAACACCAACATGGACCACCCACCCCGAAAGCGCTATTACTCCTGCTCTTCGGATTCCGCGGCATTCGGCTCGCGTTCCGGAGGCTGAATGATGGCATTCCCAAAAGGACGATATCGGGTGCGCCCTTTTTCCATGTCAGCCTGTATCGCCACGCAATAACGGGCATACGGCAAGGCTTTGAGGCGTTCTTTTTCTATCGCTTTACCGCTGATTTCACAAATGCCATAACGGCCATCCATGATCCGACGCAACGCTTCGTCAATCTCAAAAAGTGCGTCCTGAACCGTTCCCGCCACATTCAGAGCAAATTCCCGATCAAAATCATCGGTGCGATCTTCGGCAGGCGTTTCGTCGGCCACAGTCAACGACTCACTGGCCAAAGCTGACACCTGCCCCGTCAATCGGGCTCGCAAATCAAAAAGTAATTTCTTGAATCGCTCCAGATCCTTCTGCCCAAATGGGCATTTGATCTCGGGCTTCACCTTGACGGCGGGAGGTGATTTCTTTTCCACCAACACGGGCGTCGGCGCCTTCTTGACGACAGGCTTAACCATTACCTTGGCAACCGCTTTGACGACAGGCTTCTTGCTGACCGCCTTGGAGACGGGTTTGGCGATGGGCTTCTTTTTCAGCTTCGCGACTGTGCGCGTTACAGCTTTATTTTTCTCGGGCATATCGCATCTTCCTCGTGTCTGCATTTTCAACAAAGTCGTTAAGAATATGCTTGTTAGGCTTCCCCTGTCAAGCCGATCCCGTTTATAATCTTATCACGAAGCCGTCATGTTTCGAACCCATTCCTTGATCTCGGACGGAAGGGAACGAACGGCGGTCAAGCGGGCTTCCCGATCCCGTCCATCCCCGTCGGGAATCGCGACCACATCGCCTGGCTTCAACCCTTCAAGCCGTTTTCCCAATCCGCTCTGACAGGAAATGATGTTCCATTCCGGATCCTGATCCCATTCGCCGAGAACGGCATATACCAGCTTTCCGCCATCCGGAAACTCAAGGTCCACCTGAACACCCATGCCAGCGGTATCCGTCGAAAACCCTTCGAAATCGGTCCCCCGAACGGTCTGAAGGTCGCGCTGCAACTCTTCCTGCCGACGCAGCAGAATGGCCTGCATCTCCCGGGCTGTCTTATACTCGTGATTTTCACGCAAATCCCCGTAGCTGCGGGCGACTTCAATGTCGCGCGCGTTTTTCGGGAGTTCGATGTTCACGAGGCGTTCCATCTGCCGCTGACGCTTGGTGTAGGATCGCCAGGAGGTCAGCCCTGAGGTGGGCCGGAGCGGCCGGGTCACATCGGACTCAAAGGCGGCGGCAAGTTCCGGAAAGAGCACGATCAACCGGCCGAGGAGCGCCTGCGAATCGAAATACATGGCCGCATCGGGTTCTCGGACAAGGCGCAAAAAGTCCGCTCGCCGGATTTCGTCCATAAGCCCAACGGTCCGCTGCAACCACTCCTTGTCATTCAATAAGAGCTTGAGCGTATTGGCGGCACGAAGGTCTTCGTACATGAAAACACCGCGCAACATCTCGATAATGCGGAAGGGCAATTCCTCCAACGTCACCAACCCCCACTCCTGAACCCGGTCCAAATTCTTCGCCATCCAGCAGAGGAATCGAATGTTTTCGTGACGGCCATAGGCAACCTTGCGAAGTGAATCACGCAAGACGACCTCCAAGCCCTTCTCCCTCAACAGATCGATCGACTCAGACATGGGCGACAGATTCAGCACCGGAATGAGCGCAAGCAGGAGTGGCACGCCATCTGCCAGATCTTCCGTAACCATCAGGAGAAAAGGGCAAACCAGCCGGACAGGAAGATCATTCAGGAGCTTCTTGAATGTCTTTTCCGCAAGCCACCGGGCGCGCATGGTCGGCATATCGGCCTTGTCAGGCGTTACCTTCATCTGGCGGGCCGCCAGCATGGCCCTCACAACGAGTTCCTCCTGAGAACGCGCAGCACCCAGCAACACCGCGTTCAATTTGTCACACAGGAGCCGGTTAAACCCTAAATCGCCTTGCGGGCGCTCACGGTCCTGACTCAATTCCTCAAACAAGGTTGTCAGCACTTCAAGACGCCGCTCATCACGTAACCGCCCCGTCCAGCGTTCGGCGGGCGACGCGGTACGGTCAATCAGCCGGATCGGCTCCAGTTTCTTGGCGGGAATTTCACAGTCCCCCGCTGCCAGGAGGCCTTTCCGGGCGGAATCCCAAAACGCTTTCCATCCGGTATTCGGCAGGATTCCGGGACACAGGGTCTGCTGCAGACGGGCCATCGGCATAGCCCCGAAGCTTTTCAACGCCAGCCGGACGACTTCGGCGGGTTGATCCTGCACCAAGGCCGCGAGCCGCGCCGGATTTCTGAATTGAATTGAAAGCAAATGGTCATCGCCTGGCAATTCCAACGACTCGGCCACAAAGGTATAGGACATCTCATGATGAGGATGCCCCGCGAAATCAACCACGACCTTGGAGTAAAAATCATCCAATCGCTTCACGGTGCCGGGCCCCCAGGACTTGTGAATGCAGAAGGCGCCAGGCTTCAACGCCATCAAAAGGCGCAGCCGGCGGAAGCAGGACGTCAGCGGAATGGGATCCCGAAAACCAGCGCCAAGAACAAAATTCCGCCCCATGCTTTCACGGGAAAACAAGTCGGTAACCCATTTATCGCAGAAAAGACGACGATCAGCCTCGGTCTTGCCAGCCAAACAGGTCGCCCGAAGTTCCGTCAAATCCACGCCCGCTTCCATGGCGTGTTCTTTTTTGAGCCGCTCATGCAGGACTTCCGCCCAGGATTCTACAGCGCCCCGTCGTTCCGGGTCGACGCTCACGGCTTTGAGTGCGGCAATAAGGTCGGGGATCAGAAGCGGGGTTTCTTCCACCCGCGCGAGGAACCATTCCTCGATTTCCGGCAACGGCTTCAACATGACGGCAGGGTCCATTCGGTGCACTCCCGGGGAATCGCGGCATACCCACTGTGGGTTTAGGACTTTATCAAGAATGTAAAAGTATATATGATGGCAGCAGAAAAGACAAGAAGGAGCCGAAAAAAAATGGGTCTTCAAAAAAAGCCCTTTGTGGTCACCCCCTCGGAACAGGGCCAGGAACTGATTGCCTTCCTGGCCGGCAAGCTTGACGTTTCCAGACGACGGGCCAAAGAACTTCTGGATCGGCGCAACGTGTTTATCAACGACCGCCGGGTCTGGATGGCTCGCCACACGCTCAAGGCCGGAGATTCGGTGGCCGCTTTTCTGGATGATACGCCCACGGAGTCACGCCCGATTCCGTCCCCGCTGCGCATCCTTTTCACGGACGGCCGCTATCTCGTGGCCGACAAACCTCCCGGATTGCTCTCTAACGGACCGGACAGCGTGGAAAGCCGCCTGCGCGAACAGACCGCCAAACCAGCCATTCGAGCGGTTCACCGGTTGGACCGTGATACTTCAGGATGCTTGCTGTTTGCCGAAACCGACGACCTGTTCGCCCGGATGGTGGAACAATTCAGGGCCGAACGGATTGGGAAAATCTACCACGCCCTCGTGGCCGGCACGATCGCCACGGATACCGTGATCGAAAAGCCGTTGGACAATCTGAAAGCGGTCACCCGCCTGCATGTGCTGGATTCCAACCGATTGGCAAGTCATGTCCAGGTGAAAATCGAAACCGGGCGCACTCACCAGATCCGGAAACATCTTTCGATGATCCGTCATCCCGTTTTGGGCGATCGCGAGTATGGGACGTCAGGCCCTCAAAACGAGGCCTATCAGGGCATTTCACGTCACATGCTTCACGCCGCTAGACTGGAATACCCAGACCCGGAAACAGGCATTCCGGTACGCGTGGAGTCGCCCCTCCCCGGCGATATCCGGGCCGTGATGAAACGGATGGAGTTGACCTGAAAGCCGGGACAGCCCAGCCTCAGAACCGAACCGTGCTTCAGGTCCGATAGCGATAAGTGATCCGCCCCTTGGTCAAATCATACGGTGAGATTTCCACGCTGACCTTGTCGCCCGTGGTGATCTTGATGAAATTCTTGCGCATCTTTCCCGAGATGTGGGCGAGAATTTCATGCCCCCCGTTGTCGAGACGAACCGTGTACATGGTCGCCGGCAACACTTTGACCACGACGCCATCAACCTTGATCTGCTCTTCCTTATCCGCCATACCTTTTCCTTTCGGGACAGACACAGCGCCGTTCCACGGCGCCCACGCCCGCGCCGACTATTTCTTGCCCAGATCCGGCGTCTTGTAACGATACCAAGCCAGGACGATCGGCGTGGCGATAAACACGGTCGAATAACAACCCACCAGCACGCCCACCAGCATCGTGATGGCGAAGTCATTGATTGCTCCGCCACCGTAGACACACAGGGCCGCAACGGCCATCAGGGTAAGGAATGAGGTGAGCACCGTCCGGCTCAGGGTCTTATTGATGCTCAGATTGCACAATTCGATGAACGACTTGCCCTTGACTAACTTAATGTCCTCACGAATACGGTCAAAGATCACGATCGTGTCGTTCACCGAGTAGCCAATAATGGTCATGATGGCGGCCACCACGGTCATATTGATCTGCTTGCCCATCAGGTACACCACGCCCAAGGTAAACAGCGCATCGTGGAACAGCGCCAGCACCGCTCCCAGCGCAAACCCGAACTCGAACCGCCAGGAAATATAGATCACCATGACCAACAGGGATAGCAGCATCGCCTTGATCGCTTTTCCGCCCATTTCTTTGCCGATCTGAGGGCCGACCACGTTCGCCTGCAAGACCTTGAACCCGGCCTGAGGGAACTGTTCGTTGAGTGCACTCCCGATTTTTTGGTCAGTGGTGCCGCCTCCCGCTTCCGACTTCATCATGCTGGCCTTGATCAGGAGAGATGGGCGGGAAACAGTCAGGCCCTCGGATTGATATTGGATGAAGGGCTGAACAACTCCGGCCTTTTCAAGCGTCGCCCGGACTTCTTCAACCGGAACCTGCTGGTCGAAGGAAAGGGTCACGGACGTTCCGCCAACAAAATCCATTCCGAAGACGCGATTCTTGTCCTGCCACGAATTGAAGCCCATCCAGGCCATGGTGGCGACGATGATAATGATCGAGCCCGTGGTTGCGTACTTTCCCTTCGAGATGAAGTCGATTTTCGTAAAGGGCACCAACTGGGTCATCTTGAGCACGGCCGGGTTGGACGTCTTGCTGACGATGAAGTCGAGGAGCATGCGGCCGACGGTCACGGAAGTGTACAAGCTGACGATCAAACCGGCGGACAAGGTCACCGCGTAACCACGGATGGGGCCGGTGCCGAACACGAAGAGAATCAACGCCGTCAGAATAGTCGTCAAGTTGGAATCGAAAATTGCGGAAAAGGCCCGGTCAAACCCGGCCGCAACCGAAGCCGCCAGCGTTTTACCCGTCCTGAACTCTTCCCGAATCCGCTCGAAAATCAGCACGTTCGCATCCACCGCCATGCCGATCGTCAGGGCGATACCGGCTATGCCGGGTAGCGTCAAAACGGGAAGGGCGATTTTGGCCCCCGCACGGGCTTCCGCAACAAAAACACCCAAGGTGCCCGTCACCAGCAAGGTTCCGAGGGGAAGAATGAGCATATTGAACAGGAGCGTCAGATTCGCCACCAGGCCGGTCACCCGGTAATAGAGGGCCATAAACACGACAATTAACATCATGCCAATCAAGGAGGCCTTGACGCCGCTGTTTACCGCATCTTCACCCAACGACGGAGAGACTAGTTGCTTTTCAACAATTTTGACCGGCGCGGGAAGCGATCCCGATTTCAGAATATTAGCCAGCAAATGCGCCTCTTCCGGCGTGAAGTTTCCGCTGATCTCGGCGCTACCGCCTGAAATAGGCTCGCGAATCACTGGAGCCGAATACAACGTTTTATCGAGGATAATGGCCAGTTGACGACCGACGTTCCGGTTCGGGTTTCGGGGACCGTTAGGACCGAAATCCGTTGTCAAGCGCGCGAATACGCCGGCGCCTTTCTTGTTGAACTGAATGGCCACCACGGGTTCGGAAATCCCGCGGTAATCGACCGACGCCTTTTTAAGCAAGGTTCCGTCCAATTCGGCTTTACGGTTCACGAAAAACGGCCGGTACACCTTGCGGTTATTCACCGTATTGCGTTCGAGCATCAATTCATAACCGGGAGGCGCGCGGAAATGCGACAGCTTGGCCTTGAATTCTTCATCCACTTGAAAATCTTTGACATCTCCGGTACGAGCCAGGAACTCTTCTTCACGCCCCTTGACGTCCAGTGTCACGATTTCGTAGCCGTCCGGCGCCTTTCCAGCTTCAAAGAGCTTTTGCACCAGCGAGGCATTTTCCGCATGAACCAGGCGGAATTCCAGGAAGGCCGCGCTTTGAATGGACTCCGTGGCTTCCGCGATCTTATTTGAAGAAATCCCGGGAAGCTGAATGACGATACGTTTCTGTTGTTCCGGATAAATGATGGGCTCGGAGATGCCCATGCCGTCCACACGGTTCCGGATCACTTCCAGAGCGCGCTCCTGCGCCTTCTTCAAGGCATCGGGCAGGCGCGTCTCCACTTGCTCAGGCTTCAGGTCCGGGGCATCCTGAAGAATCTGGGCACGAATCGCGTCCTCGTCGATTTCTACCGAGAAGCTCAAGCCGCCTTTTAAGTCGAGCCCAAGCGGAATCTTATCCTCAGGCGGCCAAATCACAGCCATGGCGCCAAAAACCAAGCCCGCCAAGACCACCCATTTCAACGCGTTTTTCTTATCCATACCTGCCATTTGCTCCCGGTTGAATCCTTCGTCTCGCTCAACCCTGCTTCGTCATATCCGCATCGCCCACGCTCTCGTCCGCCGACAGCACACGTAGCACGGCCCCCCGGGCCACGTCGACCTTAACGTTGTCGGCGATTTTTATGACCAGCACCTGTTCCTTGATGTTCGTCACCGTGCCCAGCATACCGCCGCAAAAAATCACCCGATCGCCGGTTTTCATCTCTTCAATCATCTTTTTGCGCTCTTTTTCCTTCCGCATCTGGGGCCGAATCATCAGAAAATAAAAGAGCGCAAAAAAGATCAGCATATACCCGACCATGCCCAGCATGCCGGCCCCCCCAGCCTGCGGGGCGGCGCCGTTCGGAGAAGCCATGGCCAACAATCCGCCTGTCGTCAATCCCGTCATTCCCGTTCCTCCTTGTAGTGCGCAAAAAACTCTTCTTTGAACGTGGCGAACGCACCCGTCGCGATCGCGCTCCGCATCTCATCCATCGTGGTCATGTAGCGGTGCAGGTTGTGAATCGTCAACAACCGGACACCCAGAATCTCATCCGCCTGAAGCAGATGGCGAATATAGGCCCTCGTGAAATGCCGACACGCATAACACGCACACCCCTCCTCCACCGGCCTCGTATCGTCCTTGTACCGACCTGCCTTGACCGGATATCGCCCGCGTTTTGTGAACGCCCCGCCGTTGCGGGCAATCCGCGTGGGCATGACGCAATCAAACATATCCACGCCCAGCGCCACCGCTTCCACCATCTGCCTCAAATCGCCAACCCCCATCACGTAGCGGGGCCGATCCTCCGGCAAGCCTGGCAGGGAATGCGCGATGCCCGTGAGGAGTTCCGTCTCGGACTCCCCGACGCTCACGCCGCCCACGGCATATCCGTCAAACCCGATGTTCACCAGCTCCCGCGCGCACTGATCCCGCAAATCGGCATACACGCCGCCCTGCACGATCCCAAAGACCAATTGACCGGCAGCCCGAGGCTGTTCTTTACATCGAGCCGCCCATGTTAGGGTTCTTTGTACGGCCGTGCAAGCATAATCATGGTCGCTCGGATGAGGCGGGCATTCGTCAAAAACCATGGCAATATCGGAGCCCAGGCGGCGCTGGGCGTCCATGGCCTCGACCGGCCCCAGGAACAGCAGCGACCCGTCCACATGGGACCGAAAGGCCACGCCGTCAGGCTGGATTTTCCGGCGGTCCGCCAGGCTGAACACCTGAAACCCGCCGCTGTCCGTCAGGATCGGATGCGACCAGCCCATGAACGCATGAAGCCCTCCGCACGCCTCGATAATGGGAATGCCAGGCCGCAAAAGAAGGTGATAGGTGTTGGAGAGAATAATGGGAACCGCAAGCTCCTCCAACTCAAGGGGGCTCATGGCTTTGACCGTCGCCTGGGTGCCGACGGGCATGAACACCGGCGTTTCGACCGGGCCATGGGCCGTTTGAAGGCGCGCGCATCGGGCCTTGGACCCCGGATCGCGGGAGAGAATTTCGAAGTCACCGGGTGCTGCCGTCATACCGGGCCTTTCAGTTGTGCGCGCAGGCGCGCCACAGTCGTATTCATGACCCCCCGGCGGCGGGTCACCAGATCGAAAGCCCGGCGCCCCAAGTCCGTGCGGGCGACAGGATCACGTAACAACCGGCCCACCTGGTTAGACAGAGTGTCCGCATCGACGATCTGAAGGAGTGCCCCGGCCTCAAAAAAGTCCTCGGCAACACCGGGAAAATTCTCCAGATGGGGCCCGACTAAAATGGGCTTTCCAAAAACAGCGGGCTCAATGAAATTCTGCCCGCCCCGGTTGCCGAACAGGCTCTTGCCGACAAACACCACGTGGGCCGCCGCATAAAAAGACTTCAGCTCTCCCGTCGTGTCAACCAGGAGCACCTCCGGCGGACTGGCTGCCACGGAATCGCCGAGCGTCGATCGGCGAAGCACGCGCAATCCAACCCGGTCCAGTTCTTCCGCCACCGCCTTCGCCCGCTCCGCATGACGCGGAACCAGCACCAGACGCAACTCCGGGTGATTGACGCGCAGGCGCTTGACCGTTTCCGCCAGCGCCCCCTCTTCGCCCGGCCACGTGGAACCGCCCAACAGAATCTGTGCTCCCGGCCCCCACCCGGCCTGTTTAAACACGCACTCGGCCCGGCGAGCCGCATCCGGATCGGCCTCGATATCGTATTTGACAGACCCCAGCACCTCCACCCGCGCCGGGTCCGCCCCTAAGGCGAGATAACGCCGTCGATCCGCTACGCTCTGCACGAACACGGAATCAAGATATCCCATGACGACCCGGGACAAGGGGCCCAGCAACGTATAACCCCGGGCTGATTTTTCCGTCATCCGGCCATTGATCACCACCACCGGAATGCCACGGGTCCGGCATTGCCGGAGGATATTCGGCCACAATTCCCCTTCCGTCAGGATCAGCATCCGGGGCTGGATCGCGTTCAGCGCGCGCGTCACGAAGAGCGGGAAATCGAGGGGGAAATACAGGACCAGATCGGCGGCATTGGCCTTCGCAAGCGCCAACGCGCGTCCCGTGGAGGTGACGGTGGTGATGACAAAACGGGCCCCGGGCTCCTGTAGCCGAAAAGACTCGATAAACTGAAGCGCGACGTACATTTCCCCCACGCTCACCGCGTGAATCCACAGGCGCGGCGAAGCGGCCAGTTGGGCGCGAAGGGCCGGTTCATAGCGCCCGAATCGCTGGGCAAAACGATCCCGGTATCCCCCGCGGCGGCGCATCCGCAGCAGGAATCGGGGCAACATCAGGACAAACCCGATGGCAAACAAGATGTTATAGGCAATCCACATAAACGATAAAGACTCCGACCGTCCACGCCTCAGGCACGCGGATGGGCATCATCATAAACCTTTCTCATACGTTCAACGGTCACATGCGTGTAAATCTGCGTGGTCGAAAGACTGGCATGCCCCAGCAACTCCTGGACGCTGCGCAGGTCCGCCCCGGCATCAAGCAGGTGCGTGGCGAACGAATGCCTCAGGGCATGGGGCGAAAGCGCCGGATTCAGCCCCGCTTCCACCAGGTATTTCTTCAAGTTCCGCTCCACCGATCTCGGAGTCAACCGGCCGCCCTTGACATTCACGATCACCGGACGCTGCGCCAGCGCCAGCCTGCCGCGCACCGGAAACAAGGCGTCCCGTGCCTCCATGGCGGATCGGATCGCCTGACTCGCGGGATGGCCCAAGGGGCACAGCCGTTCTTTCCGCCCTTTGCCCCGCACCACAATCACGCCGGACAGCAGATCCACGGACGAGTCCTGCAGATTCGTCAATTCGCTGATCCGGGCGCCGGTGCTGTACAATACCTCGAGAATAGCGGTATCCCTCACGGCGGCATACGCCGCCTCGGCTTTCTGCCGGGGCGTCGCAACCCGGTCACTCCGGGCGGCCATCTTCCGCGGGGCATCCAGGAGGCGGGCGGTTTCGGGAACCGACAGGACATGGGGCAATTTCCGGGCTTTCCGGGGTCCGGACAAACCGGAGAACGGGTTCTCCGTCGCCTTTTCCTCGCGGATCCGATGCCGGAAAAAGGCCCGCAAACTGGACAGTTTTCGCTGAAGGCTGGTGGCGGCCAATCCTTGCTTTTGCAGCGCCACCAGAACACCCCGGGCCGAAAGCCGGTCGACAGAATTCCACGGGAACGGCGGCTTGGCCGCTGACCCCCACAGGAGATCGACAAACTGCGACAGATCCTGCATATACCCCGAAACGGTATGCACGGAAGCATTCACCTCGGTATCGAGGTAACGGCGAAACTGGCGGATCGCCGGATCTGAACCCAACCGGTCTTTCACTGGCGCCTCTCAGGTCGCGGCTGTCGAATCGTCCGACCCGTCCACGGACGGCCCCGGTTCTGCTCCACCTTCCATCCGGGCCTGGTACCGCTTGTCCATCCGCTTCAACGCGCCCACCTGCCGGGGCGAGAGGCGCCCCCGCTGGGCGAACTGCGTGGAAAGGGACTCGAAAAAGACCTTGTCGTCAAACGTACGTTTGCCTTTTTGCTTGGGTTCATCCCATTGGACAATCCGCCCGAGGCGTTCGACAATGGGCGCGATTTCAGGATCGGGGACGCCTCCCGCGGCTCCCTCGGCGCCATCGGGCTGAAGGGCAAGCTGTTCGCGCTCCTGCTCAAAAGTCGGAATCCGGGTCGAATATTTGAGAATGAGGCGGTCCAGGGCGGCCGCCTGGGCGGGAGACAATTCCCGCCCGCCATCCGCACGCTGCTTGAGCGACGCGACAAACGCCGCATCATCATAAGTCCGGCCGCGCCGGGTTTCGGGCGGGTCAAGCGCAAGCTCTGTCAACAGGGCAAGTTTACGCACGCTGGCGGGAGACGGCGGCTGCGGCGGCGCCTCGTCCATCAAGGCGCCAAGCCCCAATTCCTGGAGCACCGGCCCGGCCTCGGGAAGCTGGTCACGATAACGGGCGATCCGGCGGCCAATGGCCTCCAACTGCCGGGCCGAGACCGGCCTTTTCCCCTTGGCCAGCTGTTTATCCACCGAGATCATGAAGTCCGCGTCGCCCTTTATTTTCCCCTTGGCTCCACGCGCCACCCCGGGTGCCCATTCCTTCACCTGCCCCAGCAGATCCAGGAGACGGCGCACATGGGCGTTGTCCGCGGGCGGACCCTTCGCTTTTTCCATCCAGATCTGGAACTGATCATAGAACGTATGGAGCATCTCGGTCCAACCCACCTCGCCCTCTTCGATGGCGTCCAGCTTTTTCTCCATCGAGGCGGTGAAGGTCACATCGAACAACTCATTAAGAACCGTGACCAGGAGGGTGTTAACTTTCTCTCCCAAAGGAGTCGGCATAATGGCGCGTTTTTGCTTTTCCTTGGAAATGTAGCGCCGCACATGCAGCGTGGCCAGGATCGAGGCATAGGTGCTGGGGCGGCCCACGCCGTCCTCCTCGAGCGCCTTGATGAGGGTGGCCTCGCTGTACCGGTTGGGGGGCTGGGTTTCCTTGCGCTCCTCGAGCCACTTCAACAGATCAAGCCGCTCGCCCGGCTGGAGCGGGGGCAATTCCTCGACCTCCGGTTCCTCATCCGGGCCTGCCGGCTTGTCGGACTCGGTCTTTTCAGGATCCTTCGCCTTCGGCTTTTTTTCGCCGAAGGCGGCCATGTACCCGGCAAACACAACTTGCGAGGCGGTGACGCGGAAAAGATAATCCGGCACCGCGCCGGCGGGTGTTTCGGTCTCCACCTCGGCGGTGCGCTGTTCGATTTTGGCAGGGGTCATCTGGCTGGCCACGAACCGCTGCCAGATCAAGCTGTACAGCTTCCACTCATCGTTTCCAAGGTGGCCCCGGAGGCTGTCGGGGGTCCGCGCGACATCCGTCGGCCGAATGGCTTCATGCGCCTCCTGGGCGCTGCCGCGACTGCGATATATATTGGGTTTCTCGGGCACGAAGGCCGCGCCAAAATGAGCGCCGACGAACTGGCGACACGCCTCCTGCGCGTCTTTTGAAATAGCCACGGAATCCGTACGCATATAGGTGATCAGACCCGCCGGCCCCTCGCCGAGATCGATGCCTTCATAAAGCTCCTGCGCGATGCGCATGGTCCGGGACGGCGTGTAGTTGAAGGCGCTCGACCCCGCCTGCTGCAGCGTGCTGGTGATGAACGGAGGTGAAGCGCGGCGCGACACCTCTTTGATAGCCACACCCCGCACACAAAGACGGCGCGCTGCCAGGTCGGCCCGAATGGCATCCGCCTGTTCAACGCTCCGGATGTCCGCCTTCTCTCCCTTGATCCGTGCCAGGCGAACCGTAAAGGGATCCAGGGGCGCAACCTGCTTGCGGACCTCGGCGCCAATGAGCCAGTAGGTTTCGGGTTTGAACGCCCGGATTTCCTGTTCGCGTTCACAGATGAGACGAAGCGCCACGGATTGGACGCGGCCGGCGCTGGTATTCCTCTGAATCTGACTCCACAACAAGGGGCTGACCTTATACCCGACGATCCGGTCCAGCACGCGGCGAGCCTGCTGCGCATCCACGAGCTTCATATTGAGTTCCCGGGGATTCGCAAAGGCTTCCCGGACCGCACGGGGTGTTATCTCGTTGTAGGTTACCCGATGAAATTTCGCTGTCGGGGCGACCTCAGCAAGCAAGGCCTGAAGATGCCAGGCAATGGCCTCTCCTTCCCGATCCGGGTCGGGCGCGAGAAAGAACTCCTCACAGTTCTTGGCCGCCGCTTGAAGCTCCTTGACGATCTTGACGCGGTCTGGCGTGACCTCGTAACGAGGCGCAAAATCTTTGTCGAAGGCGATGCCGATGCCTTTGACAGGTAGATCACGGACATGGCCCATGGAAGCCTTCACGGTATAATCCTCGCCCAGAATCTTGCCAATGGTCTTGGCTTTGGCGGGGGATTCGACGATCACAAGTTTTTTAGTCATGCACGTTCCGGGGGTTAAAAAATCAGGTTTCTATATTTAAGGAAGTAACGCGGTTCCGCAACATCTTTTTTCCGCCCTATTATCACATCATAACAAATCCTAGTGAACCACCTCTACAAACCGACCTGGCAAAGAGCGGACCACTCGCTTCATCTCCAGCATCAGCAGCGTGGCCGAAATAGTGGCGGCCGGAAGACCACATTGCCGGATCAGCGTATCCACATCCAGACGATCCTCCTCGGAAAGACGTTGCATCACCGTCTGCTCCACATCAGACAACGGAACCTGAATGCGGGAGGGTCGGACCGCTTCCCCGGCATGCCGAATCGGTGAGCGGGTACAGGCGGTGAAGAGGCTGCCGAGATCGTCCACAACCTCGGCGGCCGAATCAACCAGACGGGCGCCGTTTTTGATCAGCTGATGCGTCCCCTGTGATGTCGGGGAGTCGATGCGGCCCGGGATGGCAAAAACAGACCGCCCCTGCTCGGCGGCCACGTTGGCGGTAATCATGGCCCCGCTGCTCAATCCGGCCTCCACCACAATAACCCCCTGGGATAGACCGCTGACAATCCGGTTGCGGATCGGGAAGGTCGTCTTGTCCGGTTCGCGGCCGAGTTGAAACTCCGAGATCACCGCCCCCGAGGCGGCAATTTCCTCCGCCAGCTCCCGATTCTCCGGCGGATAAATATCGTGCAAGCCTCCCCCCAGAACGGCCAACGTGCGGCCTCCCGCTTTTAATGCCCCTTGGTGAGCGCTGGTATCGATGCCCCGTGCCAGACCGCTCACAATGGTGAACCCGGCCCTCGACAATTGAGCTGAAAATGCCGAGGCGCACTCCCTCCCGTACGACGTCGTGTGGCGGGATCCCACAATGGCCACCGCATGCCGATCCCGTGCCTCCAGAGTTCCTTTAACATAAAGCGCCAGGGGCGGATCATAAATCTGACGCAGGGGGTCGGGATACCCGGAGTCGGCGGGAGTCAGGATTTCGGCTCCGAGCGAGGCGGCTCTTTCGATTTCCGCCGCCGCATCCACCTTTCGGCGGGCGGCGATCAATTTCTTGACGATTTCCGTTCCCGTCCCCTTGACGGCCAGCAACTGACGAGCATCCGCTTCGAACAAAGCGGATGCCGACCCCAGCACTTCGGTCAAAAGCCGGACGGTAACAGGGCCCAAATCCCGAATCAGGTTGAGGGCAATATAAGCATCGCGTTCGGAAAACATTAAAATATCCCCTTATCAAACTCAGGGGATTGTTCCGGAATATCCACGCAGGAAGTGTTATAAAATAGCCAAAATACGGCATTCTACACAAGATCAATTTGCCGAATTTACGACTCACACCTAAAAACTGTTGACCCAACACTTCTTAGTGATATAATTCCAACATAACTGGTAGTAGTTGGCAGTTGTTGGGCGTAAGAGGTGTTTTGTGCTTTTTAACGGGACATTTGATATGACTTTAATGACCATCGAACAAACGGCCACCTATTTACAATTATCTCGCGAGACTCTTTATAAATATGTGCAGAAGGGGCTTGTACCGGCCGCTAAAGTCGGCCGGCACTGGCGTTTCGACAAGGCCTCCGTTGACGCGTGGATCTCAGGGCAAACCAAAACAGCCGTTCCCCACGTGCAAACGGACCCGAAAAAACTAGCGGCCCCGCTCCGACGCCTTATGAAGGTTCTAGTTGTCGATGATGATGCCGCAATCCGCCTGCTACTCGATAATTGGATTCGCCGGGAGAATCACGATGTGGACCTGTCGAAAGACGGCACCGACGCTCTCGAACGGCTTTCCACAGTTAAATACGACCTTGTATTTTTGGATCTTCACATGCCGGGCCTGACCGGCGGCCAGGTGCTTGAGCGTTTGCGCAACTCTGAGGATCATCCCCCGGTCGTTCTGATCACGGGCTATTCCGAGTCGTCCCTGCTGGAACAGGCGCTTCATTATGACCTTCTTTATGTGCTTTCCAAGCCCTTCGGACAAGACCAAGTGCGCCAGTTGATCCAGTCCGTGCAGACGGCGCCTTTGCGCACCTCCTTGCACACGGCTACCGTGTCCGAAACGGAAGAACAACCCGGGTTCCGCCCGCGCAATCAGGCCTGCCATTAAGTTAGACGACTAATCGAGGAGACGACTATGAAAAAAGACAGGTTCCGTTTTCTTAAGAAGCTTTTTGTCCTGACTCTGATCGGCTTGACCTCGGCAGCCATGGCCGGCTTGGAGGTCACGAAAACGATCGCAAACGGACTGACTTCGGTCCAGTCCGGCCAGACGTTCACCTACAAACTGCAATACCGCGCCGCGAGCACGACGACGGATTTTTACAGCACAACCCTGACCGATATCCTTCCCCCTGGCATTGAATTCCAGTCCTTGGTGGGTACGGTGCATATGGCGTCGTATACCTACAACGCGGGGACCCGGGAGTTAAAGATCTTTTTCATCGATCCGCTTCCAGCCGGAAGCACCGGCGAAATCGACGTCAACGTCCGTTTCACTCCAGGCTCCACGCCGCCGGGAACCGTGGCCACCAACACGGCCACTTTGGCCGCGACCAATGCGCCGTCTTTCACCTCTCCGCCGGTGACGATCACCGCCACGGCCACAAATCGCGCGACCGCCGGCAAGAGCCTCGTCGGAAACAGTGTCCCTCTCGACCAAAACGTAACCTACCAGATTTCGGCCAATAACAATCAAACCGCAGGCGCCTTGAACGCCACGGCCGTAACCATGACCGACCTGCTTCCACCTGCCGCCGTCTTCGTCTCCGCTAGCGGTGGAGGCGCTTACGACTCATTATCCCACACCGTCACTTGGACGACCCCGACGTTGAACGCGGGTTCGTCGTTTACCCGGACCTTGACATTGCTGTTCCCCTCATCGGCTTTCACGCTGGGGGCTTCGGTGACGAACAACCTGAACGTGACCTTGACGCCACTGGGCAGCGCGCCCATCACCCTGACGGCAAAAACCGTGAACACGATCGTGGCTCCGCTGGCCAACTCCTCTTTTGCGAAGGATGTCAACGCCAGTTATGTGTATGAGGGGAAAACAGCCTCGAAAACATGGACGTTTCTACTCCAAAACACCGGCAACGTGCCGCTATCCAACGTGGTGGTGACCGACGCTATTCCACAGCAGGTTGAGGTCACGTCGATCAACAGCGGCCTGCCTTCCGGGACCCCCTCCGGGTTGAACGACCCGATCGGCCTGTTCTACCAGACCACCCTAAACGCCAGTTGGACCGCCGCACCCGGCAGCCCCTTTGCAGGCACGGCGCTGGTAACGGTGCCGGTTTCTTCGCTCGGGCTGGCGCCCGGCGAGCACGTGAACGCCATCAAGTGGGAATTCGGCACGCTCCCCGTTGGTTACAGCATCAACAATCTTCAATTCAGATCCACCATTCTCACCAACGATTGGAGCGACCAACCTGTCGTGGCCGGCTTGACGATCACCAACATCGGTGTTCTCGCCTACACCGATTTCACGGGGTCGAAGATCAAGACCGATCCGGCCACGATCACGGTCAAGACCCCGCGGCCGGTAGCCGAACTGGCAAAATCGGCTTCGCCCTCGACCGTCAATGACGGCTCGCTGACGACCTTCACGATCCGGCTCACCAACCGTTCCGAAGCTGCCCAGCCTTTGGAAAACCCCGTTCTAGCCGATCTGTTGGACTCGAAACTGGTCTATGTACCTGGCAGTTGGACCGTTCTCAGCAAACCCGCCGGCGCGCCCGACCCGGTCTTTGAAATGATCGCCAACTTCACCGGCAGCCAGACGCTGTTGCGCTGGAAATGGGATGGCGCCGCCGCGTATAACCTGCCGATCAACAGCTATATCGAAATGCGTTTCCAGGCGCAGGTGCCGGCCGGCACAATCTACGGCGGCATCAACAACGACCTGACCCTTGCACAGTGGGGCAATACAAACCTCGATGTGTCAAATGTGTCGAGTTCCACGGACACACATGACCTCGATAACGACGGGAACACCTCGGAAACGATTTATTTCAAGCGCGCCTCGATCACCGTTTTCGCCCGGGCCTCCATGGACTCCGTCAAGTGGGTCAAAGGCCAACTGGACGATCAATGGAACAAGTATCCCACGAACGGATTCACCGTGCCCGGAGGACTGGCGGATTACCGGCTGATCGTGATGAACACGGGCAATGTGCCGATCACCAACGCCACCGTTCTCGATATCCTGCCGACGCTCGACGACACCGGTGTCATCGACCTGTCGCAACGCCATACGGAATGGAAAACGTCCCTGGCGGGCCCCGTCGTCGCCCCGCCGGGCGTCACCGTTTACTACAGCCGCGAACAGGATCCAACGCGTCTCGACTTTGATCCCTCCGGTCCTCCAGGATCCGATCCCGCCAACTGGAACGCCACGCCACCGGCGACGTTGATCGAAGCACGCTCGCTGAAGTTCGTTTTCTCCGGCATCGTGATCCAGCCCGGCGCCTCGTACGAGTTGACGTGGCCCATGCGCGCGCCGGTCGAAACGCCGACGGACGGACGCATTGCCTGGAACTCCTTCGGTTATTACGGCACGCGCACCGATAGCGGAGCCAACCTGCTGGCGTCGGAGCCGATCAAGGTCGGCATCGCGGTCCAACCCGACACCAATGCGATTTACGGAGACCAGGTGTGGCTCGACCTTAACAAGGACGGCATCCAGGATGCGGGCGAGCCGGGCGTCAACGGCATTCGCGTCCGTCTTTACGAAGACAGCGGACCGAGCGGATTTCCGGACGGCCTCATCGACACCAATCAGGACAAATACATCGGCTTCACCATCACGGCCGATGACTTCAACGGCCAGTCCGGCTATTACCTGTTCCCCAACCTTGATCGCGGGAACTATTACGCGGTCTTCGAAATTCCGTCCGGTTATGGGGTGAGCCCGAAGGATGCCGGAACGGACGATGCCAAGGATTCCGATGTCGACGCCCTGTCCGGCCTTACCCCGATCACCTGGCTTGACGATGCGGAAACGGATCGCACCTGGGACCTGGGGCTGTTCCTGCCGCCCACCGGCGTGTTGATCGTGAAAACCGCGGGCACCGCTCCCGATGGCGGGGTTCAGTGGATTCTCCCCGGCTCACTAGTCACCTACACGTACCGCGTGACAAATACCGGCGAACTTGCACTCGTGCGGTTGGACGTGACAGACGACAAGCTCGGACTGATCGGCGAGATTGCCGGACCGTTAGCGCCCGGCGCGAGCGCAACCCTGACAAAAACATCCTCCGCCTTGCATGCCGGGGTCACCAACGTCGCGCAAGTGGTGGGTCATCCCGCCGACAGCTCGGGACACGAAATCCCGGGCGCGCCGCCGGTTCGTGACGACGACCCGGCGATTGTCGAGGTTTACGCCTCCATCGGCGACTTCGTCTGGTACGACGTCAATCGCAACGGCATCCAGGATAGCGGCGAGGCCGGCATCGGGGGCGTGAAGGTGGTTCTGCATGATGCCACCGGCTCTCCGATTGCGACAAACACGACAGCCTCCAACGGCCAATACCACTTCGTCGGCCTTATGCCCGGCGAGTATTCGCTCGGCTTTACGCCTCCGGACGACTACGTCATCAGCCCCTTGGACCAGGGCTCGAATGACGCCAAGGACAGCGACGCGGATCCCCTCACGGGCCGCACCCTGCCGACCCAGCTTGTGTCAGGCGAAAATGACATCACCTGGGATCTGGGCCTCTGGAATCTGGCCTCCATTGGCGACTATGCCTGGTATGATGTCAATCGCAATGGCATCCAGGATGCTGGCGAGACGGGTATTACCGACGTCGTCGTCACCCTCTATGACGCCGCCGGCACGGCCGTGGCGACAACCAACACCGACACGGCCGGGTTCTACACGTTTACCCACCTTTTCCCGGGCGATTATTCGGTCGGCTTCACTCCGCCCCCCGGCTACGTCTTCAGCCCCGCGGACCAGGGCGGAAACAACGCCAAGGATAGCGATGCCGATCGTAGCACGGGGCAGACCGCCACGACCTCCCTGGGCGTGGGCGAGCATGACATGACGTGGGATGCGGGACTGTGGCTGCCGGCCTCCATCGGCAATTATGTCTGGAACGACGTCAATCTGAACGGCATTCAGGATGCGGGCGAAACGGGTGTCGTCAGCGTTCTGGTCACCCTCTTCAACGGTTTGGATCAGGTGGTGGCCACCACCAACACCGATGCCACCGGATATTATGGGTTCACGGGCCTTGTTCCGGGCGATTATTCGGTCGGCTTCTCCCTGCCGCCGCACCATATCTTCAGTCCGCAGGATGCGGATAGCGACGACGCGAAAGACAGCGATGCCGATACGACAACCGGGCGGACTATCACCACGACTCTCGTGCCGGGCGAAAACGACCTGACCTGGGATGCCGGCATCGTCCTTCCGGCATCGATCGGCGATTTCGTCTGGTATGACAACAATTACAACAGCGTGCAGGATGCCGGCGAACCCGGCGTGCCAGGCATTCGCGTCATGCTCTATTCCGGCGCCACACTCGTGGCGGAACAGGTCACCGACGGAACCGGCCACTACCTCTTCAGAAGCCTGGTGGCCGGGGATTATCAGGTCGCCTTCGACCTTTCCACGATCCCTCATGACTACAAACCGACCGTCAAAGGGCCAACGGGTTCGAGCGATCCGACTGACAGCGACGCCGACCCGCTTACCGGACGTACGGAAGTCACAGGTCTTGCCTGGGGCGAGAACGATCTGAGCTGGGATCTGGGAATCATCCGGAAGCGTGCCGATGTTTCGCTGACAAAAACGGCGCTTCCGATCTTCGACTATCCCGGGAAATGGTGCATCCCCATCAGCAAGGGCGAGCAGTTCGTGGACGGTGATTACTGGATGCGGCTGGAATACGACGAGCCCAGCTTCGACGTCTGGGGAACGGGCAACCTCAAGAGCGGCGTCCAAATCGACAAGAGCTGGCATCATGTCGCCGGCCGCTTCACGCGCGGACCCACTGCCTGGGGACCCCACACCATGGATATACTCGTGGACGGTGTCGTGGTCGCCACCAAGACGTCCTCCGGCACGCAGGATCCCTCAACGGCCCCGCTGGTGCTCGGCGCCTACCTCGGCAACAGTTCCTTCTTCGGCGGCCTGATGGACGAGGTACGCCTCTCCCGGGGTGCGCGTAGCGACGCCTGGCTGCAGGCGACCGTAACCCAGCAGAAGAACCCGGCCGCCTTTGTGACCCTCGGCTCCGAATTGCCGGGCATCCTGCCGGGCTATGCGCACAAGCGAACCCTGACCGTCAACGGCTCCCTCGTGACTGCCGATCTGACCAACTTCCCCGTGCTCGTCAGCCTGAACGAGAATTTTCTACTCTCCGACGTCGCGACTATCGACGGGTCGGACTTGACCTTCACGTTGACGGACGGCACAGTGCTGCCGCACGAAATCGAGTTGTTCCGGAAGGCTTCGGGCCGGCTCGTCGCCTGGGTGAAGCTGCCTCTGCTAGCAGCCGGCTCGCCCACGTCGTTCTACCTTCACTACGGCAATCCCACCCCACCCGCCCCGGCCTTCGCTCCGACGGCCGTCTGGGATGACGGATTCATGATGGTCCAGCATTTCGAGGAAAACTCGGGACCGTTACTCGACTCCACAACAAACGGCAACGACGGCACGATAACCGGCGCCGCGCCGTCTACCTATGGCATTACCGACGGAGCCTACGCGTTCAACGGAACCACCGACAAGATCACGATCCCGGACAACGATTCGATCCGCCTGAACAGCTCCAATTTCACGATTGAAGCCTGGTTCTCGCGCAAGTCGGTCGACGCGGACGCGCTCTTCTCGATTACCGTCCGCAATGACGGGCCCGATCTGGCCGAAGATCTGGTGGTCGGCGATGCGCTTGCCCCCTCCTTCTCTCTTGTCGATGCGCAAACCTCTCAGGGCGTCTTCACGATGCCCCCGGGGTTGTGGTCCGTCGGCGACCTCGCCGCCGGCGCCTCGGCGACGCTCCGGATCGCGGTCGACTGCACGACTAACGGCCCTCTGACGAATTGGGCAGAGGTCGCCTCGTGCTCGACACTCGACCCCGACTCCACGCCAAACAACGGCTTAACCGGCGAAGACGACATCGCGTCGGCGATTGCGCAGTCCGTCGCCTTGCCGCCGGAGCCCTCCTACGGGATGCCGGACTTCGCGGTTACGCAGGTCACGTTTATTCCTTCCGCGCTGACGCCGGGAGGTGCCTTCGCCGCCGAAATCACGGTGGTGAACCAGGGCGATAAGAGCGGCAATGCCGGCAACATGACGGTCTGGGTTCATCATCCGGTGTTTGCGTCGCCGGGCGAAAGCGGGGACAAAAACGTGGCGATCGGCATCCTGGCGCCCGGGGAGACTCGCGTCGTTACCGTGACCGGCTTCACGGTGCCTTCCGCTGCGGGCATTTATAAATTCCGGGCTTACATCGACAACTTCAACATCACGCCGGAGACGAGCGAAGGGAACAACCAGAAAAAGCTCACCTTCTTCATCGAAGGCGGATCCTCCGGCGAAAAACCCGATTTCCTGGTCAGTTCGATCACGCTCGATCCAGCGGCTCCGACCGCGGGCGGAACCATTACCGCGACGGTGAATGTGAGGAACTCGGGACCGGGGGCGGGAAATGCCGGTATTCTGCGGGTCTGGGTCTCGAAACTTGACGCGGCCCTTCCGGGCGAGCCGGGCCAGGCGGAAATTCCCATCGGCGTTCTGTCTTCCGGCCAGTCCACAAACATACTTGTCACCACCTTGACCGCGCCGACGGCGACCGGGACGCACCACCTCCGCGCTTTCATGGATGCAGACGACTCCGCCGTGGAGCAAAGTGAAGGGAACAACCAACTCACGCGCACCTATTCGATCACGACCGTGCCCGTGTCGACCGCGGCCATCACCGTACAGGCGGACCCGGCGGCCGGCGGATCTGCCTCGGGCGGCGGCACCTTCACGGTCGGGAGTCAGACGCCCCTCTCCGCGACGGCCAATACGAACTGGACTTTCACCGGCTGGAATGACGGAAACACAAACAACCCGCGCACCATCACGGTACCCTCGGGCGGGGCGGGTTACACAGCCCGATTTACACAAAATTCACCTCTCCCGCCTACCACGGGCGATCGCTATGTCGCGCTCGGAAATCCCGGCGCACAAGCGCCGTACACCACCTGGGCCATCGCCGCCTCGACGATCCAGGCCGCCGTGGACATCGCGGGAAGTGGAGAACACGTGCTTGTCAGCAACGGCGTTTACACGCTCGCCTGCAACATCACCATCACAAACGGCGTGACGGTCCGAAGCGTCAACGGCGCGGCGGTCACCACGATCGACGGGAGCCATGCCACGCGTTGCGTCTTCATAGATCATGCCAACGCCGTGCTCGACGGCTTCACCGTCAAAAACGGGTACAACCCGGGCGGGTTCGGCGGCGGCGTTAACATCAACACCGGCGGCACGGTGAAGAACTGCATTCTTCGCGACAACCAGGCGCGGGACGGCGGCGGCGCGGCTCTGGATAACGGCGGGCTGGTCGAAAACTGTATTGTCCGCGACAACCTCGCATCGGACAACGGCTCCTCGGGCTACGGCGGCGGCGTGCGCATACTCAACGGCGGAACCGTCCGCGGCTGCCTGATGATCAACAACCGCTCCCTGGGGCTGGGCGGCGGACTGAACGTCTGGGAAGCTGGGCTCATTGAAAACTGTACGGTCATCTCGAACACGGCGCCCGATGGAGCCGGCGTCCGGACGCGCAACCGGGGCACCGTCGTCAATAGCGTCGTCTATTTCAACAACGGAACCGACTGCACAGTGGACGGCAGCGGCTACGTCTATAGCAACACCTGCACAAGCGTCGCCGGTTCGCTGCCGGGTTCGGGGAACATCGCCAGCGCCCCGCAATTCGTGAATGCAGCGGCGGACGACTTCCGCCTGCAAGCGACTTCGCCCTGTCTCAATACAGGCCTGAACGCGGCCTGGATGACAGGCGCGGTCGACTTGGATGGACATGACCGCATCGCGGCCGGCACGGTCGATATGGGCGCCTATGAATACTCCGTCGTGACGCTGCACACGCTCAACGCCCAAGCCGGCTCCAACGGCGGCATCACCCCCGCCGGAAATGTGGCCGTCGTCCACGGCGCGAGCCAAACCTTCCAGATCGTTCCCAACCAGGGCTATGCCGTACTCGACGTCCTTGTCGACGGCCTGTCCGTGGGCCCCGTCACCGCGCGCACATTCACCGCCGTGACGGCGGATCATACGATCAGCGCCACCTTTACGTCGGCCGACTGGCGCAAGGCGGACTTTGCGGTTCTGAGCATCATCCCGACTCCGGCGCCGACCACAACAGGCGCACTTTTCTCTGCTGCGGTAACGGTGAAAAATCAAGGGGACATAGCCGGCGATGCCGGTCTGTTGAAACTCTGGGTCTCGAAAACAGCCACGGCTCTGCCAACGGAAATGGCCGATTCAACCCAGGCGATAGGCGTTCTCAGTGCGGGCGAAAGCCGCACCCTGACCATCGCGGGATTAGCCGCTCCTGCAACCGCCGGAACGCATAACATCCGGGCGTTCGCGGATGGCGGCGATGGCACGGTAGAAAAAAGCGAGGGGAACAACCAAAAGACCTGGACCTACACCATCGGCAGTTCCAGCGCCCAGAAGCCAGACTTCGTCATCACGTCAGCCTCGCTTGACCCTGTGCCGAATGTAACCGAGCGACTTTTCGACGCGCGCGTCACGGTATTGAACAAGGGCGACAGTGCGGGTAACGGCGGACTGCTCCGTGTCTGGGCCAGCCATGGCGCCCTGGCCGTGGCGGGCGAGCCGGGCGATGCCGAGAAGACGGTGGGAACTCTGGCTGTGAACGAATCCAGGACGTTCCTGTTCTCCGGCCTGACCAGCACCACAAATGCGGGCACGCATCTATTCCGGGCATTCGTGGACGCGAACAACTCCACCGTCGAGAAGAGCGATGGCAACAATCAGGAGAATGTCACCTACAAGACGTATGTGATCCGCGTGACCATTGATCTTTGTCCGGGAGGTATCCAACTCCAGTGGAACAGCAAACCCAACGCCACGTACAAGGTTCTGCGCTCTCATCAACCGAGCGGAGGCTTCGTCGTGATCGCGACCGGGATCGCCGCCACACCTCCGACCAACACCTATATCGACACCGCACCGTCGTCGCCCAGCTACTACCGGATCGACTTCGCTCCATAAGCGGACGAGGATCCGCCGAACTCCGGGCGCATCTGCGATTAGTAAGTGTTCGGGCGTCCATCAGCCCACCCGTATCCACAGCCCTATCAGGCGGGCCTGTTCTGAGGGAACCGTGATCGCGCGCCGCCCAAAGCGAGCGATAGCGAGCCGGGCGCGCGAGGAGCTTGGGCTTGCGGCGTTTCGATCAGGCGGACCATGACGAGGTGATTTTGCGAGGATAAGGGCTGAAGGCGATGCGGCGTGGCCACGTGGCCCGACGCATCCAGCCTGAAGCCCTTAGCGCGCAAAAGCAGCCGGCAGGGAACGCCCGAAACGCCGCAAGCCACAATGGCAATCCGCACGCCACCCACTTTGCGGGCTCGCAGCGCTCGCCCCTCCAGAAGAGAAGAACGGCCGGTGTAGCGGCTGACCCTTCCTTACTAATCGCAGAGGCGCCCGCCGACCTCCAAAATTTGGCTTTTGCCCTTGATTCTGCAGGGCAATTCCGCCATCCTATCCGCGCCATGACAACACCCGACAAAAAGCTCTCTCTGGAAACACTCGCCTCGTTGTGCAAGCGGCGCGGGTTCATCTACCCGAGTTCCGAAATCTACGGCGGCCTTAACGGGTTCTGGGATTACGGCCCGCTGGGCTCCGAACTCAAGCGCAACTTGAAGGACATCTGGTGGGCGTCCATGACCCGCTTCCGCGACGACGTCGTCGGCCTCGACGCCACGATCATCATGCACCCCGCCATCTGGAAGGCCTCCGGCCATGCCGACGGATTTGCCGACCCTATGGTGGACTGCAAAGCCTGCAAAAAACGGTTCCGGGCTGACCAGTTGTGCGAAGAGCAGGGAAAAGTTCTGGGCAAGGAAGGATCCGGCTTCAGCCTGCCGGCCGGGGTGACCTGCAGCGCTTGCGGATCCAAGGACCTGACCGAGCCGCGCGCCTTCAACCTGATGTTCAAGTCCTTCGTCGGCCCGGTCGAGGACGCTTCCTCAACCGTGTTCCTGCGGCCCGAAACGGCCCAGGCCATCTTCACGCAATTCAAAAACATCCTCGACACCTGCCGGCAGTCGGTTCCCTTCGGTGTGGCGCAAATGGGAAAATCGTTCCGCAACGAGATCAACCCCCGCAATTACACCTTCCGTTCCCGCGAATTCGAGCAGATGGAGCTCGAGTTTTTCATCCGCCCCGACGAGGCGGTGGAGTTGATTCATGGCCGCGTCATCACCTTGGCCGACAATCCGGACTTGGCCGGCGAACCCCAGCCCGCCTGGGGCTGGGAGGTCTGGCACAAGTATTGGGTGGCCCAGCGCATCGCCTGGTATCAGGCCGTCGGTTTGCCGGCGGCCTCGCTCGTGGAATATTGGCAAGGGCATGAAGAACTGGCCCACTACGCCCGCGCCTGCGTCGATATCCAATATGCCTTCCCCTTCGGTATTCAGGAACTCGAGGGTATCGCGGCCCGAAGCGATTTCGATCTTTCCCAGCATCAGACACACAGCGGAAAATCCCAGGAAGTGTTCGATGAACCCCTCAAACTGGCAGCGGCCAAGCTGGATGCGCCCGCCCGCGACGCCTTCACCGCAACCGTGGCTGCGCGCTGGGAGGCGGCGGGAAAATCGGCCGAAGCCGCCCGGGTATTCTGCCTCAAGCTCTTCGAAGGCCGCTACATTCCGCACGTCATCGAGCCTTCCGCAGGCTCCGACCGCCTGGTGCTGGCCATTCTATGCAACGCCTACGTGGAGGAATGGGTGCCCGATGGCAAAACCGAAGGCGCGGTAACCATGCCGGGTGAGCCGGGAAAACAGCCCCCAAAAGGCTATGAAGCCCGCACCGTGCTGCGCTTCTCGCCCCGCATCGCGCCCCTCAAAATCGCTGTCTTCCCCCTCCTCAAGAACAAGCCTGAACTTGTAGCCAAGGCGCGCAGCATCTACAACACCCTGCGCAAACGGTGGATGTGCTTTTGGGATGAAACCGGCGCCATCGGACGCCGGTACCGCCGCCAGGACGAAGCCGGCACGCCCTTCTGCATCACCGTGGACTTCGACACCTTGACCGCCGACACGGTCACCTTGCGGAACCGCGACTCCATGAAGCAGGTTCGCATTCCGGTCAGCCAGCTGGTTCAGGAACTGGAACAGCGTCTCGACCAGCCGACATTGCCGTTGGATGCCTAGATCGGCGTTCAGGAAAACATCATGACACTGCCGGAAATCCTCAAACAAGTCGAAGCAGGCTCCCTCTCAGCCGAGTCCGCGCTGGCAACGTTGAACCGCACCGGAGAGGTCAATCTGGGCTTTGCTCGCGTGGATACCGACCGTCTTCACCGGCGCGGACTTCCGGAGGTCATCTTCTCCTCCACCAAGAGCCCGGAACAGGTGGCGTCGATTGCCGAAGCGCTGGCCCAGGCCGGTCAAAACGTATTTGCCACACGCGCCACGCGCGAGCAATTCGAGGCCGTCAAAGCGCGATTACCCGCCGCCGTCTATCACGAAACGGCCAGAGCCATCACCGTTGACGTGACGCCCCTGCCGGCCGCCGTCGGGCTTGTAATCGTGCTCACCGCAGGCACCACCGATATCCCCGTGGGCGAAGAAGCCGCGCTGACCGCCGAACGCATGGGGGCCCAGGTGGAACGGATATTCGACGTCGGCGTGGCGGGCCTTCATCGATTGCTTAAGCATGTCGGGCGTCTCCGTCAAGCCCGGGCCCTTGTGGTAGTGGCCGGCATGGAGGGCGCCCTCCCCTCGGTCGTCGGGGGGCTCGTGTCACGGCCCATCATCGCGGTACCCACCAGCATCGGCTACGGCGCGAACCTTCAGGGCATTGCCACCCTGTTGGCCATGCTCAACACCTGCGTGCCCGGCATCACCGTGGTCAATATCGACAACGGATTCGGTGCCGGAGTCGCCGCCGCCATGATCAATCGAACCGGCGAATCGTCGCCCCCCCCCACCCCATGAATATGCTCCACTTCGACAGTGTCGGCGGCGCCAGCGGCGATATGATCCTTGCCGCCCTGCTCGATCTTGGCGTCGATCCGGCCTGGGTGGAAAGTGAACTGGAGAAACTCGGACTGGGTTCGTTCCGCATCCGCACGGAATCCACCACAGACCGGGGCATCCGCGGGCTTCGTTTGAAATTGGACCTGCCGGAATCACCAAGCCCCGCGCACGATCACGCCCATGCCCACAAAGGACTGACCGGTTTATTGCATAAAATAGCCGGCCATGCACACCCTCCTGCCCAGGGTGCCAGTGACCATCGGGGGCTTTCCGATATCGAAACCATCTTGAACCGCTCGGGCCTGCCTCGGCCGGTACTGGAAAACAGCTTGAAGGTCTTCCGTCGCATCGCCGAGGCGGAAGCGCGGGTTCACGCCACCACGGTCGACCAGGTTCATTTTCACGAAGTTGGCGCACTCGATTCGATCGCCGACATTGTGGGCGGCAACCTTTGCCTGTTCAAGTTGGGCGTGGACCAGGTCTCGGTGGGCCCTTTGCCAATCGGCCGGGGGACCGTCACATGCGCGCACGGCGTGCTGCCCCTGCCCGCTCCCGCCACGGTGGAACTGCTGACCGGATTCCCTGTCACCTCAGTGGATGAAACGGTTGAAACGGTCACCCCCACCGGAGCCGCCCTTCTGACAACCTGGAACAACCGGGCTGCACCTCCCGCCAACGGCTCTTGGAAGAAGGCCGGGCATGGACTAGGCTCGCGTGCCATGAAAGACCGCCCCAACCTGCTCCGGGCCTTTCTCTACCACGAGACGGAACAATCCGGCGCCTCTGACGACTGCCTGGTGCTGGAATGCAATCTGGACGACATGACCCCGGAGCTGGTCGGCTCGCTGACCCAGCGCGTGCTTGAAAAAGGAGCGTTGGACGTCTTCACCACGCCTGTGTTCATGAAAAAACAGAGGCCTGGCATGCTCGTGACGGTGCTGTGCAAATCCGAAGCCCGTGAAATCATCCTGGATGTGCTGTTCCGGGAAAGCACCACCTTTGGCGTTCGGGAACATCGCGTGGCACGCACGGTGCTGGAACGTCGCTTTGAAAGCGTCCAGACTCCCTACGGACCGATACGCGTAAAAATAGGCATCTGGAAGGGGCGTCCGGTGACGTCCTCACCTGAATATGCCGACTGTCTGGCCTGTTCGGAAAAAATGAATATCCCGGTTAAAACGGTCTGGCAGGCCGCCTTGGCTGCCTTGAGCAACTGATCAACACCGCCAGCGGTTTCGGCTCAACGTGACAAGCCCTCATTCGATGTGTCATTTGCCGGACGAACAGCGGGCGTTCGATCAATTTCCTTACACCGCACAAACGGATTGAAACGGACACCAGGCACAGCCGGAACCGTGATCCGGCGACGCAGATAAATGGTGCGTCCGGCGGGCTGGTCCCATCCACCCACCGGCCCCCCCACCTGCGAACCGGACTGCACACAGGGAAAAGCATTGGGTGTGAATTGCCACCATTGCATCGTCGGAAAGAATCCGGGTTTAACTGCGTACGGTTTCCATATCGAAGAATCGCCCCCTTTCTCCGGCCAACCCTCCGGACGAATCAGGGAATAATCCCAGGAAATATCACTGACCACATTCGTGAAATCGCTGAAAAAGCCCGTGAGATACCATGCCTGATCCCCCTTGGAATCGATCTCCGCTCCCAACAAATGCGAACCGGGAGACAACTCGACCGGGAATGCTTGATAAGTAAAAGGGGTTCCGCCTTCACCAATCTTTTTTCCGTCCACAAAAAGGCGAAAGGTCGAATACGCGGAGCCTCCAAAAAGCGCACGATTCGCTTTTTCACTGCGCCAAAGGAGCAGTTTGGCTTGCGCCGCCACCTCCGGAGCGACACCCGGGGTCTCGGCCATGGTCCGATAGGCCTCCCGAACCGCAGGAGCGCCTTCCCGAATTTCCCTGTAGGCCAATGCCCGCAACGCATAAATCTGGCCCAGCGGGTCATTGCCGAACAGGGTGGCGTAATATTCGCTCCGCTCCTCGGCTTCCCGACCCAACCCGGCCCGCTCCAGTTCGAACAGTTCGCACATAGAGGCTGCCACGCCCACCCGATCCATTGCCGGAACACGCTGATCAGCGGGAGGAATCGTGCTGCCGGCAGGCCCGGGCTTGTCCTGGTACCAATAGGAAGCGGCGGACATATACCCCTTCGCCCGGTTGGCATCGCCGAACTCAAGCTGCATCATCAGGCTTTTTTCAAAAGTCACCGGATCCGGAATTTGAAACCTGTACTGAGCCGTCCGCATGACCGCTTTTTCCAACAACCCGCTCAAAGGACGCTCAAAGAGACCAAAATAATACCATCCCGCATTGAAGTAATCCTCGAGTCCGGTGCCATGATGAACGGGGCGAAACGCCCCGTCTCGGAAAAACTTTTCATCCCCTTCCAAGATGTTCCATCCGCCATCCATGCCCAGGGCAATCACATAGCAGCCCATAAACGAGCCCTTTCCCTCGGTCCGCATAACCCGAAGCGGAACCGTGGAATTATAGGCCTGATTCCACGCCGCATGAAAATAGCGGACGTTTTCGTCCTTCTCGCCGGAAACCAGGTCAACCGCCGCCTTCAGATCCACCGGAAAGGGACCCTCATTGCCAATCTCGATTCTCGCTCCATTGCGAAACGGCATGGGGAAACGACAAATCCACGTGCCTTCCACATTGGCCATCGGGAATGACGCGAACCGTCGCTGATGCAGGCCATTACAGAAAAAATCGCCTAGCGGCACCTCGACGCTGGGGACGCTGGCTCCATCCCAATAGGCTCGCAACACCAGGTTGCGCAAAGCCTGGGCACGCTGTACGGCATTGAAATTAGCCAGCGCCCCGAGTCGGACAGACAGCGCACTGATCACGCCGGGCCCGGAAACGGCTTTGAATACCTCAGCCGTACCGCCGGAGGGAATAACAAACGGTTTCATTTCCATGGAATCCACCCGGGCACGCATCTGGGACTCGACGCCCGTCCACGACTGGCGCACTTTCTCAACCGCAGCCCGATCCGCATCCCGGAATGTTTTCGGAAAACTTGCCACCCGCGTTCCGGAGGGATAGGTGTCATAATTGACGTGAAAATAGGGTCGGGCGTAAGCGGCTGGTTTTTGCTTCATGCGCCAGACAATCCGGAGCGATTTCTGGTAGGGGAAAGGAATGTAACAACTGCTTCCCCCGCTGACTGACTCAGTCAGCGGGGGAAGGAACGGAAAGGATCCTTGGCCAACATGCACAAACAGCTTACTTTCAGGCAGTTTCAGGCGGGGCGTAGTCTCGCCGTCAAAGTAAAAAAGCCATTCTTCGGAGGCCACATTCGTGCTCCATATCCGCCGCACACATCCCGGTCCTTTCAACTCCACTGCCAAATAATTCAAATCGCCAATCCACAACTGATTCAAATCCGCCCAATCCATGTTGCCGCCCATGCGGTCATAGGTGGAAAACATATCGGAAACAGCAAGACGGGGCGAACCGAACGCCGGCGACTGAAGATCCTGAACCGCAGACTCAAATGAGACGACCGAGCGATCACCCCGAGTGCAGGACATCAATGCAAGGCCGCCGCCTATGGCCAGCATAAATGCAAGAATCCCAGACCAAGCCGTATTGACGTTTATCATCATTCTACTCCCCACATAAGCTCGTTACCTCTTGTCGCATATGCACTTCCGACTATCCTCAAAACAAATCGAATTAACAAGGACGAATAATAACGGGCGCATGTCGCGGGCGCATTGCAGTTTCGTCGGGGAGTCGGAAAAGCGAGCGGGGTTCGTTATTTGGAGTGTGGCGACTTGACGCGCTTTCCATGTCCGTCTCTGTGGGCATTTGAGGCACAAATGAATCTTTGACGGAAAGAGCGTCGATTTTAAATCTGAGCTTCCCCCCATCCTTTGGACAGGTTCCGGGGTAAAATAAGCGATAGTTGTCTGTGTGTCCACTTCCTTTCACGGTGTATCCTTTTGTGCGGCATGCCTGCGAGAGGCCCCGCTCCCTTGCGATCCGAGAATGGGCCCTAATAGCTCGTCGGAGGATCGCAACGGGAGCGGGGCTCCTGCTCAGCCGGCCTCCAGGCAAGCACGCTCTGTATCCTCCTGCGCCCTTCTTACGAGGGCGGCGGCATGGCAGTTGTGATACACCTCTTTGGGCGTCCACTTCTCCAGTCCCTGATGTCGCCGTTCGGTGTTGTAGAACCGGAAGTAACGGTCCAGTCGGTGATACGCCACAAGCCCGTTGGAGTAGTCGGACGGGTAAACCTCCTCGTATTTCACCGAGCGCCAGAGCCGCTCGATAAACACGTTGTCCGATGCTCGGCCACGGCCATCCATGCTGATCGTAACACCGGCCGTTTTCAGGCGGCCGGTGTATGCCTCGCTGGTGAACTGCGACCCTTGATCGGTGTTCGATATCCCCGGTGTCCCCCGTGCCAACGCCCGGTTCAACGCCTGGAGGCAGAAGTCCGTTTCCATTGAATTGGACAGCTCCCAGGTCAATACATAGCGGCTGAACCAGTCCATGATAGCGACCAAATACAGATGGCCCCGCCGCAATGGGATGTACGTGATGTCCGCACACCAAACCTGGTTCGGAGCCTTGATAGCAAGGCCTCGCAGCAGGTAGGGGTACTTGATGTGGGCCGGATGCGGATGACTTGTATGCGGCCCTGGAAGGATAGAACGTATCCCCATCAGGCGCATCAGTCGCGCCACCCGCTTCTCGTTGACAAACCACCCAAACTCCTCCAGCCAGTCGGCCATCCGGGGCGATCCGTAAAAGGGCCTCTTCATATACAGCCGATCGATCTGCTTCATCAAGGCATAGTTCTCTTCGGTCTCCACGGCCGCAGGCTCGTGGTAGAAGCTTGACCGGGCCAACCCTGCCAAACGGCATAGCTGACTCACGGAAAGGTCTCTGTGGCCCGATTTGACCCATTGCCGGCGATCCTCCACGTCCACGATCAGAGCTTTTTTTTTAGCCAGTCCAGCTCCATCTCCAACCGGCCGATCTTCTCAAATAACGGCGCCGTCAATTCCTCTTCCGTATGGCCGCCTCCAGATCCACGTGTGAAAACATCCGGTGCCCGCTCAAGCAGTTGCCGTTTCCAACTGGCGATCACCGAAGGATGCACCTTGTGCAGCGAGCTCAACTCGCTCATCGTCTTGATCCCTCGAATCGCATCTAATGCGACTCGGGCCTTGAATTCATCCGCGTGCTGCTTCCTCTTCCCTGCCATTGTCAGTCTCCCATTTCCTGTTCAGAGCCTAGCAAAATACTCGCTTAGCTACCTGTCCAAAAAATGGGGGGAACTTCACTCCCTCTATAGTCGCTTGAAAAGCCGGTTTGGCCTGGCGCTACGAAGCTGTGAAAAACGAAGCCACGGTCTGTGATCGGATGGGATCACGGGGCTTTCGCCCCGTGATCCTTCCACACCACCGGACGTGCGGTTTTCCGCATCCGGCGGTTGAACAGGCGGAGGTCATGTTCGTGCCTCCGCGAAGTCCCACGGAATATTGAACCCATAGCGGCGGAGCA
>CAMDGM010000034.1 GCA_945898015.1 PVC group bacterium | reverse complement strand
GCTAGACCAGTACATCAACCTCCGCCCCGTGAAACTTTTCCCCGGCGTTGAGACGCCCCTCAAGGACAAGGGTCCCGCGGACATCGATTTCGTCGTCATCCGCGAAAACTCGGGCGGCATCTATACCGGCATGGGCGGCGCCACCATGGTCGGCACGCAGAACGAAGTGGCCACGCAGGTCATGTGCTATTCCCGCCCCGTCGTGGACCGCTGCCTGCGCTACGCCTTCGAATACACGAAGAAGCGCAACAAGAAGAACATGCTGACCATGGTCCACAAGACCAACGTGCTGACGCATGCGGGCGATCTGTGGTGGCGCGCCTTCAATGAAATGGGCGACAAGGATTACAAGACGATCAAGCGCGACTACAATCACGTCGACGCCGCCACCATGTGGTTCGTCAAGCAGCCCGAGTGGTACGATGTCGTTGTGACGGAAAACCTCTTCGGCGACATCATCACCGATCTGGCCGCCATCATCCAGGGCGGACTCGGCATCGCCGCGGGCGGCAACATCAACCCCGAGGGCGTCTCCATGTTCGAGCCCATGGGCGGCAGCGCCCCGAAATACACGGGCAAGAACGTCATCAATCCGCTGGCCGCCATTTCCGCGGGCGGCATGATGCTGGACGTGCTGGGCGAGACGAAGGCCGCCCAGGCCATCGAAAAGGCGATCATGGATGTGACCGCTACCAAGGTGAAGAGTCTGGCCGCCGGCAAGATGGGCTATTCCACCACCGAAGTCGGCGATCTGGTCGCCGAACGGATATAACCGGGCCGGGCCGTGGCCAACGCCAGGATGATGACCAGCGGGATGCCAACGCCCCTGACGAGCAAGGGGCTCCAGAAACTGTTCACCGAAAAGGCCAGCAGGCTCCCGATAATTCCCAGGTAGAGGCCTTTGCGAGAGGCCTCGAGCCCGTCCCTCCCGAGAAACCCTTTCGCCGCCCCGGCCGCCCCAAACCCCAGCAGGGCCAGGAACGCGGCCAGCCCGGGCAGGCCGATCGACCCCGCCAGGACCAGGTACAGATTCTGCGAATCGGCCGGTGCCGCGGTTCCGCCCACGACCGGAAGAATGCCGTAAAAGGTGCCGATTTTATCCTGATACCCGCCCGCCCCGACTCCCAGCAGCGGATGCTCCTGCACCATTTCCGTGGCCGCCTGCCACTCGATATACCGGCGTGACAGATCGCCCTCCTCGTTGAACAGGCTGATCGAGTTTTTCAGCACGTCCAGGTTATGCCGGGGCAGCAGCGGCATGGCCAGGAAAACCAGCAGGAAGAAAATCGCCATGACGCTGGCAAAGCACTTCCAGCCCCGGACCATCGCCAGCACGCCAAACGCCAGCGTCAGCGCCAGGAACGTCCCGCCGGAAAGCGTGGCCACCAATCCGGCCAGGATCACCGGCAGGAACGCCAGCCGCCGCCAGACGCCTTCCGTGTAAAGCATCATCCCGAAGAGCAGCGGCAGGACCAGCGACAAAAACCCGCCAAACACATGGCTGTTGTTGAACGTGGCGCGAACCTTGAAATCCGCCACAGCAGGCCACAGGTATTGCCCCAGGCCAAACAGGATCACGACGCCGGCCACGGCCAGGAACACGTTGAGAACCATCCTGAAGGTGGCCCGATCCGAAAGGCTTGTGACGAACAGCAGATAGGCCGCCATGAAATATTCAGCAAACTGAACGACCTCGCTCGCGGACCGGAGCCGGTTCGTCGAAGACACCACGGAAAGCGCGGCCAGCGCCACAAAGAGAATCGGCCAGGCCATCGGTGCCCGGATCGCGCGCCAGGCGCCGGTCCGGACCATTCCCGCCAGCCACACGAGAAAGGTGATGCCGATCAAGGGATCGACCGGGGAAAGGTGCACCTTCTTCATCACCTCGACGCCATACTGCGTCGGGGCCAGGATGACGATGCCCAGCAGGCCGGCGGCGACCCATCGGGAAACGCGGGGAGCCTCTTGTTTCATCGCCATCACGGGGCAACACCGGAGGTGACTGTTTCCAGATCCACCGGCACGTATTTCTTGTCGGGGGTCAGCAGGATCTGGTTCAAATAAACGCCGTCCTCCCGGTTCCTGAACGTCAACGTATGCGTGCCCTGGGCCAGCGTCAATTGCTTGAGACGGAGCGGAGCCCGCACCCAGTGCCAGGTTTTGAAGGTGGAATCCTCGCCGAAAATAAACGGCTTGGCGTCATCGATGTTGATCCAAAACGAGTTGCTGCACTCATCCAGCCACCAGGTCCGGCACCACAGGTAATAGTCGCCGGCGTTTGCAATCGTAAACGTAAAGGCAGCCATGCCGGCGGTCATGGCGGGCGGATAGCCCTTGCCCTGGGCGAGGGTCAAATAGGTCCCGTCCGGCACGCCTTTCGCGAGGAACGCCCGGAGTTCCACCGGCGCGTTGGAGGCCGACTCGATCTCCATCGGCGCCTCCAGTTTCCCGGCGGTCACGGCGTCAAAACAGAGGGTCTGTCCGGCGGCGACGCCAGGCAAGGCGATTGCGGCGGCTAAAACGGAAGCCAGAATCCCGAGTTGTTTCCCACGCTTCATTTTCATATTTGGCAAGACTACCAGCGATCGAGTGGCCGATCAAGCGTGATGCGTCCCTGTGTCGTGTAGCTTTCAAAACGGGACACGTCAACGTTGCTCCGTGACTGGGCTGCTTGTTGGTCACCCGTGCCGAAAGAAGCCCATGAACCCGAGTTTCCTTCCTTGAAAGCCAATATAACTATGGGCTTGTCGCGCATAGACTCACTAACCAGCCTGTCATGACTCACCGTTGACGATGTCGCCCGCTGAATCCGCACACCCTGCCAGCGACAGGTAAAGGGCTTCAACCTTGGCAACCATGTCGCCCAGTCGGTAGCGGTGTTGCGCCCGCGCCCGGGCGGCCGCGCCCAACGCCTGACGTTTCTCCGGATTCGCCAATAGCTCCACCAGTGCCGCCGCCAGCAATTCGGGCTTCTCCGGCGGGACAAGCCAGCCTGTCTCCCCATGAACAACGGCGCCCGGCATTCCCCCCACCGAGGTCGCCACAATCGCCTTGCCCGCCGCCATCGCCTCCAGCAACGAATAGGGAAGACTTTCCCAGAGCGACGGCAACACCACCACATCAAAGGCCGCATACAGGAGTCGGGGATGATCCACGACACCCGGCAGCCTGAAATGCGGCCCGAGCCCCCGCTCGTCAATGAGTCGCCGCACGGCCGGCCATTTGGAGCCCTCGCCCGCCAGCACAAAGCAAACGTCCGGACACCGAGCCACCACCCACGACGCCGCCCGCACCAAATCCAGGTGCCCTTTCTGCGGCTCGAACCGGCCCACCATGCCCACCACCCGGGCCTCCGCACCCAACCCTAACACGCGACGCGCGTCCGATTGATCCGCCGGCGCCGAAAACGATTCTTCGGAAAGCCCGTTTTCAATGACCACAAATTTTCCGGCCGGCGCAAGTCCAGCCTTCACCGCATTATCCGCCTCGCTTTGGCAGACGCAGATAATCCGTTTCGTAAAACAGGCGGCAAACCACTCCAGCCCCCAATACAAGGCCTTCCTAACCCGCCCGATCCCCATTTCAAATGCGAAGGTGTGCGGGGTGTGGATGATCGTTTTCACGCCCGCCACGCGAGCCGCCAGCCGGCCCAGAAAACCCGCCTTGGAGCTGTGGGTGTGCACCACGTCGAACCCGCCCCGCCGGATCACCCGCAGGATGCGGAAAAAGGCCGCCCCATCCCGGACCGGGGAAATATGGCGGACCATCTGGATCACCACCACCGCCACGCCGCGCTCACGCAGGGCCTGGACATCCTCCAGAAAACCCTTCTCGCGCAAGGTGGCGCAGACAAGGGTGACGGCAAACCGCCGGGAATCGAGATGGCCCGTCAAATCCGTCACATGCCGACGCGTGCCGGCCGAGGTCGCTTCCACAATTTCAAGTACGCGGATCTTTTCCATGACTTGCCCCGCGATGAACGCCTTAACCCCCGCCCGAAACTCGCGCGCCCACCCGCTTTTTCACCCAGGCCCCGATAGCGGAAGACTCCTCCATCCGGAGCATCCGCGCCACCGCCGCAAACACCGCCAGCCCGACCACTCCCGCAGCACCCGTCTCCAGCGCCAGCACCAGCAGGCGCGCCAGCTTGCCCACAGCATCCGGGTCCGGAAGAACGGCGGCCGCCCCTTTGAACACGAGCACCAGCGCCACACCCATGCAGGCGGCGGCCATCAGCGTTTTCAACACAAAGACGCCGTTTTTCCGCCACTGAAGCGTCGGCAGGAAAGACCCCAGCAACACAAACAGGACCGCCACCTTGACACCCTTGGAAACCGTGGCGGCCAGCGCCATGCTGGCATTCTGCAGGCTGTCCTTGAACATCAGGATCACGCCCAGGTGGACCAGCACGCAAAGGCCGCCGACGATGGCCGGCGTGAGTGTGTTTTTCATGGAGAAATAAAACCGCATCAGGAGGATCTCCAACGCGAAGGCGGTGAGTCCCAGCGAATAATAGGTCAGCGGGGCCACCGTCAACGCCACGGACTCATGGGTGAACTGCCCCCGCTGGAACGCAATCTGGACGATCGGGGTGCGCAGCAGGATCAGCGCCACGGAAACGGGGATAAAGAGGAAGACCATCATCCGGAGCGACCGCATCAACATGTCGCTCAGCGCCACCCGGTCCTTCCCAGCCGCCATATCCGAAAAGACCGGATAGATGGCAACCCCGACGGCGGTCGGCACCAGGAGGACGAGCGTGTCCACCAGACTGCGGGCATAGTTGATGCTGGCGGTGCTTCCCTCCGCCATGCCGGAGGCAAACTTGTAGTCAATGATCGTCCGCACCTGGGCGATCACCACCGACAGGAGAATCGGAAGCATCAGCACGCCCAGCTGCTTCAACGCGGGCTCTTTCCAATCAACCCCGAACGACAACCCCCGCAACCGGTCCTTCACGCCAGTGGCCGCAATCACGTATCCAGCCGCCGCCCCCAGCACCACGCCCACGGCCAGGCCGCTGATTCCGAAAAAGCGATAGAGCAGGATCAGCCCCCCAATCAGCACCAGTTTGTTGACGGTGTCGCCCAGGGCCGGCCTCGCGAACCGCTTCTGGGCATTGAGGAGCAGGGCCAGGAACGCGAACAGGCCCATGAAATAGACCGCCGGCATCATGATCCTGACCAGCTTCACCGCCAGCCGCGTGGTGTCGGCCGACTTGAACGACGAGGCCGCCCCGACCAGTTGCGGCGCCAGCGTCACCCCGGCCACAACCACGGCCACCAGGGCCAGGACGACGAGGCTGCCCACCGAACCGGCCAATCGCCACGCCGCGGCCTCCCCCTCCTTTTTCCGCTTCTCCGCGAACAGGGGTAAAAACGGGGAGAGCAACTGCTGGGGAAACAGGCCAATCGCAAACACAATGCTGCTGAAGGCCAGCGTATAGGCGTCCGCCTCGACCCCGGTTCCGAAATAATGCGCCATCACCAGCTTCTGGACGAAGCCCATCGCCTTGCCCACCAGCACAAAGGCGCTGATGATGGCCGCGCCTTTCAGAATGTCTTTGCCATGTCCGGAAACCATTGTTCGTCCTGGGCCAACCCGGCCGTTATCCCGCGCCAACCTCGTTGAACAGCGCGACCAGTCGCGCCACATTGCGGGTGCTATCAAAATCCCGGCACACCGTCTCCCGGCCCTGCCGGCCCATCCGCTGCCGGAGGGCTTCATCCGCGAGCAGCGCCTTCAACCCGTCCGCCAGCCTGAGCGGATCCCCCGGCGGAACCAGCAACCCCTGCACGCCCTCCGTCACAACCTCCGGAACGGCCGAAGCCGTGGTGGCCACCACCGGAATCTGCATGGCCATCGCCTCCAAAAGCACATTGGGAAGCCCATCGCGATCGCCATCCGCCGCCACGACCGACGGAATGGCAACCACCCTAGCAGTTCCATACCGTTCCATCAACTTATCCTGCGTCAGCGCGCCAGCCAGCGTGACCTCGCGTTCAAGCCCGCTTTTCACAATCTGCTCCGCCAGCGATTGCCACAACGTTCCCTCCCCCACGATCACACACCGGAAATCGACTCCGCCTTCTTTTAAAATCCGGCAAGCCTCGATGAGAAAACGAAACCCTTTTTTTCTCTCAAGCCGGCCGACCCCCAGGATCACCGGTTCCGCCGCCGTCCCCGGCACAAACCACCCGGGAACGATCCCGTGACGGATCAACACCACGCGTTCCTCCGGCATCCAGGGGGCCAGCGCCTTCAGGTACTCGCGGCCCTGCCTCGTACACACCGCCACAAAAGCGGCCTCGCGCAGCCTTGCCTCCGTCGCCGCTTTTTTCCGGGTGTAGATATCCCAGGCATGCGCCGAAAAGCTGAAGGGAACCCCCAGAAGCCGGGCCATCCCGGCGCCAATATCCGCGGGAACCGTCGCGAACTGGGCATGCACATGCGTAACCCCCGCGCGCTCCGCCACCCGAGCGAATTCGGCGGCCGTCAACAGATGATACAACGCTCTCAGGCGGGAGCCGCCATCCGGATCGCCCCGGAGCAGAGCCTGGCCAAGCAACGACAGGTACCCGCCCGGCCTCGTGAACAGGAAATGCAGCCGCGCTGAAATCGACGACCCCGCCAGCACGGACACCCGATAATGAACCCGTGAAAGAAAGGGCATCGCCTCCGGATGAACCGCCCGCGAAACCGGCCGCTTTAACGCCAACAGGAGGACCTGGCATCCGCATTGCTCGAGCGCGATGATCTCCCGGAGAATAAAGGTTTCCGAAATCGACGGAAACTCGCCGAGCACCATCGCGATCCGGATCGGCCGGCCGGCGGCGCCTCCGCCGAGCAGCGTGTCATAAAGCGCTTCGATCTTTTCCACATGGGCCCGGCTGCTGAAATCGCGCCGGATCCGCTCGCGGGCGGCAACTCCCAGGCGGGCGGCCTTATCCTTATCCCGCCACAAGGCCATCGCCGTTTCCGCCAGGGCCTCGTCATCGCCGGGCGGCACCAGAACACCGTCGATTCCGGAGTGGATGATCTCCGCCGGTCCGCCCGCATTCACCGCGATAACCGGCTTGCCCAGGGCCATGGCCTCCAAAATCACCCGGCCCAGCGGCTCCCGATCCGCCGGATGAATCAGGAGATCGAGTCCGGCCAGGACGGAATTCATATCCGTCCGGTATCCGGAAAAAATCAGGCGCTCTTCAAGGCCGGCCTCCCGCGCCAGCGCCCGGAGGCCCGCCTCATAACCGGAACCGGGATCAAACAAATTGGCGCCGACGATCAGGAAGCGGGCCTCCGGAACCGCGGCGGCGATCGTGCCGGCGGCTTTCAGGAAAAGTGCGTGATTTTTCCAGGGCACCAGCTGACCCGCCATGCCGACCAGGAAGGCGTTCTCCTTCACCCCCCATTCCCGGCGAACCGCCGGCCCGTCAGCCCCCGTCTGGAACGCAACCCCGTCAATCCCGTTGTGGATGACCGTGATTTTGACTTCCGGCCCATACTGACAAAGCTGGCGCTTCACCGCAGTGGAAATGGCGACGATGGCCGTGGCGTGGGCCGCCATCCATTTTCCCAGCACTCCCAGCTCCACGAGATCACGGCAGTGCCAGACACAGGGGATCCCGGCCCAGCGCGCCGCCAGCCCGGCGTAAACCTGCGCGGTGTTGCTGTTGGCATGCAGGAGGTCCACCTGTTCCCGGCGGATAAAGCGGGCCAGGCGCCTGGCCCCCGTCAACACCTGGAACAGATACCCCAGAAGCAGCAGGGGGTTGCTCGTCTTCCGGAATCGGCACAGGGGCATGAATTCGGTCCGGATACGGGCGTGCGCCAGAAATTCGGACAACCGGCCGGGCCCGGGCAGCATCACGACGGGCTCATGCCGGACCCGGTCCAGCGCCATCACGGTGTCCAGCAGGCTGGCTTCCGCCCCGCTGACCGTGGCGACGTGATTAAGAAACAGGATTTTTCGGCGTCGTGGCATCGGCGTGCTCACTGCCTCATCTCCGATCGGACTCGGCCTGCCGGATCAACCAGTGTTCGGACCAGGCCAGCACGTTCCGCTCCCATTCCAGCGAATAGAAACTGTGGTTGGCCTCGGGAATCTCGTGGAACTCGCTCGGAATTCCGTGGCGCGTGCAAAATTTCGTGTACGCCTCGGCGGCGAACTTCGTATCCGGATCGTTGCCGCCATAAATGAACAGAAGCTTCCCCTGAAACCCCTTGAATGCGTCCAGCATGGCCGTCTCCCGGACCACCTCCGCATCACGCGGGGTTTCGTCGGTGATAATGGCCTTGCGCACCATGCGCGTGTTGACCCGGAAGGTCAGGATTTTCTTCCACGTCTCGGCGGAGGAAAGCTTGTTCAGGTAAAGGCGGAGTGCGGACACGGACTTGTGGGTGCGGGCCGAGCGCGTCCGGAGCGGGCCCATGGCTTCGGCGGACCAGAGGACCAGGCCGGCGAGGCGGGGATCCGCGGACGCCGCGCCGATCGCCACTTTTCCGCCGGAGCAGATGCCGAGCAGGTATAGTTTTTTGATCTCCGGCCGGCGGGCCAGGAAATCCACGGCCACGGCCGTGTCCTCGATCATCGTGCCGATCGACGCGTCTTCCGCCCGGCCGTCACTGTCCCCCCGCCCCCGGAAATCGATCCGGAGGCTGTGGAATCCAAGTCCGGCCAGCCGGCGCGCCAGCGTCACGAACATGCGGTGCGGGCCGATTCGATTCCCCGGCCATCCGTGCAGAAAGACGACCCCCACGCCGTTCGAGCGCTCAGGCTCATGCAGAACGCCCCGCAACGACGCCGCTTCTTTGCCGAATGTAACCGTTGTTTCCATTATAGAGAAACCCTATCCGCCGGCATGGCCAACCGCTTTCCTCATCCATTCCTGCGTGTCACGGACCAGGACGGGACACGACACCAGCCCCACCAGACTCCAGAGCGGCTGCGACCGGACCACCTGAAGCTCAACCTGGGACTGCGCCGCTCGTAACTTTTCCGCCAAACTCACTAGCGGTTGAGCCGGCTGCGAGGACGAGCCGATCCCCATGACCAGGCATTGCCGGGGAATGGGCCCCACAGGCTGAAGAAGATCAAGGCTGCTCAAATCCTGATGAAGGCCCGGCGAAATCAGATACCCGTCAAAATCGATCCCCCGCCCGGCCGCCAGATCGGCCAGCAGCGCCTCTCTTGTGCACCGGCTCTTGCCGAAGGTCAGCATCTCCTTCATCAATTTCTTGCGCAACTCCGTGTCCAGATAATCCCGCCCGTTCACCACGGGCTCCCAGAGAACCGCAAAATCAAATGGCGCGACCGCCGAGTCCGACAGCGCTTTCAACGCCAAAGACGCCCCCAACCGCAAACCCAACACGCCAGCCGGTTTTCCGGGGAATTGCTGCCGCAAGAAGCCCTCGGCGGCCCGGATATCCGCCAGCCAATCGGGCACGGAAAACGAAGGGAAGTCCCCCGCACTGTCGCCGCAGCCGCGATAATCGAACCGGAGCACGCCCAAGCCGTCGGCGCATAAGGCCCGTGCCATTTCCACCAGGGTCCGGTGCGCCGACTTGCGCTCCTCGAACAGCGGCTCGCAGATAAGAACCGAGCCCGCCAGAGCACCGGCCGGCGTATGCATCATGCCGCTGAGCCAGTCGCCGCCGCTGCCGATTCTGACGGGTTCTTCTTTCATGGAGGGGGGCCGGATCAGGCGCCGGCCGGATTCAGCTTGGAACGGACAAAACGGGCCAGGGCCGAGACGGTGTGGAAGTTCTTGATGTCGAATTCATTGTCGCCGATCCGGACGCCGAACTCCTCCTCGATCCCCACCACCAGCTCGAACAGGCTCACGGAATCCACCCCGTAATCGTTCACCAGGGACTTGTCGTTCTCGATCTGGTCCGGGGCGATTTTCATGAACAACCGCTCGACAATCATCTTCTTCAACCGGCTTTCCACCGTTTCGTCGGCCATGTCAATGGACTCCTCATTTACCGAACAACCGAAAGCGCTGAGCAGGCAGCCAGAAGTCAGAATAACCGACTTCATTCCGGATTCTGAATTCTGTCTTCTAAGTCCTGCCTATACTAGCCTCAATGGAAGGCACTGTCCAGCGCTCTACACCAGCGGGGGTTCGGGAATGCTGTCCAGCGGCGGAATCGCGATCTTCTGCCAGGCGATTTCCGAATCCGGCGGTCCGTTTTCCGACCCGAACATCGCCTTCCAGCGCTCCTTGAACAGGAGTCCATGCCGGACCACAAGCGCCGTGTTGGAGATCCCCGGCGTGCCGGCGGTGGTCACGCTTTCGAAATGATACATTTCCACCGAAGGCTCATACTGGATCCGAAGCCCGTTGCGCCGGACCTTGTAGCACAGATCGGTGTCCTCGAACTGCACCGGATTGAAAGCCTCGTCAAACCCGCCCGCCGCCAGGAGCGCCTCGCGCCGGATCATCATGCAGGCGCTGATGACATACTGGACCTCCCGGCGGGTGTTGAACCGGGGGTCGTCAATCGCGGCCCCCCGTCCCATGAATTGCACCCGGCCGGTCCGCGAGACCGCCCCGCCCGCAAATTGAATCCGGTGCGGCGGAAAGGGATACACCAATTTCGGCCCGACCACGCCCACCCCGGGATCCTCATCGAGAACCTGACTGAGCTTTTCAAGCCAGTTCCGGTTCCGGAGCGCCACGTCGTTGTCGACAAACACAATCCGCTCGCCGCATGAAGCGGCAATCGCCTGGTTGCGGGCCGTGGAACAGCCGACGTTGGCGGCATGGGCGAGAATCGTCACCTTCCCCCCCGCCCGGCCCGCCTCCCGCTGGAAGCCGTCCAGCCACTCCCGAGTGCCGTCCGTGGAGCCGTTCTCCACCACGATCAACTCCCACGCCTTGCAGTCGGAGTGCAGCAAGCTCGGCAGGCACCGCCGGGTGCAGGCGAGCTTGTTGTAGGTCAAGGTGATGATGGAGATCCGGTTCATTTTAGGAATATATCTCCAAAAACTCTCATAGCATAGGGGTCAATAGCATAGGGGTCAGGTCTTTGTAGCATAGGGTTATAGTATAGAGTAAGGAGTATAGGGGTCAGGTCTTTCATATATACATTTCATGCGTGATCTCTTTCAGCATGACTCGCAGGTCGGTCTTTTTCGCAAGTTGCCGCCCGATCCGGTGAATGGCATGGTGGACGGTGACATAATCCAGGTTGCCCATTTGCTCCCCCAACGCCTTCAATGTCCAACTCCCCGAATCCCAGGCCGCCTTTAAGACGAGATCGCGGCCCAGTCCGCCTCGGACGCCTTTCTTCACCGGTTCGCCCGTTACCCGTTCGACCGCCGTCAGAACCCGCTGGAGTTCGATACGGTCCCGGGCAGCCCGGTGGCCGGCAATCTCGCGGCCCGAATCCCGTAGCCGCTTCCGTACGCCTTCACGAAAGCTTTCGGACCCGATCGCCACGGCATCCCGGATCCGCTCAAGAATATCGCCCGTCTCACCCCCTGTCAATCGCGCCATCACCTGTTTCCGATAGGCTTGTCGCGGATTGCGGCCGCCCGCCCGTTCGTGGATGACGGCGGTGGTAAGCCACTCGGGCGCCATTGAATAACCCCCATAGGCGAGGTAAGAGCTCCACGGATAGCGCCGCAACTCCCGCAGACGCCGGGTGCTCTCGGCTCGGGGAAGCGGTCGCTCGCTATCCCCGCTACTGCCTTGCCGCTCGACCCGGCCCAACTTGAATCGCGCCAATCGCAGCGGATTCAAATGAATATAGAGGCTGAGCTCAAAGACCCAGCCCGCGTCCTCCACCGGCACGCTGCGATAGCGGCCCTGGAAAAGGGGGCCCACCCGCCCATGTCGCACATTAAACCACATGGAGTAGGACTGCTTGAGCCATTGCATGCAGGCCGCCAGATTTGCCGAAGGCGTCTCCAGCAACAAGTGGAAATGGTTTGTCATCAACACGTAGGCGTGGAGGCGAACACCGTACCGTTCGACCGCCTTACCCAGCAGTTCCAAGAACCGGATCCGATCCCGGTCGTCCCAGAAGATCGTCTGGCGATCGAGTCCGCGCGACATGGCGTGATACCAGCCGCCTTTGACCTCGTTTCTCAGTGGTCTTGCCATGCCGTGAATTAAACCAAACTCCGCCTTCCGACGTCAATTGTATATATGAAAGACCTGACCCCTATCCGCTTTATGAAAGACCTGACCCCTATCCGCTCTACCCGCCCGTATATAAGAAAGACCCCTACCCGCACACTACCCGCTCCTTAAAAGCCAGAAGACCCCTTAAGCCGTCGGCCAATAAACTGGCAAAGGGATCCGTATTTTTTGCGCACCGTGTAACGAAAGATGCCAAGACGGCTTTTTCCAGCAATATAGGGTTGGGCGCACCATTCCTTGTTGAGGTAGGCATTGCCTGTTTTTCGATAAACTCCTGTTCGACAGCCGTATTCTCCCACGAAAAGCCAGTCGGGATCCGCGGATAGAAACTCGCCGAGCAAGCGGACGGTAAAAAGCTGAGTGTCATCAACAAACAAATGCCCTCCCAGCTTGAGCGCGCGCCCGAGATAAAACCAGTCGATGAATGGCGTGGGGAAACCATGGCGACCGTCGATTAACACCAAGTCAAAGCGGCCTCGTGAAAATCCCGGGACCACATCCTCCGATCGAGACGTCATGAAATTCACACGGCTTAAGTCTATTTTGCGATCCGCGCAATATTGACCAATGCGTGTGACTTCCTCAGAAGATGGCGTGATGCACGTGTGATTACACCCTCGTGCCGCAAGAATGATCGTGCTCAGTCCCGCACCCGTTTCGACAGTCTGACTGCCTGGTTTGGCCAGTTCCCAAAGAGCCCGGAGGGCCTGTGTGGAAATTCCGTAACAGACGTTGCCGGAATCGTGAAGTTGCGGACGATCTTTGAGGATAAGGTCGAAAATCGATTCTTCGCTCACGAACAACTTCTCCTTCTGCAAGCCTTAAGGGTTACGTCGCTATAAATGAGTTTTCGCCAAACTAATTTCGAGAATCTTCTCATTTTCCCATCCTCCGTGACCCCTTTTCTCACATCCCCATATCCATAACCCGATAAAGACGATTGGACGGGGCCGCGTCATCCGTATCCAGCCACATCAGGTAGTTGGCGGTGGCCCGGATCCGGGGCAGATTCAACGTCCAGGTGGCGCCGTCGTCATCCGAATGAAAAACCCGGTAGAGCCGGTTGCGGTTCGCGGGCAGGGCCAGCAGCTGCAATCCGTCATAGGCCTCCTGCCGGGCAATCGCCATCTCCCCATTCTCCGGCATCGCCCCGTTCATCGGCGTCAGAATGGCCCACACGCCATACGCCACCGGCCGGGTCCGGGCCTGCTTCTGGTAAGCGCTATGGTACACCAGCCGCACCACCCGGCGCGCGCCCGCCGGCCACACGCAGGGAATCTCCCGGATCGCCGCTCCGCTCAGGGGATCCAGCCCTGTCCGGTTCACCAGCCAGACCGGCTGATCCAGCCCGAACGTCCGCACCCGGACCCCATACACCATCCGCCCGGTCCGGTTCTCCAGCGTCACCTCCTGGGCCACCCCGGCGCCGGCATTGGTCAGCGCCGAATAGGAGACGATGGCTACAGGCCCGGCCGCCCGGTTCACCGTGGTTCCGTGATACCCCTTGTCGCCCGCGGCCGGATGCGTCACCACCAGCGTCACCTTCGCCGACAGGTTCGTGTCCTTCCAAAGATACCGCAAGGTCAAGACGCCGGCGGAGACCGTCGCCTGAACCGCATTGGTGTTGGATGACTTGGCTTTCACCACGCCGACTCCCGACACCAGATTGGACAGGGCAAACTCCTGGATAATGCCCTTCGAAACCGGCGCCTCGCCGAGCAGATGCCTGAACGCGGGCGTTCCCGGGCCCGGCTTCACCTTCACCAGGGACGTCCAGGCGCTCACACTGCCCTCCGGCATGACCCGCCGGATCCGGTACCAATAATCCGTTCCAGAAAGCAGATTCGTCACCCCGTACTCCGCGACATTATTGACATACCGGTTCGAATAACCCGGGACATACTGGAAAAGTCCGTCGACATCCCGAACGACGCTCAACTCCCCTTCCGGGGCGCCTCCCGCCACCCACATCCACCGGGCCGTAAACGCCTTTCCATTGATCAACTTGGACGGCAACACGACGGGCGCCGTGGGACCATAAACAGCCGTCAGACACTTATCCCCATCCATGATGAAGGAAACCATGGCGTTCGTGTCGATCCGGTCGCCGGTCCACCCGTTGAAGAAATAGGAAAGGCCGGGCGTGGCAATCAAGGTCACCTCCGTCCCCCGGTCATAATACGGGGTTTCCGGAGCCCGGCTGACCACCCCGTACAGGGAGGTCACGACAAGGGTAAAATCATCGTCGTCTTCAACCGCCGCCACCACCGCATTCGTGATGCCGGGGCCGCCTTGGCAGACGATCGTGGCGGTTCCGTCCCCATTATCACCATCGTCCTCGGCGGCGGACAAGGTGACGCTCTGGTAGTCGGCCCACGTGTTGGTCGTGAAGGTCAAATTCGTGCCGTCCGTAACCGTGATGTCGGCGTCTCCGGATTCCCGACCCACCACCACCACCGTATCCCCCATGGGCGGGGCGCTCAACTTGACCTGGAAAGGAGCCGTGCCCCCCTCGGGAATCATCACCGAAGCCCGTTCCGTCAGCACGGTGATCACGTTGATCGTGACGCTGGCTGGCCCGCCCGCCAAGTTGGGGTTGCCGGTCGCATCCGCGCAGACCCCCGTGGCCACACCCAGAACCACCGTGCCGCCGCCGCTGATGGCGCCTACCGACACCGTGAACGAGCGCGGGCCGCCCGAAAAACCGGTGATGCTCCTGCCGGGCGCCGTGCCCGTCAAATCCACGTCCGACTGAACAAACCCCAGCACATCCTCGCTGAACGCCACGGTGAAATTCACGGAGGTGGCGGTGGTAGGGTTGGCCCCCTCGTAAAGAATAGAGCAGGCGGGCGGTTCCTGATCGGCCAACAGGTAACCCTTGATGCAGAAATTCGCCGTCGCGTCCCAGTCCACCGTCAGATCCGCCCACGACAGGCCGTCCTCGCTGTAATAACTCTGCCCGGCCGCCGCCGTCGCCCCGCTGCTATACCCCGGAGTGGCATATTCGACCGCCTGGGGATAGTCATACCCGGGCGTTGTCAATTTGACCACGATCGAAAAGGACTGGCCCGCGGTCAGGAGAACCGGCGTATCCAGCGGAATCGTGCGATACCCCGGATATTCCGACGTCCCGCTTTTCGTGGCCGCCAACACGCCACTCCGGGGCGCGCCGTTGCTGCCCCCCGTATACACCGAAATCTCGTAGGCAGTGTCCAGCGCCACGGCATAAAAACCCAACGCGCCCAGCCGCTCGGAGGTGCTCGCGGTGAACGTGTTCGCCGCCCATAAGGTCGAGGTCTCCACCCCCAGGTCGTTGACCCAGCCCAGCGGATCATATTGATAGACCGTCTTGTACACATTCGTCGCATCGGCCTGGAAGAACGAGAACATCGCCTCCCGCGCGAACCGGGCATCGTAATACGAGACATAGAAATACCCGTTTTCACCCCAATCGGGACCCCAGCTGTTGCGCACGATATAAGCGCCATTCCCGGCCGGCGTCGTGGAGAACCGGGTCCGGTCATAATCATCGTCCCACCCCACGATAGCCACCGCATGATTGATGGCCGCCGGGCCCGCATAACAATACGCCTTATAGGTGGGATTGTAGGAGGCGGTCTCTTGACAGTAGGTGACGTACACCGCCCCATGATCCATCACCGCCTGCTTGACCCCGTCGTTGTCCGTGTCGCTGGTTTTCCCGGGGATCAGCCGCACCTGCTGGATATGCTTCTGGACGGCCAGCTCGCCGGGACTGTCGCCCGGCTTCGGATACGGGTCGTCGCTCTCGTCCACCGGGCCGCCCCACCGGAGCAGGTAGGCCATGGACATGAAGGCGTGCCCGCCGCCATTAAAACCCAAATCGAACCCCGCCAGGTTGACGAGGTTGTTCTCCGAAAAATCCCGGCTCTCCCCGGGCAGCAGGCCGGACTCCATGGAGGCAATCGTCGCATGCGCCCAGCACGTTCCATAGCTGCCCTGATCCCGCACCGGGGTGAGCTTGTCCCCGACTAATCGCAGATCATAGGAGGCTGAAAACGCCTTCGCCCGGGCGCGCGCCAATCCCGGAGTCGTCACCCGCTTAAGATGGGACAAATCAACCGGAATGGGAATCGCGCCAGTGCCGGGCTCCCGGGCGGCCACCGCCGCCAGCGGACGCGGCGTAGCCGCCTGCTCCAGGTACCGCTCAAAATCCGGATTGCGGGGGGCCGTCTTCAATTCCAGGGCCCAGCCCGATGAAACAGCCCCCAGGAAGACCCACAACCACACGGATAAAACAAGCGTCCTCATCCAGGCTCCTGATTCCTGTTCTCCAACATCCTTGGCCGGACTCTCACGCCCCCGGCTTCACCAGCTTGACGGCCGCGTCCACGATGCGTGCCCGGTCCGGAATGGCGGCTTTCTCCAAAACTGAACTGGCGGAAATCGGAATATCGGGAGCCGTCAGGCGGGTGATCGGAGAATCCAGATAATCGTAAATCTGCTCAAACACCTGGAACCCGATCTCCGCGGCAATGCCGCAGGTCCGGGTGCCCTCCTCGACAATCAGAAGCCGGTGCGTCTTTTTCACCGACTCCACCACGCTTTCCACATCCAGGGGGTTCAACGACCGGAGATCCAGCACCTCCGCGCTGACACCCCGGGCCGCCAGATCCTGCGCCGCGGCCTCGGCTTCCAGCGCCATCAACGACCAGGCCACGATCGTTACATCCGCGCCGCGACAGGCCAGGCGCGCCTTGCCGAACGGAATCGCCACACCCCCGCGCTCGGGAACCGGCCCCTTCCGGCCATATAAAAGCTTATGCTCCACAAAGATCACCGGGTTATCGTCCCGGATCGCTGTCTTCAACATCCCCTTGGCGTCCGCCGGCGTGGCCGGCGCCACCACCTTGAGTCCGGGCGCATGCATGAACCAGGCCTCCAGGCTCTGGGAATGCGTGGGCCCATACCCCTTCCCCGCACCGCCCGCCATTCGCACCACCAGGGGGCACTTGACCTGCTCGCCGAACACATACCTCATTTTTGCGGCATGATTCACCAGCTGATCCATCGTCAACGTGCAGAAATCCATGAACATGATTTCCACCACGGGCCGGCAGCCCGTGATCGCAGCCCCGATAGCCGCCCCCATGAAGCCGGGCTCCGAGATCGGCGTGTTCACAATGCGCCCGGCCCCGAACTCGTCCAGCAGGCCACGGGTCACGCCAAACGCGCCGCCATACAGGGCGATGTCCTCGCCCATCAGGAAGACGGACGGATCCCGCCGCAGCTCCTCCCGCAACGCCTCCCGAAGCGCTTCGCTGTAACTAATGCTTCTCATGCGAAGACCCCCTCGCCCAGCGTCGCGGGATCGGGCGCCGGACTTTTCCGGGCAAAGGCCACCGCTTCCGCCACCCGCCGTTTCACATCCCGTTTGAGCGCCTGATCCGCCCGGCCGGTCAGCAGGCCACGGCTCGTCAACTCGGCCTTGAACCGGGCCAGGGGCCCCTTCTCGCGCCACGCCAGCTCCTCCTCAACCGTCCGGTATTTCCGGGGATCGCCCCGCGAATGCCCGGAAAACCGGTAGGTCTTGCATTCCAGAAGCGTGGGACCCTCCCCCCGGCGGGCGCGGGCGCAAGCTGCCGCCACGGCCTGATGCACGGCCAGCACGTCATTGCCGTCCACCACCTGGCCGGGAAAGCCATAGCTGGCCGCGCGATCGGCGATATGAGGTATGGGAACCGCCTGCGCCACCGGAGTGGACATGGCATACAGATTGTTTTCACAGACATACACGACCGGCAGCTTCCAGAGGCCGGCCATGTTGAGGGATTCGTGGAACGTGCCCTGGTTGGAGGCGCCGTCCCCAAAAAAGCAGAGCGCCACCTGGCCGCTCTTCCGGCGCTGGCTCGACAGCGCGGCCCCCGTGGCAATAGGGATGCCCCCGCCGGTGATCCCGTTGGACCCGAGAAATCCCAGCGACAGGTCCATCATCAGCTGGCTGCCGCCGCGGCCGCGGGAATACCCCGTCTCCTTGCCATAAAGCTCCGCCATGATCCGATTCGGGTCGCCGCCCCGGGCGATCATGTGGCCGTGCCCCCGGTGCGTGCTGGTGACATAGTCATCCTTTTCCAGCGCCGCGCAGGCCCCCACGGCCACGGCCTCCTGGCCGGAGGCGGGATGGGTGGTGCCGCCGATCAGACCCCGCGAGAAAAGCTCCTCCACCTTCTCCTCAAAGCAACGGATCGTCAGCATCAGGCGATACGCCTCGATCAAATCCTTCATGCGGGACTCCTTTGCACCGCCAGGCTCACCACGCTCCCGCCCGGGTCGATGGCGTTCACCAGCCCGTTCCGAACCTCCCGCGGGACGCCCCTGACCTCGCCCAGCGCGGCCATCACCTGTAACGCCGCACCCGCGCCCAGCGTCTCCCCGATCAAGGGCTTGATGCTGCGAACCGCAACCCCGGCCGAGCCGGCCAGCAGCGCCTCAATGGCGGCGGATTCCTTTCCGTCGAGGTCCGGGCTCCCGTTGGCCGCCGACAGGATCAGATCCAGCTCCTTCTCGGCGAACGGCGCGCTGGCCAACGCCAGGCGCATGGCGTCCGCAATCCGCAGGCCGCCCGTCAGGCCCGCGCCCACAAGTTCGCCGAGAATCCGGGCGCCCCGCGCCCGGGCATGCTCAACCTCTTCCAGCACCAGGATGCCGGCCCCCTCGCCGAGCGTGAAGCCCGCGCCGCTCCGGTCGCAGCCGGCGAAAAGGGGTTCGCAGAACCCCTCGAAGCCGCCGGCAAAAACCAGGCTGGCGCGACCCAGGCGGATCAGGTCGTAGCCCGCCGCGATCGCACACCCGGACGACACGGAGCCGGCCGAGTAATTCACCTGGTACCCGCTCAGGTTATAATCCATGGCCAGCAGGCTGATGGTGGTGTTGGAATAGGTATGCGGAAAAAGGACGGGCTTGACGAGACGGGGCCCCTTTTGCAGATAATCCCCGAAGAAGAGGCTCATGGTGGCGAGGTTTCCAAACGCCGATCCGAGCATCAGCCCCGCCGAGGCGCCCGCCATCGTTTTCGCGTCCAGATCGGCATCTTCCAGCGCCAGGCTCATGGCGGCATAGGCCAGCTCGGAGGCGTGATCCAGGTAATTCTTCTGGCTCTCCAAGTAATCCGCCACGTTAAAATCCGCCACCAGCGCGGCCCGTGTAGAACGATAGCCGGCGGTATCGAACGCGGTGATTTCGCCAATCCCCGTGCGGCCCTCCCGCAACGCGGCGAAGAAGGCCTCCCGCCCCATGCCGATCGCGCTGACCGGACCCATTCCCGTGATGACCACTCGCTTCATGGTTTCCTCAAAATGACGGCGGCATTGCAGCCGCCAATGCCGGCCGAATTGGAAAGCACCGTGCCCAGAGTCATGGCACGGGCCGTGTTGACGACATAATCCAGGTCACACTCCGGATCCGGCTCCCGGTAATTCAGGGTGGGCGGAATAATCCCGTCCCGCATCGACAGGATCGAGGCGATCGCCTCCACGCTCCCGGCGGCGCCCATCATGTGGCCAAGACCGCCCTTGATGGAGGTCACCGGCATCCGGGCGGCATGAGCGCCGAAAACCGCCTTGACCGCCTGCGTCTCCGTGACGTCATTGGGCTTCGTTCCCGTGCCGTGCGCATTGATATGGTCCACTGCCTCCGGCGACAGCCCCGCATCGGCAAGGGCCATCTTCATGACCGCCGCGGAACCGGCGCCTTCCTTGGCCGGGGCGGTCATGTGAAAGGCATTGTTGTTGAGGCCGTAGCCGACCAGCTCGGCATGGATGCGGGCGCCCCGCCGGCGGGCATGCTCATACTCCTCCACCACCAGGGCGCCGGCCCCGTCGCTGAAAATGGTGCCGTCCCGATTCTTGTCGAAGGGCCGCACCGCCTCCTTGCTCATCGTGCGCAGCACGCTCAGCCCGCTCCACGCGAAACGCGAAATGGCATCGTACCCTCCGGTCAGGACGGCCTGGGCGCGCCCGGCGCGGATCAGGTCCGCGCCCACGGCAATCGCCGCGCCGCCCGACGCGCAGGAAAGGGACAAGGCGGCGCCGGGTCCCGTCAGATGCCAAAGGGCCGCCACCCGGTCCACGCATCGCTGAAAAGACAGCTCCTGCCACCCGCGCCCGGAAGACCGGGCCGGCGTCAGCATCTCCTCCGCGGCGGAGACCCCGCCGAAATTCGTGGACAGCACCACCCCCACCTCCGGCTGGTCGGCCGTCCCGTCCAACGCGGCATCCCGGAGCGCCTCCCGGGCGGCCGCCATCATAAACTGCGAAGCCAGATTCACGTCCGCATGAACGACTGCAATCTCCGCCGGCAGGCTGAAATCCCGGATTTCTCCACCCCGCGTGAACAGCCAGTCCCGCGTGTCGAACCGGGTAAGGTCGCGAATGCCCGAGTCGCCCCGGCAGAGGGCCTGCCAGAACGCCTCCACGGACAATCCGATCGGCGTCACGGCGCCCATTCCTGTAATGACGATTCTCATGCCTGTGCTTCCCCCGGCCCGTCACATATTCAAGCCGCCATCCACGCAAACCACCTGCCCCGTAATGTAACCCGCCTCGTCGGAAACGAGGAACACAACCAGAGCCGCGACATCCTCCGGCGTGCCAAAGCGTTTTTGCGGAATCCACTCAAGCTGTCTGGCCTTTTTCGCTTCCGTCATGCCCGCTGTCAGATCCGTCGCAATCACGCCCGGCGCCACGGCGTTCACCGTGATTCCGGAGCCCGCAAACTCCCGGGCCACCGCCTTGGTCAAACCGATCAGGCCGGCCTTGGCCGCCGCGTAATTGGCCCGCATCATGTCGCCCATGAGTCCGGCGTCGGAGGAGATGTTGACGATCCGGCCGGACTTCTGCCGCATCATCTCCCGGCCCACCACCTTGATGCCGTGAAACGATCCCTTCAAGCAGGTGTCCACGACGCTGTCCCACTCCTCGTCCTTCATAAAGGTCACGTAATTGTCCCGAACCAGCCCGGCGTTGTTGACCAAGATGTCGATGCGCCCGAACCGGTCCAAGGCCGTCTGGGCGAGGAGCTTCATGTCGTCGAGACAGCCCACGTCGGCCCGGACCGCCACAGCCTCCTGGCCCAGCCCCAGGATCTCCGACACCACGGCCTCGGCGGCGGCCTGATTGTTCAGGTAATTCACCACCACCCGGGCGCCGTGTCCCGCCAGGGCCAGAGCCACCGCTTTTCCGATCCCCCGGGAAGCCCCCGTGACGACCGCTGTTTTCCCCGTCAGTTTCATGGGTTCCACTGCCTCACCATCTCCTCCGTAATCACGTCCACTTTAATATCGTCCCTGAGCTTGGCAAGGTCAACCCCTTTTTCGCGGGCCAGCCGCCGGGCCGCCGGGGTGGCGCGCACCGCCGAGCCGGCCTGAGCCGGGACCGGAGACGCGGCCGCCACAACGGGTTTAGACTCCGGCTTTACCGCCGGCGGGGCGTCTCTCTTTTTTTCCAGCAATTTCGCATTGGCGGCGGACACATCGGGCAACGGCTCGGTTGCGCTTCCAATCAGGGCCACCACATAGCCGGTGGGAAGCACGCTCTTCTCCCGGGCCAGAATCTTCCGCACCACGCCGGCACACGGGGACTCCACTTCAAAAACAGCCTTGTCCGTGGTCATCTCGACCAGCGCTTCGCCTTTCCCGATGGCGTCGCCTTCCTTCTTGAACCACGCGGTCAAGGTCACTTCATCGGTGTTTTCGGTCAATTTCGGCACTTTGACTTTGGCCATCATATCACAGGCCTCCTGCTGGCGCCAAAGCGCTCCACACGGGAACGCGCAGCGGCGCCGTGAGATTCCCCGCCTTGTCCTTCGCCCGTAACAACATCCAGCCCGACGCCGGCTTGTTGGTGGCGGCCGGACTGCCCGAAAACGCGGCCAGCTCGACCGGTTGACCGGTCGCCGTCTCGTAGCTCACCTCCGGTTGATCCATACCGCTGGCATCATAGGCGTTGATCTTTACCGGGTCGGCGGCGGGGCCCGGCGCATAGGCGAACACGCTTTGCAGATGAAATTCATCGGTCGGCGCGGGGCCCGTCTGGCGAAGGGTCAAACTCCGAACGGCCAGCCCCTCCAGGCTTTGCGTGGGAAACCTCGTTTTCACCGCCGCCTCAATATCCAGGAACGCGGACTCCCACTGATTGCTGCGCCACACGATAGGCTCCGGCAAAATATAGTGCGAGCGGGACGATCCCCTTTTAGCCGGCGAGAGCAGAACCGACACCGTGTTGGAGGAAGACAACTCCAGAGACAGCTGGAGCAAGGCCGGGTCATTGGTGCTGGCCACGAAGGGCCGCCGGATTCGAAGCGCCAGATAGGGAAATTTCTGGATCGCCCAGTTCGTTCGGGCGATACTCGCCGTCAGGACGGCGCTGCGCCCCGCGATCACCCGCAAATACGGCGGTTCATTGGTGCCCGGAACCACCTCAATGGCGCCCGCCGGCCGCGACACGAAAAAGGTGTTTTTCTCGTCCGCCGCCGACCAGGTGGCCGACCAGAACACATTGCTCGGGAAAACCGAACGAAGCAGGGTCGGCGGAACCTGATCCTTCGCGTAATCAATGATCACCGGGACCACCAGATCGGGGGACCGGTTGCCGGCGCCGTCCTGAATGCCGGTCACGCTGAGGCGAAGGGTCTGGCCATTGGTCGTTTGCCCCAGCTGCTCCCGGAAATACTGGACCCAATTGAACGAGAGCAGGTCCCGATCCGGCGCCCGGGTCAATCGCATCGCCGGCATGGCATTGGTTATCGCCACATCCTGCCACTGGATTCCCAGGGTGTCCAAGTTCAGGGGGGCACCGCCATCGGAAACCAGGTTCACGCGAAAGTCCGCGTTATCCCGGGCGTCCAGCTCCGTGCTGCCGAAAACGGCCGATCCCTGCAAGGGCTTCCGGTCCAGCAGGAAAGGAATGTCCGTGACGGACGACTCCTTGCCGCTCCGCGCCCGCGCCTGGATGAACAGATGATGAATCCCGTCCGTCAGGCCCTCGAGCCGCGGCACGGTTTCGACGGCGTTCGTCGCATCCTGCCACACCAGGGCGGAGGCCGCACCGGCGCTCAGCGCCGCAAACGATTCGGGGCCCGCCCGGACCGCCAGGCGGACCGAGGCGATCCCGGAAAAGTCAAAATAAGTCGGCGTCAACGCCAGCTGCACGGCGGTCGACACGGCGGGCCCGAAGACAAGATCGTCAAGCGCCCACCGCGTGAACAAGCCGGTTTGATCGATCGAATACGTGGAGCCAATCTCCGGCGCATTCACTTGAAACAGATTGCGGTCATACACCGGACTGGCGATGGCATCGCTGACCTGGCCCAGCCAGCCCTGCCACGCGCCATCCGTCACCACATTATTCGTCGCGTACCGCACGGGACGCGCCACCGCGTTCGACTCGCTGATCCGGACGAAACAGGAATGGCCCAGCGTCATGGACACCCGGGCCATCGCATCGTCGGTCCGGTAGCGGAACTGGAACAGCGGATACCGCGACAGTGACAGGATCGCCGGGATGATGCACCGGAGCCGCTTTTCCGAGAACGAGTTCTTCACGTCGAAATAACTGCCCTGCACCGGATCGAACGCCGCCAGACTGACCCGATATGGATTCGCAGCCGGCAGTCCCGCCAGCCGCTCGCGCGGCTCGGCGTTTTGCAAGAACGGCGTGGCCCCCGCCAAAGAGACCAGAACCGGAACATCCCGCACCACCGCATCCTTCCACGCCAGTGAAAACGTATTCGACATCTCCACGCCACGGACCGTCACCGGAATACGCTCGCCGGCAAACTCCGGACGGCGCGGAACCAGGGCCACACGGGTGTCGAATCCCTCGTCGAACACCATGGGACTGGAATCGCCAAACCACACCTCGGCGGCCAGGAAGCGCCGGTCCGGATACGGCGCCACACACCGGAGCGCCACCGTGTCCGGTTTCGATGGGTGCCAGGAGGCGGACACGGCCGGCCGGGGCGGAAGCCGGATCCAAGCCAGCGTGGCGGGCGCCGGAACATTCGTCCCTTCGGGCCGGATGGAAACGCAAATCAGCCCGTTGGTGCGGGGCGTATTGACCCAGGACTGGAGCGCAGCCACATTATTGAACGCCGCCAGTTTTTTCCCCGATGCCGGATCGACCACCGCCCACGCCGCCGGCGGCGGCCGATTGGTGGACTCCGCCAGCTTCGGCGTGGAATAGGTGATGGCCGTGAAATCCCGGACCGCATACCGCTCGCCGGGCCCATTGCCCGTCAACCCCTGCTGCACCAGACTGGGCTGAAGATTGCCGAAGCCCTCCACCTTGACCATCAGCGTCCGGTCCGTGGCCGACAGCGCCAGATCGTTTGCCAGCCACACCGTGACGGGACTCCAGGGGGCCGGTTCAAAGACCTGCTGTGACGCCGCCGGGACCACCGTGGCTTCCCCGGATTTGACATACGGGCCCTTGTCCAGATCCGAACCCGAAAGCCGGTGATAGAACTGGCGCTCGGCCACATACACCCCATCGCCCACCATCCGGCCCACCGAATAATGGAAGTTGAACTGCGCTTTCGGCGTCCGTTTCACCTCGAACCGCCATCCCGCCAGATCCGGAACCGGCACCGGCGGAAGCGAACACACTGCCAGCATATTGCCGCTGCCGGCCACGTTTTTTGCGGTAAAAGAAAGACCCAGACCGGGCTCTTCCCGCCAATCCAGCCGCAACCGTCCCACCGGATCAAGCGCCGCCCAGAACCGGGGCAGGCTGAGGCTCAACGGCTGGCCGTCCTTCAAAAGCCCGCCGGCACCGGCGGAAGGCGGCGCCACAACCGGCGGCGCCGGGGAAGACGGAGCCGGTGTCAGCGTCACCGCCCTCGGACGGATCTCTTCCGCCGCCACTTTCACGCGGGCCACCATCATGGAATTCAGATACGTCCAGATTCCCGCCATTCCGCCTTGCAGGGGTTGGTCGTCCGTCACCGAAAACACCAGGTCGTTATCAAAATAATATTCCAGCGTATGCCCGATCCGCCGGAATTTCAGGTAATACCAGGCCCCATGCACATCGCGCCCCCCGGCAACAAGCGGTTCGTACCCGAATCGCTTGTTGCCCTCCCGGCGCCGGGGAACCAGATACTGGTCCGATCGGGCCATCACCACGCCATTGCGGTAAAGGGTGGTGTACAGCTGCGAACTGTCCGGATCCCAGCCCGTGCAGGTGATCGTATACCCCTGACTGGGCGTGGTCTCGGGGCTCATCACCGTCATGTTCAGGTCGCCGCACCGCTCATACCAGCCCATCCGCTGGCCGGCATGCATCTCGATGCAGAAATCGCCCTTGATTTCATATTTCGCCCACAGCGCCGCCAGACTGTTCGTCCCCTCCCCGTTCATGTGCGACCAGCGGGGATCACACTGGAACCGGTTGACAATCTCCCACCGGCCGCCGTTGACCACCCAGTCGAACAGCGATTCCGTGAAGAGAAAATCTTTGACGTTATACCGCTCCACATAGGTTTCCTTCAGCTGCGGCGTCGAGAAGCCGGCCACCCGGATGCGCCGACCCTTCAGCGGCTGGTCGAGGCTCTGCTTGAGGAGCGTCTTGTCCCCGCTCGTGACCCACAGCCAGCGGCCCTCCACCTGCACCGTGTACCACGTCGAACTCCCCTCCGTCACCAGGTCGGTGACCGGGACCTTCGCCAGAACCGGCTGGCGGGCGTCCGCCTCCGGCCCCCGACGCAGGGAAAGCGAGCCGTCCCGGACCGACACAATCCACGCGCCGTTGGTGGCGCCTTCGGCCACGCCGAGATGAATCTCACTGGCCTCCACCCGGGGCATGCGGAGCGAAAACCGGCCGAAAAAGTCACCCGTGTACCAGACCAGTCCGCTGCGCTCCTCGAGCCACTGCCCCTCCGGCGAGGCCCAGTGCTTCATGAACGGATCCTCGGAAAACCGGTTGTTTTTCTCGTACCGGTTCTTGAAGAGATCCCCGCGCTTGAACGCATAGGTCGGTATCAACAGGCGGGTCCGGGTCCCCGGGCCGACATACAGCCCGGACGCTCCCCTCAGCTCCGGCGCGGACGGATGAACCAGCACCAGTTCCCCGTTCCGGTAAAGACGCCATTCCTTGTCGCCCGAGGCATCGAACATCAGGTTCACCCGGCCTGAAAACGAAGCGTCCGCTTTACCAGGAACGACGAGTTCCTCCAGGACCTTCGACGCGGTCCCCGAGACGCTTTCCAGGAGAAAAATCTCGTTTGTCTCCGTCCGCCGGCAGGTGAACCGGACATGCGGCTGATCCGCCCCGGTCCAGCCGGCCAACAGTCCCACGCAAAACGGCGCGGCCTCCAAAGTGAACTCCCCGCCGAACACATGCGGCCCATGCGCCGCCGCCCCCACCACCAGCCACTGGGGCTGGCTCGAGACGGGAGGAGCCAGCCTCGGGGCATCCGGACTCGGTGGAAACAGGCCGAAGAAGCGGCGCTCCGGGAAAAAGGAGCCCTGCTCCGCCAACACGTTCCGGCGCACATCCTCGGCGGTCCGGAAGTCAAGATCATGGGTCGACTCCACGCTCACATCATCAAACCGGGCTTCCCCGGCTTCGCTGGCAAAGAGACCGAAACGGCCGCCCGCCGGCAACTCCACCGGAAGATCAAAGACCTTGGCCTGATCCATGAAACACTGGACCCGGTTCTCGAAGGTTTTGACCCGGAGCTTCACCCACTGGCCAGGCGCCAGCGGCGTGGTCACGGACCCGAGGATTTTTCGCACTCCGTTCGAAGAGGTGACGTTCCAAAGTGTCAGCCGCGCGTCATCGGAACCCTCCTCCAGCTTCACCGTGAACGCCTGGCAGGCGCCGGAATCCTGATAATAAACGACCAGCCCGCTTTCCCCCGGTTCGGCCCGGACGCCGGCCTCGATGCTGTAGTTATCGTAAAAATCATACCCGGCGGTGATGATCGCGGAATCGCCTTTTCCGGCCAGGCTGTAGAAATTGGGGCTGAAATCGAACACCGGAGTCCGCTTGGAGTCCCGTTTGAGGAAAGCGCCCTCGAACGCGGTTTCCTTGGCCGTATGAAGATACCAGCTCCCGGATTCCACCGTCCATTCGCCCAGCGAATTTTCCCCACCCTCGGGACGCATGAAGCTGTCCTCGAACCGGAAATCCACGATCTTCTGGAAAATGGGCTTGGCCGTTCCTTCGGGGGTTCGTTCGCCCGCGGGCTGCCACACGACCGCCGGAAGGGGGAACGGAGCCGGAATCGTGGCCAGACACCGGTCCTGGCTGTACAAGGACCAGGTTTCCTGGCGGAACTGGATTGTCAGAGGAAGGGCGTTTGTCGCCGGGCCGGAAAAGGTCTGCCGCCCGACGTCAAACCGGGCGGTCTTGTTGGTCGCGCCATCCGTCAGTTTGAGATGCAGCCCCGCTCCCGGATCCCAGGCCGCCGAAAAGGCCAGGTTCCCCGTCGACTCCGGCACATCCGCAAGCCGGTCCCATTCACCCCAGGCGGCGAATGAAGTCAGCACCATCAGGCTCACGCCCAGCGCGATCCAAACTTTTTTCATAATGCTCTCTTACTCGGCAATCTGTCCCTGTTCATCAAAAAAACCGGCCGCCAGCGCCGCGTTGAAGCCATCCTTGTCGCTCGTGTCGGCATACACGATAAAGCCCGGCAGTCCATCGTATTTATGATTCTCGGGAAGCGCCTCGCCCCAGAGGGCGCCACACTGCACTACCACCTGTTTCGCCGGGTTCCAAGGGCTTTTCCGCGCCAGATACAGGCCGTTCCCTTTCCGGGGGAACGATTTCTTTCCAACGACGAACGCCTCGGCCGTCACGGTCACCGGAGAATCTGCCAGCGCCTTCCGAATCAGAGCACTGTTCTCCGGCTCGCCAAAGAGAAAGAGATTAAAGGCAGCCAGCATCTCCGGCTTGATGCCCGATTCCGGCGCTACCCGGGGAAGCGCCTTGGAGTATTGGTACCAGTCGGCCACGGCCTGCTTGAACAACCGGCCATGCGAGGCCACCTCGGGTTTCCCCGCCAGGATGAAGACAAACGGGGAAAGAAAGGCATCCCTGACGGAGCCCCACGCCCGGGGGGATGTGTTCGTGCCGGAAAGCCGGCTGTCCCGATCAGGCTTCCGCCGGCATTGGCGCAGCCACTCCTGAACCTTCGGGCTGCCCATCACCTCATCCCAGATGGCGTGGCCGCCCTCCGGCAACTCGATATAGACCAGGCCGGGATTGACCTTCTTCACCGCCTCCACCATGAACCGGGCCTCGTCAACCGGCACCAACTCGTCTTTCGCGCCATGGGCGCACAAAATAGGAAGCGCCCGGAGATTCGGCACGAGCGAGCCGGCAAAATCGGCGTCGACAAGCCGTTGCCTGTAAACCGGCACCTCCGCGCGATTGACTTTGTGCCAGGTATAATAATCGCCCCGGCCGGAAATGATCAGAAGGCCGGCAAACCGATCCGGATCATGGGCCCCCAACGTCCAGGCGCCCAAGCCGCCCATGGAATAGCCAGCCAGCACGATCCGGTCCTCATCCACGGCATATCGTTTCCGCATCTCCCCGATCACGGCCAGGACATCCTGCTCCCCAATCCCCTGGTAATCGGTGTTGCCGCGGCCGAAGGGCGCGGCAACGGCAAACCCCGCCTCTTCCGCAAACGTCACCAGATTGGTGGGGAAAATCTGCCAGTTGACCAGATTCCAGGCCGGATTGTATCCATGAAGAAAAACCAGGAGGGGAAGTTTTTTTCCGGATCCGGTGCCGGCCGGCAAATACCGGAGAAACGGCTGAAACGAGGCATCGTTGTCGGAGTAGTAGCCTTCCTCCCGCAACCCGCCAATCCTGGGCGCCAATCGGCCCATCTGGACCCGGGACAGCGCTTCCTCCGCATTTCCAAGCTCCCGGGAAACCGCGGCATCCCGGCCTTCGGAAGGCGCATACGCAGAAAGCAGGAATTTCGCCTTGCGCAGATACAGCTGGGCATTGCTCCATTCGTCCTGTCCGGCCGGATCCGCAGGCTTTGCCTGAACCGCCTTGGAAAGCGCCGCCAGCCGGCTGGACGCCGTCGGCGGTGAAGGTTGGGCAAAGACGATGCCCGCCGGATACAGAAAAGCACCCAGCAAGGCGCAGAGAAACGCTGACTTTGTGGTTTTCATCGGATTGGCCATGGAACGAACCGGCATCGGCCGAATCCCTCAGTCCCCGGTCCTGCGCGCGATGCGTTTCAAGAGCTAAATAGTATCGGGCGGCGGGGGCCGCTTTGCAAGGAGAAAGGCGCGCTCATGGGTTGCCCGAACGGTAGGCCGAGACGGTCGGCCAGGCGCCACGAATACCGCCCGTATGACGGATCACGGCGCGAAAGCCGGCCGATGACACATCGGGCGTGATGGGGGCATGATCCCGGCCCAGATACAAGCATCCAAGCTCTTCAGGAGGGAATGACGCGATCACCTTCTGAGCGTCATCAAGAGCCGCGAACCAACTCTGTTTCATGCTTCTGAAATCCAGCGGCACACGCAAATGGAGGCGATCGAGATCGCTCTGGGTGAAAGCGGTATGGCGGCCGGCGTGATCCAACAAGAGTTCCGGAGTAAAGCCCGGATCCTTCCCGCAGGCGGCCCAAGCCAGGGCTCCGAGGGAGAGGTAGGTCGCATGGAGATGCAACACATCCACGAAGTCGCGAATCTCGTTCCGTCCGGCCAAGGCCAGAAGTTTGTTGACCGCCGCATCAGCGTCATGCAGGCGATACCCGCATCGCTCGTCCTTCTGCACCGGGAAGAACCGGAAGACGCTGTCCTGCGCCCACTCCAACTTCAACTGGCGTTCTCCTACGGTTACAAGGGCCCGGTGGAACGTGGGCGTGCGCAGCAGCCAAGCGAAATCGTAACCGGCCTGGCGCAAGGTGCCCGAATCACGCTCCGCGCAAACGGCAACGCTCTCCTCAACATCGTGAAAGAAATCAAGGTCCTGCGAGAACCGGGGCGAATCCTCGGCGCGATGCAGAACCGTAGCCCCCGCAAGATAGCTTTCCGGGCTCCGATTGGAGGCTATCCGCTTAAGAATTTCATCCTGGAGGTCACTTATCGGCATAGTTTTGCGGCAAGGAGAAACCCTTGTCGTCCTCCGTTTTGACGCAGGCCCCGGACAATCTCAGGCACGTCGGCAAGCGATATCGCCATGTCCTCCCGCATGAACCAGAAACACTGGGCGTGGAACTGACGAAAGGCCCGGCGCGTCTCGCGCACACGCACCATATTTCGGGCTTCCTCCACGGACAGATGTCGACGACTTCGTTTCCCGCCCTTCCGCCCAATACTGGCGAGGTAAGCACTGACGGACGATGCTGTTTTCATTATTGTACCCTTGTCATTCATCATAAGCAGCTTATGTTGATCGCGCAAGCGGAAAAACACAGCGGAAAAACACAGGAATCTAAGAGGCGCCCCCCGACAACCGTTCCACCGCCCACCCGGCGCGCAGGGCGGTGTTGACCTCGGGAATGTTCGCCATCCTGCGCAGCGGCTCCAACGCAGGCGTATACCGCGCATGACCCAGGCACCAGGCGGCGACCGAGTGGACCGTATAGCTCTGGCTCGTGTCCTGCAGTAGCGCGACAAGCTTCGGCATGGCCTCTTTGTTGCGCCGGATCGTCAACGTCTGCATCGCCGCCGTGGTGCGGCGCCAGGCGTCTTTTGCTGGATTGTCCAGCGCCGCCAGCAACTCGGCGTCCTCTGCCTCCAGCAACCTGAAGGGGGCTTCGTCGAGATCGCAGAGGACCTCCTGCTCCACCGGCGGCGGTTCTGCCGTCGGCAGGGCCGCGTCGTCCAGGGCCGACGGCCTTTCGAACGTCTCGCCTCCGCCGTTCCAGAGGGCTTCCCAGGAACCGGAACCGGTCTGACGGACCCGCAACTCGTCAACGGCATAAGGAACCAGGCAGGCGACGAACCGAACGCGGTGCCCCGTCGCTGCCAGGTCGCAACGGGTGCTGCCCGTCTCCGGCCAGGCCAATCCTTTCCGCAAACAGGGAAAATTCGGGGCCTCGCTGAGCGTGACTCCCCCAGCCAACGCCCCCTCGCCCTCGGCCAGCCACGCCATCGTCATGACCACTCCTGACGGCAGGCCGAGACGCAACCGCAGAGGACCCTCCTGAACCAGGCCGCGCCGGAACCAGGCCCGCCATGTGAACCGGTGGGGCGACTCCGACCGGATATCATCCACCACCCAGACAACGCCCGAGGCACCCACTGAAACCGTGCGCCGCATGCGTATCACATCAAAAGCAGGCTGGTAATAGGCAGCCGACTCAGAGGCAAACGTGTGCCTCGCCGGGGTGCGCTCTTCAAACACAAGCCACCCCTGGGCGTCATGGCGCGGAAAATAACTGTCCCACTCATCGACCACGATGGCGCAGGATGCCCCGAGAAAGCCCTGCTGGCTGTTCCGCAACCACTTGTCGAGGCTGCCGTACTGCTGCGCCACCAACTGTCGTTCAATATCGGAAAAACAATTTAGAGTACGGGCATTTGACACTTCTGGGAAAAGCAACTGGCTGCCGTCGTCCCACCCATCCCCAGTAATCGGCTCGCCCGCCAGGTCGATCATCAGGTGGTTGGGGTTCGCCTGGCCGCGACAAAGGCCCTGAAGGCTGCCCGATGAGCGATCCCACGCCGCCATCACGCGCATGCGGGCCGGCCGATGCTCGATCGCGGCGCCGACTGACGGCACGCTCCAACCGGTGAGCACGGGCGACGATACCGGCTGGTTTGTACCGGCGGTTGACGCCACTGGCTGTGATTCCACATCCGGCCAATAAAGGATTGTCCACAGCCGGTCATCCGCCCGCCAGGCGATAAAGCTTTCTTCCTCCCAGGCCGCTTCGGCGACCTCCAGCAGGTGAAGCTCCCCGCCTATGCCGGCCCACAGCGTGCGAGCCGCCAGGTTGTGCAGGCGCGACCAGCCATACTGATCCCACGGCGGGAGCAGCCCTCCGCAACTGCCCAGCGCCGCCTCCATGCGCAAGGTGGCGGCAAGGCTCGCGCCGTTGGGCCTCCGTTTCCGCGTCCACACATCCGTCTCGCCGAGTTGACCCAGGAATACCCCGACCCACATGACCAGGGCAGACACCACCACGGACTGGTAGGTCGAACCCTCCCCGGAATAACCGCTCACAGGCATGAGCCCCAGCGTCTGGTGCAGTTTGGGCAGAGCATAATCGCGAAGCACCCGGGCCTGGGCCGCAACCGCCGGCACGCAGGAAAGCGCGTGTCCCGCCACGGCGCAGCAAAAGGTCATCGACAATTGCTGGTTGTGCCCGGCCGGAACGCGCGCGCGCAGGACCGGGATTACGTAATGGTGAAAAAACTTCATCAGGTCGGCCGCCACGTCACGGCGCTCCTCCGGCGTCCAGGCCCCCTGGGCGTCAATCCAGGTGAAATAGACGGCGAGCCGCATCGCGCGCGGGGCCACGCACCAGACGTGCCTGTCCAGACTATCCTGCGCCGAGGTCCTGGACGCGGGCGACTGATTGGACGCCAACCGCAAGGGGTCGCGGGCCTCTTCCATAATGATGGCTTTCGCCTCGGCCAGGGCGGCCGGATCTCCCAGCAACGCCGGGAGAAAAACATGATGCCGCCGGAATTCCGGATCGGTTTCAAGCCGGGCCCGGAACCTTTCGTACAATTTCCCCAGCAAGGGCGGCGGATGGGCCAGCTTGCGGCGAAGGCGATCGACATCAGGAACAAAAAGGATATTTTTTTTCACGCCGTCCGCCCTGTTATTCATATTCATCCCGATTAACACCCGCCGGGCGCGGCCCCCTTACGCCTGTTCGCAACTGACCCCCCGCACGGCGAATACCTGCCCCGTGTGCCGCTTGCCCTGATAATGGTTCGCACCGGGATAATCGGAGTTGAACAGGATCCATTTCTTGTTCGACGTGAAACAGGGCATGCACTCGCACCAATAGGGCTTCCATGAACTTTTAGGATGCAGCAGGTAGCGGGGCCGGATGAAGGGGCCGTCGGCATCGGCATCGAAAGTGGCCGTGTACAGGTAGCAATCGTGAGGAGTTTGGCCGTGTACGAACCGGCCGGCACCGGTTTGTCGGCATCGTCGAGTCCGTCCCAGAGCCAGGTCTGTTCGCCGGCGGAATACGGCTGCGCGCCAAGGCAGGTGCGGACCAGATTACCCTGGGCATCGCAGATCGCGAGACTCACCTTGCCGGCTTTCTCAAGCTTGAATGAAACGGGGATGTGCCCCACGGCTCGGCCCGCGCTGGTTTTCTCGACCCGTTTGAGGTTGCCGGTCTTCTCGAAGATTGCCGCGCCCCACGAGCCCGGCCCCATATAGCCCAGGTCGCCGCTGGCGGCGTTGCGCACGTCGGTCATGCCGCAGCGCACCGCGTTGCCCAGATCGTTACCCCAATGACACTGCCACTGCATTTGCACCGAGTCCCCGGCCGTCAGCGGCCGCGGCGCGCGCAACACGCTCCAGGGAATCCGGTACTCGAAACTGTAGCCTGCCGCCTGCCCTGAGCCTGCCGAAGGGTCTTCATCCCGCTTGTAGGCGCCCGAAACCCCGGGCGGATTCAGCACCGGATCCTTGAAGCGGAGCGTGTACGAAGCCGCGTACCCGGCCTGTTTGTCCAGCGTGGAGTGCCACAAGGTGATGTGGTTGACGTATTGCTGATCCGCGTCCGGCATCCGTGCGCCGGTTTGCAGCGAAGCGGTCGACTTCAGATCCGGGTTGGAGAAGAACCGGAGCTGGATGGCATCGGCATTCCACGCCATGGCGTAGTCGCCGCCAAAGGTGTAGTTGTTCACCAGCGGCGTGGGGTCCTTCACCCGCGCGCCGATGTAGAGGTAGTCCTTGTCGTACATCATCGCGGCGCGGACCGAGTAAGCGGACTTACTCGATTCGTCCATAAACATGAGGATCTCACCCGACAAATCCCACTCCTTGAGATCGCCGTCGATCGTCACCGCCCCCGGCGCCGGAACCACATGAACCGCGGAGTTGTCCGTCTTGTTCATGATGGCGACATAGCCGAAGGCCTGCAGGGTCAATCCCAACGCCACCATCATCCCCACCATGAGATTCATGCTGCTTCGCACCCTCATTTATTTTCTCGCCATCGTACCGTTACATTATACCCAGGCAGTCGCCCTGCCGCCAATTCGCAAAAATCAGAGTACTTTACTGATACTGTTAATCAATTACACCATTTCAACTCAATCTGCTCAATGAGAAAAATCCTTGCGCGCCGAATAATGTAACGTTACATTATTCAACAAAGATGGAGGAGCCATGGCCCTATCAACCCGGCGATTGGCGCAGCTGGCGGGCGTTTCTGCGATGACGGCGTCGCGGGCGCTGCGGGGACGCGATGGAATCAGCGACGAAACACGGCGTAAACTCGTGCGATTGGCCCGGAAACACGGCATGCCGATTCCGGCAACCCGGGCACCGGAGACGCCGGGCCTGCTGAATGTCCTCGGCTCCATGATCTTCACCAAGGAGGAATCGGCGCAGCCGGAGCGAGCGTTCAACGCCCGCCTGCTCGCCGGACTGCGACGGGGTGCGGCGGAGTGCGGGGCGGAAATTATCGACTGCGCCTGCTCGGCCGATGACCTTTGGCCGCTGGTCGTCAACCGCCGGCAAGTGGACGGAGCGGTGCTGGTCCGGGGCGATGAGCACACGCCTTACCCGCCCTTCCCCGCGCCGGTGCCGACAGTCTTCATTTTCACCGGTCCCGAGGAAGCGGATGTGATCACGGCCGACAATTTCGGGGCTTCCCGGGGGCTGGGCCTGCATCTCGCCGAACTCGGCCATCGCCGCGTGGCCTACCTCGGCCCGGAAACAGAAATGGCGCACCGGCGCCTGGCGGGATTGCGGACAGGGCTCGAAACCGCCGGCGGACAAATCCTTCCGGCATGCGTGCGAACCCGCATCAAAGCCATGCGCCCGGAAACCGTGGTGGCCATGACCGACAGCCTGCTGGAGTCATACCCGCCGGACGCGGGCGCCCCGCTTGCGTTCACGGCGTTGATGGCTTACAACGACCATATGGCGGCCGCCGCGATCCTGCGCCTGCGCGAACGCGGGCTCCGCGTCCCCGAAGACATCAGCGTGGTGGGGTTCGACGCCGTCATCCCGCCGTGGTACGACGGGCCCGCCATCACCACCGTGGCCATTCCGCTGGAGGAGATCGGCGCCGAGGCCGCCCGATTCCTCTACTGGAGGCTCGCCCACCCCGACGCACCCCGCCGCCACCTGACGCTCTCCACCACGTTTGTCCCTGGCAACACAACAGCCCGGCCAGCTTCTCCATGAGCCTCGCATGGGCGCGGCACGTCCCGAGCACTGAAACACCTTCAGCCCCGCCCATGCTGGCGGTAATGACCCAGCCCCTCGATCAGGGTCTGGATGTTCTCCAGCGGCACGCCGGGCGCAATCGAACTGCTGCACGCCAGCATCAGCCCGGCCTTCGGGCCCTTCTCGACCAGCCAGGCCATCTGGCGTTTCACATCGGCCGGCTTGCCCCACGGTAGTGTGGTGGTGACCGACACCCCCGCGATGATGAAGAGCGGGTCGCCCTTCCGGTCGGTCATCCGGCAAATCTTTTCGTAATCCATCCCATCCTCATACTGGAAACCCTGGAAGCCGCCGATGCCGACCTCCAACAGTCGAGGGACCAAGTCCATCAGATTGCCGTCGCAGTGCCAGATCAGGCGGATGCCGGCGTCGAGCAGCGGCTTGATCGCGCGGGCAAAATGCGGGAACCAGAGCGCATCCAGCGTCTTCACATCCACCAGCATGCCCCTCGAATCGGCCATGTCGTGATCGAGGCGGATCAGACGCGGCAGGCCGCCTTCGATGATAGCGCGGGCGGCGATCCGGTTGTAAACCTCGGCGGTGTCCGCCTGGATCTTGAAGCCGCGCTCCATCACCTCTGGATAAAGCGCGTAGGCCATGAAATAATTGGCGTAGCCGTAATGCCCGTAATGAAAGCCGGGGAAGGAAAAGAAGGCGCTATATGGGCCCTTGAGCATGTTCATGCCTAAGAAGCGCTGCACCTCCACCTCGCCGGCGATCCGCCGGCGCACCTGCTCGTCGAACCGGGCCGTGAGGTCGGCCTTCTCCTGCACCCATTTCGGAAACATCACCCGCTCCAGGTGCTCGACCACGGCTTCCGGGGAATCGATCCGGATGCCGTCGCGGACCACCTCCTCGGCTCCCGTCGTAGCGCCGCGCACAGCCCCCGACTCATACCCCTGGTCTTTCATGCTCAGCGGATTCGTGGGAATCCACTGGTCAATAAAGCAAACCCCGGCCTTGAGCTGGAATTCACGATAGACCCGGGCCGGCTCTTTTTCATAACTGCCCGGCGGATTGCCGGAAAGCGTCTCCAGGTGCGACCACTGCATGTCGTTCACGATCCAGGCAGGAATACCCCGGGTCGGACGCATGGCAAGGGTGTCAAGAGCCA
>CAMDGM010000033.1 GCA_945898015.1 PVC group bacterium | reverse complement strand
CCGGACGTTTTCGCCTCGGTTGCGCCCGCCTAGCATCCTTTCAAGCACCCTTTTCCCGCGGTCTCTCCGCTCCGCGTGGTTCTCCCGGCTCTAAGGCTCCCGTCAAACGCGTGATTTACGCTCACAAGAATTTAGATGCGTTTGCCCTGGCGGGCCTCCCGTCATGTCCATCATCTCCTTCCGGCGGCATCCGGCGCGTTCACCGAGATGGTTCCGGTCATCATTGGGATTGCCGGACCGGAAAGCCATGGTTTTGTTTTGCTAAAAGCCTGAAACTATTGACCGGTGGCGGGAATTAGGATAAAAATAGCTGTTTTATTGTAGCCATAAAGGCGCGCAAGGAGACGTGATGAAGATCTACATGAACGGCAAGCTGGTGCCGGAGAATAAGGCGACGGTTTCGGTGTTCGACCATGGCCTGCTTTACGGGGATGGCGTGTTCGAGGGCATCCGGTCCTATAACGGGCGCGTGTTCATGCTCGACGAGCACGTGGCCCGCCTGTACCGGTCGGCCAAGGCGATTGCCCTGGAAATCCCGATGTCTCAGCCGGAGATGGCGGCCGCCGTGGTCAAGACCTGCAAGGCCAACCAATGCCTGAACGGGTATATCCGCCTGGTGGTCACCCGCGGCGTGGGCACGCTGGGCCTGAATCCCTTCACCTGCAAGACGCCGCAGGTCATCATCATTGCGGCCGCCATCCAGCTTTATCCCCAGGAGCTTTACGAGAAGGGGCTCAAAATCGTCACCGTGGGCACGATCCGGAACCACACGGAATCGGTGAATCCCATGATCAAGAGCCTGAATTACCTGAATAACATTTTGGCCAAGATCGAGGCGATCAACGCCGGCACCGTGGAGGCGATCATGCTCAACCACGCCGGCACCGTGGCCGAAGCCACGGGCGATAATATTTTCGCGGTCAGCGGCAAGAAGCTGTTCACTCCGCCGGCCTCCTCTGGCGCGCTGGTGGGCATCACCCGGAACGTGGTGATGGACCTGGCCCGCCAGAGGGGGCTCGAGGTCTCCGAGCCGACGATGACGCGGTACGACCTGTACACGGCTGATGAGGTGTTTTTGACCGGCACGGCGGCCGAGATCATCGGCGTGGGGGAAATTGACCGCCGGTTGATCGGCGACGGCAAGCCGGGTCCGGTGACGCGGGCGCTGGCTGAAACGTTTCACAAGTTCGCCTGCGAGTCGGGCACCCCGATCCGCTAGGGCGCCCGCCGCCGGGCGGCCGGAGCCTTTATCATGCATTGCGACTATTGCGGCGAACAGGATGCCACGGTGCATCTGGCCCAGCTCCTCAACGGGGAGATGAAGAACCTGCACTTGTGCAAGGATTGCGCGGGCAAGAGCGGCATCAACGTGGACGAACCGGTTTCCCTGTCCGACCTGTTGCTCAAGGCGGGCCAGGCGCCGGGCGCGGAGGAGGCGGGAAAGAAGGATATTCGCTGCCCCCAGTGTCACATGCGGATGAGCGATTTCCGGAAAACCTCCCGCCTGGGTTGTCCCGCCTGTTACGACGCGTTCGCCGCCGAACTGGCCGGCTTGCTGCTGGGGTTGCACAAGAGTCATTATCATGCCGGCAAGGCGCCGTCGGGGACCCGTTTGTCGCATGCCATTCACGAGCAGGCGGAGGCGGTTTCGGGCCGGCTGAAGACGGCCATTGCGGCCGAGCAGTTTGAAGAGGCCGCCCGCCTGCGCGACGAGTTGAAGCAGCTCCAGGGAGAACTCCGGGAGGATGTCTGTCATGAAGGCTCGTGAGCGCCGCCTGGGGCTGCCGCCCTGGCTGCGCGAGGAGGATCCCGAGGGCATTGTCATGAGCGCCCGCATCCGGCTGGCCCGGAATGCGGCCGAAGCCGCGTTTCCGGGATGGGCGGGCAACGAGGAGGGGGAACGGCTGGGCCGCCGGATGCTGTCGGTCCTGGAATCGCTTCCGCCCCTGGCCGGCGGCACGGTGCTGCGGATGGAGGACGTGGGCCCGCTCGAGCGCCAGATCCTGCACGAACGCCACTTGATCAGCCATGAGCTGACGGGCAAGGGGGCGGGCAGCGCCGTGCTGGTGGCGCCCGACGAAACCGTTTCCGTCATGGTCAACGAGGAGGACCACCTTCGCATCCAGGGTCTCGTTTCCGGCAAGGATCTTCCGGCGCTCTGGACGGCGGTGGACGCCCTGGATACGCGGATTGAGGAGCAGATCCCGTATGCGGCTTCTCCGCGCCTGGGCTATCTGACGGCCTGCCCCAGCAATGTGGGAACGGGGCTGCGGGCCAGCCTCATGCTTCACCTGCCCGGCCTGCGGCTGGCGGGCGATGTGGAAAAAGTGGTCAAGGGCCTCGGCAAGCTGGGGCTGGCGGTCCGGGGGTTGCTCGGGGAGGGGACCGAGGCCTTTGGAAGCATGTACCAGGTGTCGAACCAGAGAACGCTCGGCGAAAGCGAGCCCGTCATCATAGCCCACCTGCTCCAGATTGCGGACGAGGTTATCGGGCATGAGCGGCGGGCCCGCCAGCGCCTGGCGGAAACGCGGCCCGGCCTGCTGAAGGACCGCGTCATGCGGGCGGTGGCGCTGCTGACCCATGCGCGGATCATGAGCGCCGAGGAGGCGCTGGACCTGCTTTCCGGCATCCGGCTGGGACTGGCGCTGGGCTGGGTCAAACGGCTGGAATGGCCGGAACTGGATGAGCTGTTCCTGCTGGTTCAGCCGGCCCACTTGCAGAAGCAGGCGGGCCGCTCCATGGGCCCCGAGGAGCGCGATGAATTCCGTGCCGATCTGCTCCGCACGCGGATGGCCGGGGTCGAATGGGTTTGACCTTTTCCCCCTTTTTCGGCATAATCTAAAAGATTGCGAATAAAGGACGGGCATGAACAACTTCAATGAGTATACTCCGCGCGCCCGGCAGGTCATCCAGATGGCCCGCCAGGAGGCGGAGAAATTCAACCACTCCTACGTGGGCACCGAGCATCTGCTGCTCGGCCTGATCGCCCTCGGGGAAGGGGTGGCTGTGGATGTGCTGAAGCGGATGAGCCTTTCGATCGAGCGGGTCCGCATCGAGGTGGAGAAGCAGGTGGGCCAGGGTGGCGAAACCAAGACCGTGGGCCCCATCCCGTTCACGCCCCGCGCCAAGCGGGTGCTCCAATTTGCCGCGACCGAGGCCCGCGAACTGCACCACAACTACATCGGCACGGAGCATCTGCTCATGGGCCTGCTCCGTGAAGAGGAGGGCGTGGCGGCCCAGGTGCTTCGGACGCTCGGCGTGGACATCGAGTCTGTCCGAGCCGAAGTGATGCGGGTGCTGGATCCCAATTACACGTCCCCGGATGCGCCGGACGGCGCCTCCGAGGAGGATGCGGACACCGAGGAGGAGGGCGTCGCATCCCGGAGCGAATCCCCCGAAACGCCGCCGCCCGGCCCGGAGGCGCCCGGCGCCAAGGCGAAGCTCAAGACTCCGGCGCTGAACACCTTCGGCCGCGATCTTACGGAGCTGGCCCGCCAGGACAAGCTGGACCCGGTGATCGGCCGCGCCCTGGAACTGGAGCGGGTGATTCAGATCCTCTGCCGCCGGACCAAGAACAACCCCGTGCTGATCGGCGAGGCGGGCGTGGGCAAGACCGCGATCGTCGAAGGGCTGGCCCTGGCCATCATCGAGGGCAATGTGCCCGAGAACATGCGCAAGAAGAAGGTCATCACGCTGGACCTCGCCCTCATGATCGCGGGCACCAAATACCGCGGCCAGTTCGAGGAGCGCATCAAGGCCGTCATGGACGAGATCAAGCGGGCGGGCAACGTGATCCTCTTCGTGGACGAGCTTCATACGATTGTGGGGGCCGGTTCGGCCGAGGGAGCCATGGACGCCTCCAACATCATCAAGCCGGCGCTGGCCCGGGGCGAGCTCCAGTGCGTGGGCGCCACGACGCTGGACGAGTATCGCAAGTACATTGAAAAGGATGCCGCCCTGGAGCGGCGTTTCCAGGTCGTCAAGGTGGAGGAGCCCAGCGTCGACGAGACGATCCTGATTCTCCGGGGCATCCGCCAGAAATACGAGGAGCACCACCGGGTCAAGATCACCGATGAGGCGATCGAGGCGGCGGCCCAGCTTTCCGACCGGTATCTCAAGGGGCGATTCCTGCCCGACAAGGCCATTGACACGATTGACGAGGCCGGCGCCCGGGTGCGGATCCGCAACACCACCCGCTCGCCCGACCTGAAGAAGCGCGAAGCGGCCATTGAGAAGCTGCGCCTCAAGAAGGAAGCGGCGATCAAGGAGCAGCGCTTCGAGGAGGCGGCCAAGCTGCGGGACCGGGAACGCCGGGAACGCCAGGCCCTCGAGGACAAAATCAAGAAATGGGAAAAGGGGAATTCCCGCAAGAGCCTTCGGGTGACCCCCGAAGACATCATGATGGTCATTTCCCGATGGACCGGCATTCCGCTCACCAAGATGGAGGGCGAGGAACTGGCCCGGCTGCTGGAGATGGAGCAGGAGGTCGAGAAGACGGTCGTGGGGCAGAACGACGCCGTGCGAGCCATATCCAAGGCCTTGCGCCGCTCGCGGGCGGACCTCAAAGACCCCCGCCGTCCGATCGGATCCTTTATTTTCCTCGGCCCCACCGGCGTGGGGAAGACCCTGCTGGCCAAGGCGCTGGCCGAGTTCATGTTCCACGATCCGGAGGCCCTGATCCAGCTCGACATGAGCGAGTACATGGAGAAGTTCACGGTGTCGCGGCTGGTGGGATCGCCGCCCGGCTACGTGGGATACGAGGAGGGCGGCCAGCTCACCGAAAAGGTGCGCCGCCGGCCGTATTCGGTGGTGCTCTTTGACGAGTTTGAAAAGGCGCATCCGGATGTCATGCAGCTCCTGCTCCAGATTCTGGAGGAGGGGCGGCTCACGGACAGTTTTGGCCGGGTGGTGGATTTTCGGAACACCATCATCATCCTGACCTCCAACCTGGGTGCGGATTTTGGAAAATCGGCCAGCGGGCTCGGGTTCCGCGAGGCTTCGGCCAAGGGCGATTACACCACCATGCGCGACCGGATGATGGGAGAAGCCAAGCGGGTCTTCAAGCCGGAGTTCCTGAACCGGATCGACGAGGTCATCGTGTTCCGGCAGCTGGACCGGGCGGATGTGAACCGGATCCTGGACCTGGAGCTGGCGCGCCTGTTGCAGCGCCTTAAAGTCCGCGAGATCACCCTGACGCTGAGGCAGGACGCCCGGGACTTTTTGACCGAGAAGGGGTTCGATCCGGCGATGGGCGCGAGGCCGTTGCGGCGGGCGGTGCAAAAATATATCGAGGATGCCCTGGCGGAAGAAATCCTGCGGGCGCGAGTCAAGCGCGGCGCGGTGGTGGAAGTGGTGAAAGGCGAGAATGAGGGGCTGGCCTTCCTGGTTCCGGAAACGGCCACGGCCCGGTAATTCTGATGTTCGAGTCCCTTTCCAGCACCTTCCAGAAAGTGTTCCGCAATTTGCGCGGCTACGGCGCGTTGTCGGAATCCAACATCCGCGACGCCCTGCGCGACGTGCGGATGGCACTGCTCGAGGCCGACGTTCACTTCACGGTGGTCAAGCAGTTCATCGACAAGGTCCGCGAAGGGGTGCTCGGCAAAGAGGTGCTTGGGAGTGTTTCCCCGGGCCAGCAGTTCATCAAGTTCGTGTATGATGAAATGGTGAAGACTCTGGGCGGGACGCAGGCGGAGCTGGTCATGGCCGGCACGCCGGCCACCCTGATGCTGTGCGGCCTGCATGGTTCCGGGAAAACAACCACGGCCGGCAAGCTGGCCCGCTGGCTGAAGAAACGGGGCCGGAATGTCCTGCTGGTGGCGGGCGATTTGCGCCGGCCGGCCGCCGTGGAACAGCTGTCCATTTTGGCCGGAGAGGCCGGCGTGGCGGTGTTGCGGCCGGTGCCGGGCGAGAGCTTGCCGGACCTGGGCCGGCGGGCGCTGGAAGAGGCCCGTCGCCAGGGGCATAATTTCGTGTTGTTTGATACCGGCGGCCGGTTCCAGATCGATGAGGAGCTGGTGGCCGAGCTCAAGGCCATGAAAACGGCGGTCAAGCCCGGAAACGTGGTGCTGGTGGTGGATGCGGCGATCGGCCAGGAGTCGGTCAGCGTGGCCGAAACGTTCCACCGGGAACTGGGGCTGACCGGCCTGATTTTGACCAAGCTGGACGGGGATGCCCGGGGCGGGGCCGCTCTTTCGATCCGCGCCGTGACGGGCTGTTCGGTTTTGTTCACCGGCACGGGGGAGCATCAGGACCAGCTGGACGCCTTTTATCCCGACCGCATGGCGTCCCGCATTCTCGGCATGGGGGATGTGGTTTCGCTGGTTGAAAAGGTCCAGGAGACCGTGGACCTGACGGAGATGGCCGAGACCGAGCGGAAGATCAAATCCCAGGATTTCAATCTGGAGGATTTTCTCCACCAGTTCCGGCAGATGAAGAAGATGGGACCGCTGGAAAAGATCCTGGAGATGCTGCCCGGCGGGGCGGCGCTGGCGGGCGACCGGGGGAATGCGGAGGAGATGAACCGGTTTTCGAAAAAGGCCGAGGCGATCATCCAGAGCATGACGGTGCGGGAGCGGCGGCATCCGGAGATTCTGAATGGCAGCCGCCGGTTGCGGATTGCCAAGGGGAGCGGAACCACCCCGCAGGACATAAACGATCTGATCCGTCAGTTCAAACAGGCCAAGCTGATGGCGAAAAAAATGGCCATGATGCAAAAAAAGTTGCAACGACGGCGTTGATATGCCATTATGCAACGTTTTGAGGAGGATAGGAATGTCGGTAAAAATAAGATTGCGCAGAACGGGCGCCAACAACGATGTGAGCTACCGCGTGGTGGCGACGGACAGCCGGTCGCCTCGTGATGGTCGCTTCATCGAAGTTGTGGGGTGGTATGACCCCAAGAAAAAAGGCGTCAATTTCCAGCTCAAGCTGGACCGCATCCAGCATTGGGTGGCCCGGGGCGCGATAGTCAGCGATACGGTGGCCAGCCTGATCAAGAAAAGTCCGGCGGCTCCCGTTGCGGCGCTTGTCGCGACTTAAGTGGCGCCGGCGCGCGGGGATTGAGTTATCCCGGGATGAGGCGCGGCCATGAGCGGTATGCTTGAGATTGACGTGATTACGATTTTTCCCGGAATGCTGAAAGGCTTCCTGGAAGAAAGCATGCTGAAGCGGGCCCAGGCCCGCGGCGCGGTCCAGGTGCGGGTGATCAACCTGCGGGATTTTGCAGCCGGCAAGCATCAGGTGACGGACGACCGTCCGTTCGGGGGCGGGCCGGGGATGGTGATGAAGCCGGAACCGCTGTTCGCGGCGGTGGAATCGGTCCGGCGGCCTGAAAGCCGGGTGATTATGATGACGCCCCAGGGGAGGACGTTCTCCCAGGGGGAAGCGGAGCAGCTGGCTCACGCGTCCCATTTAGTGTTCGTTTGCGGACACTATGAGGGGATTGACGAGCGGGTGCGGCTGGCGCTGGCGACGGATGAGCTGTCCATTGGGGATTATGTGCTGACCAATGGGGTTCTTCCGGCGGCGGTGGTGATCGATGCGACGGTGCGCTTGTTGCCCGGGGTGCTGGGTGCCGGGGACCTCGCGACGAAGGAGGAATCCTTCAGCAGCGGGATTCTGGAGCACCCGCAATACACGCGGCCGCCCGAGTTCCGCGGAATGAAGGTGCCGGAGGTGCTGTTGTCGGGCAACCACCTGGAAATCGGCCGCTGGAGGCGGGCGCAGGCGGAATTAAGAACGGTGGCGAAAAGGCCGGATTTGTTGAACAGAGGTGACCATGATCCAGAAAATGATTGACAAGATTAACCGCGAAAACGCCCGCAAGGAAAAACTGGCTCCCTTCGCCGTGGGCGATGCGGTCAAGGTTCACGTTGCGATCAAGGAAGGCGACAAAGAACGCCTTCAGATCTTCGCCGGCACGGTGATCGCGATCAAACGCGGCGGTGTGCAGGAGTCGTTCACGGTCCGTCGTATTTCTCATGGCGTTGGCGTGGAGAAGGTGTTCCCGGTGAACAGTCCGCACGTGGCCAAGGTGGAAGTGGAAAGCTCATCCCGTGTGAGGCGCGCCAAGTTGTATTTCCTTCGCGATCTGTCGGGCAAGAAGGCCCGGCTGGCGAAAACGAAGAAGGTTTAAACCGGTTTGCTCAAGTTCGAGCACCAGGCATGGCAACGGGGCTTCCGGCGAGTGGCCGGGGTGGACGAGGCCGGGCGTGGAACACTGGCCGGTCCGGTCGTGGCGGCGGCGGTGCTGTTCGAGCCCGGTTTTCTCAAGGCGGAAGCCGGCGGACTCCTGAAGGAGCTTGATGATTCCAAGAAGCTCACCGTGGCCGGCCGTGAGCGCAGTTATGATCTGCTCGGCGGGTTGGATGCCGTAACCCTGGCGGTCGGCATCGCCGATGCTTTCGAGATTGACCGGTACAATATTTTGCAGGCCACGTTTATGGCCATGACTCGGGCGGTTTGCGGGCTTCCGCAGCCGCCCGATCACGTTTTGATCGATGGTCCGTATTCCCCTCGCATCCCTTATCCCTGTACGCCTATCATTGACGGGGACGCGCTCAGTCTCTCGATTGCCGCCGCCAGCATTGTGGCCAAGGTGACCCGGGACCACCTGATGGTGGAAATGGACAGCCGGTTCCCCGGCTATGGACTGGCGAAGCACAAGGGGTATGGCACGGCCGTTCACATTCAGGCGTTGTTTGAGCGCGGGCCTTCGGCCATTCACCGGCGCTCGTTTCGTCCGGTCCAGGATGCCATCCGCATCCATGCCTATCTGGACAGCCAGAAGGGGCCGGCGGATCAGGGGGCCACGAAGTAACGGGGTTCCAGGGGGAACGCGTTTTCGATGTGCCGGATGACCGGACCCGGTCTGAGCGGGGTTCCAATCACTTCCACCACGTCGAAGCGGAAAGCGGGGGGCTGTACGTGGAGCTTGCGCATGTAACGCAGGGCCGCCCGGCATAAGGCATGCCGCTTGCGACGATCCACGGACGTGAGCGGGCGGCCGAATTCCTCGGATCGTCTGGTTTTGACTTCCACAAATACCAGGGTTGTGTCATGCCGGGCAAGCAGGTCGATTTCGTCCCGGGCATCCAGGCGAACGCGTCTCGCCAGAATGCGCCAGCCGTGGCGCTGGAGGAAGGCGGCGGCCTGGGCTTCGCCCCAAAGGCCGGTGAGCAGGTGAAGGGGAGTGGACATCGGGATTCCTCGCAACACGCGGGGATCGTTGGATGTCGTGGGTAGAGTCGACCATTTCACGCCGGAAAACAAGTTAGTTTTTCAATCGGGTGGCGTGGTTATTTCGGGAAAAAAGCAAACAAACCGGTTCATATGCGAGGGTCAAGCCTGAAAAGACGTTGATTCGGCTCGAATAAAACAATATTCTGAAGAAGACTCAAGAACAAGGAGCTGAAAATGATAAGCAATCGATCCCGTTACCGAGTGGTTCTGTTGTCGTTTATGGTCGCCGGTTTGATGCTGACGGCCTCTCCCCGCCGCGCGCGCGCCGAAACGCTGGTTGATTTAAAAACGCTTTATTATATTGAAGACGGAAATCGAATTGAAGTGATTGCCCCGATGGCCGCTTTCCAGACGGAAACGGGGGATGGCCTGACGATCCGGCTGGAAGGCATTTACAATTCTATTTCCGGCGCGACGCCCACAGGCGCGCCGTTGGTCGGAGGCACGAAGAGCGCGTCGGTGGCTCCGGTCGTGATTGTGAAGAAGCCGAAGCCCGTGATTCCGGATGACGGTGGCGATGACGATGGCGGGGAGGATCAGGAAGAAAATGACAAGGGGAATCGGGTGCGCCGGCCGGCCACGATTAACGCGTTGTCATCCCATTCGCCGGTTTCCGCCCAGGCGTTCAATTCGTTGTCGGGTGCCACGCCGCCGGTGCCGCCGGTGCCGCCGACGCCGACCCCGACTCCGGGCAAGAAGGGGACGACGGTTCCGGCCGCAACGACTCCGGCTTCGACCGGAGGCAAGCTTCCGGTTGCCAATTTCGAGGATACCCGTGAGGCGGCGACTCTGGATCTATCCTACCGGACGGGACGGCACACGCCCGGGATCGCGTTGTCTTACAGCCAGGAATCCGATTACCTTTCGCGCGGCGTGGCCTTGAAGGATGCGATCGATTTCAACAAGAAGAACACGACGTTGCTGGTGGGCGTGGCCGGGACGTTTGATGATGTGAGGCCGGCCAACGGGCTTCCCGACGACACGAAGACCACCTATGACCTGATGGTGGGCGTTACGCAGGTGCTTGACCCCCTGACGTTGTTGACAATCAACGGCACGATCGGGCGTACGGAAGGGTTCCTTTCGGATCCCTACAAGGTTGTCGAAATGAATGGGGCGTTGGCCCAGGAAAAACGCCCGGACAGCAGGGACAAGCAGATTCTTTTTGGATCGTTGGTCCGTTATGTGGAGGCATTGGACGGAAGCCTGGAGAGTTCGTACCGGTTCTATAACGACTCCTTTGGCGTGCAGGCTCATACGCTTACACTGGCCTGGTACCAGAAACTGGGGCCGCAATGGATGGTTCGCCCCCTGCTCCGGTATTATACCCAGAGCGAAGCGGATTTCTACGCGGTGCGGTTCACGGGCTCTCCCCATTACTATTCTTCCGATTATCGGAATTCCCAGATGAGTTCACTGGGGGGCGGCCTCAAAGTCATTTGGACGCCTAATTCCAGGATCAGTCTGGACGTGGCCTATGAACGGTATGAGCAATGGGGCCTCGACAACGTGACGCCCGACGAGTTATATCCGTCCGCCAATATCATCATGGTGGGTTTGCGTTTATGGTTCTAGCGCGCGAGCGGTCTGATACGGTGACTGGCAGCCCGGCGCCCGATGGGGACCGGTCCGATTTTAATCGGCTGGTTTTTAAGGCGATGGGGACCCAGTGTCAGGTGGACTTTGCCTGTTCCTCCGGGCCGCGAGCCCGGGAGTTCAAGGCGGAGGTGCTGGCGTGGGTGGAATCCTTCGAGGCGCGATTTTCACGATTCCGTCCGGACAGCCTGGTTTCACGAGTGAACGCGCTGGCCGGTCGGGAGGGTGTGGATCTCGATGAGGAGGCCGAGAGCCTGTTCGGGCTGGTGGATTGGTATCATTGGAGCACCGGGGGCCTGTTTGATCCGTCGGCACTTCCCTTGCTGGCGCTGTGGGATTACCACAACCCGTCGGCGAAGGTGCCGGACGCCGTGGCGGTGAAAGCGGCGCTGGCCAAGGTGGGGTGGAAAAAGGTTGTTCATCGAGACCGCAAGCTGATGTTGCCCGAGCCGGGCATGGGGATTGACGTGGGCGGGATTGGCAAAGAATATGCGGTGGACAGCGTGCTGCAGATGGGTGTGGCCCGCGGGTTCCCGAGTGTCCATGTGAATTTCGGGAATGATCTTCGTGTGGCCGGGCCGGCGCCCCAGGGCGGACCCTGGCTGGTGGGGCTGGAGGATCCCCGGACGCCCGGTGAATGCTGGGGAGGGGTGGCGGTAACCCGGCAGGCGGTGACCACGTCGGGCGATTACCTCCGGTTTTTTTCGGCGGAGGGCCGGCGGTTCGGGCATATTCTCGATCCGCGGACGGGTTGGCCGGTGTCCAACGGGTGCCAGTCGGTGACGGTTGTGGCGCCGACCTGCACCGAAGCGGGGATCCTGTCCACCACGGCGTTCATTCTGGGGCAGGACGAAGGGTACCGGTTCATCAGTGGCTGGCAACAGGCGGAAGGCTGCCTCTGGCAGGGTGATAAAAGAATGCAAACGGAAGGATTCGGAAGCTATGTATACACAAGCATGTAGGCGGTTGGAAGGCGTGGTGTTGGCTCTGGCGCTCGTCATGGGCGGAGTGGCGGCGCGGGCGGATGGCGGGGAATGGAAAGCCGGTAACCGGTTGCCTGACCTGAGCACCTTCGGGCTTGAGGGGGCATTGCCGGCCATTCAGGGGAAGGTGTTGGTCGTCGATTTCTGGGCCTCGTGGTGCGGTCCGTGTCGCGCGTCGTTTCCGGTGCTGGAGGAGTTGAGCCGGAAATATGCGTCTCAAGGCGTGGTGCTGCTCGGCGTGAATGTGGATGCCGACGCCGCGAAAATGGAGGTTTTCTTGAAGGATCATCCCGTGACGTTCCCCGTGGTGCGGGATGCGGCCGGCCGGTTGGTGAAGGATGCGCAGATTGCGGCCATGCCCACGACGATCATTGTCGGGGCGGATGGGGTTATTGCCGCGATTCACAGCGGGTTTTCCGTCAAGGAAGGCCCCGGAAAACTGGCCGCGTCTATTGAGGAGAGCCTTGGAAAAGCGGGCAAGAAGAAGGAGTAAGTGTGATGAAAATCCTTTTCGTCTTGAGTTTAGTGGCGGCGGCGTTGGCCGGCACGGGTTGCACGACGGTCCAGCCCTGGGAACGGGGGCGGTTGGCGGAATACTCCATGCGGGCGGATCGCGATCCGTTTGACGATTCCATGCAGGAGCATGTTTATTTCACCCGGGAAGCGGCCGCAGGCGGCCGCGGCGTAGGGGGTGGCGGCTGTGGCTGTAATTGACCGTGAGGTCAACGTCTCGCGCCTTGACTTTCCGACACGATATTGACACCGTCTAAAGCGTGACTAGTTAAACAAGGAGCGCGCCCGGCATGAAACAGGCGTGTTGGATTGGTTATGCGGTGTCAGCGGTTGCTGTTGTTCCGGATGCGAAGATCGCCGAGACGCTTGTCGCGCTACCTCCCCCTCCAGCGTCAAAGGCGGTCGTAGTCCCGGCGACGCTGGCAAAATAGGGGGCGCTTTTCCTCGTTGTCTGTTTCTGTGATTTTGACTGGACAATGCCACTGAAAGGCGTATTCTTGTTCTATATCCAATAATTTTAGAAGGAGTAGGCGGGCATGGCAATGATTACGCAATCAGATAAAGCTGAACGGTTGAATGTTCTATTTTTTATGACTGATCAGCATCGGGCCGATTGCCTGAGTCTGGCTGGGCATCCCTTGGTGAAAACCCCTTACCTGGACGCCCTCGCTGCGCGTGGCGCCTGGTTCAACAACATGTACACCTGCAGTGCGCTTTGTTGTCCCAGTCGCACGTCGTTTATGACGTCGACCTATCTCCGGACGCATCAGCATTACAGCAATGGCGGAAACCTGCGCCGTGATCTTCCCAATCTGCCGGCGCTGGCTCAGGCGGCTGGATATCGCACCGGGGTCACCGGCAAGGCGCACCTTCCCGAGCGGATCCTCCGCCATTTTGACTCCGCTCAAACCGTGAGGGAACACGGCAAGGCGCTACGCCAACAGGGACTTCAGGATGTCCCGGATACGCCCGATTTCCATCGCCAGTTCATGTCGGCCTGTTCGCCCCTTCCGTATGCGGCCCATGAAACCACCTGGACCGCTGATCGCGCCATCGATTTTCTGAAGGCCGGATCCGATCCGAAACAGCCCTTTTTCCTGTGGTGTTCCTTTACCGCGCCGCATCCGCCCCTGACGCCACCGGCGGAAATGGATGATCTCTACAAGCCAGAGTCGATCCCTCTGGATTGGGAAGGATATGCCCGCTTTGAAAACAGCCGCCTGGGCCAGCGCGCGATGATCGAGGATTTCTGGAAACTGGGATCCGTGAAACAGGATCCCGGGATTTTCCAGAAGGCCCTGTGCCGATACCTGGCCCACATCACCATGGTGGATCGTGAAATCGGGCGCGTGCTCAAGGCGCTTGAGCAGAACGGTCAGGCGGGGCGGACGCTGATTGTCTTTTCAGCGGATCACGGCGACTTTGCGGGGCGGTGGGGTCAGATTGGCAAGAACATTCCTGCTTATGACGACCTGCTGCGCATTCCGTTCCTCTACGTCGATCCCACTCGCCAGGATGGGGGGCGGTGTGTGGAGAGCCTTCACCAGAGTGTCGATCTCCTTCCCAGCCTGTGTGAAAGGCTCGGGTGGGAAACGCCCCCGACGGCGCAGGGCATCAGCCTCTTGCCCGCTCTGGACGGCTGTCCAGGCGCCGGACGCGAGGCGGTGTTTGCCGAGACCCATAATGTCAAAACCATTCGCACCCGCCAGTGGAAGCTCAATTTGTTCGGCCCGCATCCCAGTCGCGGGCAGTTGTTCCGCATGGGGGCGAATCCCGATGAGCTGACAAACCTTTGGGATGATCCGGCGTGTGTGGCGATCAAGTGCGATTTGCTTGAGCAGTTGATGGCGTGGACCATCCGCTGCGAGCAGCCTCCGGCCATGGAGTGGAAGGCGGAAGCATTTGTGGACTCCCGGTGGTATCGGTGGCTCAAAGAGCAGCCCCACCAGTGCGAGAGTGATGCCAATGGACGGAATCGCGGCTGATCAGGGCGTGGCGCCTATCCGCAATGACCGGTCGCGTTTCCCTGTGGTCACATTTTGAAGGACCAGCGACGTGGCCGCCTTTTCGGGCACAGGCAACAGAATCTCCAGCACGATGGAATTCATGCCTTTTCGAAGCTCCACCGGTTCCGCGCGGATGCCTCCCTTTTTCGCCAGCGCTTCCCAGTCTGCGTCCACGGGAACCCCGTTTAAGAGTATCCGGGCCGGAGCGGTCGGGCCGGCAAAGCCGAGGCGTACTTGTTGGGCTTCCGGCGCCCGGACCTGCGTTACGGCCGCCAGCAGCGAGGTGGGCACCTTGCCTTTTTCAAACAGGGGCGCGATCAGTGCCGGCCAGTCGAGTACGGATCCGGTCGTCACCTTGGGCCAGCCTCGTTTTTCGGCGTCTTCTGGTTTGAATTCGACGTCGACAGGGGTTTTATCCCAGGCGGTTTCGTTGCCGGGTTTCATCTCAAGCGCACCGAGTTGCCACACCTGCTCCAGATTTTGGTCCAGGAACAGCGTGCCGGCGGTGAACGCATTCCCGTCTACGGTTGCTTGTAAGGGGATCCACGCCAGGCCGGGATCAAGTTGGGTGGGATCGTCCCAGGTGACGGGCCAGGTGAATCGTCCTGTGGTTCCGGCCGGCACACGTTGGGTGGCGCTGGATGTTCCGGTTTTCCAGCCCGGGCTGGGAGTGAAGGCCAGGGTCACCTCCCGGTCCCGGTCGGTGAAGTTGTCGACCCGGAGCGTGATGGTGCCGCCGGAAACCGTTCCGATCAGATGCGGGGCGCGTTGAAACGGATTCACGGGCACGATCCAGTGGGTGTCGATCGGTTCGATTCCGGAAGCGGTCAGGCGGATTGAGACCCCCTGGTTGCGGCCTCCGCGCAGCTTTTGGGCGTCGTTCCGGGACAACCGGAGCGTGAACGCAAAAGCGGCAGGCGCGTTCGGTTTTGGTCTCAGGGTCAATCGCGCGGGTGAATCCAGGAGAACGCCGGGCGGGATGGCGGGCTCGAGGGTCACTTCGGGGGCGTCCTGGAGGCTCGTGGTGACGCGCCCTTTTAGGGTCATCAGGATAACGTCGCCCTCAAGGGGTGGCGTGGGGTCGAGTATCACCTGGAAGGGAGCTTGGTTTTGATCCGACGGGCTGCGCGATTGACCCGATGAGGCTCCGCTTTTTGTCAGTTTGACGGAGGCGGTTGTGCCGTCGGTCAGGTCTTCCGCCTGCACGGTCCACGGCCCCTCGGGATCCGTGAGGGCCACCGGAAGCGAGATCCCAACGGGCGACGGCCCGGTTCCCCAGGTCGAGAGCGCCGGCATTTCTTTTTCGCCTGCCTCGAAAAAGCGGAGGCGATAGGTATGAGCGTTGCGGAGGGCCTTGCCATTTCCCGGTAGCCGGGCGATTTCGAGCGACAAGGTGTCTCCTCCGGCCACGGTGGGGGGCGCGGTCACCTGCAGGCGGCCGTCGGAAGGATCTCTCAACAAGGCCAGCAGGGTGCCTACGCCTTTTGGCAGGGGCACGTCCACATAGCGGCCGTGTGAATCCTGTTTCCACTCCAGGGTCCGAGAATCGCAAAGATCACGGACGGCCCGGATGGCGGGGTCCGTGGCGTAGAATCGGCTTTGCACGTTGGTTCTGGATTCGGTGACCACGATGACATAGGCCTGGGATCGGTCGGCCGTTTCCACGAGGGAGCCCAGGATGTGGGGGTGGAAGGCTCCGGTCTCATCCGTGAACCGGAAGGGTTGCGTCACTCCAGCGCGTTCCAGCAGGGAGCTCATGAAGGCGCCGCTGGCCGGGCGGTTGAGGGGGGGCAGGCTGTTGAGCCGCAGGATCCAGCCTTTGCCCAGGCGGGCGGTCCAGGCATTCGTTTGGGCGCCCTCCGGGACGGGAGACCAGGTCAGGCTGAAGGCGGTGGCCGCGTTGGAATAGGCTTCCGCGGTGAAGATCAATCCGGCGCCTTCCTGAGCGGCCCGGATGAGCGCGTTCGTGTCGGACGCGCTGCCGGGGGTTTGGAGTACGATCAAATTTCGGCCTGTCAGGTTGGTGCCGCAGTCGGGTTGGATGCCGCAGGCGAGGAGTCCCTCGAAAAGTCCGTTTTCGAGGCTGGCCCAGCCGGGGTGATAGTAGAGGACGCCGGTCTCAATCCGGTTCCGGGTGGCGAGCAGCACGGGTGCAAGCGGTTGAATGCGGTCGTGGACCGTCTTCAGCATGTCGCCTGACGAGGTGAGTTTTGAGGTCGAGTCCGCGATTTTGTCCCCATAACCATCGCCGGGGCAATAGATCGGGAAGAACCGGCCGGCGGCGGCCAGGGCGGCCCAGGTGATACGGGAATGCTGTTCGAAGGGGGGCTTCAAGTTGATCAGCCAGCTCCAGGGGAGGGTCCCGTAGACGGGAAGTCCGGCTGTGAAAAGGCCGAGGATGTTGACGGTGGTATATTTGTTATAGGCGCGGTTGTGCATGGAGTCATAGAAGTCGTCCATCAGCCCGGCGCCCATTCCCGGGGTTAATTGGACCACCGGCGACAGTTCGCGCACGGCGGCCATGCGCAGCCGGATGAGGTTGGGAATCCAGGCGCTAAAGGCCCATTTCAATTTGATGGCATTCGGGCCGGACGCCGCAGGAAACCCATCTTTCAGAACCTCATCCCAGCCCAGGCAATCCGTCTGCATCTGTGCGTTCCATTTGGAGAGAGTGGCAACCCCGGGCGTTTTTTCCCGGATCCGCCAGGCCATCAGCTGGTGAAGGCGGTTTTTGTCGGGTTCGTCATAGGTGCTCCAGCCCAGTTCGTCGTACATATCCATGACGACAAAGCCCGGGTCATTTTGAATGCCGCTCATCCAGGCTTTGTATTTTTCGAAACCGGAGGAAAGGCGGTTTGTGAAAGCCTCTTCGGGCCACAGGCCGGTGGATTTGAGGGGGGCATGATCGACAAACCAGCGGTACCGGAAGATATAGGAGTCCTTGGGGCCGGTATTGATGCCGGCCGCTTTCATCCCCTCCAGTGCTTCGCGGGTCACGCCGTGTCCACCCCAGACTCCCCAGAGCAGATCGCGATCAAAGTTAAAGCGTTCCAGCCGGGCCAGGGGTTTTCGGATCGCGCCTTTTGGCAGGGGGTCGGACGTGGAGGGATTGAAGGTTGCGGCCAGCACATCGGACAGGGGCGGGAGGAGCGGGCCGATGGGGCGACCGGAAGAATCGCGGAGGCGCGCGTTGATGAAATAGTGACCCGCGGGAAGCGGCGGGGCCATGATCGACAGGACCGCTACGGCCGGCTTGTTTGATGGGATCGCCAGGGATCGCTCTTCACGCCAGAAGACGCGTTCCTGGTCGTTCATCAGGTCGACTACCAGCGTGGGATTGGACTCGGGCGAGGCCATTACCCGGGTGACGGTGACCGTGGCCGCGAACTGGAGGGGGCCTGGAGGAAGGGTGGAAGGCGAATCGATGGCAAGCGTGAAAGGTTCTTCGGCTTGGAAAGGCATCGCTTCGATGGTGATGGCTGTTTCGACCGTGAGGGGCGGCGGGAGATTCTGAGGTGGTGACTCTTCTTCCGGGATGACCGTTGTTTCGGCCAGCGACAAGGAGGCGTCGGGCGTTCCCGGAAACACAGGCAGGGGGGGGCGGATAGCGTCGGGGATTTGAGAGACCAGCGTGTAGGGGCCGGCGGGCAGGGCGGGCAGGGTCATGCTCACTGCGACGCCGAGCGACAGTTCCTGGTCGAAACTCATGCGGATCGCTTCGCCATTCCAGACGATTTTGCCCGAGGCATCCCGCAGGTCATTGGTAAAGGTGATGGTTCGGTGCGGCTTGAGGCTGGACACCGTGAAGCTCAGCGGAACCGTGCGAGGCGTTCCCTTGATTGTTTTTGGGGATCGGTTGGCAATTGAAAAAGGAGGCCTGGGCGGTTTTGGCGCTTTGTCGGCAAGCAGGTCCTCCGGGCAAACGACCATCGCCAAAAGACACCCTCCCAACAATCCTATCAACCGAGGTGAAGCCATGGACGATTACTCCTTGAGATGAAACAGCGACGGGGGAGCCATGAAACGCGGGTTATTTTGTAACCAGAGGCCAAGTGGTTTCGCCGGGCCGCAACTCCGTTTCCAGGACCAGACGCTGCGGGGGGCGTTTCGGCTCTTTCAGCCGTAGTTCCAGAAGCTTTGTGGCTTCAGTCCCCATTTTTTCGAGCGGGATCGTGGCGGTGGTCACCTGCGTGCCCCGGAAACCACGGGGCGTGGCGCCGTCGAAACCGGCCAGACTCAGGTCTTCGGGAACCCGGATGCCCCTGAGTCGCAGGTGTCTCATGGCGGCCACGGCCATATGGTCATTGTAAGCGGCCAGTGCGGTGAAAGGCTTATGGGAGGGGGAGAAGGCTGTTTTTTTCAAAAGGCTGTCGACCAGGTCGATCGTGCTCTCTTCGTTGCCGGCATAGGGTTGCAGGCAGACATGGCTGTCGGGCAGGTCACCGCCCACGGCCCGGACGGCCTGCCGCAGTCCTTCGAGACGCAGGTGGGAGATCGTGGAGTCGGGTCCGATGAAGGCGATCTGGCGATGCCCGAGATCGGCCAGGTGCCGGCCGACCAAGCGGGCGCCGGCCTGGTTGTCCACCGTGACCACGTCGACGTTGGGCACATCGAACAGAACGCTGACCCAGGGGACGGGGAGGGCGATGTGGCCGGAGTCGGCCTCCTCCTGGTGAAGCATGCGGACGGCGCCATCCACCTGTTTGCGGGCCACGACGAGGGGAATGGCGAGGCGGGTGACGATGGGGATGACTACTTCCCATTTGAATTCACGGGCCTGCTCGCCGACGCCCTTGAGGATGCGGCCCTGGAAGCTCTCGTCATCATTGGCATCGTGTTTGAGATGTAGCATGGCGCAAATGACGTGGGTGGTGGCCGGTTCGCCGCGACCGCGGCGGCGGAGCATTTCGGCCGCGTGATTGGCTTCGAGGGAATAGCCCTTTTGATTGGCGACCTCGAGGATCCGGGCGCGGACTTTTTCTTCGACATGCGGATGATTATTGAGCGCTCGGGAGACGGTCATTTGCGAAACCCCGAGCAACTCGGCCAGTTCTTTTTGAGTGACTTCCATGAAATTGCCTTACTTAGTGTGGCGGTGAATGTAGCATGTCTTGGCGACGGGCGTCATCAATTTCTGTACGATAAAAAGATCGGGTTGGCATGGCGAGAGGAATTCGAACTCCATCGTGATTGCGTAATCATATATATGTTGCTTTCCCAGTGCAAGAAGCAAATTTCAAAGAACGGGATATGATTCAGCAGCCTTTGTACGGTGCGTTTCGATCGCCAGCGCAACCGGGGAGGGCGCTTCTTTGCCGGCATTTTGAAGATCCCTCACGTTTTCCATGGCGGCATGAAGTGCGTGGCAGGCGGCGGTGTAGTCGAGGCCGGTTTGTTGCGCCACCAGGCGCGTGCCCCGGTCCACGAGTTTCTTGTTGCTGGGGTTGACCCAGACCATGCCATTGCCACGCAACCGGCCGAGGCGGCCCAGGGTGGCTGTGGAAACCGTGTTCATGACCAGTTTGACGGCCAGATGGGTCCAGAGGCGGAGCGGGGAATCCGGGGGCGTCCACGGCAACGTCAGCGCGTTCTCGAACACGGGGTGGACGGTTCCGTCCATGATCCAGATGGCGTGTCGCCGATAGGCTGGCGCTTCACGTTGGAAGGCCTGCCGGAGCAAATCGGCCTGTCGCGCGTCTGCCGCCGTCAGCAGGAGTATCAGGGCGGAGTCGTCCGCCTCGGTCCGCGAGGGGTCGTGCTCGTTGCCGATTCGGAATTTCCGAATCCGTTCAGCCGTTAGCAGCGGCGGACGCTGTTGGAGCGATTCCGGCGCGTCCAGCTTGGTATAGGTTTCGGCAGTCCAGGAGACGCCGCGTAACGGGCGGGCCAGCATGGTTTCCCAGGCGGGTGCCGTCGCCAGAAGGGGGTGCTTGACGAACGCCCAGGAGACGGGCGAGGTGGTGTCGTCGTCCATTCGGAACGGCGGAATCATGAAGGTGGGCGAGCGTTCTGTTGTGTCGGTCAGAATGTCCAGCAGGCCGGCGCCGGCGAGGTAGGTGACTCGCCCGTGCCGGGCGTAGACCGATTCTTCCAGTTCCACCAGCCGGGCCAAAAACGCGATGCCCGCGTCCGCGGCCAGCGCCGCCTGGAGCGCGGAGAAGCGCGTGAGATAGACTCCTATTCCCGGAACAGACGCGCCGGGCAGAGCGGGTGCGGCAGAGCCCAGGCGTTCGACGAAAAGATCCGCCAGCGCCAGTTCCAGGGCGGCGCCCAGCACGAGCAATTCGGAGGAGGTGGCCTGCATGCGGGTCGAGCCGGTCACCGCCATGGGTCCGGTGGTCAAGTCGAGCGAGTTAATGCGGGGGTCGTCGAGGATCTCTCGGGACCGTTTCACATGGTGTCGCAGAAGGTCGGCGGGATTGTTGAATACGAAAAAGACCGCCGCGCCGGCGGCGACACCCTCCCAGGCTGTGCCGATGACGAACGGGGTTTCACCGCCTTCGGTGACGGCCACGACCAGGTCGCCCGCCGAGAGGCCGCTCTCGCGCAACTGTTCCCGGCCAAAGGCGGCAAAGTCCTCGAACCCTTCCACCGACTTGATCAGCGCGAAATCGCCGCCGGCCATGACACTGCGCACGCGGTCTTCCATGTCGTTCGCTAGCGTGGTGTGCTCGGGATGACGGCGGGTGAAGTCCTGCCAGAAGGTCCGCCACATGGCTTCCAGGAGAATGCTCAACCGCCCGGTGGCGCCGCATCCGGTGAAGTGAATCCGACCGCCATGGCGAAGCGTGCGAACCATGGCCGCCCGGAGCCGGGGGAACGCCGCTTCGAGCGCCATGACGCGTCGGGCGGCGGGGGCGATGTCTTCGTCCACGGACAGGAGCTGTTTGAGCCCTGCGGGAAGGTCGGCACGCAGGGATTCCCCGAGGGTCATGGTTTTGGGATGTGGCGATTCCGTCAGGAGGGCGCCCAGCCGGAAGGCGGTTTCTTCGCGCAGGTAGCGCTCGGCGGCCATGGCGGCGGGTGTGGATTCAGGTGTCGGCATGATGGGGTGTTCCTGGGTCTATCCGGGGGTGTTCCGATTGGCGATCCGTGTGTATAGTTCCGGGCGGCGTTCGTCGCGCAACTGGCGGGCGGTGTCGGTCATGTAGAGAAACCGCCGGGGGGCGTTCAGGGTGAGCGTGGCCACCGCAACCGTATCCGGATGACGGCCGGTATGGGCCGCCAGGTTGCCTTCCGGGTCCACGATGCAGGCGTTGCCGCCCCACATGCTGACCACCAGGGGCACGCTCCAGTCGCGGCAGCGGCAGCGGACCAGGATGTCGCTCCATTCCTCCGCATGGCCGAAGGTGGGGTGAATAATCAACTCGGCCCCCTTGAGCGCCAGAACCTCGAAGGTTTCAGGAAAAAGGATATCCCAGCAGATCAGGAATCCGATCCGGCCGAGGGGGGTGTCGAACACGGGGAGATCGTCGCCCGGTGTCAGGAACTGGCTCTCGCCGTTTTCGGGTTGGCGTGGCAGATGCGTTTTATCGTAGGAGGCGATCACCTGGCCGTCGGGATCCTGCAGGAGGGCCGTGTTATAGTAGCGGTTTTCGCGGCAGGTCAGGGTGCCTCCCGCAACGTAGCACGCGTGACTCCGGCAGAACTGTCCGATGCGTTCCAGGTAGCGCCCGTGCGCATCGGCGATGGCTCGCGCACACCAGGGCTGCGCGCCGTGCCGGCCGATCAGCATGGCCAGGCGCAGGACGTCTTCCGGAATGACGACCAGGGCGGGGTTCTCCTGCGCGGCTATTCCGAGCAGGCGGAGCTGGTGATCCAGCAGGCGGTCCACGTGTTCGCGAATGCGTTGCGGATCGGTTTCGTGCCCCTTGATCATGCGTTCGGTGGCGGGGACGGCCGCCTCGGGCACGAATCCGTAGGTGGCGGGTGCGCAGGCCGCCACTTTGATTTCACGAGGTGTGGTCATGGATGGGTTATCCCTTTTGGGCTGCCGGGAACGTGAAGCCGCGGACGGCGAAGATCTGGGCGGTGTGCCGGCGTCCCGTGTAGCCCTGGACGCCCGGATAGTCGGAGTTGAACAGGATCCACTTTTTGTCGGGCGTGAAGCAGGGCAGGCTCTCGCACGAGTAGGGGCTCCAGGAGCTGTAAGGGTGGAGCAGGTATTGGGGCTCCACGTAGGGGCCGGCGGCATCTTCTTTGACCGTACAGCCATAGAGGTAGCGGGAGGCGGCCTTGTCTTCCCCGTAGCCCAGCGACAGCGTGTCGCAGACCAGGTGCCGGGCGTCCCAGCCGGGGTTGAGGTGCCAGACATCGGGGCGCGTGATGTAGCGCGTCAGTTCGACCTGTTTCCCGCCGGGCAGATGACGGCCGAGATGGCAGGTCTTCTCGTCGGCCGGCACAGGATCGGCCAGGATCATGGCGCCACGCCAGTGCGGGGCGGTGTCGAACACGTTGGCGTGGAAAACCTTGGCCAGCGACTTGCCGAACCAGGCCCAGTGGTCGATCCCCTGGCGGGGGCGGTCGCGGCCGACGGGGTAGGCGTAGCAAATTACTCCGTGCTCATCCACCAGGTACTCCGCGACACCGCCCTCGGACCCGGGCAGCCGGTCGCAAGTCCATTTGCCGGCCGCGTCGTAGTAGGCCTGGGTGAAGCCGTCTCCCACGCCGATCAGGTATTCGCCTTTCGGCCCGAAGCAGGGGGCGTACTGGCTTTTGTTGTTCCAGTTTCCCGGGCCGGTTTCAAAGGCGGTGTGAAGGGACATCCGCTCCAGGTCGAAGGTCAGGATGGCCATGCTGTAGTATTTGTCGATGCCCTCGATCGGCACCACGCACAGCAGTCGCCGGCCGTCGTGGGAAAACGACAGCCACCGCCCGCTCAGGATCCGCCGATTTCCGAATTCAGGACGGACGAGCGGAAGACTGAAGACCGTTTCTGCGAGGCCGCCGCCGAGGGCGCGGCGGTGCAGGTCGAGACGGCCCTCCGCGATCCGGGACTGCCAGATCCAGAGGCCGTCGGGGGAAAAGGACATGCCCTGATGGTCGCCGGCGGCTCCCGGATCGCTGACTGGCTCCAGGGCAAAATGATCCTCCAGATCGCACCGCATCAACTCCGAACGACCTTTGACGGTCCGGTTGAACAGCACGAAGCGCGAGGTGGGTTCGAAAGCCTGAATGTAGTTGTAGAAGACATGGCAGGCGGCGTCCGGATCGGTGGTGACCTGGAAGACCTCGAGGCCCGGCGGGGTCACGGTGCTCAGAAGTTCGGGGGCTGGCAAATAGCGACTGGTCATAGGGTGTTCTTTCGACATAGGGCGATGAGGTCGTCGATCCGCGCGGTGGCCATGGCCATGACGGTGTCGGAGGCGCCGTAGTAGATGCGGCAGGTGCCGTCGCCCATGTCGATGAGTCCGGTGGGAAAAATGACCTTGGGCCGGTAGCCTTCGTTTTCGTAGGAAAAGGCGTCTTCGGGCTCGAGGATGGGGTCGGGGCAGCGGCCGAGGATCCGGGCGGGGTTTTTCAAGTCCAGCAGCATGACGCCGGCGCGGTAGGTTTTAGCCCAGCCATCCGGGCCCGGCGTGCGCAGCTCGGCGCCATGAAAGAGGGTGAGCCACCCGGCGGGAGTTCGGAGGGGCGGGGCGGCGGGCCCGATTTTGTGGGATCCCCAGGTGACGTCCTGCCAGCGCAGCACCAGTTCGTGGCGGCCCCAGAACTCGAGATCCGGGGAGTAGCTGAGCCACAGGTCGTAGGGCCTTGTCTGTTCGTAGATCCGGGCGAAGGGCCGGTCGAGCCGGCAGTAGAGACCGTTGATTTTTTCAGGGAAGAGCACGGCGTTGCGGTTGTCCGGGGCGCTGAGGTGCTTGCGCTCCACGTGCTCGAAGTCGCGGGTGACGGCCACGCCGAGCCGGATCCCGACCGAGGTGTCGGCGGCGTAGCAGATGACGTAGTCGTCGCCGATCCGCGTGACCCGGGGATCGTAGATGGCGCGTTCCTCGGCGCCCTCGGGAAGGAGCAGCGGCTTCTTCGACACCGTCCAGTGGATGCCGTCCGCCGACCGTGCCAATCCCAGGAACAGGTAGGGGCGTTCCGGAGGCTTGATCACATCGATCCGCAGCACCATGACGTAGCCGTCGTCGGTCTTGACCGCCGCCGAGTTGTAGACACGGGTGCATTCGTAAGGGACGTCGGACGCCGTGAGAACCGGATTCCCGGCGAATCGCCGGACGGCGTTGCGAGGGGTGAGTGTGTTTGTCATATCAGGGTTCCTGTGTCAGGGTTCCGAGCGGGTTGGTGGGTTTGCCACCGGGAATTCCAGCATGATACGCCTTTTTCAAGGCACCGGAAAGCGATTCCTTTGGGTGAAGTTGATCCGTACGACTTGATCTTCCGGAACGATCAGGATTCCCGCTTCCCCGAAAGCTGAATCTTCATCCAGCCCGGACGGGGAGAGGCGTTCGAAATGCCCCTGAGAACAGGTTACGCGATAGGGGAAGCCCTGGTGCGTGCAGACCAAGGCGGTCGGTTCGATGCGGTCGAAGGGCACGCGACTGTTCCGGCTCCATGTCAGAACGAACGTGTAGGCGGCCGGATCCGGTATGCCGATGAGATGGAAGGCCGCCTGTCCTTCCGTGCACTGGATTTCCAACTTGCCGGCAGGCTTGAGGGGACAGCAGATCGACAGGCTCGCCGTTCCTGTTTCGCGGATTTTCGGAGGGCCCACCTCCACTATTTGGCGGGTGGCGCCGTCCCGGCGCACAAGACGGATTCCGGCGAGCTCTCCGGGCTTGCTCCAATAAAACCCGTCCACCACGGGCAAGGCGTCGTATTGGCAGGCGGTGGAGGTGAGCGGAGAATCCAGATTGGGTTCGGGCCGGTCTTGATCGAACATCTGGATGTCGCGCACGCGGAAACCGGCGGGTTCCCACAGGAGGTTCATCCGGTAGAACCGGCTGTTGTACCAGACGGTCTTCCGTTCTTCGTGTTTCCAATCCTGAGTCGCCGTGACAGCGGTTGAGGGGGTGAGGGGAAATCGGGCGCGAAACCAGGTCCCGGTTTGTTTCAGGGTTTCCACGGTGATCCTGCCCTCAGCGGCGAGCTGGGCGATGCAGGCCAGCTGCCGGGTATAGGCGGGGTCCATTTTTTCCCACGTGAACGCGTTCTCCTGGCCCGCCTGGATGTAGGCGAAGGCCAGGCAGGGCTCCTCCGTCATCCCCTGAAGAAACCAGCTAACCCACTCGGGGTTGGCTCCTCCGGCGCGACTGACCGGCTCCAGCGAAATGAGTCCCTGCCGCGCGGTTCCCAGGCCGCTTTCGTACTGGTAGATCGGGTCGCTCCCCAGCATCCTGAAAATGGGGACAGGAATTTGGGCGTCGGCCTCCTGCGCGGGGATATAGGCGTTCCGCTTGCTGGGATAGTAGCCTTGATTCCAGTAGCCTCCCCACAGGGTGTAGCCGTCGGTGCCAATCTGGTCCTTGCAGTTGCAGGAGGCGACAATTCCATATTTTTCGGACATATAGCGGAGGGTGTGCGCATCAATGAACCAGGAGCCCGCCGTGGCGGGGAAGAATCCGAAGATGGCCTTGAAGTCCCGCATATAGACGTCGACCAGTTTCTCGCGCTCGTTCGGGGTGTAACCCGGGGAGAAGCCCACGTGGGCATGCCAGTCCCACGGATAACGTCCGCGCCAGCCCAGTCCTGCTTTTTCCACCTGCGGCTGCACGATTTCCCACCACGCGCCGATCTCGCAATTGCCTGGCAGCTCGCGACGCAACAACTCCTGGTAACGGCTGTCGATCAGGGCGTCATACTGGAGCGCGAAGGTGGCCGGCAGGCCATGCTCCCGGACTCCGCGGATTTGCCGGGCCGTTGTTTCCAGCAGCACATCCCGGCTTACGGCCGGATAGCGCGGCTCGTAGGCCCGGATAAAGTTGTAGATATTGACAATGCGCCGCGCGCGCGCCGTTGTCGGGCAACCGGTTTTGTCCTCGGGTGCGCTCATGGCTTGACAGCCCGACCTTCGACTAATTCGCTGGCGCCCGCCTCGTCCTTGACCAGCGAAAAGGAGTCAAAGAGATCGCCGGTGACGCTCCACGATTCATAGCGCAGCGTTTTGCCGTCGACGGAAATAATCTGAAATAGCTGAATGTAGTCACCCTTCCGGCTCATCAGTTCATCGTACGCGGGATTCAGGGGATACATCTTGGAGCCCGCCACGGAGGTGCAATAGACGGTTCCCGCGGCCTTGGGGTCCACCCGCTTGCCGCCCTGGAGTTTATGGGACCGGCTGTAGATGTGATAGTGACCCTGCAGCACCAGATCGACCTTGTGCTTGTCGATGACCGGCAGAAACACCTTCTGGAGCGCCACCTGGGCGTCCGGCGTCCTTTTGCCTCCGCTCGAGAACAGGGTCGCGTGAATGGACACCACGGTCCAGGACCTCCTCTTGTTCTCCGTCAGGACCTTGTCCAGCCACTGGGCCTGAACCTCAAGATCCCGTTCGCTATTGAGCGATACAAACAGAACGCCCTGGTAGTTGAGGAAGTAGGTCATTCCCTCGAGCCCGGCGGGGCCATTGGTGGGCAGGGAAAATTGGGCCGGCCAGTATTGGGAGAGGACGGCTTCGTTCGTTTTGGTGATCGCCCCATATTGATCGTGATTGCCCGGCACCGGGAGGCTGGGCAGGGTGCGGAAAATCCAGCCGGCGGCCTCGAACCATTCGGCCCACAGCTTGTCCTTCTCAGGCGCTTCCACCAGGTCGCCCAGGTGCAGGATGAACCGCGGATCCGCCGCCTTGAGCATTGCCGCTCTGAAAATCCGGGAGCAGAGGGGCTTCAGGTGAGTCTGCACATCCCCCAGGTAGATGAACGAGAACGGTTGGGCCTCCCGGGCGGCGGTCCGGAACTGGTTCCATTCGCTCCAGTCTTTCCCATGGCCGACGCGGTAGGCGTATATCGTCGCAGGCGTAAGGTTGGTCAGGTCGACCCTGTGGTAGAAAACCGTGACGCCATCCGAGCGGGTCAGGGGGCGCGTGACGGCCGCGACCGTGACGGCATTTGTTCCGAACTTCGGATTGGCCGACGACACGGCCACCTCCACCAGGGGGTTGGTGCTGGGCTCGCCCGTGCGCCAGGTGATCGACTGGCTGGTGGCGGGGTCGCCCGCCCACGTCAGCAGGATCCGGTCAATGCCCGCCGCCGGCATATCCGCCGGCTTGATGATCTTGGGCTTGGCGGCTGGGACCGGCGCGGCGGGCGCCGCTCCAGGCGCGGGTTCCGCCGCAATCACGGCGGCCACGGTCAGGCGGGAGCATAGGACGGCAACAAGCAGGCGGGAGAGATTCTTTGTCATAATCGGCATCTTTCTTTCGGTTTATTCGAACCGCAGTTGGCCCCATTGGGCGGGGTGCAGGCGGACTTCGGAGGGGACGTCGTTGTTGATGGACACTTCGGGGCTCTGGTCCGCCCACATGTACTTGATGGCGTTGCGCATCCCGCCGGGGTCGCCGTAGATGACACCGAAGTCGCCGCGGTAAACGTCGCCCTTTTTCGGGGAGACGCCCAGCCATTTCCAGGGCAGCGCGAGCTCGACCGCATAGCCGCCTTTGTCGGCGCCCAGGGCCAGGGGAATATCGGTCAGGGCGCGGACCTCGTCGAAGTCGTCCTTGCCGGTGGGCGACTCGAAATGCGCGGCATGGGACTTGTCGTCCGAGACGGGCCGGTAGAGGGTGGCCAGCGGCTTGCCCTCATGGGTGAAGGCGAAGAGAATCCGCACGTCCCCCTTGGCGGGTTTTTTCCGTTTCGGATCGGCCGTCGGGTCGGCCTGGAAGGAGAACTCCACGGAGCTGCCGGTCTTGAAGAGCTGCTGGAAATTCTTCACCGCATTGCGGAACGGGTTGGCGTCCTGCACCCGGTACAGCAGGTAGAGGTTGGTGTTGTCGTACTGCGCATAAACCGCGGCGCCGCGGCTGCCGTCCGCCGTGATCCGGGCGCCGGGCCGGCCGTCCGTGACCGGCCGCCAGTCATTCGCCTTGCCGTCGAGGACCAGCGGCTTCCGCGTGTCCACCGGAAAGACGTCGAGCGGGGTGATCTGGCTGGCAACGGTTGCCGCCCGCTGCTGTAGGGCGGCATCCCGGGCCTTCAGCACCTCCGCTTCTCCGAGGGTCAGGCGCTGCGAGAAGGGGCGGAGGGATTTCATGCCGTCCAGGCGCCAGATCCGGCCGTCGGCGTCGCCGCCGAGGAAGTGGTAGTCCTCGAAGCCCCGGGGCTGGTAGAGAAAACCATTGAAGGTCTCGGTGTGTACGATGTTCGGCCCCATCACATAGTCGCTGCGCTGGTCCTGGCAAAGGGCGTCGACGAACAGGCCGGTCTCGGAATCGAGGAGGTAGTACATGCCGTAGTAGCCGGTAATCCCCACATATTTTCCGGGCCGACCGCAGAAGCTCACGTAGCCCAAAAGTTGCCCGGGCTTGTAGACGCTGCTGTTCCAGGCGAAATAGGTCCAGGCGTTGTTGTATTTCCAAAGACACTTGCCGTCGGGCGACCATTTGCCCAGGTAATGATTCTGGCCCCGGACGGGTTCGCCGCGCTGGATGTCGCGCCCATCATAAGAGAGGGCAAACACATTGCCCTTCTCGTCCACCGTCATGGCCGGCTGTTTGACCGGCCAGGATTCGCATTTCGTGAGCACCGGGTTGTCGGCATAGACCAGGGACCCGTTCGGCTGGATGGCCTTGAGCGGCAGGCGGAAGAATCCGTTGGTCGCCGGCCAGTACAGGTCGAGGTTGGCGCCCGGCAGCATGGCCCATTTGGCGAGCTTGATCACCCGGTTCGTGGAGAGTTCCGCATCCTGCAGTTCGCCGTCGCCGTTCTGGTCGATGAAGATGCCGCCGACGCCCCGCAGGGCCAGGCGAAGTTTGTAGACGCCGTCGACTTCCTCCATGATGCGCAGGGTGCCGCTGTTTCCCTTGGCGCAGATATAGGTGCGGCCGTCGCGGCGGATGAACTGGCCCCAGCCGAACTCTTCCCCGGTGTTGTTGCGATCCTTCGGGAACGGGCCCTTGCGATAGACCGTGGAGTGGGGGGTCACCGTGCCGTTGGTCAGGTCCACCTTCCATCGGAAGGCCGCCTCTTCGATCAGCCAGGGCCGTTCCGCGTCGCCGTAGACAAAGGCCGAGTAGCGCGCCGCGCCGAAGAATTCCTTCCACAACGTGCCGTCCGTGTTCCACACGCTCAGGCGGCGCGGGAAGCTGTCGTCTTCGGCCACCCAGAGCCGGCCGGCCGGGTCCACGCTGACGCCGCGGGGCTTGAGCATGCCGGCGGGATCGTAGGCGCCCAGTTCGGGCCGGCCGCCCTTCTTGCCGTAGGTCATCAGCCGCTTGCCCTGGGGCGAGTATTTGGCCACTTGCATGCAGTTGCTCTGCAGCGACACGTACAGGTTGTTGTCCGTGTCCACGCACAGGTTATAGGGCTCGTCCAGGCCTTTCAGGAACGGCTCGGTTTTGCCGGTCGCCGGATCCAGCTTGACCACCAGGCCGTCGGTCTCGGTTCGGCCCGCCACGTACAGGCGGCCGTCCGGCGCGAGCGCGAGGCCGAAGGGGCCGAACGCCATCGGGATCGTGCGGCGCAGGTCGCCCGAGGCGCGATCCATCACCAGCACGGCGTTGGAGGTGACGCCTTTGTCGTAGAGTCCGTGTTGTGTGACATAGATAGACGTGTCATCCGCCACGATCCCGCGGCGCGCCCAGCTGAGCGGGAGCGGAATGCTGGATTTGCCGGACGAGAACGCCGTATGCAAGCCGTCTTTGGCCTGCATCTTCAGCACGCCGCGCACGCCGAGCTGATAGAGGTAGTCGCCCCGCAGGCACCAGGCCATGCCGTTGCCCAGCGCGCTGTTGCCGTTGGCGCCCCAGAGCTTGCGGCCTTCGAAGTCCGTGGCGATATGCGTGGTGGAGGCCTCGCCGCTGGGCCAGAGCACATACACCCGCTGCGTGTCGGAGCAGACCGAGACCGGCGGGCTGTAGTCGCCGCCCCAGCCGCCCCTGCCGTCGCTGGTCTGGTAGGGCGGTTGGCCGCTGTTGTTGACCGAGGCGATGAAGTGCGTGGTAATTCCGTCGTGGACGAGGCCGCGCGCCTCATAGGTCCCCGCCGGAACCGGCTGGAAGAAGTCGTCGAGCCCGTCCCAGTTCACGGTGACCTTGCCGGCCTGCACGGGCAGGGCGCCGCAGAGCGTGCGGACCAGCTTGCCCTCGGCCGACCAGAGGCCGATGCTGATTTTTTTCGGCCCCTCGCCGGGAACGTCAACCGTGATGGGAAGGTGGCCCGCGGGGACGGTATCGGAAACAGCGGCGTTGACGGTCGCCTGCACCTCGGCGGTCTTCTCGAAGAGGGCTTTGCCGCATTCGCCGGGGGCCATATAGCCGAGGCTGGCGGAGCCTTTCATGCGCACATCGCTCATGCCGCGGCTGACGGCGCGGCCTTCGTCATCGCCCCAGTGGATCTGCCACTGGGCGGCGGTCGCGTCGCCTGCCTGGGGGTGCGGGCTGCCGTCGAAGGTCAGGGCCGACCAGGGAATCTTGTACTCAAAGGTGTAGCTTTTTCCGTCATCGCCCATTTTATAGGCGGCCTGCATGCCTTCGGGGTTCAGCCGCCCGTCGCTGTAGGTCATGCCGAAGCTGGCGTAGAAGCAGGGCTTCTGCTCGAGGGTGCTGTACCAGAGCGTCATGTGGGCCAGCTTGCGCGCCCAGAGCCTGGGCCCGGCGTTGTTGCGCTGGTCGCCGGTGGGGTAGGGCTTCGGGATCGTGGGGTCCACGATCAGGCGCACCTGGATGGAATCGGCATTCCAGCTCTCTTTGTAGTCGCTGCCGGAGGTGTAGCGGTTCATCAGGGGGGTGGGGTCGCGGATCACGCCACCGATGTAGAGGTTGTCGGCGTCGTAGAGCATTCGGCCCTTGACGGAGAACTTCTCGGCCATGCTCTCGTCGGGGAACAGATAGAGCTCTCCCCCCGTCGGCCACTCGGCCAGGTTGCCGTCGATTTTCACATCCTTGGGGGCTGGTAGAATGTGGACTTCGTTATAGTCAGCCTTGTTGACCACCGCCACGTAGGCCTGCGCGGCAGTCGCCACCAGGACGGTTAGCAAAAAGGACAGAATCGATTTTCTCATAGCAGCATCCTGTTTTCTTTGTTCCTGATTCCAATACTCATTTTTGCCGGTCCGTGCTTTACTCGATCCGCATCTGCCCCCACTGGGCGGGGTGCAGGCGGACTTCCGAGGGAATATCGTTATTGATCGAGATTTCCGGACTCTGGTCCGACCACATGTATTTGATGGCGTTGCGCGTGCCGCCGGGATCGCCGTAGATGACGCCGAAGTCGCCGCGGAAAACATCGCCCTTTTTCGGGGCGACTTCCAACAACTTCCAGGGCAGGGCGAGCTCCACCGTGTAGCCGCTCTTATCGACGCCCAGGGCCAGGGGAATATCGGTCAGGGCGCGGACCTCGTCGAAGTCGTCCTTGCCGGTGGGCGACTCGAAATGCGCCGCAAAGGCCTTGTCATCCGAGACGGGCTGGTAGAGGGTGACCAGCGGCTTGCCCTCGTGGGTGAAGGCGAAGAGGATCCGCACGTCCCCCTTGGCGGGCTTCTTCCGCTTCAGGTCCGCCGTCGGGTCGGCCTCGAAGCAGAACTCCACCGAGCTGCCGGTCTTGAAGAGCTGCTGGAAGTTCTTCACCGCATTGCGGAAGGGGTTGGCGTCCTGCACCCGGTAGAGAAGGTAGAGGTTGGTGCTGTCGTATTGCGCATAAACCGAGGCGCCGCGGCTGCCGTCGGCCGTGATCGGGGCGCCCAGCCGCCCGTAGGTGACCCCCTGCCAGTCCCCCTGCTTGCCATCGACGACCACCGGTTTGCCGGCGTTTACGGGGAAGATTTCGAGCGGGTTGATGAGGCGGACAACCCGTTCCCGGCGAAGCTGGGCGGAGGTTTCCTGCGCCTTGCCGAGGTCCTGCGGGCTGACGGCGATGCTTTGCGTGAAAGGGCGGATGGCGCGGAGTCCGTCCACGCGCCAGATGCGCCCGTCGGCGTCGCCGCCGAGGAAGTAGTAATCCGTGAAGCCCCTGGGCTGGTAGAGGAAGCCGTTGAAGGTCTCGGTGTGAACGATGTTCGGCCCCATCACATAGTCGCTGCGCTGGTCCTGGCAAAGAGCGTCCACGAACAGACCGGTCTCGGAGTCGAGGAGGTAGTACAGTCCGTAGTAGCCGGTGATCCCCACATATTTTCCGGGCCGCCCGCAAAAGGTCACGTAGCTGAGCAACTGTCCGGGTTTGTAGACGCTGCTGTTCCAGGCGAAGGAGGCCCAGGCGTTGTTGTATTTCCAGAGGCACTTGCCCTCGGGCGACCACTTGCCCAGGAAATGGCCCTGGCCCCGCATGGGCTCGCCGCGCTGGAGGTCCCGGCCATCGGTCGAGAGCGTGAAGACATGGCCCTGCTCATCCACCGCAAGGCTGTTCACTTTGGCGGGCCAGCTTTCGCAGGCGACCAGCGCCGGATTGTCCTCGTACACCAGGCAGCCGTTCTCCTGAATCCGTTTGAGGGGCAGGCGGCAGAATCCGTTGGTCGTCGGCCCGTACAGGTCCAGGGTGGCGCCCGGCTGCTGGGTCCAATAGACGTTCCGGAGCACCAGGTTGGTGCGGATCTCCCCTTCCTGCAGGTTGCCGTCGCCATTTTGATCGATAAACGTTCCGCCCTTGGGCAGGGTCTCGAGACGGAGTTGATAGACGCCGTCCACCTCCTCCAGGATTTTCAAGGGGCCGCCGTTGCTCTTGCTGTAAAGGTAGGTGTGGCCGTCGCGGCGGATGAACTGGCCCCAGCCCATCAGGGTATTCCGCTCGCTGGTGTCTTTCTGGATGGTTCCCTTGCGAAAGACCGTGGAGTGGGGCGCCACGGCGCCGGTCTGCAGGTCCACCTTCCACCGGAAGCCGCCTTCCTCGATCAGCCAGGGCCGTTCCGGGTCGCCATACACATAGGGCGAGTAGCGCGCGGCGCCGAAGAACTCCTTCCACAAGGTGCCATCCGTGTTCCACACGCTCAGGCGGCGCGGGAAGCTGTCGTCTTCCGCCACCCAGAGCCGGCCGGCGGGGTCCACGCTGACGCCGCGCGGCTTGAGCATGCCGGCGGGATCGTAGGCACCCAGCTCGGGCCGCCCGCCCTTCCTGCCGTAGGTCATCAGCCGCTTGCCCTGGGGCGAGTACTTGGCGACCTGCATCGCTTTGCCCTGCAGGGAGACATACAGGTTGCCTGCCGCGTCCACGCAAAGATTGAACGGCTCGTCCAGGCCGCCGAGGAAGGGCGTTGTCAGTCCAGCGCTAACGTCCAGGACGGCCACGACGCCGTTGCTCCCGGCCCGCCCCGCCACGTATAGCTTCCCCTCGGCTGCCGGCGCCACGCCGAAGGGGGCGAACTCCAGGGGGATCGTGCGGGTCAACGCGCCCGAGGCGAGATCCAGCACCAGTATGGCGTTGGAGGTGGCTCCCTTGTTGTACAGGCCGTGCTGGGTGACGTAGAGGGCGTGGTCATCCGCGGCGATGCCCTGGCGCGCCCAGCTGTTGGAGAGGGCCGCCGTCGACTGTCCCGAGCTGAACGCCACGTGCAAGCCGTCCCTGGCCTGCATCTTCAGCACGCCGCGCACGCCAAGCCGGTAGAGGGTGTCGCCCCGCAGGCACAAGGCCATGCCCTGGCCCATCGCGTTGTTGCCGTTGGCCCCCCAGAGCTTGCGGCCCTCGAAGTCCGTGGCGATATGCGTGGTGGACGCTTCGCCGTTGGGCCAGAGCATGTAGACGCGCTGCGTATCGGAGCAGACCGAGACCGGCGGCCCGTAGTCGCCGCCCCAGCCGCCCCGGCCGTCGCTCGTCTGGTAGGGCGGCTGGCCGCTGTTGTTGACCGAGGCGATAAAGTGCGTGGTGATTCCGTCGTGGACGAGGCCGCGTGCTTCATACGTCCCCGCGGGAACCGGCTGGAAGAAGTCGTCGAGTCCGTCCCAGCTCACAACAACCTTGCCGGCCTGCACGGGCAGGGCGCCGCAGAGCGTGCGGACCAGTTTGCCCTCGGCCGACCAGAGGCCGATGCTGATTTTTTTCGGCCCTTCGCCGGGGACGTCGACCGTGATGGGAAGGTGGCCCGTGGGGACGGTTTCCGAAACGGCGGCGTTGACGGACGCCTGCAAGTCGGCGGTCTTCTCGAAGAGGGCCTTCCCGCATTCGCCGGGCGCCATGTAGCCGAGGCTCTTGGAGCCTTTCATGCGCACATCGCTCATGCCGCGGCTGACCGAGAGGCCTTCGTTATCGCCCCAGTGGATCTGCCACTGGGCGGCGGTCGCGTCGCCCGCCTGCGGATGGGGGCTGCCGTCGAAGGTCAGGGCCGACCAGGGAATCTTGTACTCGAAGGTGTAGCTTTTCCCGTCGGCCCCCATTTTATAGGCGGCCTGCATGCCTTCGGGGTTCAGCCGCCCGTCGCTGTAGGTCATGCCGAAGCTGGCGTAGAAGCAGGGCTTCTGCTCGAGGGTGCTGTACCAGAGCGTCATGTGGGCCAGCTTGCGCGCCCAGAGCCGGGGCCCGGCGTTGTTGCGCTGGTCGCCGGTGGGGTAGGGCTTCGGGATCGTGGGGTCCACGATCAGGCGCACCTGGATGGAATCGGCATTCCAGCTGTTCTTGTAATCGCTGGCCGCGGTGTAGCGGTTCACCAGGGGCGTGGGGTCGCGGACCACGCCGCCGATGTAGAGGTTGTCGGCGTCGTAGAGCATGCGCCCCTTGACGGAGAATTTCTCGGCCATGCTCTCGTCGGGAAACAGGGAGAGTTCCCCGGCCGCCGGCCACTCGGCCAAATCGCCGTCGATGTTCACGTCCTTCGGCGCCGGCAGGATGTGGACCTCGTGATAATCGTCTTTGTTGACGATGGCCACATAGGCTTGTGCGGCCTCCGCCGTCAGCAGCGCTGCCATCAGGGAGAGAAAGGCTTTATTCAAAGAGGGCTCCTGCTTGAATGAATCCAAAAGGGGTCGGGTCAGGGTTGGTCAGCCTTCGCCGGAGTCCAGGGCGCGTTGGGGTCGGCATCGCCGATTCCCGTTTCGCGCCCCACGCCCGGCTCCGCGCCGTCCGCGGCCCGGGCGAGAACCGCCTTCGACTCGAAGAACCAGCGGGAAACGGGGGTGACCGCCGCCGCCTCGCCGCCGGCTTGGAGCGCCGTCACATCGGCCAGCCACTGTGCGCGGAACGCGGCGGTCTCGGGAATCTTCCACACGGTTTCGTCCCAGCTCTGGCGGTCGAGGATGAGCCGGCCCTTTCCGATGGGATAGAGGCGCAGCGAGGGGCGCGCCTTGATTTCCCGGGGCGTGACGCCGGCGGTGACCTGGTCGAGCGCCTCCAGCTGGCCGCCATCGTTGTGCGGGTAGGTGGCCATGCGTAGGCTGGGGCTGAAGCCCATGTCCTCGCCGACGAGCACGACCGTCATCCCGTCCTCAATCGCCCGGCGCAGGGCGGTTGCATGCCGGCGCCAGTCGACTGCCGCGAGGGACTGGACCAGGTTGTAGCGCGTGTCGCCGTGGCCCTGCTGGTAGTACCAGTGGGTCAGGCGGTCGCCGCCGGGGGTCAGGTACAGGGTGGCGAGGCGGCCGAGCTCGGCCGCGAACCGGCTGGCCCCGATCCGGCGGGGGCCGAGCGATTCGCTGGGCCAGTCGAGCCGGAACGCGGGCAGCCGGACCGCGGCGGGCGCCGTCTTCACCTCGAGGCGCGCCTGGGCGGACGCGCCGGTGGCGAGGTCGGTGAACATCAGCGTATACGCGCCAGGCGCGTCGTTCAGCGCGGCGGCCAGTTCCACGCGCGTTTCGCCGGTCAGCGAAACGGTGCGCGCAAAGGCCGGGAACGGGCGGCCGTCGGGCCCGGTGGCGGAGAGCGTCGCCACGTGCTGGCCGATCGGCACGCCGCGCGCCTGCAGGGAGAGCGTGACCGCCGTCTTTTCCCCGGCGGTGACGGAAGCGGGCGCCGCGAGGCGAGCCTCCACCTCATAGGGCACGGCCGCGAGGATCACGCCGGCCGCGGGCTCGATGTGGAAGGGTACCACCGATTTCCCGTTTTCGGAGAGGGTGGGCAGGGGGCGGCCCGTGGAGGCATTGAAGAAGCGGTAGCCCGGCCGGTGGAGCGTCAGCTTGTACTGGCCGGTGGTTCCCCCGCGGCGGATGCAGGCAAAGGTCAGCACGCGGCCGTCGTCGTTGGCGTAGGGCACCACGAACAGGTCGCGGGCGGCCTGACCGTCGGCCGCGGAGCCTTCGTAGAAGGTTTCCACGCCGGCCGAGCGCATCAGCGCCAGCAGCAGTTTTTCATAGTCGCCGCCGGGTTTCACGGCGTTCATCCAGTAGACCATCCCCTTGCCGGCGCGTCGCACGGTCAGGGCGGGTACGCCGTCGGCGTAGCTTGCCAGCACGGTGGTGCCCGGAAGGAGGGTCGGGCTCTGGTCATGGCCTTCCACCTTGATCGTCAGGTTGGTCGGAATCGGGGCGGGCGCGGTTTCGAGGACGAGCGTGGTTCCGCCCTGGTCGGTCCCGAGGCCCACCGGCCTGGACTGGCGCACGCCCACGAGGGTTTCCAGGCCCAGGCCGGGAAGCGACGGGTAGAGGTTGCCGTGGTCGTCCTCCAGCGCGAAGTTCAGCGCGATCAGGGAGGTGCCGCCGCGCTCGACGAATTCCCTCACCAGGCGGGCGCGCGGCTCGGTGATGCGCAAGGCGTCCGTGACGTGCAGGAGCTTCATGTCGGGGGGAATGTTTGTTTCGACCGTGGTCAGGGCCGGCATGCCCGCCTCGCGCAGGGCAACGGGCAGGAGGGTGTGACCGGCGGGGGCCAGGCGGGGCTGCCACGTGACCATCTGGCCCACGGCGGTCGTCTTGAAGGGATGCGCGTTGAGCAGCAGGGGGGCGGCGGCCCCGACGCCGTTCATGAACTGCCAGGTGGCCACGCTGACCGGGGAAAGGCCGAGGTCGTAGTTGATGCTCTGATCGGCGTTGTAACCGGCCTGGTGGCCGACGTGCGCCGCCAGGAAACCCCACATGGTGCCGCGCATGAAATCGAGGTCGGAGTAGGGCCACCAGGCCATGGTGAAGCCCGGCTGGTCGGGCGGGTCAATCATGCCGGGCTCGGTTTTCAGGTCCGCTGGCTGGCTGAGGTAGTTGCCGTAGCCATAGACGGTCATGGGCGAGGGCAGCACCTTGCGGAACTCTTCCTGCGCCAGGGCCGCCCACGTGCGCGCGCGGGTCATGAAGAACTGGCGGGTGTCGACGTAGCGGGCCTGGCGGGGGGCCGT
>CAMDGM010000032.1 GCA_945898015.1 PVC group bacterium | reverse complement strand
GTGGTCAGGTAGCGGTGGAACGCGTTGGTGCCGGCGGGCTTGGCCGGCCGGTTGTACCACTCCCAGATGGTGCCCCAGCCGCCGCCGTAGCCGCTCTCCTCGCCGATGGAGGCCACGGCGACCGCCGGCGAGATCGAGAGGGGATCGCCGGCGAGCGTCTGGGTGGCCATCTGGCGGAAATGGGGCCGCAGGACCTCCTCGCCGCCCTCGGGCAGGAACTTGACCTGCGAGGCGCGGATCCAGGGCTTGCCCCATTCGATGTCCCCGAACCAGCCCCGGCGTTCCAGGGCTTCGGTGGGCACGTTCCAATTGACGCTGTTCATGCCGCTGGCGGCGACCGTGCGCATGAAGGGGGCGAGGAATTCGCGGCTGTGCATGCCCTCGAAGTTCTTGATGCCCCAGACGAGCTGGTTCCGTGTATTCCATTTTTCGGAACGATAGAATTTTCCGGAAGCCGCGGCCGCCGGTCCGTCCCCGGCGCGAACCTCGGCCCGGGTCCAGAAGGTGTAGGCGCGCAGGGCCGTGGGCGGCAGGGTCCACTCGAAGGTCACGGCCGCTTCCCCGGCGGGGGGCGGCGGGAGCTCCTTGATTTTTCCTTTTCCCTTGGCGGGAACGGTGTTGGTGTTGGGCGGAGCGGCGGGCAAGGCGAGCGGCTGGGAGGCTTGCATCAGCGCGCGGCCGTCGAGATCGAAGACGGTCACCGTGGCTGTGGCGGCCACCGCTTGCGAGGCGTAGTGGCGTGCGGAGACGGTCAGCCGGACGGGTTCGCCGGTCGCGTATCCGGGCCGGTCGCTGGTCACCTCCGCATCGAGCCCGGGGGCGACCGTCACGGTGGAAAGGGCCTGGTGGTAGAGCACGGCGCCGTCGGCGCTCAGCACGTCCACGGCGAGGGTGTGGCGGCCGCTGCTCGCGGTCAGGGGAACGGCCACCTTCAGCGTGACTTCGCGATCCGGGCCTGCGGCCACGTCGAGGGCGCTGGTCCACTCCACCGCGCCATCGGGGCCCGTGGCGCGCAGTTCGGCGCGCAGTTTGACGGCGGGCTCGCCGAGCAACCGGAGGGGGATCTCGCTTTCCTGGCCGGCCGGAACGGGGGACAGGACCGCCGGCACCTCGGCCATGACCGGATAGGCCTTGGCGCCGTGGGCGCCCCAATAGGCGAGCTGTTCCCAGAGGCGCAGGGTGGCTTCGTCGGCGTCAACGCCGCTGTTCCGATCTTTCATGAACAGAAAGGTGGAGGCCGCCACCGGCATCGGGAAGTAATAGATGCGCCCCTTTCCGAGTGTCCAGGTGGATCCGACCGGTACGGACTTGCCGTCCGCTGTTCGACGGGTTAGCAGCGCGCCGCCCGGGGGCACGGGTGTTTTTGTTTTTCCGCGCAGCACGTCCGGCCAGGCGGCAAACCATTCGAAGGGGATGCCGGCGATGGGTTCGGCGAAGGACGGGGCGTTTGTCACGGAGGTGAAGGCGAAGAGGGCTTCCAGGGGAAGGGGTTGTCCGGTCCGGGTGACCGTTCCTGTTTCAGTCTTGTAGGGCGGGACGGAGAGGAGGTTGGTGGGGCCCACCAGCACAAGGGTCTTTCCCGATTTGACGAAATCCACGACCTGCTGTTGCATGTCCGCGGACAGCTCGAATTGTGGATCCGGCGTCTTCATGTTTTCGTCGTTGTCGCGGTACCGTTTCACGAGCGGGGCGCCGCTCAGGAAGACTACGTCATAGCGGGGAAGGGAGTGGTATTGGTCAGCCCAGGCGAGCGCCTGGTCGTTGAGGACCTTCCGCTGGGCCGGGCGGCCGGTTGACCGCTGGGGCATGAAGGTGCTGAGCGGCATCCGGCATTCGTCGTTGTACCGGTAGATCTCATCGCCGCCGCCGGTCACATTCCAGAAGGCGTCCACCCGGCTTTCCGGGAGGCGGTGGCGCATCATCATTTGAAAGGCCCCCGAGTGTTCCATTCTCATGCCGACATGACCGCCGCCAGCGGCGATTTCCAAAGGCAGGCCTTCGCGCGCGGTCGGAACCGCCCGGGCCGTCGCGCCTGTCAGGAGGAGTGCGACAAGAAAAATGGGAGGAATACGCATGACGGATTTCCTTTTAGTGGTGAGTCGGAAACTCGAATCCTTGAACGGCAAAGAGTTGGGGAATGCCGATTTTCCCCAGCCAGTCGGAGAGGAAAATGACCGTGCGGCCGTCGGGTGAGAGGACGGGGCAGTTTTCGGTGTAGGCCCCGCTCCAGGAGCTGCGCGGATGCAACAGGTATTTTGGGATGAGGTAAGGATCCTCGTTGGGGGATTCAATCACGGTGCCGAGATAGAGATAGGCGGCGGGCCCCTGCGGGCACGCGGTGCCGCGGCCGGCCCACCCTTCCGTGTCGGCGACCATGTGGGAGCCGTCGAGGGTCCAGGAATGATGGCAGACATCCGGGCGGCGGATTTTGCGGGTGAGTTCGAAACGCCGCCTGGGCCCCTGGATGTCCATGCCGCGGATCATGTCCTCAGGGGCGCAGGCGACCGGTTCGGCGCAGAGTATGGCGCCTCGCCAGTGGGGGGCGGTGTTGGTGTCGCTGGTATGGGTGACGATCTCATAGCGTCCGCCCCGCCAGCCGGGGTGATCGACGCCTTCGCCCTTGCCGCCGATGGGGATGGTGCCGACGATCACGCCCTGTTCGTTGACGATGTGCAGGGAGGCGCGGTGCGTGTCGGAATACCATTTTTCGGTGCATTTACCCTGTTCATCCCAATGCTGGCTGCGATTGGCTCGGCCCATCAGCGCATGGGTGAGATGGGCGGGATCGTGGCCGGGAAAGTAGGCGCCGCCCACGCGCCAGGAGTAGGGCTCCCAGGAGAAGGCGTGGGCGCGGAGGGTGTCGAGGTTGACGTAGAGCGGCGCGAAATGATCGGCGCCATCGGGGCCCGCGAAGTTGGCGCCCGTCAGGATGCTTTTTCCATCGGCCCGGATCGAGGCGTTGCGGCACAGGCCGCGTGATGGTTTGCCTCCGGCGCAGGGGCGGCGGCCGATGCCGTCGACGGCGCTGTCGATCACGGTCAGGGTTTCCGTATGGAACGATTCCAGAGACAGGCGGTTGAGGATGAGGCGCGGGTTCGGCAAATGGCTTTCGTCCACGAAATAGTAGAGGTGCCGGCTGTCGGGGCTGACCGTGGGCGAGAGGGTGGGCACGCCGGCTTCGGTCAGGGCGCGCAGGCGGAAGCCCTCTTCCAGGTCGCACATCAGGAATTGGTTGGCGCCGTCGGCCCAGCGCCGCTGGAAGATGAAGTGGCGCGAGTCGGGGGTGAAGAAGCCTTCACGCCAGGCGGAGGCGTTCGGTTCCGTGGTGAGGCGGAACACGTTCAGGTTGGGATCGGAAATGGTGCTGAGCATTTCGGGACAAGAGATTGATTCCGTCAGCACCGTTCCAGCCTTGCGAGAATCCATTTGGCATGCTCCATGTTTGCGTAATCATTAGCCTTTATTTTCTTCCGAGTCAAGCCATAAAAGCGGGGATTTTGTCGATGCGGGCTGATCCGACAGGCATGTCAGTCCGAGGTTAAGGCCAGTTCGACGATGGCCCGTTCTTCCGCCAGCTGGGGTGTATGCATGGCGGCCATGATATCGGCCCGGCCCAGCAGGGTCACGCATGAGTCGTCCTTCAGCAGGGCTTCCGGTGCGTGGACCGGGCCGGCGACCCTTCGGATGCTTCCCGGCTTTAGCGTGACCGTTGGATTTTGCAGCTCCAGGAAGGCAATTCCCTGCCCGCCATAACCCCAGGCCTCCAGTTCGATCCCATCCGGACATCCGGCTCCGGTGAAGGGCACATAGAGGTCGTAGTGGCCTCCGATGCGGCCCGGTATCAGTACCGCAGGCTTGAAACAGCCTTCCGTCACCCGTTGGCGCCGGCCTTGAATCAGCACGGTGACGCGCAACCGCTCGGCGCCGTAGTAGTCCTGCAGGAAAAGGCGCAGGATCAGCAGCCAGTCGCGGGGACCGGGACGCCGCTTCAGCGCGGTCTCGACCGGCTTCAGGTTTTCCGGCAAGGCGCGCCAGCCGGTCTCGGCGCGGAGATCGTCGGCATGCGCGTAAGCGGGGGCCGAGGCGAATGCGGATGCCCGGCTCCGAAGGAGGGCGCGGTAGTCTTTCTGCCAGGCCGTGAGCCGCCGCTTCAACCCCGGCTCATCGGCCGCCGGCCGGCGAGGGGAGAGGATCGCCACCGCCAGTTCACGCATTTCGCCCAGCAACAGGCCGGCCTCCACGCCCCATTCCACGGTGGCGAGCGCCGGGCGGGCGGAGGGGCGCACCCGGCCTTGCCCCTCACGGATCGATTCGCGCGTCATTCGTCCGACGGCGCGCGCCAGAGCCTCGCCCCGTGCCGCCTGTCCGCCCAGGAAAGAATCCAATCCGCCGGCGGCCGGCCTCGGGATCACGCGCAGCCAGTCCCGGACGGCCTCCTGCATCGGGCGCGGAGTGCCTGGCAGCACTCGGCGCAGGGCGACGCTCCACGCCGCCTCGGGTTCGAAGGTGCGCCCGCTCCACAAGGCTCCGGTAAAAGCGGCGACGGCCGGCTGGCCGGGATTGAACCGTGGCGAGCCTTCCCACTCGGTCAAGAGCCCTCCCAGCACGCGGTGGCGCCGGGCGTAGTTGGTGAGGGATTCGATGTTCCGGGGGGCGCGGTCCCAGGGACAGGCCACCACATCCAACCCGAGTTTTTCGTAGAGCGCCAGCCAGTTCGTGCGGGACTGGTTGACGAAGTGCGCCCGGGGGCCCTCGGGGTCGATGACCTCGTCGTAAGCCCAGTGACAGAGCACGATGTCCTTCGGAATGTTCTCCACCTGATCGGGGAAAAGCTCGAAGAAGTCATCCCACATCCACAGGCGTTTACCCAACCCGCCCAGCAGGCGATGCATGCGGAGGAGGTGATCCATGAAAAGCGGGGCCAAGCCCTTCCGCTCCCACCGGTCGCGGCAGGTGTTGCAGTAGCCCAGATCCCAAGCCTCATCCAGTCCGACGTGCAGGTGGGGGCCGGTGAACACCTGCGCCAGCTCGCTCAGGTAGCGGGCGAAAAAATCATAGGTGGCTTCCTGAGACGGGCAGATCACGGTGCCGCCGTCGGAGGGCGTCGCAAACCGGCCGCGCCCGTCGCGGGCTTCGCCCAGATGGCGCAGGGGCGCGCAGGCCAGAAATTGCTCGCAGTGGCCGAGGGTGGCGATCACGGGGATCACCTCAAGGCCGAGGCCGTTGGCGTGGCGGACCACGCGCGCCATGTCGTCGAGGGAGTAGGAGTCGGCCGCCGGCCTGTGGGGGAACGAGTCGGTCCGGACTCGGCCCTCGAGATAGAGCACCAGGGTGTTGAACCCGCCGCGGGCCGCCTCATCCGCATGGCGGCAGATGTAGTCCACGGTTTCCATGTGGCGCGCCAGATCCATCTGGAGGCCCCGGAAAGCCCAGGGCAGGCCGGTTCGGGAGACAAGACGTTGAGGCTTCCTCTTCATGGCTTGGTTATAGGCAAGAAGCGGCCAGATTGCAATGACAGGATGACACGGAACCCGAACGCGTTGCTGATGTTGTCTTTTGCGACCGTGTACCGATAGGCCGGGCGGCAGGCCACCGGACTATGCGCCCAGGAGCCCCCGCGCAGGACGTGCCCGTCCCCGGACACCGGACCCGCGGGATTGGTTGCGCCCGCCCCGTCGTAGGAGTCGGCATACCAGTCGGCGCACCACTCCCATTGGTTGCCGAGCATGTCGTAGAGGCCCCAGGCGTTGGGTTTTTTCAGGCCCACCGGATTGGCCTTTCCTCCGCTGTTCGCCTTGCACCAGGCGTAGTCGGGGAGCTGCGCATAGCCCGGGTCGTCGCCGTAGGGAAAGCGGTTCGTGCTTCCGGCACGGCAGGCGTATTCCCACTGTGCTTCGGTGGGCAGTTGAACGGTCGCTCCCGTTCGGGCAGAGAGTTTCCGGCAGAAGACGAGCACGTTGTTCCAGGGCTCCGAGTCCACCGGGTATGCGGGGACCGCCGCGGCGGGGGGAGGTTCGGCCTGGGGGGTGGCGGTGTCGTTCAGGAGCGCCTGAACCGGATCGGCGGCCGTGGCGCGGGGTGCCGTTTTTTTCACCATGATGGCCGCATACTGGGCCTTTGTCACTTCGGTTACGCCCATATAGAAGGGCTGGCTGATCGTCACTTCCCTCTGGGGCCCCTCATCCGCGCAGCGATCCTGCTCGATGGTAGGCGAGCCCATCCGGAAGGTACCGGCCGGAATCCGCACGAAATCCATCTTCACCCCGTTTCCCAGGTCGAGGGTAAGGGTGGCATTCGTGAGGCCGGCCGGGAGAGGGCCGGGGGCCGGGGCGGAAGGGACAGGAGGGACGGAGGGCGGAGGAGCGGATTCCAGGGCGGCGGCTACGCGGAAACCGTAGAAGGGATAGTGGTGCAGGGAATCCTTGGCGTTCCGGGCCGCCGAGCGATAGGGGCCGCCATCGATCGCCCCGCCCCGGACCACGTGTTTGTCGCCGTCGGGGGGGCCCTGCGGATCGATCACGCTGGCCTGGGTGTAGGAGGAGGCGCTGTAATAGTCCAGACACCATTCCCGGGCGTTACCGTACAAGTCGTACAGCCCCCAGGGGTTGGGGGTTTTCAGTCCGCCAGGCTGGGTGCTGTAGGTGATCCCATCCCACGCGCACCACCCCTGTTCGTCCCGTGCAGCCTGTTCTAAATCATCCCCATAATAGAAACGTGTCTGGCTCCCCGCGCGGCAGGCGTATTCCCATTGGGCTTCGGTCGGCAGCGACACGGCCCGTCCCGTCCGGGCCGAGACCGTGCCGCAGAAGGCGACGGCTTCATCCCACGTGATGTAGTTGAGCGCCAGGTTCCGTTCCGGGTCGGTGAGCGGTTTTGAGGGGTTTTTCCGCCGGGTGCGTTCATACTGTTCCCGCGTGACTTCGCAGACGCCCATGTAGAAGGGCTTGGAAATCGTGACCTCGTGCGCGGGGCCTTCATCGGGCCGGCGGTCCTTCTCGGTGTCCGGAGAGCCCATCCGGAAGGTGCCCGCTGGAATGAGCGTCAGCTTGATCGACACTTGGCCGCCGAGGTTCAGTGTCGTCTCAACGTCCCGGATGCCGGCCCGGCGGGCATAGTTGGACACGGATTCCTTGCCGTCCCAGAGGGGGAAAGGGGCGGAAGGGCTGGACGCGGATAAAAGGGAAGAGGCCAAGCAGGCTGTGGCACATGCGTGAATCTTCCATTTCATCGGTCGCGCCCTGTTACCGTTTTTTCAGGAACCAATCCTGAAGATCCAGGCCGGGTGCCGTGGGGGCCAGGCGGCTTGCGTCGGGTTGTCCGCCGGCGAGCAGGCCGGCCTCGCGCATCCGGGTTTGCCAGGCGGTCATCCAGGCGTTCATCCGCGTGGGGCCGGAGCCGGCTTCGCGGTCGGGGCTGGAGCGATCCAGCACCAGCGCGCCTTTCCCGAGTTGAAGCACCAGCACGTTGGGCAAGCCCCGGACGGCGGACAACTTGCCTTCCGCGAGCAGTCCGCCAATGGCGTTCAGCGCGGTCGGCCGTGTCAGGGGCACGCTCGGCACGCCGGCCACGGGATCGAGGCCCAGGTCTTCTCCGACGAGCACGATCCGGTCGCCCCGGGTCAGCATCCGGCGGAGCACCTCCGACTGCTTCGACCAGTCGGCGTGGGCCAGGAGCTGGCCGAGGCGGTGCCGGCCCTGGGCGCGCTCGGCGATGTAGAAGCTGAAGGCGACATAGGCGTTCGCCGGTTCCGATCCGTAGAGGGCGGTCAGGTTTTTCAGGAGGTTTTCGAATTCCGCGGGGCCCACGTCGATACGGGTCTGGCTCCAGCTCGCCCAGCCGAAGGGTGCTTCGGCCGGCAACTGGGTTGTGATCGGATTGGCGGCCACCTGCACCGTGCAGGTGGCGGACTTGCGCGTGGCGCCGTCCTGGACGACAAACCGGTAATCGCCGGCGGGCAGATCGAGATAGGTGGGCACGCGGATCGGCGTTCCGTTCAGCATCACGTGGCGGGCGGCATCCTTCACGGGCTGGCCGTCGGGGCCGAAGACGGTGAGCTCGCCGGGATGTTTGTCAGCCGGGCCTTGCGAGACGGCCACGTTAGCCGTCAGTTCCACGGGCTCGCCGGCCTGCACCTGGGCCCGGGCCGCCTTGAGGGTTACGGCGGTGACTTCGTAGGGGAGGAGGGCCAGCATGCGGCCGGTGCCGCGGGGCACGGAGACGAAGGCGCAGGGCCGGCCCAGATGGGAGCGCAGGGCCAGGCGTTCGCCGGTCAGCACATCGTACACGGCGGTCACGGGCGAGTTGGTGTTGATGATGAAGCGTGCCTCAACGTCGGGTGAGCGCCAGTCATTGTAGACGGCGCGGAGGCGGACGATGCCGTTCGGGCCGGTATAATTGAATTGGGCCAGCTCCGGGGCGAACGTGCCGTTGCTGTCCAGCGTCTCGAACCAGGCGTCGGGGGCCACGCCGGCATATTCCGCCAGGGTGCCGAGGGCGCGGGCGAAGGCCACGTCGCTTTCATCGGCTGGAATGTGCAGGGTGGGAGGCCAGCCTCGGAAGACATTCAGGAAGATTGCCGCGCCTTTGCCGGTTTTGCGATAGGTGAGCGCGGGCACGCCGTCCTCGTGCCGGCTGAGCACCTTGGTGTCCCCGGCGACGCTCTTGACGGCCTGGTGGGTGTCGGCGATCAGCCGGACGGGCTGTCCCGCATAGCTGGCCGTGTTGTTGAAAGAGAGGATTTCCGCCTTTTGTTCGGGCGGCAGGGGCTGGCCGATCTGCCAGTTTTCGATCCAGACCTTGGCAGCGTCGTTCGGGCCGGGAAGCGGGACAATCGACTGGCGTCCGGCCCAGGCGTCTTCCAGGGTGAGACCGAAGAGATCCTGCATGCCGGCGCCCGGCAGGCTGTCGTAGGGATGGCCGCCTTCGTCATACTCGGCCAGCCGGGGCAGGGCCACGAGAATGCCGCCCTGGGTGACAAACGCCTTCAGCGCTGCGGCGCTTTCGAGAGACAAGGCTTCGGTGTAGGGCAGGAAAATGATTTTTGCTTTTTGAATTTCGTCGCGCTTCAGGTAGCAGGGGGAGTAGCCGGCATCGGTCAGGGCCGAATAGAGCGGTCCTTCGGGGCTGGCCAGCCAGCTGGCGCCGGGCGGGCTCTGGATGGTGGGGCCATAGGAGGCGGCGTCAGGGGCACGTCCCTTCAGGAAATAGCCGGGGCGTCCGCGGACCAGCTGCCACGGCGTCTCTTCAATGAAGAGGCCCACGCGGGTATCTTCCACCATACGGGCCTGAAGGATGAGATTGGCGGCGGGCTCCAGTTGCTTGGCCAGGTCGCGGAGCTCGACTCCGGCGGGGGTATAGGTGAAGTCCCAGTTCATGGTGGGGCCCCAGTTGTCGATGTAGGTGGCGCCCGACAGCACGCCGAGCAGCCAGAACTGCAGCATCTGGCGGCGGTCGTCGAAGAAGCCCCAGTTCAGGTGGAATCCGGGCGGCGCGCCGGGCGTCTGGCGGCGGATATAGGCATTCCACATGGCGGTTCCGTGGGGATCGGTGGCGGCGAGGAAGTGCGTGAGAGGGGCATCGCACCAGTCGAGGAAGGTGAATTCGTAACTCTTGGTCCAGGCGGGGACGGGGTTGACCTCCCGCAGCCCGGCCACCGTGCTGGTGACCTGATTGTGCACGTACCACTCGGCGAAGGCGTGGGTGTCCACGTAAGGGGCCAGGTTTTTCTCCACCTCCTTGGCGGGTTTGACAAAGAGCCAGCCATAGGGATAGGCGTACTTGCGGAGGTATTGGATGTCCTTCCAGTCCGTGAAGGTTGACTTCCAGCTGGCGTTGAGCGCCTCGAGGGTGGTGTAGCGCTTTTTGAGGTACTCGCGGAACCAGAAGGCGGCGAATTCCGGCGCCTGTTCCTTGTCGCGCCACGGATAGGCTTCGCTCCAGTTTCCATTGAAACCGGTTTCTTCGCCCAGCGACCAGACGGCGTAGGAGGGCGAGTCGAAGTTCCGCCCGAAACTCTTGCGGCCCTCCTGCAGCCAGTTGGCCGTCATGTTGGTGGGATTGGCGTCCGTGAAGGACACGGCGGTCATCTTGCGGTGTTCGGTGGTGGCGCGCATGTTGGCGCGCTGGAACACTTCGCCGGGCTCTTCCAGGCTGGACCGCATGCCCATGGCGCGAAGGTAGGCGGCGACGAGGGGGCGGGCGCCCTCCGGTCGATCATCGCTCTTGACGTGCCAGGTGCCGAAGATCAGGTCTTCCCGCATCGTGAAGGGGCGCCAGCGGTAGACCCGCTGTTCAGCCGTGGCGACGGGCTTGCCCTGGCGTGTGACGGTGGCCTGAACCCAGTAGACCCAGGCCTTGGTGTCGGCGTCCAGCATCGTGACCGCAAACGATTTTTCCTGGGTTGCGTCGGGCGTCAGCGTCACGGGTTCCTCGCGGAAGTCGATGACGCCCCGGCGATAATCGCGTAGGACCCATTGGAGCGAGTAGTCGCCCGCCGTGGCGTTGGTGGCCGCCGCGAGGCTGGCCGTGACGGTGGCCGTTCCGCCCTGGCCCGGGCGCTGACTGTCGCCGGCCAGTTTCAGCGAGACCGGCTGGGTTACGGTTACATACTGGCAGCCGTATTCACGGTCCGTGCCGCGCAGGGCAAGGTGATAAGTTCCGGCGGGGAGATCCGGGGGAAGGGCGAACGAGGCTTCGGCTTTCTGTCCTGCCGGCGCCGGGAGGGTGGAGGTCTGGCAGGTTTTTCCGGAACGGTCTTCCAGGGCGAGCGTCAGCGGACCTTGAACGGCGGCCGAGAGCGCCACCTGCACGGGGATGGCCCCGCCGGCGGGCGCGGTGTCAGGCCCGGTGACCCGGGCCGAGATCCACGAAGGCTCGCAGGCGCTGCGGAGGGCATTTTCCCAGGCGCGGGCCCAGAGGTGGGTGCAATCCCGGGACGGCGACTCCGCTTTTTCGGATGGCAGGTCCACGAGTGACGCTTCCTCGAAGATCCGGCCTCCGGCGCGGGTATAGGCGGAGAGCGCCTCATCGACCCAGGCGGGCCGGACGCCTTTTCCCGTCATCACCAGGACGAAGGCGGGCTTGCCGTCCAGCAGACTCTTCAATTCACGCTGGCGGTCGGTGTCGAGATCCTGGAGAAAGGGCTTGGCCCACCATTGGAGGTCGGTGCCGTGATCGATCCTGCCGAATTGGAAGGGCTGGAAGCGCAGGCTGGTCTGGCGTTCCAGCAAGGCGCGCACCGTGTCGAAATTGCCGACCATCTGGTTGGCTGGGAAGAGGACGACGCCATGCAGGTGCCCGTCCACCGGCTGGGCGGGGGCGATGGCGCTGACCGGGGCGGCGGCCGGTTTGGTGAGGGATCCGACCTCCGCAATCACCCGGAAGCCGTAGTGCGGGTAGTGATGGTAGGAGCTTTTATAAGCGCGCTGGGCCGAGCGGACTGCGCGCGGCTTGGCGGAGGAGGTCCCGCGCACCACATGGTCGGATCCGGTGGCAGGGCCCTTCGGGTCGATCGTGTCCGCGTTCTGGTAGTAGTTGGAGCCGTAGAAATCCCAGCACCACTCCAGCGCGTTTCCGTAGATGTCGTAGAGCCCCCAGGGATTGGGCTTCTTCGTCCCCACGTCGGCGGGACCGAGAGCGGTGGGCCGGTTGATCCAGGCGTACTCGTCCAAGGGCCCTTGATTGTCTCCGAAAAAGGAGCGGGTGGTGGAGCCGGCGCGGCAGGCGTATTCCCACTGGGCCTCGGTGGGGAGTGTGATTTTCCAGCCGGTTTTGGCGCTGGCCTTTTCGCAGAACTTCAGGGATTCCGGCCAGGTCAGGAAGGTGACGGCCTTGTTGCGGTCTTCGAAGGTGACGGGGTCCTTGGGATTTTTGCCGACGATCCGCTGGTACTGTCCGCGGGTCACCTCGCAGGCGCCCATGTAGAAGGGGCGGGTGAGGGTGACTTCGCGCTGGGGCGTTTCATTGGGGTTGCGGGTCAGGTCGCTTTCCGGTGAGCCCATCATGAATTTCCCCGCCGGGATCAGGGTGAGCTTCAGCGTCACCGCTTCGGAGCCCTGGTCGAGGAAGGTCGTGCCCAGGTCCAGGGTGATTTCGACATCCGGGATTCCCGCGCGCCGGGCATAGTCGGCGACGGTTTCTTTTCCGTCCCAGAGGGGATAGCTGACGGCGGAGGTCGCAACGCCGGACGTGTTTCCCGGGGCATTAGCGGAGGAGGTCGGCAGTGGTTGGCCGGTCAGGATCGTCGCTGCCAGGAGGGGGGTTGCGAAAAACATCGATTTCATGGTGGTCATGTCAGGGTTCCTGTTGGTTGTGTTGTGAACGCCCGGCGACTTATTATCTGATGACGATCACCGTGCCGAGGCTATCGTTGCCGCCGCCGCTGCCGGTGACGTTCAGGTAGATTTTTCCGGGGGTGGTGGTGTTGATTGTCGCGGCGCAGCCTGCGGGCAGCGTGCCCACGTCCGCCACGTTGTTGGTGAACGCGCCCGTGTAGGTTGCGATCTCGTAAGTCCCCGATGTGAAGCCCGTCACGTTGGTCACGTTGATGGTGCCGTCTAGGGTGAGCGAACCATTGACCACCAGTTTGTCGCTGGCGCCGGGAGCGCCCAGGTCCAGGTTCAGCTTGCTGTTGGCGGACATGATGAGGTTGGTGACCGTCAAGGTGCCCACGACATTGCTCGGCGCCACATCGCCGGGCGCCAGGATGCCGCCACTGGCGAGCACGTCGCGATCGATCCGACCGCTGCCGGCCAGTGTGGCGTTCGTCAGGACGTAGACGGCCACGTATTTCGCGGAAGCCAGCTTGGCGATCATCCCGTTCACCACGAGGGTGCCGGCGAACAGGCGCGTGGTGTTCGTGTACCAGTGGGTCACGCCTGCGGGAAACTCCAGCACTCCGTCGCCCCCCTTGTCGAAGAATTGGTTGGTGGGAGCATTTCCGTTGGACATCCCGCCGGTGATCATACCGCGGATGACGGCGCGATCGGTGTTGGTGGCGGGGTTGTCGATCACGCGAATTTCAACGGAGTCGTTCCCGCCGGCCGACTGGCTTTGCGGATTGAGCCAGGTTACGACGTCGGTCGCAGTTCGCGAGCCAAACATCAACGTCCTGTTGTTGTTCAGGAAAGAGGGGGTGTTGTCCCATGTTAGCATCAGGGGGGTGGCTTGGCCGCCGATGTTGACCGTGAGAGGCCCGTCGTAGGCCGCAAACCCCCCGCCCGACGACCCGTCCCATTGGATTTGGTCCGGGCCCGTGCCCAGGCCGCGCGTAAAGGCGCCGCCCAGCAGCGAGTCGCTCGTTTCCAGGACGCCACCCGCCAGCAGGATATTCTGATTGGTCAGGCTGTTGTAGGGGGCATTGCCGGTTTCGCGCACGGCGCCGTCAAAAGTCGCGCCGCCGTCGCGGCTGAGGCCGCCGCCGATGCGACCGAGCTGGATGTAATGCGCGTTGGCCCCGGTGTCGGAGTAGGCGACGTTCTGCAGCACCAGCGTGCCCTCGCCGGTCTTGTAGTAGGCGTTGGTAGATGCGGCGGGTCCGCGGCTGTTCACAAACGTCGCCGCGGCGGCTCCGTCGCCGAGCTTCAGTAACGCGTTGGTTGTGACGGTCAGGCTGACTTTGAGCGCGGCGGAGCTGGTAAGACCGACGCAGTTCACGGTTCCAGTGTAGACGACGTTGCCGCCGAAAGCGCCGAAGCCTGCCTGGCGCGTCGCGGTGGTCGCGTTGCCGTTGGTGAGGGTGAGGGTGCGGCCGAAGGATTTGTCTCCCCCGGCCTGATTTTCAAACAGGAGCAGCCAGCCAACGCCGCCTTGCGAAGCGTTGTAATCGCTGCGGATGACAACGGGGTTGGCGGCGTCGCCGAATGCCCGGTCGTCCGTTGCAATCAGGACGCCGGAGCCGTAGCCAGCGCCATTGTCCAGCGAGAGGGTTGCCTGGAACGTGTTGCCGGTGTTGGAGAGCCGTAGCAAGCCAAACGTGTTCTTCGCGCCGGCGTTGTGGATGCTACCGGGAAGAATGAGTTTGCGTCCTGCGCCGCCGCCCGTGATGCGACCGGCAATCTCGTTGATCGGCCCCGCCTTGTCGAGGCCGTAGTACCCGTTTTGACTAGCCGTCAGCGTCGAGGGCCCGTATGTGTTGATCGTGCGGTCGGCGGTGGCGCTGAGCGCGAGGGTGTCCTGGCCGGTCCCGCGGTCAAGGATCACCGGGGCATCGGCGTAGACGCTGCCATCGGATTGGCGGATCGGGGAGCCCAGATAGAAGTTCCGGTCGAACGTGAGGGCCGTGGTGCCCTGGTCGGTGATCGTCACGGGCGCGCCTCGGGCGGCGAAGCCCATTCCGTTGGCGGAAATGGACCAGGCGTGATCGCCCACCGTGGTGTTGGAAGTCGGCAGGGTGACCCTGGATTGCAGGATGGGCAGTCCGTTGTCGGTGACGGAAATGAGGTTGCCCTCATAGATCAGGTCGCCCACGAAGAAGTTCGTGCTTCCGGGGTTACGGTATACCCGGTACGCGGAGGCGCCGGTCTGGGCCGCCCAGCCGACGGTCAGTGTCAGGTTGGCGCCCGCAGTTGTCCCTGATTTGAATACTCCGGCTGCCGAGGTGCCGGCGTCTGTGACGCTCACAACGCGATACGCGTAGCTGCCTGCGGTGAGGCTTCCCCCGGCGGTAGCGGTGGCGGTGGGCTGATTGCCAAGGGGGATGGAGGCGCCATAGCCGGCCGAGCGATTGTTCACAAAATCGGCCCAGGTGATCCCGTTGAAGATGATCCCGCTTTTGTCGAACGACAAGTTGCCGCTGAAGATCTGGTTCATGTTTGAGATGGAGAGCATGCAGGGTTCAATGACGGCGATTCGGCTGTGGGTGGCGCCGTGTTCAACGGCGGGACGTGTTAGAATGGAATTGAACGGTCCGATGTTGAGCAGGCGACCTCCGGTGGCGTCATCTTCCAGCGCGTACTGGATCGTCAGATGTCCCGGATTGTTGCCGCCGGTGTTGTTGGCCTGGCTGCTCAGCGTGCGGTTGCCGGTCAGGACCAGGTTGCCGTTGGTATTTCCGAAGTAGACCATGCGCGGCGTCGCCATGGCATCGCTCGATCCATTGATGCTGATGGTCGAAAGGGTGCCTGTCGGCCAGGTGTAGCTGCCGCCGGAGGAGGGATCCCAGAAGATGTCGCCGTCTTCCTGGTACAATCCGCTGCTGCCGGTTTGACCGAAGTTCACGTTCGTGGCGCCGGGTTTGTTGTCGGTTGTGAAGCGGTATGGGTTGTCTGCCGTGTTACCGAGAAGGTGGAGGGTTGCGGTGTTTCCATACAGATCGATCAACCCTCCGATCATGGCCGCAGGCGACAGGAGGCACACCCCCGCAAGAGGGGGTATCCGGATCGTGCCTGTATAGGTTGCGTTGGATCCGCCGAAACGGAGTGACGGTTTTCCGCCGGTACTGCTTGAATCGCCCATGTTGGTGGCGATGACGCCGCCCGAGCCGCTCAGGTTTCCGGCGAAAACAATAACGGCGTTCAAGCTGGCGCAACCGCACCAGCGCTGGTCAGAGGCGATGGTGAGGGCGTTGCTGATGGTCACATTCCGTAAGGCGGTCTTATTGGCGTTGGAGATCGTGTAAATGGCGCCATACCCGCCATCCAGCGTGAATGCATTACCGGCCAGGGTCAACGGTCCCGGAGATACCGTATTGGTCCAGAAGGTGATGCTCCGCACCTTTAAATTAGAAAGTGTATTATTATCCGGCTGGTTGAAGGAAGCCGTGTTTGAGCTGATCGGGAAGACGAGGTCGTCGCCGTCCACGGGAACGGCGCTTTCCGCCCAGTTACCGGAAAGGCCCCAGTCGCCGCTGGTGGCGCCGGTCCACGTTCGGGTGAAAGCCAGCGCGGGGGGTGCGGCCCAGAATGGCACCGTCAGAAGGCTTACTGCAATAACTTCCGCCCAACGTGCCATTTTCATCCTGACCTCCAGCCTGTTGATTGCGTAATCATATGTTTTTATAGATTTCGCTCGCTCCACCACTTGATTGCGCAATCATAAAATAGATTTCAAACACCGTCAACGGAATACTTAAATTGTTTGTGAGAGTATCGTGATGCGCAAAAGACAAATCTATTGTTCCCGAATCAATGCCAGGCGATGGCAACTGCGTGGGGGCATTCGGCCCATGAATTGGCAGCCATTCCGGATGACCCCGTCTGTTTCCGCCAGGGTGAACCCGGGCGCCGGCGTGTAGGTGATGGTTTCTTCCTGGCGGCCGTAATTGATCAGGATGAGCGCCTGCCGGCCGTCGGGAGCCTGCCATTCGGAATGAAGAACAGCTGGATGAGGGCGCGTGAGGAATGTTTCTTCGCCCGGTTTCGTGAAAATGAACCGTTGCACGAACACGATGTCCTTCGTCCGGCAGGCCAGTTCACCGGGTGGCAAGAGGTCGCCCCAGAGCAGCCACTCCCGGTTTTCATAATAAAAACGGGCGAGGGTTATCAGAAACGACACTTCTTCTGAATACCGTGGCTGGGTGAGGTGTGCTTCGGTCAGATTGCCCACGAGCGGCTGATTTCCGAAGATCACGGTGCGCGACAGTTCCAGGCCGAATTGGTCGGGACAGAGTGTCATCCAGTCCTTTTCCGCCTCCGGCGGAGTGCGGAATTGCGGAGGCCAGAGCTCGTCAAAGGGAGGCACGCTGTCCAACAGCGTATAATTCCCGAAGCAGACGCAATGCCCGTGATAGACGGCGGCAAAAAGCGGAATCAGCCGGGCGCGGCCCCCGTACAGTTCGGCCTGCGATTTCAGCCGTTCCAGGGACAGGCCGGGCGTGATGTTGCCCTCCAGCAAGTCCAGGTAGCATTCCGAGGTGCATTCGCTGGAGAGCGCCAGGCCGGGTGCCAGCCGCCGGGCCTCTTCCAGCGTGCGGCGGAATCCCTGTACGCCGTAACAGCCACCGCCGGGAGCGTGGTCATGGCGCGGATTGTAACAGGGATGAAGGCCGCCCACCGCCGCGATCATGTCCAGGTAGAGTCCGTTCAGCCCGAGATCCCGGGCTCGGCCCACGAGATCCAGCAAAATGCCGCGCCACACGGCGCTGTCGCCGCACACATCGGCGAGCCGGTGTTTCATGAAGGTGTTGTAGGCCGGCGCGTGGTGTTCGCCGTTTTCCAGTTCGATGGCGCAGGCCGGTCCGTCCGGCTCCCACCGGGCGCCGTCCTTGTCGTAGCACATGCCATTCGTATAGACCTGTACAAAGACGTGGTGCGCCTGCAACTCTTTCACGGCCGCCTTGAAGGGTTCTGTTCCTTCGCGCGGCGGGAAATAGTCGGGGTATTGCGTGTCATAGGCATGGCGGTGCCACCAGTACCAGTCGAGTCCGATGGGGGCGCCGATCCGCCGGGCCAGTTCCCGGGTGGGCGGCGCGACGTGATCGATCCGGCCGCGGTTCCACAGCCAGAAGGCGATGTTCCCGAAATAGCTTTTCCGGCGCTCCTCCGGTCCGCGGGAGGCCCAGGTCTGCCGCAGGGCCCAGCGCCGGTAGGTGTGCGCCACGCCATGCCAGCCGCCGGCCGTGCCGCCAAGGGTGACTGGGTAGGGCAGGGCGAAGGCGCCCGCCGGCTCGAGTCGGCGCGGCGCCAGGTGACGCAATTGCAGTCCGATCCGGCCGGACCCGGCGTGGAAGAAGCGCCATTCCTTGATCCAACCCTCCGGATCCCGGGCATCGGTGTAAAAGCCGTGATCCCCTTCCAGCCAGCCGAAACACTGCATGTGCACGTGGCCCGGGTAGGCCAGGCGGAGCTCCCCGGGAGCGCCTTTTTCCAGGAACAGTCCGGAAGCTGCCTGCTCGATGATCATCCCGATTTCACGGGGCACGACCAGGCGGGTGGCGTCCGGCTGGTCATAGGGAATGGTCACGTCGGGAATCACGGCGGCGTGAAGGACGGGTTCGGTCGGAAGGCCGGCCAGAGCCAGCCGGGCATGTAGCAGTCCGTCTTCCAGCCACCAGGTCACCCGGGTCTCCAGGGGGACGGGGCCTCCGGCAGTCTGAACGTTTTGGAAGGTCACCTCCAGGCGGTCCGGTGCGGTTTGGGTGGGCCGGCCGCTGCCCGGCGCTGGACGTGCGGGCAGGCGGTTCAGCCCCTGCGTAAACTCAAGGGACCAGCCCGGTGTCGGTTCGCCCAGCTCCCAGCGCTGGCCGTGGGAGGTGAAACCGGTCAGGTCGCCCTGCGGGGTGAAGCGCGCCTCGTTGTCGGTGGCATCTCGAATGAGCATGGCGGGGTCCTTTTGATGGCGGGACACTATGCAAGTTTTTTCCGGGGAGTCAACCTTTCTGTAAAAACACTTCCCCTTTTTCCAGCGTGTGTGGTATAGCGTTTGGCATGAAAGAGTATGCGCTTCAAGTCCGGACCATTCCGCTTCACGACGGGTTTGATGTAATTGTGGTGGGGGGCGGGCCGGCCGGTTGCACGGCCGCGGCGGCGGCGGCCCGGGAGGGCGCGAAGACGCTCCTGGTGGAGTCCACCGGCGCGCTCGGCGGCATGGGAACATCGGGTCTGGTTCCCGGCTGGTGTCCTTTTTCCGACAAACAGAAACTCATTTACCGCGGGCTTGCGGAAAAAGTGCTGACCGCCTGCAAGCAGGCCCAACCCCATCTGCCGGCTGACCGGGTCGATGCGGTTCCGATTGACGCCGAGCAGCTGAAACGGGTGTATGACGACTTGGTCGGCGGGGCCGGCGCGGAAATTCTGTTTCACACAACGTTGTGCGCGGTGGAGAAAGCCGGGGACGACACCGTTCAGACGCTAATTCTGGCCAATAAATCCGGCCTTTCAGCCTGGCGGGCTCCGGTGTATGTGGACTGCACCGGGGACGCCGATCTGGCGGCATGGGGCGGCGCCTTGGTTCAGAAGGGCGACGAGACCGGGGAGATGCAGCCGGCGACGCATTGCTTTATCCTGAGCAACGTGGATGAGTATGGCTACCGGCACGGGCCGAGCCTTCATGCCAGCAATCCGGCAAGCCCGATTTACGCCATTTTGAAGTCGGGTCAGTATCCGCGGATCCGGGACAGCCATCTTTGCAGCAGCTTGATTGGACCGGGAACGGTCGGGTTTAACGCCGGCCATTTGTGGGATGTGGATGCCACCGATCCCGTCTCGGTTAGCCGGGCGCTCATCGAAGGCCGAAAGCTGGCGGCCCAGTTCCGCGACGCGCTGGCCGCGCACGTCCCGCGGGCTTTTTCAAACGCCTTCCTGGCCAGCACGGGGGCGTTGATGGGGATTCGCGAAACCCGCCGCATCGAGGGTGATTACCGGCTGACCCTGGCCGATTATCTGGCCCGCCGCAGTTTTGCGGATGAAATTTGCCGGTGTTCGTATTTTGTGGATGTTCACACGTCTAAGGCGGAGATTGGGCAAGCCCTGGGTGGCCAGCAGCACTTTGAAAAACGGACCCATCGGTATGGCCCCGGGGAAAGCTACGGCATCCCCTACCGCTGCTTATGCCCGCGCGGGCTTCGCAATGTGCTGGTGGCCGGCCGGTCGATTTCCACGGACCGCCCGGTGCAGGGCAGCACGCGGGTCATGCCCGTCTGCCTGGCCATGGGCGAGGCTGCTGGCATGGCCGCCGCGCAGGCGGTCCGGTATCATGGCGGAGACATTCATGCGGTGAATGTTCCGCGTCTGCGCGCCCGGCTGATGGAAGAGGGCGCCTATCTTCCCGTTCCCGCGCAGGAGAGTCAAACTGGAGGTTGAGTCATGGGTGTAGGGGATTTATTTCAAGAGCGGCAGTTCGGGTTGTTTGTCCATTGGGGCATTTATGCCATTCCGGCCTGGCATGAACAGGTTCAGCAGCGCCGGCCTATTCCCAAAGCGGAGTATGTCCAGCTGGTAAAACAGTTCAACCCCGTGAAATATTCGCCGGATGCCTGGCTTGACCTGGCCGAAGCCGCGGGGATGAGTTATGTGTGTTTCACCACGAAGCACCATGACGGTTTCTGCCTGTGGGACACGGCGTTCACCGATTACAGCATCAGTCACACTCCCTATGGCCGGGATGTGCTGAAGATGCTGGCCGAGGCCTGCCAGCGGCGCCATTTCGGCCTGTGTTTATATTATTCCTGTCCAGACTGGCATCATCCCAACGCCCCGAAGGGGAACAGCCATGAGCTGCTGGAGCTCAATCCCGGCGACGAACCGGACGAGGACCGGTACGTGGACTACGTGCGCCACCAGGTGCGGGAGTTGTGCAGCAACTATGGTCGAATCCTGGGCTTTTTCTGGGATATTCCGCAGCGACGGCAGGAGCCTTCCCTAAACCGACTGATTCGCGAGCTCCAGCCGGGCATCATGATCAACGACCGGGGGTATGACAAGGGCGATTATGACACGCCTGAACGCACGGTGCCCGATGGCAAGCGGTTCCCCCGGGCCACCGAGGCGAACCAGTCCGTGGGCCGCCAGAGCTGGGGCTACCGCGAGCAGGAGGATTACTACTCGCACAAATTGCTCATGCGCAGCATCGACAAGATCATGGCCATGGGGGGCAACTATCTCCTCAATGTCGGGCCCCGGGCGGACGGCACCCTGCCGCCGGAGGCCGAGGCCTCGGTCCGCCGGGTGGGAGCGTGGTACCGCAAGGTGGAGGAAGCGCTTACCGCCGAGCCCGCTTCTGATCTCCTCAAGCGGGAGGATGTGATGCTGACGCGCCGCGGCAACACCCTGTATGTTCACTTTTATAACGATCCGGAGTGCAACGGGATCCATCTTAATCCGTTGACGGAGCGCCCCCGGCGCGCGGTGGTGTTGAATACCGGCCGGGAACTGGTCACGTCGGTTGAACGGGTGCCGACCTTGAGTATTCCGCCGCGGATGCACAATCCCTGTCTGCATGTGCGCGGCATTCCCGCCAATGAACTGGTGGGTGAGATCATCGTGCTCAAGTTGGAGTTTGAAGATTTGGAGCGGGCGGTCCAGGCGGCGAGGAGCGGGCAAGCCGCCCAGGAATTCCGGTATTGAACCCTAAACGGGTAACCGTGATCGGCGGGGGGCCGGCGGGCATGATGGCCGCCATTGCGGCGGCGCAGGCTGGCGCGTGTGTGACGCTTTGTGAACGCCAGGCGCAACTGGGCCGCAAGCTTGCCGCCACGGGCGGCGGACGATGCAACCTGACGAATACGCTGGACGTCGAGACGTTTATGAGCCGTTTTGGGACGGAGGGCCGGTTTATGACCGGGGCCCTCCGCCGGTTCGGCCGGGATGACCTGCTTCGCCAGATGACGGAGTGGGGCGTTCCCTGCGCCGCCGCGGACGGCTTTCATTATTTCCCGGTTTCCCAGCGGGCGATGGATGTGCTGCAGGCGCTGGAGCGTCAGCTGAAAAAGCTGAATGTTCAGGTCCGTTTGTCAACCGTGGTGTCCGCCCTTGACCTGGTGGCCGGCCGGGTGTGCGGCGTGGTGGCGGCGGGCGCGCGGTTACCGGCCGATGCCGTGATCCTGGCCGCTGGCGGCGCGGCCTGGCCGTCTTTGGGCGGCTGCGGGTTGGGATATGATTTAGCGATCCAGGCGGGTCATGAGGTGGTGGAGCCGAGCCCCGCGCTGGTGGGCTTGGTGACCCGGGAGACGTGGCCACGGTTATGTGCGGGGGTGACCTTGCCGGACGTGATGGCGCGAATCGATCTTCCGGAATGTCGCAAGGAGGTCTGGCGCGGGGTGTTGCTGTTCACCCATGCCGGATTGTCCGGACCGCTGATGCTGGATATTTCAGGGCCGGTCACCCGCCTGTTGCGGAGGCAGGAACAGGTGCCCCTGAGGCTGAGCCTGTTTCCGGACCTGTCCCGGGAAACGTGGAACACGCGACTGGCCGAGTGGCGGACCGGCCGGGGAAAAAAGAGCGTGCGGAACCTGTTGGATGAAAGCCTGCCTCAGTCTCTGGCCACAGCGGTATGCGAAGCCTGCGGGATTGATTCCGCGGTTCGGGCGTCCGGCATGACGGCCGAGGCGCGTGACCGGCTGCTGGAGTGGATGACCGCGCTTCCGGTGACGATCACGGGGAGCGGGGGCATGGCGCAGGCCATGGTGACCCATGGCGGGGTGTCCTTGCGTGACATTCATCCGGCCACCTTGGAAAGCCGGCGGGTGAGCGGCCTGTATGTGGCGGGCGAGGTGATGGATTTGGACGGGCCGTGCGGCGGCTACAATTTGCAGTGGGCCTTTTCCAGCGGCTGGCAGGCCGGAGCGTTGGCCCAGAGGGGCGAGGGATAGGCGCCGGTTTCGATGAGCGCCCGGATGGCCGCGACAACGGTGGGTTTGTCGGCCGGGTAGGTGACCCCGAACCATTTGTCCGGGGTTTGCAGCACCCGGGCCGTGGCATGTCCGGTGTGGATGAGCATGTCCACCACGGCGGGAATGTAGAATTCGGCTTTGAGATCCTTGGCGTTGTCAGCCAGGAATGCGGCGAACTGGTCGCTTAGAAAAGGGAACAGGGTGGGCGTAAAGCCCCAGATGTTCATGGAGACGGGTTCGTCTCCGGTGAAGATGAGCGCGGAGCCGTCTTCCAGCGTCATGCGGGCACCCGATCCGTCGCGTTCGATTTTGGTGCGTTCCGTGACGCCGGTCAGAAAGCCGCGCGTGTCGGTTTTGCAGACTCCGCGCGCCACGGTCCCGTTTTCCGAGAGCGTGTTGCGCAGCGTGAAGGCGGCCATGGTGTAGGCGGGGGATTCGGGCGCCGTGGCACGAAGGAATTCGCCGATCCGCGCGTAGGAGGTGCGGCCATAGAAATCGTCCGCATTGATGGCCACAAAGTTTTCGCGGATGGCGTTCCGGCCGGCCAGGATGGCGTGGCCGGTGCCCCAGGGTTTCACGCGGCCGGCCGGCAGCGTGAAACCTTGGGGCAGGTCGTCGAGGCGCTGGAACGCATAGTCCACCGCGATCTGTTTTTCGATCCGGTTTCCGATGGCGGCCCGGAAATCCTTTTCGATGTCCTTGCGGATGACGAAAACGACCTTGTTGAAGCCGGCGCGTCGGGCGTCGAAGATGGAGTAGTCCACCACGATTTCACCGGACGGGCCGACGGGATCAATTTGTTTGAGTCCACCGTAACGGCTGCCGATGCCGGCGGCGAGAATGGCGAGGGTGAGATTCATGGAGTTATTGTGGAACGCCCCTCTGGAAGGGTCAATTAAAAACACGACAAAAAATACGAGGCAGGAAAGGCTTGTCGGGCAGGAGGGTCGACGGTACAATAAAAAAATCGAAACATGAGGGTTGGAGATGAGTCAAGAAAAGCCCACAGGTGCTTCATCGCTCCCGATTCCAGGGGTTGAGGAAGACAATGGGGAGTTGATGTATGTCCGTTGCTCCCTGTGCGGCGAGTGGCTTGACTCAAAACCCGGCAGGGTGAATTGGATTTCACATGGCGTCTGTCCGGTCTGTTACGTGAAAGAGGTCGCCCGTATCGAGCTCTTTCTCGAGGAACGCCGTAAGGCAAAAATGTAGCCGCCTCAGGGAGGCGAGACTATCGTGCCGGCGGGGGGATTTTTCTCGCCGTCCAGCACATCGCAGGTGGACAGTTTGGCGTCGACCTTGGCGACCTTGATTTTGCCGATGACCTTGCCGTCTTCCTTGCCCAGAATGGCGCCGGTATCTGGATCGGTGAGGGTTTCGCCCTCCGTCTTCATGACCAGTTCCTGGCCGGCTTCCACGCCGAATTCGGAGCCGCGGTTGATATAGACCTTGCCTCCGGACGCCTTGACGACGCTGCCCTCAAAGGGAATTTCTTCCATTTTCTTGGCGATGAACTCCGAGGCCTTCACGATGCAATCCTGCGCGGCCTGTCCGAGCGGGGTCTTCTTGAAACCGCCCATATCGGTGTCCAGGCCTCCGACCGACAGTCCCACGTTGAGGCTGGTACCGCCCGCTTTTCCGACGATGCGCTCCTTGGCCACCAGTTCGCTGGTGGTTGTGTCGATGAGTTTCACGATCACGGTGATCTGGGCTTCGTTTTTGCCGCCGCCGAGGCGGATGCCCTTAAAGGATACTCCTCCTCCGCCACCCGACTGGTTTTCGGTCACTTCGGTGACGGCTCCGGAGGCGATGTAGCGGGCGGCCCGGATCAGTCCGGTTTTGGCGACTTTGGATTTAGCCGCACGGCCGCTGGCAGCCAGATCTTGTTCGGCCATTACGTCGCCGAGTTTTTCGCGTTCCACGATCACGAAGCGGCCGGAATCGAACAGGGCGGATTCGAGCATGATGGTGAGATTGTTTCCGATTTCCCAGCTCCCGTGCCAGCCGGCTTCATTGGAGAACTCCTTGCAGCCGATGGCGTGCTTGAGGCCCTTATACTCGCCGAGATTCATTTTGGCGTTGCCCGATTCGGTCGAGGTCGTGGCTTTTCCCCAGAGCGCGAACGCGGGCGAGGCGGTGGCGAGTGCGAGTGTGGCGGCGATCCAGACGGAGCGTAGACGGATCATGTGAATTCTCCTCTTTTGTTGAAGTTGGAAAATAGCATTGATTATTAGTCTAGAAGGTTTCAATTGAAGTGCAACAGGAAAATCAGTTGCTCCGGGAAATTGACCGATTTCCCCTCCGGAGAAAAGGAACAGATTTTTCACTTTTTTTTATTGCCGACAAAGAGGAGGCATAATCGGTTAATTTCATAAGGATTCGAGAGGGCCGGGGGGGGGCGGCGGAGGTTGTTTTCGGGTTTTGCCTTGACGAAAACGTCTTCTGGGCGGATGATGCGCGCTTGTTGGCAAATGTTCTTTCTTGTGTCTTCAAGAACAGGCTTGTATTTCAGGATGATTAACAATTTCACAGAATCACAACTAAGAGGATTTTGCGTCTGAATGTCTACATTAGGGGGTTGACGGGGAGCTGGTACACTATATATAGTGTTTAGATGGAGTGGGCGCCGATTAGACTGGCGGGTAAAATATAAAAAAGAATTTCAGTGTTTCGAGTGGTTGAGGAGGATTTTTAATGTCTGCGGAACAGGCTTTATTTGATGGATTTCGGAAACGGGATAGCCACGTGGTGGCGTTCCAGCGGAATAAGATCGAAACCGCGATCCAGCGGGCGGCGGAAGAGGTGTCGCGGAAGGGTGATTCGCCGTTTGATCACACCTTGCCGGCCCGGATTACGGATGAAGTGCTCCGGCAGTTGAATATGCCGCAAAGTGAGTATTACGTGTATCCGGATGAGGGCGGCAAGCGCATTCCGCAGATTGAGGACGTGCAGGATTTGGTCGAGATCGTGATGTCCGAGGCTGGCCAGACTACCGTGGTGGCGGCGTATAAGCGTTACCGGAAGCAGCGGGACATGGCGCGCCAGCGCATTCGCGTGCGCGATCCGCACGCCACCAAGGAAAAGGCGCCGGTGGACGTGACGGATGCGAGCTTGTTGCTGGTCGAGTCCACCTCCCGCAACGAGACGCTGCCGTGGGACCGCGTCCGCATTGTCAAGCAGCTCGTGGAGAAGACAGACCTGTCGCTCGACGTGGCCGAGAGCATTGCCAAGGCGGTGGAGAACCGCATCATTTCAAGCCAGATGAAGACGATCAACACCGCCCTGATCCGGGCGATGGTGAACAACGAGCTGGAAGAGCGCGATCATCATGCGCAGCTTCGCGACCTGTCGCTGTATGCGATCCCGAAGGACCTGATCGAGAAGCTCATGTTCACGAAGTCCAATGAGAACAGCAATATCGTCAACAACAACCCGGAGGCCGTGAATCTGGGGATTGCCGAGCTGGTGCTCAAGCAGTGGGCGCTGGATACGATCTTTTCACACGAGGTCAAGCGTGCGCATGACACGGGCGCCATTCATCTGCACGACCTGGGTTATCCCCATCGTGTCTATTGCTCCTCGCATTCCGTGGAATACGTCAAGAAGTACGGGCTGCGCGGCCTGGCGAATCTCAACACGGAATCCAAGCCCGCCCGCAGTGCCTCGGTGCTGACCGGTCATATCAACACCTTCCTGGCCTCCATGCAGGCCAATTACGCCGGCGCCCTCGGTCTGGCCTACATCAACATCATGTACGGGCCCTATCTCGAGGGTCATACGGATCGCGAGTTCAAGCAGATTGCGCAGGAGCTGATTTTCAACGGATCGCAGAATGCCTTCTCCCGCGGCGGGCAGACGCTGTTCCTCGACTTCAATATCCACACGGGTGTCCCGAGGTACATGAAGACGGTGCCGGCTATCGGGCCCGGCGGCCATTATATGCTGCGCCGCAAGGATGGCGCCAAGGTCGAGTTGGAGGATGTGCTTCGCGAGGACAAGGATATGTCGGGCAATCGCCTGATGGACCTTTTTGTCCGGGACGCGGACGGCACCCGCCGCCTGGTGTTGCGCGAGCTGGCGGATGGCGACCGGGGCCTGACCTATGACGAGACGGTGGAAAAGACGCTGGCCGACCGTGGCGAGTCGATTGTCGTCTACGGGGATTATGAGGGCGAAACCCGCCGGTTCGCGGAGGCGCTTCTCGAAGTGTGGGGCGACGGCGATCGCCATGGCCGGGTGTTCGAGTTCCCGAAATGCGACTTTCATGTCAGCGAGGAAACCTTCCAGGATCCCGAGCAGTACAAGATATTCCAGAAGGCCTGTGCGCTGTCTAGCCGTAACGGGTCCACCTATTTCATCTTCGACCGCGATGAGGTCACGCTTTCCGCCTGCTGCCGGCTGCGCACGACGATCAGCGACAACCGGATGCTCCGGCATCCCGAGTCCCTGCGGTTCTGCGGATTCCAGAACGTCACCATCAATATTCCGCAGGCGGCGTTCCGCGCCTCCCGCGCGGGCAAGCGGACGTTTGAGGGGCTCTGCGAGGAGTTGGACGCCACCATGGACCTCGCGGTGGAGGCGCATCTCCAGAAGCAGGCCAAGGTCAAGCAGCTCATGAGCGGGCCGGGTTGGCCCCTTTATCAGATCGCCAAAGACGCCTGCGACGGCAAGCCCTATGTCAATCTTGCAGCCTGCACCTACATTCTCGGCCTCATCGGCCTGAATGATGCGGTCAAGTTCCTGGCCGGGCAGGAGTTGCATGATAGCGAGGCGGCCATGGACCTTGGCCTTCGCATCTGCGCCCATATGTACCTGAAGGCCAAGAAGCTGTCCAAGAAGCACGGCATCAAACTGACGCTTGAGGAGTCTCCGGCCGAGAGTGCGGCGCGCCGCCTGGCCAAGGCCGACCTGACCTATTTCCACGAGGAAGCCAAGGATGTCGTGAAGGGGAACAGCGAAGACGTGGCGTACTACACGAATTCGATTCATCTTTCGGCCGAGGCCCCCGTCGGGCTGGTGGAGCGGATCCGGCAGCAGAGCCTCTTCCACAGCATCATCGAGTCGGGCGCCATCATCCATGCGTTTGTGGGCGAGCAGCAGCCTTGCGCGGAATCCGTGGCCGCGCTGATTACCGAGGTGTTCCATCGGACCCAGTCCGCGCAGGTGACGATTTCTCCTGAATTCACGTACTGTAACGTGTGTTTCAAGAGCGACCGCGGCCTGCAGGAGAAGTGTCGCCACTGCGGATCCGATAATGTGGTCGGCGAGACCCGGGTGGTCGGCTATTTCAGCAAGATTCAAAACTGGAACAAGTCCAAGCGGTATGGCGAGCTGGTGGCGCGCCAGCGCGGCCAGTACGCGGTGGAGCAGGCTTCCGGCGGGGAATCTTTGGTGACCAGCGAGGAGCCGGCCGAGAAACCCGCCCGGCGTTCCCGTTCCAAGAAGGCCTCGTAACCGGAGTTTTACCATGTCTGACAAGAAAATGAAAATCGTGGTCTTCGGAAAGACCGGATGTGCGAAGTGCAAAGTGCTCCAGACTCGGCTGGATGAATTGCTGGAGCGCCCGGAATGGCGGGAGCTGTACGAAAAGGAATATTGCGACGTGGAGACGGAGGACGGCGTCGTGGCTTTCTGCAAGTCGGAATGCGTGAATCCCCAGCGGATTCCCGCCTTTTTGGTGATGCGCTGGAATGCCGAGGACCAGTCGTACGAGCCGGTCGAAAATCCGAAGCCCGGCCAGGCCGATCCGGTGTGTCACCAGTCCCGACTTTACCAGTTCATGGGCATTCAGACGGACTACAGCGATGCCGGCAAGGGTCTCATCACCAAGCCGATGATTGAATCGGTTCTCTCGGAAGTCCGTGATCTGAGCGCATGACGGCCGGGCCTTCACCGTGTTTTGCCTATCTTCGCCATCCCTCCATGGTGGATTTCCCGGGTCATGTAGGCGCCGTTTTTTTTACCAGCGGATGCAATTTTCACTGCGGCTTTTGCCACAATGCGGCGCTGATGGGCCATGTCCGGCCGGGGCTCTCCTGGGAAAAGCTGGACGCGGCCTGCCGGAAATTCAAGGAAAACTGGGTTACGGGCGCCGCTATCACGGGCGGGGAGCCCACGTTGGATTCCGGCATTGAGGACCTCGTCCGGTTTTTCAAGGAGCGCGGGCTGGATGTGAAGGTGGACACGAATGGCACGCATCCGGAGGCGATCCGCCGGCTCATTCCCCTCGTGGATTGCCTGGCCATGGACGTGAAGTCCTCGCTGGAGGCCTATCCCGCGTTAACCGGCTGGACGGACACGGGAAAAATCCGTGAATCGATCGACTTGATCAAGGGGTTGGGGGAGAAAGGCGTTTTGCGCACGACCATTATCGAGTCCTTCCACACCGACGCGATGATGAAAGAAATCGGCTCCCTGATCGACGGGGCCGCTTTCTATCAGATGCAGGCTTTTGTGCCTCGCGAGGATCTGCCGGATCCCGAATTCCGACGCCTGCCGCGCACATCGGTCGTGCGGTTGGAGGCATTGAAGGAATTGATGAGGCCCTATGCCGGAAAAATCATCATCCGGGGCGGTTGACATGGAAAAAGATTTTTGCTGCATCCTGTACCGAGAGCCCGCCATTCGCGCGGCCATTCGACGTACGGCCCGCCGGTTGGCGCAGGATTATGAGGGCCAGACGCCGGTGGTGGTCGGCATCCTGAAAGGCGCGGCTTTTTTCATGGTTCATCTCGTGCAGGAACTCGACATGCTCCTGGAAATCGAGTTTGTCCAGTCGTCCAGCTACGGCTCGGCGCTTCGATCCTCGGGCCGTATCAAACGGGGGCTGGACACGAAGTTCGAGGCCAAGGGCCGGCATGTGTTGCTGGTGGATGACATCCTGGATTCCGGCCGTACGCTGTCCCATTTTCATGCCGAGTTTGAGCGGCGCGGCGCCGCGAGTGTGCGGTCGGCCGTGCTGTTTGATAAGCCCGGTGCCCGGAAGATTCCTTATGAGGCGGATTATCCCGGGCTCACGGTGCCCGATGTGTGGCTGACCGGGTACAGCCTGGATTACAAGGGCTTGTACCGCAATTGCCGGTTTGTCGGCATTCTGCGCGAAACCGCCCGGATTCAGGGACTGACCCGGGCCCATCTTCGCCGTCTGGTGAGTGAAAAGAAGACACGAAACGATTAGCCGGAGGACGGCTCCCCGTAATACGTGTTGATCACCCCGCCTGGGTGCCGTATAATCAGACGCATCGGAACGATGTTTAGTGTAATCGGAACAAGTCTTGTTTGGGGGAAAGCATGAAGAAATATATTTGCGATGTGTGCGGCTACGTTTACGATCCGGCCAAGGGTGATCCTGAAAACGGAGTCAAGCCCGGCACGCCCTTCGACCAGGTCCCCGCGGATTGGACCTGTCCGGATTGCGGGGTCGGCAAGGATCAGTTTTCGCCGCAGGACTAACAAACCAGGAACAAGGAAGAGGTTGTGTATGATCAGCAAGAAGATGCAGAAGGCGTTGTGCGACCAGATGGCCCGTGAGTTTTCGTCAGCTTATCTTTATTTGGCCATGGCCGGGAAGGCTACGGAGATGAACCTCAAGGGAACCGCCGCCTGGCTGGAAGTCCAGGAAGGGGAAGAACGGTCCCACGGTATGAAGTTTTACAAATACCTCAAGGAGCAGGGCGCGGAACTTCGTTTTGCGACGCTGGAGGCGGGCGCCGTCAAGTCCGACTCGCTCCTGGCCCTGTTCGAGCAGGTTCTTGGCCATGAAAAGAAGGTGACCCGCTGGATTTATGACCTCGTGGAACTGGCGCAGGACGAGAAAGATTATGCCACCCTGGCCTTTCTGCAGTGGTTCATTACCGAGCAGGTTGAAGAGGAGTCCAATGCCACCGAGATCATCGCCCAGCTCAAGATGATCGGAGACAAGTCCAGTGCCATCTTCATGATCGACCATCAGCTTGCCAAGCGGAAAGCCGGATAAGACTGGCTCGAGGGGGAGGAATTCGCATGTCAAAGACACGATGGATGATCGGGATGTTGGCGGGCGTGGCGGGATGGGCGTGGGCCGCGGAGAATCCCTTTACGGCTGCCGTAACGCTGACGCCTTCCGTTGGCACTCCCCCTCTCTTGACGGTCTCCATGGGGGTGCCAGCGGGGCATTACCTCTATGATGACATGTTCTCGGTCAAGGCCGAGCCTCCCGCCGTGCTGATCCCGGAGAATTGTCCGGCGCCAGAAATGCATTATGATTCGGTGACGCAAACGAACCGGGCGGTTTATGCGCATCCCTTTGCCCAGACCTACCGGGTCAGCGGCGCCGTTGGCGAGACGCTTTCGGTGACGGTGTACTTCCAGGGCTGTGCGGGTGATCTGTGCTATCTTCCTATGGATAAGACGTTTACGTTGCCGCTAACGGGTGGAACGGCCACGGGGGCAGAACCGGTAGTTGAAAAGGTGGGTGTTCCGGGTCAGTCGTCTCAGGCCAACGTTATGCCGGCGGGTTTCCGTGTTCGGGCCCGGAGCGAAGGCTACATGAAGACGGATGCCTTCCTGGCGTTCCTGAAGGGGGATTCGGCGACCGCGGGTGCGGGGCCCGGCTGGCAGCGGTGGATCGCCGGAGGGGGCGTGTTGGGCCTTCTGATCATCCTGCTGGGCGGACTGGCCCTCAACCTGACGCCTTGTGTACTTCCCATGATCCCGATCAACCTGGCGATCATCGGGGCGGGCGCCAAGGCAGGCTCGAAGATGCGGGGCCTCGCATTGGGTTCGCTCTACGGGTTGGGGATGGCCACGGCCTATGGGCTGCTGGGCATCGTAGTGGTGTTGACGGGTGCCGTGTTCGGCACGCTCAATGCCTCGCCCTGGTTCAATCTGGTGTTCGCGTTGCTTTTTATCCTGCTGGCGCTGGCCATGTTTGGCGTGTTCAACATTGACCTGTCCCGGTTTCAGCCGTCGACAGTCCCGGGAAGTGGCGGCAAGAAGAAAGGCGCGATGGCCTTTGTGATTGCCTTTGTGCTGGGCGCGCTGTCCGCTCTATTGGCAGGAGCTTGCGTGGCGCCGGTGGTGGTTGTGGTGTTGGCGCACGCGGCGGATCTTTACGCCGCAGGTTCCCGGGCCGGGCTATTCCTTCCCCTTGTGCTCGGCGTGGGCATGGCGCTGCCCTGGCCCTTTGCCGGCGCCGGCATGGCGGTGCTCCCCAAGCCCGGTCGCTGGATGGAATGGGTGAAGTACGGGATGGGCGTGGTGATTGTGCTGCTGGCGTTGAACTATGCGTGGAATGCCTGGAACGGCTTCCGTTGGACGCGCGGGGAGTCGGATTCGCGCGTCGCGTTGGCCCAGGGGTTGAAAGAGGCTGCCAGCACCGGAAAGCCGGTATTCATTGATTTCTGGGCCACCTGGTGCAAGAGCTGCCGGACCATGGACGAAACGACCTTTCGGGATGAGTCAGTCAAGAAGGCCCTGGAGCCCTTTGTCGTTGTGAGGTTCCAGGCCGAACAGCCTGCCGATCCGGCCACGAAAGCCATTCTGGACGCCTATGGCGTGCACGGGCTTCCGTCTTATGTGGTGCTGGAAAAAGTCCCCTGAGTCGGGCCTGCGGCTTGCCGTTCAGGTGAGAGGGCGGGGTGTTTTCAGGATTCGAGGTGGAACACTTCCCGGATCTCTTCGGATTTCGGGCTATTGTCGGGATGGGAAGGCATGATGTCCTTCATATACGCCCACCAGCGCCGGCAGGGCTCGGTCTTGGAAATGGCATTCCATTGGGCCTCGTTGTCGAACTCGACGTAGGCAAAAAGCTGATGGGTGCCGGGATTCAGGAAGATGGAATAACTTCGCACGCCGTGCTTTTTCAGCACGGCTTCCAAATCGGGCCAGATGGGGTTGTGGCGTTTTTCATACTCGGCGTGCCGGTCCGGATTGACGGCCATCACAAAGGCTTTGCGGATCATGGGGCGTCTCCTTGCTGGGGTTGGTCGGGCTGTTTCCATTCCACGGTCGCCGTGGAGGCTTTTCCTTCGCGGTCGAACCGGTTCAGTGTCGTGACGGATAGGGTGTTGAGGCCCGGCGTGAGGCGCCAGGTGAATAGCGCCCGGCGGGAGTCGGGATCGGTGCCTTCGCCGGGCAGAAAAACGGGTTCATGGCCCGAGGCGGCAAAGCGGAAGGCTTTGAGATTGGGCGTAAGAGTGTCGGCGGTGACAGTCAGTACGCCGGGCGTTTCGGTGGTGGTGAGTTCCAGGTGTGCGGTGTGAACGCTCCAGTCGATGTCGCCGGTCCGGTCGGTGCGGCGGGAATACTGGGCATCGCGTTCGAAAGGCGGGTTGGTGCGCCACCAGAGGTAGGCATTGGAATGGTAATGGTTCTCTCCGTGCATTTCTTCCCAGGGTTCCAGCTGGTCGAGATAGTTGTTGCGCGGCGGCAGGCAGAAGCTGCGGAAAATGCCAAGTCCGGAATCCGGCCCCCGGACCGCCTCGGTCAAGGTCATGGGGCCGGCTTCCGAGTCCCGGAGATAGAGCTGGATCACGTCGGTCACGTTTGATTCCCCGGCTTCGAGGGCGCGCACGACCGCGCGGTGGAGCTCCAGCGTGCCCAGCGATTCCCGGGTTTTGGCGTCCTGGTAGGAGGCGGTTCCGTGTTGGCGGAAGCCCTCCGGTTGGACCGATTCGACGTCCATCAAAACCCACTTCCCGAGTTCCTTGCACCAGATATCGGCCACGAAATGGCCGGATAGGATTACGGGCCGGGCGTTGAATCCCAAGGCCAGGGCGCATTGATAAAACACGGTGGCGAAATGAACGCACATGCCGTGCTGGCCCTCCGGTGCATTCAGAATTTCCAGGGCATCCCACGTTCGATGACCGCTGCCGGCATCGTTGCAGGTCCAGCGGGTCCGCACCCAGTTGCGCAGCAGCAGGGCCTTGTCGAGGTCGGTCTGGCCGCCGGCGATCACGTCGTCGAGTTTGAATTCCGTGCGCAGGCGGGCCAGTTTTTCGGAGGGGCGTTGAAAGGCATAGGGCTGGGAGTTCCGGATCAGCGGGGGGTTGCGGCAGTCGCGCAGCACGCAGCCCTGTCTTTCGGCGGTGGCGGTGGCGTCTCCCCGGGCGGTCACGGTGAGGCGGGCGAGGGATGGCGCCACATCCCCGGCGCCGGCCTGGATCCCGGCGCGCACCTGGACGTACCGGGCGGGCAGGACCCGGTCCACGGCGGACCAGGATGTCCAGGATTCGTCCGGCCAGGGCGTTGTTCCGCTACGGGCCTCGAGGGTCACCGAGCCCGAGCCCGGCACGATGGCGCGCCATTGTACGGCCAAGCTGCGGATTTTAAAGAGCGGGGCGATCGCCTCAACGGTGCCCGTGGTGGCGGTGTCGATGACCGGCGAGACGATGGTCCCTTTGGGCGGGTAGCGGCGGATGCGCAGGCTGATGAGGAATTCGCCGCCTTCCGCGGGGGGCCAGGATTTTCCGTTATCGGAGGAGAAGAAGCTCGTTTTGGGTTGGGTTTCCCGGTCCTGGGACAGGGCGACCCCGTTTGTGAAGATCACTTCGTTTGTGCCGGCCTGGAGGAATGACGCGGGGACTTCGGCTCGAGTCCACCCGCCGTGGTGGGGGAAGGGTCCGAATGTGACGGCGGCGCCATTCACCAGAGCGGTTCCGGTTCCGCCGGGAAAGGCGAAAACTTCAGCGTTCCCGTTGCGGTCATCAGGCAGGATAAAGGTTTTCCGGGCCTGCCGGTCGGGTGTGATTGCGATGTGTCCGCTGATGCCGTCCTTGAGCTTGTTTCCCAGGGGGGGCGGCAGGACGAGTTCGCGCCGCAGGGTGATGGCCCCGGGTGCGCTTTGAATGTCGATCGAGCCATCCCTGAAAAAGGGCTCGAAGTCGGCGGCGGAGGCGAACGATTTCTCCACCGTGATATCGGCGGCATAAAGAGCCGAAGAAGAGGTCAGGGTGATGGCCGCTAAGAAGAAGTAGCGCAAAAGGGTCGGCATGCCAGTCTCCCGCAAGTTGATAAAAGAAAAGTCATCATAGGAGAAAGTGGGGCGAGGCGCAAGACTGGTTGGAGTGGAAATATAGAAAAAGGGTGGACGCCTTAAAGATTAAGCACGGCCCGTTGGTTGTCATTGTTGGCAACGGCCGGGACATACATCAAGGTGTACTGCGAGTCCCGGTCAGGGTTGTCTGGCATGCGCAAGCTCAGCACCATTTCGCGGGCGGCCACAGGGGGTAAGACGTAGCGGACAATCGGACCGGCAATGTTGACGTTAGCCTCAAGTGAGGGGACCTCCCAGCGCAACAGCAACTGCTCCTCCTGTTGCCCGATGCGCAACCAGGCCTCCATCGGACCGCCCTCTGTTTTTTCAGGCAGATCACTCAGCATTCCGAGTTCCACCGAGAACGTCTCCCCGGCCTTCCATCGGAATTTCGGGATTCGCGCACTGGCAAGCACGGGCCTGCAGGACGCCGCCACGGCGACGTAAGCGGGCTTGGGCGTTGAGGGCCAACTGATCAGGTTGTTGTTGACCGCGCTGGGCCAGGGCTCGTTGAAGCACCAGTTCAACGCCATGGAGCAGGTCGGCTTCTGCCGGCGGGCTTCCTCGAAAATGCACTTGTAACCCTCGGCTTGAAGCCGTTGTCCGTGCTCGACAAACTGCTCGAGGGAACCACTTGGGCCAAAGTAGTCCTCCATGACCTCCTTCTGCAGCCAAGACCCCTCCACCCAGGCGTTGAAAGCGTGGTGCGTCTCCCAGGCGGTTCCCGCCCGAGGCGGAAACAGGTCCTGTTCGGGAATGATTTTGCGGAGATCCTCGGCGGAAGACGGTCCCGGGCAGCCAAACTCGGTGTAAGCCGTGCATTTCGACTGGGACTGGATTTGAAACACCTCCAGGCCCTGCGCATCGCGGAACAAGTAATGGCCATGCCCCATTCCCATAACCGGGGAGGTGGGCAAAAATGGCCGCGACGGATCCAGATCGTAGCAGTTTCGATTCAACAGGCGAATGGCCAGGTCCTGATCGGTCATTTTTGACCAACCGTTGAAAAGCTCATTCCCCCCACACCAGATCGCCACACACGGATGGCGGCGTAAACGGTGGATAATGGAGCAGGACTCCTGATTCAGAACCTTGAGATAGTCCGGTGTGCCCTCGTACCTGGCGCAAGCCAGGGGAAACTCCTGCCAGACCATGATCCCCATCCGGTCGCATAGCTCAAAAAAGGATTCCTTGTTGACGATGGCGCCACCCCAGCAGCGCAACAAGTTCATGTTGGCGTTTTTAACCAACTCAAGCAAGTGTCGGTAAGTGTCCTCCGTAATGACGCCAGGGAAAACATGGGGGTTCACCCAATTGGAACCCTTACAGAAGATCCGGCGGCCGTTGACCTCCAGGGTAATGGGTGGCACGCTGCGGCTTTTGGGAAACTCAGACGGTTCCACCCATGTCGCGGGATGTGTCACCAGTCGAACGGTTCGGAAACCGACCATGGCGTCAACGCGTTGCACCACCAGCCCCTGATGATCGCACAGTTCCACGCGTGATAGATAAAGCGCGGCATCCCCCTGGCCGTTCGGCCACCATAGCGCTGGAGCGTCCAGTTTCGCCCTCAGAGTCAACGGGGACTGGGATGCCGAAGCCTCTGACTCCAGGCACACCTGTCCCCGTGGATTCAGCATCCGCCAGCGGAGCGTTCCAGGTCCAGCCTCGCTCAACCGGATCTCCACACCGACTTCCGCTGTCGACAGATCGTCCGCCAGCGTATATCGGGTCTCGACATCCCGCATATGACAGGAAGGCCGGAGTTCCAGATAGGTTTCATCCCAGATGCCAAGAGGAATCAGACGGGGATGAAAATCCCAGCCGTAACTCACGGCAGGCTTGCAACTTTGGTTGGCCTGATCGCGGCCATTGATACGGAAAAAGCGCAGCTTGGAATAGGGCACGTCTTGTCCGGATTCCTCCCCTGTCGTCAGATCCGACGGGGTAGGCATCGATTTGGGAGCGGGATAAACCAGCACCTCCAGGCGATCCCCTGTTACGGCGCGGCCCGTCAAATCGATTTCGAATGGAGTGAACATTCCCTCGGAACGATACAATTCCACCCCGTTCAGCCGGACCAGGAAACGGTAATCCACACCCCTGCAGACGAAAATCAACCGATGGCCCTCTTCGACGCACGGAAGGTCCAACCGGGAAACATACGACCAAAACTCATCTTCCATCCACAGATAACGCCACCAGTTATCCCCGAAGAAGAAGTCGCCCCATCCCTTGGCTCTCGCCCAATCCAGTTGAACGGCGCCCGGCACCATCGCCGGCACTCGCTCAACCGCCGTGTCATCGGGATTTCGGGTATGCCCCACATTCCAATGCAACTGATACCGTTTAAACATTCAAACTCCAAATAAAAGCGGTTCTGGTGCCTGGCACCACCTAGGAGAATCGAACTCCTCTTCACAGGTTGAAGGCTCATTATCCTAACCGATAGACGAATGGGCAATCACAAAATAATAATAGTTACAGCCACCCCTTGCGCGAAAGTCGATACATTGCCTAAAAAAAGGCCGGCGCCCTTCCGCTGGGTGGATTGATAAAGTAAGCGCGCCCCCCGGACACTTTGTCACGCCTCGAACTATTTCTTCTGCAGGGTCAGGATCAGGGGGAGGGGACGGATGAGGGGAAACCCGAGCACGCGGTCAGAGGGGCTGTTCACGATGCGGAGTTTGTTGTCCGCGCCGGCCAGCCCCATGATGCTGCTGCCGCCGCCGTCCATGACCGCGCCGTTCCAGCAGCCCAGCTCTTTTAAGAAGAGGGCCAGTTCGTGATTGCTCATGCCTTCACTGAAGCCGGATTGCCGGCCATCCACCACCACGAGCCAGAGTGTTTCACCCTTGGCATCCAGGCCGATTCCGGTCAGGGGATTGAGCCGGTCTGACGGTTTGGTCGTGACGACTCCTTCCTTCAGGATGGAGCCAAAGCCGCACACCCCCTCTACAACATCGGCGTCCGGCGGCAGCAGACCCAGGTGGGCGACGCCTTTCGAGTCCAGCCAGACGGAGCCACTGCCCTTGTCGGCCGGGTTGACGATGACACGGTTGGAGGCCGCCAGTCCCGAGATATCCACCGGCTGGCCGGCATACCAGTGCCGGTTCTTCTTGCCGTCCGTGTCGGGGATGGCGTCCCAGGGATTGGTGTTGATGAAGGCGAGGATGGGCCGGTTCGTGGCGAGTTCGAGCGGATCGGTCAGGGTTGCATTCGCGGGTCCGGACCCATCGGGGTCGGGGGCCATCACGACGACCGGTTGCACCCGACCGGCGGCCAGATTCACCCGCAGGATGTGGGCGCGAATGGGTCTCGGGCTCGTGAATTTACGGAATTCGTAGTGGACGGCTTGAGTCTCATCAAATGATCCGGGGGCGTGATACGTCAGGCAACCGGCACCCATAAATAGGATCGTCAGAAGCGTGAGGGGCAATCTGGCCGGGGACAGACGGAGCAGGATTGTGGCGCGTGTTGTCATGGGGTGGGGCAAAGGAGCTAAAAAAACGGCGGAGGCTTTCGCCCCCGCCGTGTCATTCCGTTTCCGTTCCGGAGTCTAGGTTTCTTCCGGAATGCGCATGCAGTAGAACGAGCGGTAGACGAAGATCAGGGCAACGAAGAAGATCACGCCGCCGATCGCATACTTCGCCGCCGAGTTTGTCATGGCCACCGCGATTTCCGTGGCCAGCAGGCCGAACAGCGTGGTGAACTTGATAACCGGGTTCATGGCCACCGAGGAGGTGTCCTTGAAGGGGTCGCCCACGGTGTCGCCGACCACGGTCGCCGCGTGCAGGTCGGTTCCCTTGGCGCGCAGATCCACTTCCACGATTTTCTTGGCGTTATCCCAGGCGCCGCCGGCATTGGCCATGAAAATGGCCTGGTAGAGGCCGAAGAAGGCGATTGAGATCAGGTAGCCGATGAAGAAGAACGGATCGAAGAAGGCCAGCGACAGGGCGAAGCAGAAGACGGCGACGAAGATGTTGAACATCCCCTTCTGCGCGTAGATCGTGCAGATTTTCACCACTTCCTTGCTGTCCTTGATCGAGGCGGTCTCGGCGTTCAGGTTCATGTTCTCTTTGATGTAGACGACGGCCCTGTAGGAGCCCGTCACCACCGCCTGTGTGGCGGCGCCGGTGAACCAGTAGATGACCGCGCCGCCCATGAGGAGGCCGAGCACGATTTCGGGTCGCACGAGGCTGAGGCTGGAGATCACGAAGTCGATGCCCGCCTTGAGCTGGGCGGGATCCAGATGCTCGCCGATAGGAAGGCCGGCGGCCTGCGCCAGTTCCAGTGCCTTGCCCTTGCCGAGCATCAAGATGATGCCGAAAATCATCGTGGTGGCGCCGACGACCGCCGTGCCGATCAGCACCGGCTTGGCCGTGGCCTTGAACGTGTTGCCCGCGCCGTCGTTCCGTTCGAGGTTGAGCTTGGCGTTCTCGAAGTCGGGCTTGAAGCCGAAGTCCTTCTCGATTTCCTTCCCGATTCCCGGGAGGGACTCGATACGGCTCAACTCGTAGACGGACTGGGCATTGTCCGACACGGGTCCGAAGCTGTCCACCGCGATGGTCACGGGGCCCATGCCCAGGAAGCCGAAGGCCACGAGGCCGAAGGCGAAGATCGGCGCGGCGAACTCGAGGCCGGCCGGCATCAGGCCGGCCACCGCGGGGTTCTTGGCAAGCAGGGCCGCGATGAGCATGAGCACCAGCATGGTCAGGCCTTCCCAGAAGGCGGAGAAGTTGCCGGCCACGAAGCCGGAGAGGATGTTCAGCGAAGCGCCACCCTGTTTGGAGGCGGTCACCACCTCTTTCACATGCGTCGCGTTCGTGCTGGTGAAGACCTTGGTGAACTCCGGGATCAGCGCGCCGGCGATTGTGCCGCAGGAGATGATCGTGGCCAGAACCCACCAGAGATCCTTGTGAATGCTGTCGCTGGCCGGGAGGAGCAGGTAGCTGGCCACATAGGTGACGCCGATGCAGACGAAGGAGGTCAGCCACACCAGCACGGTGAGCGGATGTTCGGGGTCGAAGGACTTGGCGTTCTTCAGCTTGCCCGTGAAATAGGCGTCGTTGGCGGAATAGGCTACCAGCGCGGCCACGATCATCAAGATGCGCATGACGAAGATCCAGACGATCATTTGGGCGCAGAGTGCGCCGGCGCCGAGCACCAGCGCCAGGAAGGTGATCAGGGCCACGCCCGTCACGCCGTAGGTCTCGAACCCGTCAGCGGTCGGGCCGACGCTGTCGCCGGCGTTGTCGCCGGTGCAGTCCGCCACCACACCCGGATTCTTGGGATCATCTTCCGGAAGCTTGAACACGATCTTCATCAGGTCGGAGCCGATGTCGGCGATCTTGGTGAAGATGCCGCCGCAGATGCGCAGGGCGGCGGCGCCCAGCGACTCGCCGATGGCGAACCCGATGAAGCACGGGCCGCGCAGGTGGGAGGGGAGGAAGATCAGGATGCAGATCATGAAGAACAATTCGACGGTGATCAGCAGCATGCCGACGCTCATGCCCGAGCGCATGGGGATGGCGAGCGCCTCCCACGGCGTTCCGCGCAACGCGGCAAAGGCCGACCGGCTGTTGGCATAGGTGTTCAGGCGCATGCCGAACCAGGCGACACCGTAGGAGCCGAGAATGCCCAGCACCGAGGTGGCCAGGATCAGGCCCACGCTGCCCATCGACATCTTCTGGAGAAACATGAAATAATAGACCATGCAGACGGCGATCAGGAGCCACAGGATGGCCAGGAACTTGCCCTGTTGCGCGAGATAGCTTTTGCAGGTTTCCCAGATGATGTTGGACACGTCGCCCATGGACTTGTGAACGGGCAGGTTTTTGGTCTTGAAGAACTGCCAGAGTCCGAAGGCCAGGCCGATCGCGCACACCACGATGCCGAGGAGCATGAGACTGGTGCCGGTGATCCGGTCGCCGAAGAAGCTGACCGCCCCTAGATCGGGCAGGTTCAGGTCGGCTTCACTGGCCGACACCACGCTGGTTCCCAGTCCCGACACCATGGCTAGAAATCCTAATCCCTTGCCCCATCGTCCGATCAGCCTGTTCATGTTCCTTGTCCTTATGTTTTTGCGACATCCGGCGGACTATCCGCCGCCATCAACACCTGAAAAACGAAACTCACCCGCATCCCCGATGAATGCGCGGCGAAAAAAATGAAGTGAATAGGATAGAATAGAGAGGGTGTTCGTCACAAGGACTTTTTTTTACAGGCGGTAATCGGTCAGTTATCGGGGGGCGGGGGGATGATTAGCGGTTGACCCATTCACGTGAGAGTGTCGCCGTAGGCGGGAACGGGGATGCTGAGAGGCCGCGAGGGACACCGGACCGAAACGGCCGACCAGGCGGTCGGCGCTATCCGCC
>CAMDGM010000031.1 GCA_945898015.1 PVC group bacterium | reverse complement strand
GCGCGCCGGGCGGCGCGCCTAGCGGCGGCCCGTTCAGAGGCCGGTGCCGGCCGGATCAGGGCCTACTCCGCGGCCCCGGCTGACCCGCCCTGCCCAAGAAGCATGCCAGTTTTTGGCGTTATGAGAGGAATTTAGATGCGTTTGCCCTGCCGCCACACGCCTTTACGCTTGCCCGATTAATCCGCACCCGCTATCGTGCTGGCATGACTAGACTTAACCAAGCCCTTGCCTTCATCAAGCCGCACGCCGTCCACAACACGGCCGCGCTCGACTTTATCGCCGCCGCCTTCGCCCAAAACGGCGTGCGGATCGTCCACCAGATCCTCCTGACCGGCGACCAGGTCCGCGCCACCGGCGCCATCGACCGCCACTACGCCGTCAACGCCCGCGTCGGCACCTGCGACAACCCGGCCGCTCTCTTCGTCGGGCCCGAGGCCCGCGCCCGCTTCCTCGACCTGTTCCACACGCCGTGGGACGACGCGCTCAAACAGGGCCGCATCCTGAGCGGCCTGAGCGCCCAGAAAAAGCTCGGCCTCACCGGCGAAGCGCTCAACGCCCTGTGGGCCGCGCAAAAAGCCCAGAAACTCGCGGGCGGGCTTTACGTCATCTTCCTGCCCGAGCTTCAAGCCTATGTGCTCAACGGCTTTTATCCCTCCATCCGCGATCTATTCACCGCCCCCGCCGCCGTCCTGAAGCTCATGGTCGTGGAATTCGACGCCGCCGTCCTCCCCTGGCACGCCTTCCGCGCCAAGGTGATCGGCTCCACCAATCCCGCGGCCGCCAACCCCGCCTCCATCCGCGGCGGCCTGCATGCCGCGCAGAAGGACGCCGGCCTGACCGTGACCTACCGTGAAAACGTCATTCATGCCAGCGCCTCGCCGTTCGAGGCGCTGATCGAAAAAAACCTCTGGATTCCCGGCTTCCCCCTGACCCGCGACCCGCTGTGGCAGCTCCTTTCCGCCGCCGGACTCCCCCTGGACCGGGTGCTCCGCTGGCGGGAAGACAACCCCGTCATCACCCGCGACGGCAAGCCCGAACCCCTCATCGAATCCCTGGAAGATCTCGACACGGACGTGCTGGCCGCGCGCCTGCTGGAACTCGTTAAAACCGGCGCGCTATGAAACCCGAGACCATCCGCCTGCTGGACCTGATCGTCGGAAAACCGGTTTGCGCGGCCTTGACCGCCGTGGAAAACATCCGCCGCCTGTTCCGGTCCCGGGCGCCCTACACCCCCCCGCGCCGCATCCTGTTCGTCAAATTGATCGAGATGGGCTCTTCCGTGCTCGCCAGCGCCGCCTTCGAAGAGGCCGTCCGCCAGGTCGGCCGCGCCAACGTCTTCATCCTTCTCTTCGCGCCCAACCGGCCCATCCTCGACATCCTGCCCTACTTTCCACCGGAAAATATCATCACGGTCCGCGAAACCGGCCTGGGTGTATTCGCCAAAGACATGATCACCGCGCTCCTCCGGATCCGCCGGGAAAAGATCGACGGCGCCGTCGACCTCGAAGGCCTGACGCGCTCCTCGGCCATCATCACCTGGCTCACGGGCGCCCCCCGCCGGGCGGGATACCGGAACTTCACCGCCGAGGGCCCCTACCGGGGCCGCCTCTTCACGCATGAACTCAACTACGGCTTTCACCGCCATGTGAGCGAAACGTTCCTCGCCCTGACCCGCGCCCTCTTTCATGCCCCCGACCAGGTCCCCATGCTCAAGGACGTTGTCAAGACCGGCCCCCTGCCGGTCTTCAGCCCGTCCGGCGAGGACCTCCGCTCGGTCCGCGAAAAAATCCGCGCGCTGTCCGGCCGCGACCCCAGGGGCCCGATCGTCCTGCTCAACCCCAACTGCAGCGACCTGCTGCCGCTGCGGCGCTGGCCCGACGCTTCCTTTGTCGAGCTCGGCCGCCGCATTCTCGACGAACAGCCCGAGTCGCTGGTGATCCTGACCGGCGCTCCGGGGGAACAAGCGGGCGCGGAAGCGCTGGTCCGGGAGATCAACCGGCCGGGCCGGTGCCTCTGCCTGGCCGGCCAAACCACCTTGCGGGAAGTGTTTGCGCTCTACACCCTGTCCGCCGTGCTCGTCACCAACGACAGCGGACCCGGCCATTTTGCCTCCCTGACACCCATCGGAGAGGTCGTGCTCTTCGGGCCTGAAACGCCCCAGCTTTATGGCCCGCTCGGCGCCCGCAAAATCGCCCTCACGGCGGGTCTGGCCTGCAGTCCGTGCGTCAACATGCTGAACCACCGCTTTTCGCCCTGCCGGGATGCCCAGTGCATGAAGCGAATCACCCCCGACGAAGTCCTGGCGCACGTGCGCGCCCTGCTCGAAACCCACAAACCCGCCCCACTAACATGAAACACTCCCTCCGCCCATTTCTTCCCGCCCTCCTCCTCGCCTTCGGAAGCCTGTCGCTCCTGACAATGAGCCCCGGCTGTGCCACGACAGGCGAACCGCTGGCCCGGGTGATCGTGAAAGCGCAGGGCGAAAACCAGTTCCTCGTGGACAACCGGTGGGTGGAACTGGACCGACTCCCCGGCGCGCTCAAGCGCGCCGGGGCCGGCGCCGAAACGGAAATCATTGTGGAAATGGCAGCCGGCGCCTCCCCCGCCTCTCTGCAGCTCGTCTACCCGACCCTTCAACGGGCCGGCTATAAAAAGGTCTTTTTATCTCATCCGCGCGAAGCCACCGCCACCGTCAAACCCGTATCGACTCCGCCACCCGCCCCGGCTTCACCGGCCGGCCGAACGCTTTCGCCCACCGGGCCCCAGCGCCGGAAGTAAAAAGTTACTTCCGCGGCGTGGTTGGCACCGTTTTTCTGTAGGTTTCGGCATGCCGGCTCCACAATCTCAAACCATCCTGATGGAGCCGGCGGTCCTCCGCCGGTATGGTTCTGTTTTCATCATCAGCGAACGTCCGCCTGAACACCCACTCGTTCGCCAATGCCGTGCGGCTAATAGTGAACTATCGAACTTCCACGCTGTCAAAACAAGCGAACGTCCAGGAACAGGAGATGCGTCCCTTCGGGACACGCACGGCCTGTGTCGACGGCATGGAAATGCCGGCGCTACATCAAAACCCTCTTCGGGCTTTTCACGGGACCCGCCATCGCGCAGCCGGCAGGGGACGCCCGAAACGACGCAAGCCGCAATGATAAGCCCCACCACCGCCAGTCGGACCCCGGACCTGCGACACCGCCAGCGCGGCGCCAGTTTAGCTTGCATAGTGGTCTCCATTCTGGTTAGATATTCTCATGAATAAGACCACTATTCCTTTCACGGAGGCGAAGGCGAAGCTTTCCCGGTACGGGTTGCTCGCGGAACGGGGGCAGACGACCCTGGTGCTCAAGCATAACCGTTCGGCTTTCCTGATCGCGCCGCTCCCTCAGGGAACCCAAGCCCAGCCCAAGACTCCCGGCCTGGCGAGCGGTCAAATCCACATGGCCCCGGACTTCGACGCCACGCCGGAAGACGTGATCCGCGACTTCGAGGGGGCGCGGTGAGAGCCTTGCTGGACACCAGCGCCCTGCTCTGGTGGCTGGGGGAGCCCGCCCGATTCGAACGGTCGCTGCTCACCACGTTGAAGGACGAGGAGTCCGTGGTGTTCTTCAGCCAGGTCTCGCTCCTGGAAATTCAAATCAAGGTTGGCCTGGGAAAACTGCAATTGGATTTTCCCGTCGATCGTATCCTCGCCCTCGCCATTCAATCGGGGCTGACCGCCTTGCCCTTGAGCAACGAGGCAATCTTCACGCTGCCGAAACTGCCCGAGGTACATCGCGATCCCTTCGACCGCCTGTTGATTTGCGAAGCGATCCAGCAGGGCATCCCCCTGGTCTCCCCCGACAGCATGATCCACCGCTACCCGGTGAAGGTGTTGTGGTGAGCCCTACCCAATCTCGTTACGGCGCGCGCAAGGTATCCAGCAGAATCCGGCCAATGTCCGTGTTGTCTAGATAGGGGCCCCGCACCGGATCTGTGCCCCGGACGCGCCCGGTAAAATGATCGGCATGGCGCCCCTTGGCAAAAAACGGAACCAGCTGATTCGTATGCCCCTTCTGAAGCCAGGTCAGGCCGGGCATCTTCCCCTTTTTTTCCACCGCCCCGCCGGCCGCCATTTGAAGATACCCCGTTTCATGATCCGCCGTGACCACCAGCAAGGTGTCCTCCCAGCCCCCATGTGCCTCGACCCACTCGCAGACCGTCCGGATCGCATCATTAAAATCAGCCAGCTCCTCGATCATCCGGCCGGCCTGGTTGTTGTGCCCCGCCCAATCCACGGCGCCGCCTTCGATCATCAGGAAAAGACCGCGGGGATTATCGTCCAGCACATTCAGCGCGGCCCGCGCCATTTCCGACAGCGTGGGCACATTGGGCACGAACGGATCCCCAAACGCCGGCTCGGAGGCCGCGTCGGCGGCATTGACCTTTCCGTCCCCGTTCCAATCCCGGCTGGCCGACCGTTCCTGCTGCAGCGTCTGGGTGACCCTGGCCACGCCCAGCACACGGGCCGGCACGGCGCCCGTCGCCAGGGCCACAAACGCGGACCGATCCTCCACCAGCGTCCAGGGACCCGCCGGCGCGGTCGCGATCCGCACCCCGACCGCCTCGTTTTTCCGGATCTTTTCCCACAATTCGAAGCCGCCCACATAATCAAACCGGCGTGGAACCGGATAAAGATTCCCATTCACGTCATACAGCGGATGCCCCCCGCCCATCAACACGGTTAACGGACTCTTCAGCACCATCTCGTCCGCAATCCCGGCATACTGCCCCCGATCCTGCGAATGCGCCCCGAATCCCGCCGGCGTGGCGTGGCTAAGCGGCACGGTCGTGATCAGGCCCGCAGATCGACCGGAGGCCGACGCCACCTCGACCACATTGGAAAACGGACGATTCTGGGTGTCCACACCCAGCGCGCCATTGGCGGTTTTATAGCCGGTCGCCATCGCCGTGGCCGCCGCCGCCGAGTCCGTGGGATAGCCAATCACATACGCCGGATTGGTCGCCGCCACGCGCGGATTATAGCCCTGCCCGCTGGACGAAAAGGTGCTCACCGCCAACTTCACGGGAAACGCGTCACACGCAAGCCCGTTGCTCTGCCCGGTCAGAAAAAGGGAGGCCGCCCGGAACTGGGTGAAGCCAGCCCCATCGGCAATCATCAGAATCACGTTTCGGGGGGAATGGATGGCCGGCGCTTGATTCGTCTGCGCCAGCCCGCCATCCGGAAACACCAACCAGAGGGACAGCCCGATTACGAGGAAGCCACGTTTATTCATTTGTTCGAGTATACGCTTACTGCATGCCCGCCACAAGAAAGCGCTGCCAAAATGCCGAAAATAGCCCGGCCTCCTGTATTTATATGATAAATAAACCTAATAATTGTCCTTCTCCGGTTTTTGTGGCATACTCTTATCTCGATAAACAAACCTTCTGTAACTCAGCCCTTTATCCACACACACGGCTATGACAGACGATTGCACTTTTTTTACTCAAGCCCAGTCTCCTAGCCATTGCGGCCCGTGCAGCCTTTCCTATTGCCTGCACGTCCTCGGCGTCGACGCCGATCAACACGAGGTGGCCCGCGCCAGCGGCCTCTCCTACTGGAAACGCTACAAGCGCGGCCAGGATGAGACGGACATCCGCCGGGCTGCCGCCTCCTATCGCACGGAATGCCAATTCCTCGAGGGATTCCGGAAATCCAAGGGCGCCGCCTTCGCCGACCGCCTCCGCCAGCACCTGATCAAAGGATTCCCCGCCATCCTGCTCGTCAAGGATTTCGAACACTGGGTCGCCTTGATCGGTTACCTGGAAGAGACCGACACCTTCATCGTCAACGATCCGAACCTGCGCCAGCCCATCTTCAGCCGCTGGTCCGAAAAAGGGCTGCTCAACAACAGCTGGAACGAGGCCGACCCCGTGCGTCACGACGAGCCCTCGCAACATTTCGCCATCCTGCTCAACCGAAAAGACCACAAGGGGCCGCGCTGGAAAATCTCGGATGACTTTCTCAAGCTCTGCGAAACCGGATCCGGCGAAACTGCGGCCGGCATGACCCGCGACCTGGTGGAAATCGTCAAGCGCGCCTGCGGCGGCCGCTATCCCGTCCGCGGTGGCGAAAAGCTCAGCCAGGTGCTGGACCGGTACGAAGAGACGATTGTCCGAAACGCCTTCCACTGGGTCGGCGGCCGCCATCGCATCTCCGTCGGCGATGTGCACCGCCAATTTCGCGACTACCGGATCATCGCGGACGCCGCCGGCCTGCGAATCCGGCGCAATGCCGACGTTGCCGCCATCGTCGCCCAACTCACCTCGCTCATGACCACATTCATCTGGAAGGAGGGGCGCCTGAGCGCCTGACGCATCATGCTCGAAATCGACCAAAAACCCGTGCCCGCTCCCATCCTGCAAGCCTTGCAGGACGCCTTGGACCAAGTGCCTGCCAAACTGCTCCTGGATTTTTCCCGCTCGCGGGTCGACCTGATGAAAGGCCTTTCTCCACGGCCCGACAGCGCGCCCGTTCTTCGCAAACGGGTAAAAACCTTGCTCGCCGCCCGCCGCCAACCGGAACCCGAGCTGCTGGACCTGATTCGCGAGGCCAGCCTGTTCGGCCAGTTCATCGTGGTCCTTTCCGACAAAGCGATGGAGCACGGCTTCCCGAATTTCTGCGCCTTTTTCGGCGAACCCGCCTTTCTTGGCGGACTCCTGCTCGACCCGCGCGAGGCCGTCCGCACCAAGGCCTGGGACCACCTCAAGGCATACCCTGAGGCCAACGCCTTCCGAGACGTCCCTGCCGAAACAGCCCGCGCTACAATCGAAAACGATTTTGGCCCTTTTCTAGGCCGGCTCGCCTCTTTCAAAATTCCAACCGGCCCCGCCGGCCAGGCTGCCGATCCCGCCGAACTCGTGCAATTGCGCGATAAACTCCGGCACCTCGAGGAACAGGCCCGTCGCGAAGACCGGTCCGCGGAAAAAGACAAAGCCATCCTGACTCGTGAACGGGAACAACACCGGCTCAAGATTGAAGAACTTGAAGCCAAACTCCTTGAACAAAAAAACCGGACCGCCGAAGCGAGCGCCCGGGCCAAAACGGCGGAACAAATCCTCGCCGATGCCCAGGGCGATCTACACCGCCGCATTCGAGAGGGCGTGGAAGCCGAACTGACGGCCGAAAGCCGCCGCTGGCTGCTGCCCCTCCGGGCCATGGAGTCCGCCGCCCACTCCCATAAAGCCACTGCCAACCTCCTGAGCGACGTGCGCGAGGCGCTCAAGCAGCAGGCCGAACGGGACCGCGCCATGGGAAATCGCCACGATCTTCACAAGCGGCTGGATACCCTGCGTCAGGCCCGCGAAGAGGTGCGGGAGGCGCTCAAGCACGCCCTGAACCGCCACCCCCGCCTCGCGGAACTGGCGGAGGCCCTCGACCGGGAGATCGAATCCCTCGCCGCCTCGCTCGGCGAACCCGCCTGGTCGGGAAGCGCCGAAAACGCCCTGCTGGCCCGGGTCAACGCAGCGCAAACTCTGGAAGAACTCGATGCCGTCCGCGCTTTCCTGGACGGCGGCGCCAAAGCCTTCCTCCTCTTTCCACCCGGTTTCACGCCGGAAATCACTCGCCGAATCTCGGACAAGCGGCACCAGCTCCTGCAAGGCTTGATCCCGGCCGGCATGGCCGCGCCCGCCTCCGGCGCGCCTTCCGACCGCCTCCGCCACACCCTCTCCCTTCCGCTCGCCCACGTGCTGCTGCTGGTGGACGGCCACAACCTGCTGCTCTCCCGCCCGGACCTGTTCCAGGGCGTTCTCGAAAAAGGACAGCCCAACGCCCGCGCCCGGGAATCCCTGGCGAACAAGTTGGCGGCCGCGCTGGAAACATCGCGGGACTGCGAGGTCCGGCTCTACTTCGACGGACCGGAACGCTCGGAGTCCGATCGCACCCCCGCCCTCAAAGTGATCTATTCCGGCGGCGGCCTGGACGAACAACGGGCTGACAACGCGATCGTGCAGGATCTGGTGTTCTACGCCCCGCGCTACGAGGGGTGCTACGTGGTGACCGACGACGCCGACCTTCTCGCCCGCGCCTCGCGCCCCGGCGTGCACGGCCGAAACCTGAACCAGCTCGCCCACCTGCTGGACTGACCGAGACCCGCCTGACAGGTCCATGAGAAGCCCTTCCTGACTCCTCTTTACCGGAAGACCGCAATGGGATTCGTTCCGCCCCGTATCGCGTCAATCAAACCGCGGGCCGCGTTCGCCACCGAACGCGTTGCGCAATTTCGAATCGGATGAGCTTTCGCGGCGCCGCACCACAGGCGGGCCGATCTTGGCAGCCACCGCGCGGCGCCGGGCGCGGCTGACCTGCCACTCCTCCCACGTCCAGTCGGTCTTAAGCTTGGCCGGCAATTTCACGCTTCACCTCGTTGCATAAACCGTCCAATTCCCGTTCCACGTTGAAGGAGGGCAACCGGGCCAGCCGCCGGATTTCATCCCAATCGACGGGCGTTTCGCCGCTCAAACAGACCGCAAGCAGTTTCTTGGCCACGTTCCGCGCGTCCGAATCGGGTTGCGGATAAAAAGCAAGAAGCGACCGCTCAACCACCGCCAATTCAGCCGGCATCACACTGATCGCGCCGCAGGGAGTCCGGATCATCCGGCAAGGGGTCACCGCTTCGTTCTCCAGAAGTCCGAGCAAGTCCACGAAAAGCCCCGCCACCTTCCAGCTTCGGGGCCCGCCCGTGGCGCCCACCCGGCTCATCAACTCCTGCGCCTGGCGCATCGGAATGGGAGCCAACGTCCGCCGACACAGATCGATGTCGCCGGACATGTAGGCCCCTTCCGTATAAAACTCCACGGCCGAGCCGCCCACCACAACCAGATCCCAGCCTGCTTCGCCAAACAGCCGGGTAACCAGACCCGACAATTTCAGCGCGCGCGCCAAAAGATCGGGGGTGGCCTCAATATCGCGAAGTTGCTGTGCCGTCTTATCCATGCCCGCATCGTATCACCCGTGCCCGGAGGAATCAAGGCGCCTTCAGATACGCGTCCAATCGCCCGCACACGGCCGGAGTCTTGTCCGGATCCAATGCGCCGCGCATGTCCAGCAGCGCGCCGCGCGCCTGCTTCTGAAGCTCCGGCTCAAACTGCCTGAACAACTGGAACGAGGCCAGCAGCCCCAGCGTCACATACTCGCTCACCGGTGCCAGCCGCGCCACCGTCTCCACCGCCCAGCGCAGCCCCGCCTCCGTCCACAGCACGCCGTTATTAGCCGCGGCGGACAGCACCAGCGACCGGCTATGGCTGGGATGCTCCCACCGGAACCCCGGCCGCGCCGCCTCGCGCCGGAGCGCGTCCAGCACCTCCGGCCCGCGCGCCGAGGCGCCCAGCGAGCCCAGATAGCCCGTGTAGGCCGACAGATGATCCTTCCACATCACAAACGCCTCGCCGGTGATCGCCTCGCGTTCCGGATGCTCCGAAAGCCGCACCGCCGCCAGAGCCGAAAGCTGGTCCGTGATATTCCACGCGGCCCGGAAGTGCGCCTCCGCCATCGCCTGCGCCGCCGGCGTACGCGCCTCGGCCAGCACGCGCAACAACATGCCCTTCAGCCGGCGCGCCTCAATTCCCGAGCCCGGTTTCGCGTCAGGCTTATACGTATCCACAGCCCGGAACGCGGCCGCCACGTCTTCAAAATGGCGGTCGGCCACCGCCTTCAGCAATTTCAGCCGCGCGGCAAACAGCTCGCGCACCTTGGGCAGCAACGTGCGGTCGAGGGGCGTTTCATCAATCCGCAACAGCGCGGCCTTGAAGCCCGCGGGAAGCGACGCGTCGCGCACCAGGCCGGCATAGGTCTCCACCCAGTCCGCCGAGGGTTCGGCCGCGGGATCCAGCACCAGCCGCCGGCGCTCCCGCTCGGTGAGCCGCCGCATGGCCTCGACGCGGTTGAACCGGTTCGGGTCGAGCCGGATCTGCAGCTTCAGGCTGTCCGCCGTGGCGCTGCGGTCCTCGAAGACCCCATAAAAGGAACAGTCGCGGTTGAACGACAGAAACGCCGGCACCGGCACATGTTCGAACACCTCCTCGTGAACCGCCCCGGTCAGCTCCACCATCCGGGCCGTGCCCGGAATATCCCGCCCCTGCGCGTCCACCGCGGCCATGACCAAAGGAAGATGAAACAGGCCGCCCGTCCCGAGGCGGGACTGGGTGAATCGCACGCGCAGCCGGCGGGCCGCGCCGTCATACGCCGATTCGGCCGCCACCACCGGATACCCGATGGCGTGCAGCCATTCGCGGCGGAAGGGCGACAGATCGCGGCCGCTGGCCTCCGTGAAACAGGCGAAGAACTGATCCGTGTTGGCATTGCCCCCGTTGTGGCGGGAAAAATAGAGGTTCTTGGCGCGGCGGAAGGCATCGCGCCCGAGCAGGAGCTTGAGCATGCGGATCACCTCCGCGGCCTTCACATACGTCACGCCGTCCACCAGTTCGTCGGGATCGTTGAACCCCTCGCGCACAATGAGGCCGAGATGGCCGCCCTGCTCGATCGCGAGCGGGCCGTGAACCGGATCACGCATGGAGTCCACCTCATCCAGGCGCATGCCGTCCGGATCGAACCGGTCGGCCATGTACTGGCGTTCCACGTCCACGGTGAACGCCTCGTTGAGCCACATGTCGAAAGGCGTTTCCATGGTCACATCGCTGCCGCACTGGTTGTGCTCGAACTCGTGGACGATCACCGCGTGCGCGTAGAGCAACCGCCGGTCGCTGGTATACCGGTCGATCAAGGCCGCATCCGTCACAATGGTGGTGTTGCCCACATTCTCCATGCCGCCGAAGTTGCTCTTTTCCATGGTGATCGTGCGGGACACCTCGCGCGGATAGGTGTATTCCTGCGTGCGGCCCTGCCATAACACCGAATCCTTGAGAATCGCCATCGGCCCCCGCGCGCCCTCGATCCGGCCAGGCGGCACCAGGTATTCCAGCTTCACGCGGCGGCCGTCCGGATACACCGCCTCATCATCGAGTTCCTCCCAGGTGCCGGCGCAACAGATGAACAGATAGGGCGCCATAGGGATGGCGTTCTCGTACGTGATAACCTGACGGGAGGGATCGCCCGGCTTGGGCTCGGGTTTTCCCGATGGGTTCCGGCTCCGGCTGACGTTGCCGTTGGAGATCAGATGCGTGTACCGGGCATCCGCCTCGATCGTCGTGGTGAACGTGCACTTGGCCGTGCAATCATCAAAGACCGGCGCGATCCGCTGGAACCCCCACTGCTGGCATTGGGACATATATTGCGGGGGGCAGCCCGGCGGCGTGGAGTCCCGGTAGATCCCCTCCAGAATGCGATCCGACGGCGTACAGACCGTGCAGGTGCGCACGGTGAACGGGGTGCCCGCCGCCACGATTTCCCCCAGGCGGATATCCAGCTTGTGGGCTTCCGCCCGGACCGTAAACGCCAGTGGTCGCTCGGCGCCGGAGTCCTCCACCCGGACCACGGACCGGACTTCCAGGTCGCGGGCGTCCAACGCCAGAACGTCCAAGGCCTGGCGGGCGGTCAGGCGAAGCGTCTGGATGACCGCCACACGTCCGTCTCGGAAATCCAGAAAGAGCTCCGCATGCCGGATATGGACCGGCAGAGGATGAAAATTCTCACGTCGATATCGATACTCGTTCATCATGACCATCCTTGACCACGGGGCTGGGTTTGTATTCTGCATTCTCCCTGATGCCCGACCACCTCGCAAGCGGTTTCTGAATAGCCGCGCCGGCCCGACGGCCAAAAACACGATAAACCTTGAGAAATCCACCGTTTTATGAGATGATAACCCGGAATTTTATGAAACCCCATATTACACCCCGTACCCACCACACCATCAGTCGCAATCTGATCAGCCCCGAAGCCCTCAAAGTTCTTTACCGGATCAAGGAGAACGGCTACCTGGCCTTTCTCTGCGGCGGCTGCGTGCGCGACATCCTGCTGGGGCGCGAACCCAAGGACTTCGACCTGGCCACGGATGCCCGGCCCGAGGATTTGCGAAAAATCTTCCGCAACTGCCGGCTGGTGGGCCGCCGGTTCCGGCTGGCTCACATCCTTTTTGGCCAGGACAACTACATCGAGGTAGCCACCTTCCGCGCGCTGTCCGATGGCAACGAACCGGAAGTCGCCGCCGCCACCCGCCGGCTCAAGGTCGATTCCGCCCGCACCGCCGACGGCCTCATCGTGCGGGACAACGTGTTCGGCTCTCCCGAGGAAGACGCCCTGCGCCGGGACTTCACGGTCAACGCCCTGTTCTACAACATCGCGGACTACTCCCTCATCGACTACGTCAACGGGCTTTCCGACATCGAAGGCCGCCTCCTGCGCAGCATCGGGGACCCCCGCCGCCGCTACGTGGAAGACCCGGTCCGCATGCTCCGGGCGATCCGCTTTTCCGCCGCCCTGGGCCTGAACATGGAAACCGAAACCTATGCGGCCATCTCGGACTGCCGCGACAATCTCGCCCTGGCCGCCCCCGCCCGCCTGTTCGAAGAGGTGCTCAAGCTCTTCTCCTGCGGCGATGCCGCCCGCGTCTACCAGCTGCTCAAGGAGACCGGGTTGCTCGGCGTGCTCTTCCCCGACCTCGCGGAGTGGGTCGCCGCCCATCCCGGCGAAGGCGACGCCATGACCGCCGCCGGCTTCGCCTACCTGGACACCTGCCGCCGGGACGGCCGATCCCTCAACACCGCCACCCAGTTCGCCATCGTGTTCGGCGCCTTCCACGAGGACCTCGCCGCCGCCCTCCTGGCCGCCGGCGACCACACCGAAACCGGCGCCTGCATGGACGCCGTGGAACGCCACTTTGCGGGCTTGCGCACCCGCATCATGACGCCCCGGTCCGTCTCCATGGACGTGGCGCACATCATGGCACTCCAGCCCCGTTTCGCCGACCGCCGGCCCGGCAACGTCAACCGGCTTATCCGCCGACCGTCTTTCGAGGATGCGCTCGAATATTATGCCTTCAAATCCCATTACACCCGGGCCAACCACGAAGACCTGATCTGGTGGAGCACGGCCGACATCCCGGAACCCCCGCCCGTCCATCACCGCCACTCCTCGCGATCCCCCCGCCCGCATCATGATCCCTGACCGCGCCAACTCCCCTCCCCGCCGCAAACCGGCCGCCTGGTGGCTCATCCTCACCCTGGCGGGCGCCCCGCTCCTGCACGCCGCGCCGGAGCTCGCCCGGGCCGACCCCGAAAGCTACCTGACCGACTGGGCCCGCACGCTGGCCTCTGAACTCGAAAACGCCAACCTCCAAATGCCCTCCGATGACGACCTCCGCGCCTTGGGGAATCAATTCGAGTCCTATTTCGCCAGCGGCTCGCTCGACGACATCGCCTGGGTTCTTCCACAAGCCCGCGAAGCGCTGGCCGTCTGCGACACGGTACCCGACCTGAAGCCCTACGCCGACTGGCTCCGGCAGCGAATGGATTACCTGGAACTCGCCTCCAAGCTCGTGCGGCTTTATCCGCCCGAAAAACCACTTCCCCCCTTCCCCCGCCCCACCTCCGAGACCCGGTTCTCGCTCCCCAAGCCGCCGCCGGCGCCGCCCGTGACGACCGCCATGCGAGTCAAACGCGAAGCCGCGGTCCGCAACCGGGACGTATGGCGCAAAACCCTGCTCAACCGACCGATTCCCGAAGCCGGAGTGTCCCTGGTGCCGGTGGTGAAAAAAGTGTTCGACGAGGAAGGCCTGCCTCACCAGCTCGTCTGGGTGGCCGAAGTCGAATCCACGTTCAATCCGTCGGCCCGAAGTCCCGCCGGCGCGCTGGGCCTGTTTCAATTGATGCCCGACACCGCCGAGCGATTGGGCCTGAAAATCTCGCCGGTGGATCAGCGCCGGTCCCCGGAACTCAGCGCCCGCGCGGCCGCCCGTTACCTCCGGCTTCTGTATACGGAATTCGGCTCCTGGCCGCTCGCGTTCGCCGGCTATAACGCGGGCGAAGGGCGTGTGAGCCGGGCCTTGGATCGCACCAAAACGGCATCATATGACGCCATCGCGTCGGCCTTGCCGCTGGAAACCCGGCTCTACGTGCCCAAGGTTCTGGCCCTGATCGAAATGCGGGAAAAAATCGACCCGGGCAAACTGCCGGCCCCGACCCCCGCCAAACCTTAGCCGGCTTGTCCGGCCTGCCGGCCGGGCGCCGGAACCGGGGTCCCTTCGCGAATGCGCCGCAACCAGCCGTACTGGTGGAACGAAAATAAATTCCGGCGCCACACCTCGTTGCCCTGGACAAAATCGGGATCGCCGCGGAGAAACGCCTTCACCGCGTCCAGCGGACCCGGCCCCCAGAACGGATACACGGGATGCCCGTTGATATTGGTGTCCTCGACCACCAGGTACGAGTCAAGGCCCACGAATTGCTTGTAGATCGCCAGTTCCGCCAGCACATGGGCCCTCGCATGATCGGAATCGAGAACCACCATGCCCGTGGCCGCCGGCAGGAGCGCTTGAACCGCCTTCACCACCTCGGGGTCCGTGGAGCTCCCCTCCAAAAGCCGGATCCGGGGGTGCTGAAGCGTCCTGGCTTTTTTCGTCAACTGAATGTCAACCCCCACCACCACGGCCTCCGGCGGCGCGCCGATCAAATCAAGCAAGGTCGCGAAATACAGCAGGGACCCCCCCCTTGCCACACCGGTCTGGATAATGAACGCGGGCCGGATCCGGTAAATGAGCTCCTGGTACAGGTGCATATCGAACGGACATTGCGCAATGGGAAAACCCAGAAAAGTGTTTTTCCGCCAGGAGGCATCCGCATGATACCAGAGCATATGAAAAAGGTTCACCATCAGGCGCACCAGCATCGACTTGTAAAAACGGGTTTTGATCCATTTCCCAAAAGAACTGTTCATGCCGCCCTCCCTGCCGTCACCGCCGTTTTCGGCGTTCGGGTCCTGTTAAACCGCAGAGGAAGATTAAACTGTTTTATCCCGCCAGGATCAATCCTTTACCGCCCCGGTGATCCACACTGGCGCCGGACCCTCTTTTCTGCTAGGTTTTTCTCAATCAACAAGGAACGTCCGCATGTTCATTCGCGATTTCGGGAAAACCGCGCTTACCTATAACGGGCAGACCCTCTCCTACCGCGACGTCCTCGCCCTCGCCGGCCGTTATGCCGAACGCCTGCCCGCCGCCGCCGGCGACCGCGTAGCCCTCTATGCGGAAAACCGGCCCGAGTGGGTCTACGCCTTCTACGCCGCCTGGCTCCAGGCCGCCATCCCCGTGCCCGTGGATGTCTTTTCCACCGCCGCCGACCTCGCCTACATCCTCTCCGACGCCCAGCCCACCGCCCTCTTCACCTCCCGCGACAAGGAACCCGTGGCCCGGGAGGCCCTCGCCAAGGCCGGCGTCACCACCCGCCTCCTTCTGCTCGACGACCTGCCCGCCGACGCCGCCGGACCTGTGCCGGTCTTCCCCAGCCCCGACTCCGCCGCCCTGGCCGCCATTCTCTACACCTCCGGCACCACGGGCAACCCCAAGGGCGTCATGATCACCTATGGCAACCTCCGGGCCAACATCGAGGCGATCACCGTCGGCGTGCCCATCTTCACCCCCGCCGACCGCCTCTTGGCCTTTCTCCCCTTCCACCACATCCTGCCCCTCGTGGGCACGCTCATCCTCCCGCTGTCCGTCGGCGCCACCACCGCCATCGCCGCCTCCCTCAAGCCCGAGGATCTCGCCGCCTGCATGCAGGCCAATCGCGTCACCATCATCATCGGGGTGCCCCGGTTCTGGACTCTTCTTCGAAAAGGCATTCGCGAGAAAATTGCCGCCGCCGGCGCGCTGCCCCGCCTGCTCTTCGCGCTCGCCGCCCGCCTCCGCTCGCCCCGCCTCTCCCGCCTCCTCTTCAAAAAAATCCACGCCCGGTTCGGCGGATGCGTGAAATTCATGATCTCCGGCGGCGCGCCGCTCGACGTGGACGTGCTCCGCGATTTTCAGACCCTGGGCTTCGAGCTGCTCGAGGGCTTTGGCATGACCGAAGCCGCGCCCATGATCACCTTCCCCCGCCCCGGCCATGTTCGAAACGGCGCCTGCGGCCAGGCCCTGCCCGGCGAGGAGATCCGGTTGGTCGACCACGAAATCACCGTCCGGGGCCCGAACGTGTCCCCCGGCTATTACCACAAACCCGACGAAACCGCCGAGGCGTTCCGCGACGGCTGGCTGTACACCGGCGACCTCGGCACCCTCGATCCCGACGGCTACCTCTTCATCACCGGCCGCCGCAAGGAGCTCATCGTCCTGTCCAACGGGAAGAAATTCAACCCCTTCGAAATCGAATCCAAACTCCTGGCCCTGGCCCCCGACCTCAAGGACGTGGCCGTGCTTCTCAAGGACGACGCCCTCCACGCCCTCGTGGTCCCGGACATCGGCCGGTACCGGGAAAACGGTGTCACGGCCCTCGACGAGGCCATCCGGTGGGACGTGATCGACAAATACAACCGCCACGCGCCGCCTTACAAACGCGTGACCCGCTTCACGGTTTTGCGCGATGAACTCCCCAAAACACGACTGGGGAAGCTTAAGCGCCACCTGCTCCCCGCGCTGGCAAACGGAATGACCGACACCCGGCCGCCCCCGCCCGAACCTCCAGGCGACGTGTATCCACTCCTGCGCAATTTCCTGAAAGGCGAAGTCGGACGGCCCGTCCGGCCCGATGCCCACCTGGAGCTCGATCTCGGCCTGGATTCCCTGGGGAAAATCAGCCTCCAGGTGTTTTTAGAAACCACTTTCGGTCTCACCCTCGACGCCGAAACGCTCGCCGGCCACCCCACGGTGGCGGCGCTCACGGCGTTCATCGAGTCCCACAAGACCCGCGCCGAAAGCGAAGCCGTCCACTGGGGCGACATCCTGCGCGACACCGCAACGGTCCCGCTGCCGCCCCCCTCGTTTCTGCTGACCGCGGTGCAACATCTCGGGCGCCTGTTCCTGCATGCCGGATTCAGGATCAACGTCACGGGCGCCCGGCAGTTGCCGCCCGGCCCGTTCATCCTCGCGCCCAATCACCAGAGCTTCCTGGACGCCTTTTTGGTCTGCCTGTTCCTCGACAACCCGGTCCTGCGCAACACCTGGTTCTACGCCAAGGAGAAACATGTCCGCAAACCCTGGCTCCGCGCCCTCGCGGCCCGGAACAACGTGATCGTGGTGGACATCGACCGGGACCTGAAGCAATCGCTCCAGCGGATGGCCGCGGTTTTGAAAGCCGGGAAAAACCTGATGATCTTCCCGGAAGGGACCCGCACGCGCGACGGACTGCTAGGGAACTTCAAGCGCACCTTCGCCATCCTGAGCAAGGAGTTGAACGTCCCCGTGGTGCCGGTCTCCATCAAGGGGTCGTTCGAGGCGCTTCCCCCCGATGCCCGCTTCCCGCGCCTGTTCACCCGGGTCAGCGTTCAGTTCCTGCCGGCCGTCCAGCCCGCCGGATTATCCGTCGAGGAAATCCGCGACCGCACCCGCGAGGCCGTCCTGGTCGCAGCCGAATAACCCCGCATCCCGGTCGCAAGCCCACCCGCCAACAAAAGGGCTGGAGCCGCTCCGGCGAATGTGGTACCTCTTTCCCTGTAACTTGCATCGCCAATCGTCCAACCCGGAGGTTCCCGTGAACATCCATTCCTTCCCCGCCCTGCGCCCCACTCCCGCACGCGCCGCCTTGATTGCCGCCCCGCCCTACGATGTCGTCAGCACCGCCGAAGCCGCCAGCCAGGCCAAGGGTAATCCCGACTGCTTTTTCCACGTCAGCCGCCCCGAAATCGACCTGCCGGCCGGCGCCGACCCCCATTCCGCCGAGGCCTATGCCGCGGCGCGCGCCGCCCTCGACCGCCTGCGCGCCTCCGGCGCGCTCGTGCCGGATGCCGACCCCGCCCTCTTCATCTACCGCCAGGTCATGGGCGACCACACCCAGCGCGGCGTGGCCGCCTGCCTCGACACCGGCGATTATGACGTCCTCATCAAGACCCATGAGAAAACACGACCGGACAAAGAAGACGACCGTATGCGCCACATCGCCGCGCTGGGCGCCCAGACGGGACTCGTGTTCCTGCTTTATCCCGACCGGGCGGAAATCGACCGGCTGGTCGCCAAAACCGAGGCCCAGCCCCCGCTTTACGACTTCACCTCCGACGACGGCATCCGCCACTCGGTCTGGAAAGCCGCCGACTCCGCCGCGCTGGCCAAGGCGTTCCAGGCCGTGCCCCACTGCTACATTGCCGACGGCCATCACCGCGCCGCCGCGGCCGTGCGCGTGGCTCGCGAACGGCAGGCGGGCAATCCCGCCCACACCGGACGCGAGGAGTACAACCGCTTCCTGGGCGTGCTCTTCCCCGCCAGCCAGCTTCAGGTGCTGCCCTACAACCGGGCCGTGCGCGACCTGAACGGCCTTTCCCGCGACGCCTTCCTGGCGGCCGTGCGCGACCGCTTCGCCATCACGCCCGAAGCCAACCCCCGCCCCGCGGAGCCCGGCCTGTGCAGCCTCTACCTCGACGGCGCCTGGTACAGCCTGCGCCTCGTGGCCGCCCCCGACGCCGACGCGCTCGCCTCTCTGGACGTCAGCGTGCTCCAGGACCGCCTGCTGGCCCCCGTGCTCGGCATTACCGACCCGCGCACCAGCGCCCGCATCGAGTTCATCGGCGGCATCCGCGGACCCGACGAACTGGCCCGCCTGGTCGACAGCGGCAAGGCCGCTGTCGCTTTCTCCATGCACCCCGTAACGGTCGGACAGCTCATGGCCATCTCGGATGCGGGCCAGACGATGCCGCCCAAAAGCACCTGGTTCGAGCCCAAGCTTCGCTCCGGGCTGCTCCTTCACACCCTTTGAACATGGCGGGCTCCGTGGACAGGCTCTTGAAATGGGCGGATGAGGAAATCCGCCGCCTGCGCCAGGCCCTGCCTGCGGCGTTGCGGGAACGATTTGATTCCGTCACGCTTTTCCTGGAAGAACAGCCGCCTGATTTCCTGCTTGAGGAAGGGGTGGAGGCCGACACCATGGGCCTCTTTGAAGGACCTGCTTTTGCGGAAGAAGGCGGCGTTGAACTACCGGCCCGCATGACCCTGTTTCTGCTGAATATCTGGGATGAGGCGGAGCACCGGGAGCGAGCATTCCGCCAGGAGGTGCGCACCACCCTCCTCCATGAACTGGGCCACTACCTGGGCCTGAACGAGGACGAATTGACGGATCGCGAACTGGAGTAGCGGAACCGGTTACACGCTGAAGCGGAAGTGGCAGATATCGCCGTCCTCGATCACGTAGTCCTTGCCCTTGAGCTGCGTCTTGCCCTTGGCCTTGGCCTCCGCCTCCCCGCCCGCCGCCACCAGGTCGTCAAACTTGGTCACCTCGGCGCGGATGAATCCGCGTTCGATGTCACTATGGATTTTCCCCGCTGCCACGGGCGCCGTGCTGCCCTTGCGGATCGTCCACGCCCGCACCTCGTCCGGCCCGGCCGTGTAAAAGGACATAAGTCCAAGCGTGTCGTAGGCGGCGGTGTTCAAGCGCTCGAGCCCCGACTGCGCGAAGCCCACCTCGCCCAGAAAGGCCACCCGCTCCTCGCGATTCTCAATGGCCATGATCTCCCGCTCGATCTTGCACGAGACGACGATTGCGCCGGGATCGGCCTTTTCGGCCTCCAGGGCGGCCTGCACGCCCGATTCATCCACATTGTAAATCCACATCACCGGCGCGAGGGTCATCAGCCCGAGGGTCCGAATCGCCTTCAAATCGTTCTCGTCCAGGCCAGCGTCCTTGAGCCATTGGCCCGCCGCCAGCGCATCCCGGCACTTGGTGAGCGCCTTTTCCTCGATCTGCTGCGCCACGGTCTGGCCCGCCCGCTTTTCCTTGGCCATCCGCTCCAGCCGCTTGTCCACCATGTCCACGTCGGCGAACACGATCTCCGTGGCCAGGTCGGACCGGTCCCGCTCGGCATCCACGGAGCCCCGGGGATGAAACACATCGGGCGCCGTAAACGTGCGAAGCACGACGCACAGCAGGTCGCACTTGCGGGCCGCGTCCATCCAGGAACCCTTGCCGCCCTCCGGCACATCGGGACACAGGACCATGAGCGTCTCCGCGTACTTGGTCTTCTGGGGCTTGCAGATCTTCGCCAGCGTCTCCACGCGGGCATCATACACCGCCGCCGCGCCCTCCACGGCCTCGTCCTCCTTGCGGCCCTGGGGAACGTCCCGGTTGGTCAACAGCTTGAACAGGGTCTTTTTGCCCGCCTGCGCATATCCGACAATCGCCGCTTTCATGCATCCTCGCTGGGTGATAAATAGGTCCCTATCCTAACATCGAATCAGGTCAATACAACCGCTATTTGCGGGGAACGCCGACCCGGCACACGTCACGCTCGGAGGCGTGATTTTTTTGTGCCATTGCCGCCTGCTTCGTGGTAGCCTTACCAGTTATGTCGAACCAGAATTCGTTCACGTTCGTACTCAGCGAAAGCCAGCAGCAGGCCCTCATCGACCTGCTCCGGGGCGGCAACTACAAGCCCGTAGCGGTGGAATACACCCGCATCGCGGCCGAGGGCGACGGCTTCCGTGTCTCCCTCTACAAAAGCGGCAAGTGCCTCATCCAGGGATCCGGCGCCTCCGACTTCGTCTCGTTCGCCATGGAGCCCCTCGTCCTCCAGGAGGTCCGCCTCGGCTACGAGGCCGTGGTCGATCCCGATTCCTTCTCCCCCCACATCGGCGTGGACGAGAGCGGCAAGGGCGATTTCTTCGGCCCCCTCGTCATCGCCGCTGTCTATGTGGACACCCCCCTCGTAAAGGTCTTCCGCGAGCTGGGCGTCAAGGACAGCAAAAACATCACCAGCGACACCAAGGCCCGCCAGCTGGCCAAGGCCATCCGGGACCGGGTCGGCGACCGCTACACCGTCATCTCCGTCGGCCCCCGCAAATACAACGAGCTCTACCACAAGATGCGCAACGTGAACTCCCTCCTCGCCTGGGGCCACGCCCGCGCCATCGAAAACGTGCTCGAAAAAGTGCCCGACTGCCCCCGCGCCCTCTCCGACCAGTTCGGCGGCAAGCACCTGATCGAACGCGCGCTCCTCCAGCGCGGCAAAACCATCAAGCTCGAACAGCGCCACAAGGCCGAATCCGATATGGCCGTGGCCGCCGCCTCCATTCTCGCGCGCGACCGCTTCCTCGGCGCCATGGCCGACCTGTCCACCCAGTACGGCTTCAAGATCCCCAAGGGCGCCTCGGCCCTGGTGAAGGACGCCGCCATCCGGCTGATCCAGGAAAAAGGGCCCGCCGTCCTGCTCGAGGCCGTCAAATGCCATTTCAAAACCACCGACGAAGTACTCGCCACCGCGGGCACCACGCGCGCCGTCCTCGGACCCGACGGCGCGGCGGGCGCCAGCGCGTTCAGCCGGTTCAAACCCAGAAAATCCTGAGGCTGCCGCCATGACCGACACGCTTTACCGTGTTTCCATCCACACCGTGCCGCTTCTGGCCGAGGTACTGGAGGAGGCCCTGCCGGGCGCGGGCCATGCCGTATCCCTGTGGACCGACGCCGCGGGAACCCTCGCCCGGATCGATCTGTTCGCGCCCGATCACGAGGCTGCGGACCGGGCCGCCGAAGACCTGAAACGCCTGATCTCTGACCTCTGCCGGGGCGAACCCTGGCGGATCTCCGTGGACGCCATCCCCCGCGAGGACTGGGCCGAAAGCTGGAAACGCTTTTTCCACCCCGAACGCGTGTCCGACCGGATCATCGTCCGCCCCTCCTGGGAGACCATGCCGACCCGGCCGGACGACCGGGAAGTCGTGATCGACGCCGGCATGTGCTTCGGCACAGGCCAGCATGGCACCACCCGGGCGTGCATCCGTTTCCTGGACACCCTGGCCGCGGAAGGCCGTTCCGGCCCCATGCTCGACGCCGGCTGCGGATCCGGCATCCTCTCCATCGCCGCCGTCAAGCTGGGCTTCGGCCCCGTGACGGCCATCGACTTCGACCCCTCGGCGGTCGAGCAGGCCGGCGAAAACTGCCGCCGGAACAGCGTGGCCGAGGCGGTCACGCTCGGCACCGCCGACGTCCTGCGCTATGCCCCGGCCGCCCCGTTCGGCCTCGTGGCGGCCAACATCGAGGCGCCGATCCTGCTGGCCGCCACGGACCGGTTCGCGGATCATCTTTGTTCCCGGGAGCCCGGCGCGGCGCTGCTGCTGGCGGGCATTCTGGAGCGCCAATATGCGGACATAGCGGCCGCCTTCGCCGGCCGCGGCTTTTCCGAGCGGCAACAACTCACGCTGGACGGCTGGACCAGCGGCTGGTGGGAACGCCGATGACTTTTCCGGTGACCCAGAAAATGCTGATCGACTGGGCGGGCGACTCCGTGTTTCGCGACGGCCAGATCCTGTTCGACAACGGACTGGTCAAGGAGGCGGAATTCGATCCGCCCCATATGCGGGGCGCCATCCTGCGCGCGGGCCGGACCATGCGGACCGCCGCCCGCATCCTTCCCAACGGCAGCGCGGAAAGCCAATGCCCCTGCCGGGACAGCACGGAGCGCGGGATCATCTGCAGCCACGTCATCGCGCTCGGCCTGGCCCTGCTGAAACGCCAGCATAACCCCGAACACGCACAACGGCGGGAGCAGGAAATCCGCCACGCCCAGCGCCTCGCCACCATCTCCGAAAGCGCCTACCTCCGCCGCGTCCCGCCCGGCACGCCCCAGGCGATCCCGGCCGTCATCCGGCTGACCCTGCGCCGGGAATGGCGCGAAGGCTGGCGCCGGGGCTGCGTGCCGGTCCTCGCCGAAGCCGAATACGACGGCGCCCACCGCCCGCTCGACGCCGTGCCGCGCGACGTCGCCTTTTCCTTCCCCCGCCGCGATGAGGCGCTGCTCTTCGTGCTGGAAGATATCGCGGGCGGACCCGCCGGCGGAAGCCTGACCCTTTCCAAATTCGACTTTCTCAACCTGCTCGACCTGCACGAAAGCCGCTCCCTCTACGAAGAAGGCCGCGAGGAGCCCCTGTCCGTCCTGGCGCCGCGCATTCCCTCCCGCCTCCGCATCGACCTGGACGCTGAAAGCGGCGAACTGGTGCTGAATCTCCACACGGACATCCCCTACGGCGCGGACGAGGCCCCCCCGTTCCACATCGTCCACGGAAATAAAGGCTGGGTGTCCAGCGGCGTGAATTTCTGGCCCCTCGAAACCATCCTGCCCGAACCCCTGCACGACCTGTACAAGGACACCGTCCGCATTCCCCGCCCGTCCGTGCCCCGTTTTTTCGAAGCCGAGCTGGGCTCCCTCTCCGCGCTCATCCGGGTTGAAACGGACGTCTCCACCGACGCCTTCACCATCGAGCCCACGGCGCCGGCCTTCCGCCTCGTGGTGCGCGGCAGCCCCGCCTCCCTCTCCGCCACGCTCTATGCGGAATACGACGGCAAGAGCCTGGTGGCGGGAAAAGCCGCCGATCCGAACGCGCGCTTCTGCCTCCCCGATGCCGCCGATCCGCTGCGCTATTTCGTCCGCAGCCCGCACAGCGAACGGCGGGCGCTCGAAAAGCTGCGCCACTTCGGCTTCCACGGGGACACGGGCGACTCGCTCGCCCACATCGTCGGGGAGCGGGAGGTGCTCAACTTCATCGGCAGCAAACTGCCCACCCTCCGCCGCTCGGGCTGGAAGGTGGAGCTCGAAGGCCGCGTGTCGCCCTACCTGGAAACGCTCCCGTCCGTCACGCCGGTCATCCGCGTCACCGACTCGCCCGACCACGACTGGTTCGAGATCGGGTTCGACTATGAGCACAACGGGCAAACGCTTCCCATGGCCGAGGTCCAGCGCGCCATTCTCAAGGGCGAATCCTTCATCCAGCGCGACGACCAGACCATCCTGCTCGACATTGACGCCGTGGAATCCATGACCCGCGTCTTTCACGACTGCGCGAGCACCGAGGGCTCCCGCCCCGGCACCTTCCGCCTGCCGCGCCTCTATGCCGCCTACGTCAAGGCCTCCATGGACGCGCTCGACGGCGTGGACGTGGAAATGCCGGCCGCCTGGCGCGACCGCGCCGCCGAGCAGGCCGGCAAGGTCAGCATCGAAGCCGTGGAGACCCCGGCCCTCCAGGCCGTGCTGCGCCCCTACCAGAAGGACGGCATCGCCTGGCTCCGGTTCCTGGAATGCAACGGATTCTGCGGCATCCTGGCGGACGAGATGGGGCTGGGCAAAACCATCCAGGCCCTGGCCTGGCTCAGCCTCGAACGCCGCCACCCCCTCTACCAGGGCAAGCCCGCCCTGATCATCTGCCCCACCAGCCTGGTCGAAAACTGGGCCGAGGAAGCCGCCCGCTTCGTCCCCGGCCTGCGCGTGCTCAGCCTGACCGGCAACGACCGCCACGCCCTGTGGAGCCGGATCCCGGAATCGGACCTTGTCGTGACCTCCTACGCCCTCATGCGGCGGGACGTGGACCAGTATCTGACCTTCGACTTCTCCGTGCTCATCCTGGACGAGGCGCAGCACATCAAAAACCGGTCCACGCAGAACGCCATCACCGCCAAGCGGCTTCGGGCAGGCCAGCGCCTCGTGCTGACCGGCACCCCCATCGAAAACAGCGTCTCCGACCTCTGGTCCATTCTGGACTTCCTCATGCCCGGCTACCTGGGCACCCACGACTCCTTCCGCCGCTACTACGAGCAGCCCATCGCGGCCGGCGGCTTCGAGGGCGAGGAGGCCCAGGTCCGCCTCCGGCGCAAGATGGGCCCGTTCCTGCTCCGCCGCCTGAAAGCCGACGTCGCCCGCGACCTGCCCCCCAAGATCGAGCGGCTCGCCTTCTGCACGCTGGCCCCCGAACAGAAACAGGTTTACCGGGCGCTGGTGGAGGCCTCCCGCCGCAAGCTCGAAGACATGGTGGCCACCCAGGGATTCAAGCGCTGCACCATCGAAATCCTCAAAACCCTCCTCCAGCTCCGCCAGGCCTGCTGCCATCTCGACCTGCTCAAGCTGCCCGGCCTCCCCGCCAACCCGCCCTCCGCCAAGATGGACCTCTTCTTCGAGCTGCTCGACGAGGCCCTGGACGGCGGCCACCGCCTCCTCGTGTTCAGCCAGTTCGTCTCCATGCTCTCCATCCTGCGCCGCGAACTCGATACCCGCCAGATTCCCTACTGCTACCTCGACGGCTCCACGAAGGAGCGCCAGAAAATCGTCCACCAGTTCAACTCGGACCGCGCCATCCCCCTGTTCCTCATCAGCCTCAAGGCAGGCGGCACCGGCCTGAACCTCACCGGCGCCGACATGGTCATCCATTACGATCCCTGGTGGAACCCCGCCGTCGAGCAGCAGGCCACCGACCGGGCCTACCGGATCGGCCAGAAGCGCACCGTCTACGGCATCAAGCTGCTCACGCGCGGCACCATCGAGGAAAAAGTGCTCGAGATGCAGAAACGCAAGCAGGCCGTGATCGACGCCACCCTGTCCACCGACGAATCGATCCTGCAGGCCCTCACCTGGGAAGAGGTGAAGGACCTGCTGACGCTGGAGAAATAAGCCATGAAGACCGCGCTCGTCACCGGTGCCGGGCAGGGCCTCGGCCGGATCATCGCCGCCCGCCTTTTGGAAAACGGCTACGCCGTCACCCTGGCAGAAATCGACCCTGAGGCCGGGCTCGAAGCCGAGGCCGAACTCGCGCCGCTGGGCCCGGTCCGGTTTATCAAGACCGATGTCGCCCAAGAATCCGAGGTCCGCCAGGCGGTGGACGCCGCAACCCGGGATGGCCGGCTCGACCTGCTGGTGAACAACGCCGGCATCAGCCGGGGCGGCCCCATCGCGTCCCTCTCGCTGGAAGACTGGAACCGCGTCCTGGCGGTCAACCTGACCGCGGCGTTCCTCAGCGTCAAGCACGCCGCGCTCGCGCTCCGCGCCGCCTGCGGATCGATCGTCAACATCGCCTCCACCCGGGCGCACATGTCCGAACCCGACACGGAAGCGTATGCCGCCACCAAAGGAGGCCTCGTGGCGCTCACCCATGCGCTGGCCGTCAGCCTCGGGCCGGAGGTCCGGGTGAACAGCATCAGCCCGGGCTGGATCGATGTCTCGCCTTTTCAAAAAAAGTCGCGCCGCGCGCCCGCCCTTTTATCAAAGGCCGATCATGCGCAACATCCCTGCGGCCGGGTCGGCACGCCTGATGACATCGCCCGCGCTGTGCTCTTCCTCGCCGATCCCGCCAACGGATTCATCACCGGGCAAAATCTGGTCGTGGACGGCGGTATGACCAAAAAAATGATCTACGTCTGATGGGGTCAGCCCGGCGGCAGGGCGGCCCGGTCGCCCCAGATGCGCACATTCAGATTCAAGTCCTCGACAATCCCCAGCATCAGGGCCAGGGCGTCAAACGACTTCCTGATCCGCTCAAAATTCAGCATGCTGCGGAACAAGCTCGGCCGGAACAGCGTTTCGGGGTATCCGATCGCCACGTACACGCTGGATTGCACAAACGCCAACCCCACCCAGCGCTTGCTCTTGTCCTTGAAGTCGGTCAGCCGGCTCATCAACGCCGGCGACAGCACATACCGGGCGACCACCTGGCTGTCGCCGTACACCACAAAGCGTTTTTCGAACTCGGGGTCTTCCAGCTTCACCAGCGACCCGTGGCTGGAATGCAATTTTTGCAACGCGGCGCCCACCCAGCCAAAAAGCCGTTCCGCCGTATCCGGAAACACAAACGTCCGGCCCTCGAACGTCTTGTTGAATTCGCAAGTGAACAACAAGCCCTTGAAAATCGTCCGCCACTTGTCCCGCCCGCCGCCATGCTCCGTTCTTTCATGGATCTTTTCCTGAGCATCCACCTGGGAAAACCGGATCGGCGTCACCCCCAGCACCCCCTCCACCAGATCGCTGCCCGTGTACCGGTCAATCCGCGGGTCCGGAAACAAGCCGCTTCCCCGAAACGTCTCCTGGGTCAACAGCCCGCCGGGCGTATAAGTCAGCCCGGGTTGGATGAAGTCAATCATTCCCCGCATGATCAGGCGGTCAAATTCGGCCCCATACGCCGCGATCTTCTTTTTCACGGACATCACCGTGAAATAGGCCGCATAAAACAGCACGAACACGGCGATGATGCCCGGCGCCGGGGACTTGTTCAGCTGCTCCTCAAACACGCTGCCAATCGCAAACGCGCCCACCACGCAAAGCGCCAGCACCACCCAGGTCCACATCACTTTCGTACGCAGCTTGACGCGCTGCGCATCCAGCACCTGCAGAGGCGCCACCAGGTTTTTCTCATAAAACACCTTGAATTCATCGACTGTTTTCATGGGGTCCCTTTCGGTAAAAATGGTGTTCCGGTGTTCACCGACGGCACGGTGGTGCGTTCGCTGGCAGCCGCCTCAAAAAACGGGGCCGCACGGAATCCAAACAGCGCGGCCAGGATGTTCAACGGAAGCATCTGAACGGCATCATTCAGGTTTTTCACCGTGGCGTTATACGCGCGGCGACCGGCCGAGATTTGCTCCTCGACCTCGTTCAACGTGGCTTGGAGCTGAAGAAATTGCCGGTCTGCCTTCAATTCGGGATACCCTTCCGCAAGCACCCGCACATTGCCCAGAAGGCCGCCCAGTTGCGCGTTGAGACGCAACACCTCGTCCCGGTTCGACGCCGCGGCGGCCGCCTGGCTCCGCACCTCCGTCACCTTCTGGAAAACAGACTGTTCATGCCGCGCATACCCCTGCACACAGGCCACCAGGTTGGGAATCAGGTCATACCGCTTCTTGAGCAAGGCGTCCACAGACGCAAAGGCATTCCCCACGGCATTCCGCTTCACCACCAGCGTGTTATAACCCAGCAGGAACAGGACAAACGCCACGCCCAGGCCGATCCACCATTCCGTCATGACCACCCTCCCGCTCTGGAACCTGTTGATCCGCCCTTAATCGAGCGGCATCGGATTGCACAAATTCTTTTCGGAAGACGCCACCCGCCCGCAATTGAAACAGACGTACTTCGGCTTCTTCAGCAACTGCTTGATCTCCTCAAAGCGGCCTTCGCTTGCCAACACGCAGATATGGCCCTTGTGTTCACCCGGTTTGCACTTTTTTTCGCTCATCGCTGATTCCTTGTTTCCCCGCGCCATCATGGTCGCCGGTGCGTTTATGTGACTATATTGTCGCTATTCAACTCTCATCGGCAAGCTAAAACGTATCGCCACGGGCCCCTGCCGCACCCGTCTTCGGCCGGCCCACCCAGGCCGCCAAAAGCGACAACACCAGCGCCAGCAGCGCCGAGAGGATCATCGCAAACGCCATCACCCCGTACATCGCCGACAACGGGCGCAGCAGGAAAATACAGGCGGACTGGGACCAGACGCCCGCCCAGGCCGTGGCCCAGTTGACCAGCAGAACCACGCCGGCCAAATAGGCAAACCCCTTGGCTGCCCCGCCCAGGTCGGACAGGCTCAACGTCATATGCGCGCCAATGCTGAAGGCCAGATACAGGAACACATACACCGGCCAGTGCCGGAACAGCGCCAGATCCAACAAGCCCAGAAACGCCTGCCCGCCCGCCAGCCCGATCTGCCCCAGCGTGGCCGGAAAATCGTTCATCGAAAAACCCGCGTCGACACCGGGCATGGGGATCCCCCGCCCCAGCAGCCAGACGGCCAATCCATACAGAACCGCCGCCCCAAACCAGATCGGGCCCGTTCCAATGAAAAAATGCCCGATCATGTGATAGGGATTCCGGGGGTTGTAAGTGTGCGTGACATGACCCAACGACTCCTTTTCATGGGGCTTGAACAAGGCCAGCTCGCGCACCCCGTGTCCGAACAAAACACAAAAAAACGCATGCCCAAGCTCATGAACCATCGTGCCGGGCGCAGTCAGCCAGGCAAAGAAATTGACCCCCATCAGCCGAAGACAGGCATGCCGGATGACTTCGGCCAGATAATGAATCGTCAGGCCAAACACCAGGCCGGGCCCGAACAGCAGGAATAGCTCCTTGGCCGTCACCTGAAGGCCATCCCAAAAATAGGTCAGGACTGGAGTCATGCCTGCGCCTGCGCCTCTTCCATGAACGCGATCATATTCTCCACCGGCACGTCCCCCTCCACCGCGTGGGCCGGGGCAAAGATATAACTTCCCGCCCGCCCCAGCGCCAGCAGACGGCGCGACTCCCGCCGGACGTCGTCCGGCGTTCCATAAGGCAGAATCCGCTGGGTGGATAACCCGCCCTGGAAGGTCAGGCGGCCGCGATAGCGCTTCATCAGAAGGTCCACGTCCATCACCTCGGGCTGGAACGGATTAAACGCGTTAAGCCCCAGGTCAATCAGGTCATCGAACAATTCGTCCACATCCCCGCAGGAATGAAGCGACACGGCCTTCCCGGCCTCCTTGACCACGCGGAACATGCGCGCCAGTTCCGGCCTGATGAATTCACGCCACAGGTCAGGGCCCATGATCAACCCGCGCTGGGAGCCCCAGTCGTCGCCAAAATAGACGGCGTCAATGTCGTATGTCAACGCCTTCCGGATCTGGGCGATCTGAAAATCGGCGATGGCGCCGAGCAACTGATGGGCAAAGTCCGGATTTTCAATGAAATCCATCATCAGCGGCTCCATGCCGCGCAACGTCCACGCCCGCTCAAACAGGGAAAACCCCACTGAAAAAACCCGAAACCGTTCGCCTTCGTCCCGATCGATCGCGTCCTGCATCTTCCCGAAAATCTTGGGATTCGCAGGCTCCGGAAACGCATATCCCGCCAGGGACGGCTCGGGCAACACCTGCCCCTTCACCATGCCAATATCCTTGTCCTGGGTCCGGTCCCACACCACCCCGAACGGATCGCGCACACAGCCGTTGCCCAGATCAACCGACGGGAAAATGCCGGACCCCAGTCCCAGCAGATGATTGCCCGCCAGGACGGGCTCGAGGCTGCCATAGTGGGCTTTCAGCTTCTCGGCGGCTTCCTGGGTAAACCCGAACTGCCAGGGCACATACGGCGGCGTTCGCCCCTCAAGCACCATCCGAATCACGTCCCTTTTAGTCATTGCGCCCATCTTCCTTTTCGATCTTCAAATAAGGCTTCCTCGTCGTTTCCTCAGGACGCCATTTTTTTACCCCTCCACCGCGGCCACGCCAGCACGCCCACGCCAATCAGCGCCGCCAGGATCCGGCCAAGAAGGGGCTCACGATCCCAGGGCGCCGCGTTCAAAAAGACCAGCCCCGGCACGTACCGCACCGGCATGATTCGGCCTACGCTGATGCCAACACCGCCGCCATAACGTTTACCGGACTTGAGGGAAACCCCCTTACCCACACGCCCGCCCGGCAATAAAAACCGATAATGGATCGTATAGATTTCAGCCTTTCTATCCTTCGAATCCACCGAAACAGAAATGTCCGTCACCAGACCCTCCGCCCGCTTGCCCGCCACAGACAGCACCGGCCAGCCAACGCCCCACCACAACAGGAAAAAGGCCACTCCGTACCGGATCAATCCTCCCACCCGCGGTTTCCCGCCCGTATCGCCCGGCTTGGTCATGTTCCGCCTCCCCATGCTTGCTTCTCAATCCAGCCTCCGCACAATATCGGCACAACAATCGGCGTTGTTGCGTTGTCTTATTTTAGCAAATACTAATGATTAGTCCGGTCCGTAACAAGCGATTTGCGGGCCTGCTCCATAAAAAAAGCCTGACACGAAGTGCCAGGCTTATGCTGGGTTTATTGCCCTCCAGCAGGGCGCCCCCTTTGGCCAGTAGGACTCTCGGCTAAGTATTCCACTTTGTGGATGCCGAGCTCTTGTCAAACCAACCTTGGGTCACCTTATTAGAGAGCATGGAGCATGCCAAACCCGATTTCAGGGCATAAACCGATTAACCCGAAGGCATGTCTCACTGCGCCGTGCCAGATTGGCAAAATTGAGGACAGCTTGTCGCAAACGGCGTTCTACGACGTTTAATCAGACGTTTCCGTAACTCGGCGACGAGCGGGTTCCTGATGATCTTCCCATACCCGGAGTCCCTGCCGGCTGAGATAAATGGGAATATGCCGAAACAGGGGATTTTCGCTTTCAAGAGCCCGGATCATGGCCCGTTTACGATCAGAATGGGACCCGCACAAAAGCGTAAGCGATCCGCCATCCCCGCCGGCTCCGTTGACTTTCCACCCCAGCGCCCCATACTCCCGGGCGATCGCAATAATACGATGCGCTTCCGCGCCAATCAGCTTGTCGTTCAAACGCGCCTGCGCCTCCGTATTGGCGATCATGGCCCGGCCAAGGGCTTCAAAATCGCCGGCGTACAGGGCGTCCCGGGACTGGCCCGCGGTCCGGCGCAACGCCGTCAGCTTGGGATTATCCGGTCCGCAATTTTCAAGCTCCCGAATCACCGTTTCATGGACCTTGGACGAGCTGTGCGATTTTCCCAGATAGACCAGCACCAGGCGGCGCTCAAGCTCCCACCAGACGGAATTGGGCACCTGAATCGGGGAAACCGAGGCATGGGGATATTGAAACATCTCAATATAGTTGATCCCGCCAAAGGCCGAACAGATCTGGTCCTGGATCCCGCATTGCTGCCCCAGCCGTTCGGTTTCAATGATCTGGGCCGCCGCCGCCACTTCGTGGGGCGTCATGCGGCCCGGCGTGAGCCGGTCCAGCGCACCGATCAGGGCCACGGTCACAGCCGCAGAGGTGCCGGTGGAAGCCCCCACCGGAGCCTCGGAAAATATATTCACCACAAACGCCAGATCCCGCGGCACTTTCATATAATCGATGGCCGCTTCCAGCAACGGATGCCGGTCCCAACCGGGCTGCTCAGCCTTGAGCGCATACCGCTCGCCATAATTTTCGGCGTGAATGACAACCCGCTCCTCATTCCCGTCCCAGGGCCGGACATCAATTTGCACCTCGGCATAGGGATAAACGGCAATATTGAAAATGCAACCGTGCCCGGCAAACCAGGTGTCCGTCCAACCGCCGTTGTCACAGATCCGGATCGGCGCCACGCTGTTGATGATCCGCAGGGGCAAACGGGCCTTTCCGCTCATCGCCCCCCCTTGACAAGGTCCGGCATCAGCCGCTTCGTCTCGTCTTCCAATTTGGGATCATTTTGCAGGGCCAGATCCAGATACGTGCGCGCCACGCCAAATCCCCGTTCCCCCTGCACATAGAAATAGAGGGCCGCGCCCAGCTGCAAGCGGGCCCAGCCACGCTTGCCTTTTTTCTCCCGGACGTCCTCGATGTTGACATACGCATCAATGAACTTGCGCATCTGCCGGGCGTCGACCCCGGTCCACGGTTCGACCTTGCCACGCACCAGGATTCCCTGCCCGTCGGCACCCGTGATGTCGGTTTGCCCGCCCGCACTGTACCAGCCCCAGCGCAACGGCTTTTCCTGAATGGAAGCGATCAGGAAATCCTTCATTTCCTGAAGAATCAGGCAGCGATCGAGCGCCGCTTTGGCCTCGGCCTTCCCTTCGTCGGTCTCCAGCCTCGAAAGTTCCTTCTTGAAAGCCTCCCCCGCATCGGCAAACTGATTTTGGCGGATGGCCTCTCCGTTCTCGCTCAGGGCGGCAACAACCTTATCGTGTTCCGCCGCGATCTTGGCGGCGTGCGCCGCCGCCAGCCGCTTCTTTTCGGCCGCCTCGGCCTCGCGTTGCTTGCGGGCATCCGCATCCGCGGCATCCCGCGCCATCGCCTGAATGCCGGCATCCCGGGCGGCCCCCGCCTTGACAATCCAGTCCGCCGCCTCCGCCACCACCTTCGAGCCTGTTTTCCGGGCTTCCTCCACCACCATCGCCAGCGGAGAAACATCCTTGCTGATCGCCCCCAGGCGCGCCACGCCGGCCCGCGCCTCGGAAAGATGGGCCGGCCCGGCGGCCTCCAGATTCAACACGATCTGTCCGGCCTCGGCGCACATCGCCTCCAGATTCGTCACCGCGGGGAATACACCGATCGCCGGCCCCGCCACACGCTCCGCCACATCCCCGTCCGTCGGCAACACCGGCACGGCGACCAGCTTGGCCTGAGCCCCCATGGCGACCAGAATAGCCTTGGCCTGGGCCAGCCGGTTGGTGGCTTCAATATCGTAGAAGAAAAGCGCATCGGCCTCGGCCAGCGCCCCGGTCGAGTTGTTTCGAATCGACGCCAGAAGACCACCGGCCTCCCCGCGCAAGCGGACCAACTCCGCCTGCTGCTTCACGAGCGTCGCCTTCGCCTGGCGGCGGTGAGTCAGGCGATTAATCCATAGGCCGAGCCCGACCAGAACCAACACCCCCCCCAAGGCTATCGCCATCACAAGCCAAAGCTTGCGTTTCGAAGCGGCTGGTTTTTCGGCGGTCACGCCGCTTTCAACCACCGCACTCTCCGGGCCCGCAGCGCCCGACGCGACCGCCCCTTCGGCCGGACTCTGAAGCGTCAATTTTCGCTTTCCCTTGAACAAGAGCTTGGTGCTTTTAGGGGACCCCCCCTCACCGCCCGCCGGCGCCGCCTGAAGCACTTCCACGCCGGCCAGCTTACGAAGCTCCTCGAGGATTTCGGCGTACGTCGCCGGCCGCTTTTCCGGCTCGCGCTCGAGCATGCGGGCAATCAAGACCGCCAGCTCGGGACGGACCTCGGGACGGAACGTTCTCACATCCGGGGCCGGGGACTGGACCCGCGCCTTCACCACATCCACCGCGGTCTCGCCCTCGAAGGGAGGCCGGCCCGCCAGCGCATGGAACAGGGTCCCACCCAGGCTGTAAATATCGGACTTGAAATCGGGGGTCTTGCGAAGCACCTTTTCCGGGGCAATGTAATAGGGCGTCCCCCAGATCTCGTTCTGCCCCGCCTGGGGCCCCTTGCCACGGAAGCGGGCCAGCCCGAAGTCCACGATCTTAGCCACCCCCTTGGCATCAAACAGGATATTCTCGGGCTTGATGTCGTCATGGATCAGCCCGACGCGACTGGCCGCGCTCAACCCCTCGGCGACATCGATGGCGAGCTTCAAGACCACGGGCTCGTCGAGCCGCTTACGTTCTGAAATAATGTGATCGAGCCGCCCGCCGGAAAGAAGCTCCATGACGATATAGGACTGCCCCTTTTCCTCGTCCAGGGCATACACTTGCACGATATTAGGATGACTCAGGGCCGCGGCGGCGCGCGCCTCGCGCTGGAACTGTTCGAAAAAGACTTTGTCCGCGGCCACGGAGCGAAGCATCACCTTGATCGCCACGGGTCGGCCGAGAGCCTGATCGACGCCGCGATACACGGCGCCCATGCCGCCCCGGCCCAGCAGTTCAAGAAGAATGAAATTGCCAAGCTTGGCGGGCACCGTCTGGACCGCGCTGCAATGGCCGCACCGGAACTTGGAGAACGCCGCCAAGACCGACACATCCAGAGGCTTGCCGCACTTGGCACAGACAATCTGCTTCACCGGATCGGTGACTATCTCTTCTTTTTCAACACTCATGATAGTAAGTCGTGCGATTATGCACAAAACCCCGCCCCTTGTCCAGAACCGGCTCGCCGGCGCGACTGGCAGACCGCACGCTTGACCGGAATGTCAAGTTTAACACACACCGGACGGAACACCCCGGGCGAAAAACGCCGTCAAGAGGCCGGCTTCTTCTCCGGCAGCGGAATGGGCTCGTCCCAGGCGGGCGCGGGCGGATAATCCGGCAGGGCCAGACCGGAGACCAGCGAATCGACCTCCACCACGCGGCGCTCCCGCATGGAGATATTGGCGGCAATGCCGGTGAGGATCGACCAGGAGCCCGCCCGGTAATCGGCCCGGAGCCCCAGCGGATCGGGCGGCGGGTCGGGGCGGAACAGGTCCGCCATCAGCCGCTCGTCGCCTCCGCCATGCCCTCCCGTGCTGTCGGCGGGCACGACCGCATACGGCTTCCCGAACAGGGGCCATACCCGGACGGAGAGACCCTTAACCTCGCCCGGCGTACTGCCGTCCCCGAAAACAGAACCCGCCCCCTCGCGGGCGCCATGCTCCAGCCGGCCCTTCGTCCCGTTGAACGCAATCTCGTACCCCTCCCACGCGGCAAAGGCGTTGAGGGAGTAGGACATCCGCACCCCGCCGCGGTACTCGACCGCCAGGTTCATGGTGTCCTCGATGTCGATCTCGGGGCTGAACACGCACTGGTCGCGGAAATAGCCGTCGTGCGACTCCTGGTCCAGGTACATCTTTTTCATATGCCCATACGCCGCCATGTCCAGGTAGAACGGGCAGCGGGCGGACTCGGGGCAGCCGTGGCACCGGCTGCCGCGCCGCGTCAGCCCATAGCGCTCGGCCTGTTGAGGCGTGTAGAACTGGCGCGTCCCCGTGGCATACACGGTCGACGGCACGCTGTTGATCCACCAGTTGACGCAGTCAAAATGATGCGTGGCCTTGTGCACCATCAGCCCGCCGCTGTTGACCTTGTTCCGGTGCCAGCGCCGGAAATAGTCGGCGCCGTGGCTCGTGTTGAGCATCCACCGGAATTCGACGGACAGGATTTTCCCGATCACGCCGGATTGCAGCAATTCCTTGACCTGCATCCGAACAGGGGAATAGCGCATGTTAAACGTCACGCGCACCTGCCGGCCGGTCTTCTTCACCGCGGCCAGAATGGCCTGGCATTTCACGGTGTCCGTGGTCATCGGCTTTTCGCAAATGACATCGCACCCGGCGTTCAACGCCCGGATCACGTAGTCGTCGTGCGTGTTGTCGCGACTGGTCACCACCACCCAGTTGGCCTTCTGCTCGCGGATCATGGCCTCGAACCGGTCGGGCGCAAACCCGGGAACCTCAAGCCCCTTCTCCCGCAACACCTGCTGGTATTGTCCAATCCGGCCCGCATTGGTGTCGCACAACCCAACCAGCTCCACCACGCCCGGAAACCCGTAGGCCGCCGAATCGCGATACACTTCACCCCGCCCGCCCGTGCCAACTTGAATCACCCGCTGCATATGTCCGATCCCCAGTTATAAGTAGAATTCCCTTAAATTAAGCCAATCGATGGGCACTGTCCACCTCCTTTTCACGGTGGACGCCGGCGCGGGCCGCCTGTGGTCAAGGCCCTATTTGAACTTATAGATCCGGCGCGCGTTGGCGTGCAGAATTAAGGCGCGCTCGCGGGCATTCAGCCGGGCATCCTGATAGAGCCCGATCTGGCCGGCCGGGCTCAACAGCGTCTGGTCGCTTCCAAAAAGAACCCGCTCCGGGCCGAGGATATCAATCCCCTCGCGGATCCGGTGGTGGGTGGTTCGGCTGTAACAGTATTCAATGCAAATATTGGGAGTGTCCTTGACCGCGCGCGCCCAGGCCGGTTCCGCGCCATGGGCGTGGATCATCGTCAGCGTCGGGTTGGCCCGCGCCAGGGCGATCTCGGCGGCCACATCGCCATCCCCCCCCATGGGCATGAAGAGAACCGGCCTGCCCCGCCGGGCCATGGCCGTCATCAGCTTTTTCACTTCCGGCGAGCTTGTGGGGCAAGCCAGATGCGACAACTCCAGTTCGCCGGCAACGAAATTCGACCGCCGGTAATACGTGTCCATTTCGGCACACGACAACTCGTACTGACGGGGATCCAACTCGACCATCCCGTACAATTCAGGATGCCCCTCGATGGCCCGGGCGATGGCCCGGTTGCCGGCGGCCAGATCATACCGCATGCTTTCATACGACGACAGCACGCTGTGGGTGATCCCGAGCCGGCGCATCCGCCTGAGCATGCCGGCGGGATCGCAGTCCTCCTGCCGCATGGGCATGGGCCAGAGGCCCAGGTGGGAATGAATGTCGATAATCGGTTCCTCAAAACGGACCGGCTCGAGGCCGGCAAGGCCGGGCCGCGATTTCAAAAGCCCCGGCTTGAGGTCCAGAAGTCGCCTGGCATTGCCGGCCAGAATGGCGCGTTTCCGCGCGGGCGACAGATCCGCGTCCAGCAGCTGGTTGAGCGCCTTCTGCATCGAATGCCAGGGCCCGGCAGACCCATACAAGAGACGGTCATGCCCCACAGCGTCCACCATGCCGCGCACGGCACCCACGGTGGCCAGGAAGGAGGTGTCGGCATAGAGGTGGGAGTACCGCCGCATCAGGGCCATGACCTCGGCCGCATTTCCATAAAAACTTTCGGCCAGGATGACGGGGCTCTTGAACGGGGCGGTCACGCGGGCAACCGCGCTGGCGGTCTCCCCATCCGAGGCCTCGATCATGACAACGGCCCGCTTGCGCCGCAGGTAACGGAGGATCTCACGGAAGGATTCGGAATCCACTGCCCACCCCTGGGTGCGGGGGAAAAACCGGAAGAGCCGGATGCCGGCGCCAAGACAACGGTCGGCCTCCCCCTGCCACCCGAAAGAGTCGCGGGGATCCAGCACGCCGGCGGGGATCAACGCCGGATGCCGGCGGACCGCGTCCAGCGTTTCACGGTTGCCCGGGCCCGGACTGTAATCGATGCCGCGCCGGGAACACGTGAACGCCACGGCCACGCCATGACGATCCAGATCGGCGACCACGGCGGCAGCGGTATAACGGGGGTCGGATTCAAGCCGGCGGCCGAACACCGTGTTGATGTCGATGACAGGCGTGGAGTTGTTCATGCCCGTGAAATCCTTTATGCCTGGGCCCGCCTTTTTCACGGGTCGGCCTTCATCACCCCCGCCTTGGCCCGGATCACCACGCGCGCGGGATGCAACTCCTCTTCAAGGGGAATGGGGAAGCCCCCGGCCCCGGTCAATTCGTCGAGAAAACATTCGAACCAGTCGAGCGAGGGCTCCGCCGGCGCCAGCGCCCCGCAGTCCCGCTCGTTCAGCACCAGCCGGGTCCGCGCATGCGCATCCGTGGATTCGACAAACCCGCCGGTGCCGAACACCCGCAGATGCTCGTTGCCCCACGACCCGAAGCTCTCGTGGGGATTCAGGTAATTGGCGATCGCGGACGCCAGCCCGCCGTTGGAAAGCCGCATCGTCAGCTGCGCCGCCCGCCGACATTCCCCGGTTGACACCGGATTGCCCAGCCGGGTCTCCCGGGCGGACACCTCCACCGCCTGCAGCCCCGTCACATGCTCGATAAACCGCACGGCATGCACGCCAACTTGCATCAGCAGTCCGCCATCCAGCCCTTCATCCTGGGGCCGAGTCGGATACCAGGGATACGATTTCTGCGCCCACACCTGGACCACCGTGCCGATCGCGCCGCTCCGGACCAGCCGCCCCATTTCGCGGTACGGCTGATCAAAGGCGGAGCCCGCCATCTCATGGAATTTCACTCCCCGCCGGGCCGCCGTCGCGAGGATCGCATCCAGGTCCGCCTCGTTCAGCGCGCACGGTTTTTCCGCATACACATGCTTGCCCGCCTCCAGGCAGCGGATCGCGTCGCGCGCCTGCCCATCGCGTCGCGGCGAACAAAGGCTCACCAGATCCAGGCCGGGATCGGCCAGCATCGCCTCCAGCGTGCCGTAATCCCGGAGGCCGTCCGCCTTCTGCAACGCCGGCGACAGGCGTTCCCGCGAAAAACCGGCAACCCCCCGGCATACCGCCCGGGCGTTCCCCTCCACATTCCGCCACACCTGATGTCCGTTCGCGCCATACAGCCCGACTTGAATCGATTTCATGGGCGGTATCTTAAAGGCTTGCCCCGGAAAAAACAAAAAGAAAGGGGCGCGGCATTCCGCCGCGCCCCTTCAATCACCGTTCACCAACTCCGCCCTACCCCAGGATCGCCTTGAGATCAGCTTCCGCCGTGGTAATGGGCTTGAGCCCGAATTGATTCACCAGCACATCCAGCACGGCGGGCGACACAAACGCCGGCAGGCTCGGGCCCAGCCGGATGTTTTTCACGCCCAGCGCAAGCAGGGTGAGCAGGATGCAGACGGCCTTCTGCTCATACCACGACAGGATCAACGTCAGCGGCAGGTCGTTAATGCCGCAGTTGAACGCCTTGGCGAGCTCCGAAGCCACCACGATGGCCGAGTAGGCGTCGTTGCACTGCCCCATGTCAAGCAGCCGGGGCAGTCCGCCCAGGGTGCCGAGGTCCAGCTGGTTGATCCGGAACTTGCCGCACGCCAGCGTGAGGATGATCGTGTTCTTCGGCGCTTTCTCCGCGAACTCGGTGTAGTAGTTGCGGCCCGGCTTGGCGCCGTCGCAGCCGCCGACCAGGAAGATGTGCTTCAGCGCACCGCTCTTGACCGCGTCGATCACCGTGCCGGCCACGCTCATCACCGTGTTCCGCGCAAAGCCCGTCGTCATCGTCTTGCCGGCCGCCGGCTCCGTCCATCCGCCCAGCTCCAGCGCCTTCTGGATGACCGGGCTGAAATCCTTGACCCCCTTCGGGCCGTCCGGAATATGGGCGATGCCCGGAAACGCCACCACGGAGGTGGTGAAGAGGCGGTCGCCATAGGCCTTGGGCGGCATCAGGCAGTTCGTCGTGTAAAGGACGGCGCCGGGCAGGTCCGTGAACTCCTTCATCTGGTTCTGCCAGGCCGTGCCGTAATGCCCCTTCAAGTGCGCATACTTCCGCAATCCGGGATAGCCATGGGCGGGCAACATCTCGCCATGGGTGTAAATGTGGATGCCCTTCCCCTCCGTCTGGTCGAGCAGCTGCTTGAGGTCCAGCAGGTCATGTCCCGTGACCACGATGAACGGGCCCCGGTCATGCCCGGTCGAAACCGTCGCGGGGGCGGGATGGCCATAGGCCTCCGTATTGGCCTTGTCCAGCGACGCCATGCACGCAAAGTTGACCTTGCCGAATTCCATGATCAAGGCCAGCCAGCCGGCCACATCATGATCCTGGCCAATTTCGCGCAGGCCTTTGTAGTGCCAGGCGATCACCTCGGGGTCCCGGACGCCCAGCGCGGCGGCGTGCCAGGCATAGGCCGACATGCCCCGCAGGCCGAACAGCAACGTGGAACGCAGGGAGACCACGTCGGGATTGCCATTGAACAGCTCGCCGGGGGTAAACTCCGGGGCCTTGCCCAGCGCGGCGGCCGCCGCCCTCACCTGGCGGATCATGGCGTCGAGCCGCGACACATCAAAGCTCACATTCGTGACGGTGGCGAAGAGGGACAGCATGACCAGGTCATCGGTCGCGGTGTCGGTCTTCTTGCCTTCGGCCGCGCGGGCCAGCCCGATCAGGGCGCCGGTCAACAGATCCTGCTTGTCCGACACCTCGGGCTTCTTGCCGCACACGCCGCTCTGGGTGCAGCCCTTGCCGCCCGCCGTTTGTTCGCACTGGAAACAGAACATACTCATCTTCATTCTCCTTGTTTCGTTTTTGTTTTTGGTTGCTTCATGGTTTTTTGAGAATTCACACCGGCCTGGCCCGTGAACCCGGACCAGTCGGTCTCAGCGCTCATGGCCTTGAGCGTGGCGTCGGCCAGCGTCTTCCGAAGGCGGCGGTTGAGCCCCGCGATTTCCCGGCCGATCGGACAACACCGGGCGGGGCAGGCCTTGGGGCTGAGCAGGCACCGGTCCGCCGCCAGCGTGCCGTCGATGGCCTCGAACACCTCCAGGAGGGTGACGCCGGCAGGGTCGCGGGCGAGCCGGGACCCGCCGCGGGGCCCCCGGACGGACTCGACGATGCCCGCCCGGGACAGGTCCTGCATGACCTTGGCAAAATGGGCCTCGGAAAACCCGAACAGCCGGCAGATTTCCGAAGACCGCGACAGCTCATCCGGCGTCCGGGCCAGCCAGAGCGCCGTGTGTATCCCGATCGACGCCGCCTCCGACAGTTGAATGACTCCCGCCATACCCGCTCCTTTATTTGTAATCTGGTACTAGAATACCTGAATAAGCCGGCAGGTCAAACTCTTTTCATGTTTTTCTTTCCGCCTTACCACGCCGGGCGGTGCCAGACAACCCCCTGCACAAGCAATATTGATCGGGCTTTTCACGGCCGCTCAACCACCCGCGGGACAGCCACAAGGCAGCGGCGACAGCGCGCCGCCCTCCATTAAAACAGGCGGGCATCCGCCGCACTCAGTGCGGCGCTACACAACCCCGGGCTCCATCCCCCTACGGGCTTGGCACGGGAACCAAAATCGCGCGACGCCCGACGTGAGCGAAAGCGAACAAGGCGCGCGATGGCGTTCAGGCTTGCGGCGTTTCGATCAGGCGAAAAGGACGCGACGATTTCGAGGCGCAGCCGCCTGACGGCGAGGCGGCGTGGGCTCGTGCCCCGACGCCTCCAGCCGGAAGGCGGATCCGCCCGAAAGCGGCCGGCCATTTGCGCCCGAAACGACGCAGGCCGCTCAACCACCCGCCGGTCAGCCACGATGCGGCTCGGACGGAGCCTCGCCATTAAAACAGGCAGGCATCCGCCGCACTCAGTGCGGCGCTACACAACCCCGTGCGCAATCAACATGGGCTGAGTTTTTACGGCAGCCGTCTCGCGCGACGCCCGACGTGAGCGAAAGCGAACAAGGCGCGCGATGGCGTTCAGGCTTGCGGCGTTTCGATCAGGCGAAAAGGGACGCGACGATTTCGAGGCGCAGCCGCCTGACGGCGAGGGGGCGTGGGCTCGTGCCCCGACGCCTCCAGCCGGAAGGCGGATCCGCTCGAAAGCGGCCGGCCATTTGCGCCCGAAACGACGCAGGCCGCTCAACCACCCGCCGGTCAGCCACGATGCGGCGGCGACGGCGCGCCGCCCTCCATTCAATTAGCCGGCATCCGCCGCACTCAGTGCGGCGCTACACAACCCCGTGCGCAATCAACATGGGCTGAGTTTTTACGGCAGCCGT
>CAMDGM010000030.1 GCA_945898015.1 PVC group bacterium | reverse complement strand
CAAGCCGCAGCGCGTCGCCCACGGCCCGACTTTCTCCCAAATAATGAAACGCTCCCAGAAGCTCGTCGAACCGCTTGCGCTCTTTAGCGCCAACAATAGCGATTTCAACCGGTTTCCCGCTCAGAGATCCGGGCTCCAAGCGCCTCTCTATCTGCATGTGTTTGCTTTTCATCCAGTATAGAAAAGCAAATTAGGGCGGATTTGTCTACAAAAAAGTGTTCCCCTTGTAAAATGGCCTTATTCGCTGGCAAAGGGAAAGACCATGCGTTTTTGGTGTTCACGCCTTGCCGGATGTTGACATCCCGGTCCGGCTGGCCGATAATGAAACGAATTAACCCGGGAGCCCGTCATCGTGTATCGTGTCCTTAAAATCCTGTTGGAAGATGGCAGCGTGCTGGCGGCCGGCAGTCCGGAAAATCTGGCCATTCATCTGGGCGATTGGTGCGTGTTACAGCAGGGCCGGGTGCTGGAATATGGCCGGGTCCAGAAACTGACCGAGTCCGAGTCCGCCCGTCAACCCGAGGGAGTCCCCTTGGTCCTTCGCCGGGCCACCCTTCAGGACCAGACGAAGGCGCACGAGAACAACCTGCACGCCCGCATGGCCCTGACCGCCTGCCAGCACAAGATTCTGTCCCACAAATTGCCGCTCAAGATCCTGTGCGTCCGCTATAGCTTCGACCGCTCGATTCTGTCCATCACGTTCACCTCCGAGGAGCGCGTGGATTACCGGGAGTTTCTGAAGGATATTTCCGGCGAGCTCAAGGCGCACATTGAAATGCGGCAGATCGGCGTGCGGGACGCCTCCGGCCGCGTGGGCGGCATGGGCACCTGCGGCCGGCGGATGTGCTGCGCCTCCTGGTTGAGGAAGTTCGAGGCGGTAGGCGTCAAGATGGCCAAGCAACAGCGCCTGACGTTGAACCCCGCCACCATCAGCGGCATGTGCGGCCGCCTGAAGTGCTGCCTGCGCTATGAGTCTGAGGTCTATCGCCAACTCTCCCAGACCATGCCGGATGATGGTGACGAGGTCCAGATTCCGGAGGGGCGCGGTTACGTGGTGGACCGCGACATTCCCCGCCAGCGGGTGAAAGTGCGGTTGGAGGACAATCGCGCCTTTGATTATCCGGCCGCCGAGGTGAAGGTGCTTCGCGCCCGGCGCCGGCCTGTGGAAAAAGACACCGACAAGGAAGAAACGCCATGAGACGGGTGTTGCTAATCAATGGGCCGAATCTGAATTTGCTGGGGACGCGCGAGCCCGCGCTTTACGGAACGGCGACGCTGGCGGACGCGGTGGAGTCGGTAGGCCGGCAGGCGGCTGCGATGGGCGTCGAGTTGCAGGCGGTCCAGTCCAATAATGAAGGCGAATTGGTGGGGCATATCCAGGCCGCGGCCGGCCGGTTCGATGGCATGATTCTCAATCCCGGCGCCTACACGCATACCAGTGTGGCAATTCGGGACGCCATTCAGGGCGTTGCGGTTCCCTGCGTGGAGGTTCACCTGTCGAATGTGCATGCCCGCGAGGAGTTTCGGCAGCGCAGCCTGACCGCTCCGGCTTGCATCGGCGTGCTGGCCGGATTTGGAATCCGGGGCTATGGCCTCGCGCTGGAGGGTTTGCTTGCGTACCTGGATGAACGCAAGGGAAAGGGCCGTTCATGAAGAAGCAGAACAAGAAAGTGTCTCCGGTTGAACTGGTGATCGTAGGCTCAATCGGGCTGGATACCATTGCCACTCCGGAGACCCGGCGTGCCGGCGTGCTGGGCGGATCTGTGACCCATGCCTGCGCGGCCTCGTCATTTTTCGTGAAAACCGGCATGGTGGGGGTGGTGGGAACCGATTTTCCGGCCCCGTTCCTAAGCCTTTACAAGCGGATTGGACTGAATACCCAGGGCCTTCAGCGGCTCAAGGGCCGGACTTTCCGGTGGTCCGGAGTCTACGAGGCGGATATGAACAACCGCCGGACGCTGAAGACCGAGCTGAATGTGCTGGCCCAGTTCGACCCGGTCCTGCCGGAGCCCTACCGCTCGGCCCCGTGCCTGTTCCTGGCCAATATGCAACCGGGCCTCCAACTGAGGGTCCTGGACCAGATGAAGGCGCCCCGGTATACGGTGGTCGATACGATGGATTTGTGGATCAACACCGCCCGGTCCGAGGTGGAGGCGGTGTTGAAACGGATCGACATGGTGACGTTGAACGACTCCGAGGCGCGCCTGCTGACGGGGCAGTCCAACCTGTTCCGGGCCGCGGCGCACATCCGTAAAATGGGCCCCTCCCATGTGGTGATCAAGAAAGGCGAGCACGGCGCCATGCTCTTTTCGCCGGCCGGCACGTTCCTCCTGCCCGCCTATCCGGTCAGCCAGGTGGTGGATCCGACCGGGGCAGGCGATACGTTCACGGGCGGGCTGATGGGCGCGCTGGCGAAGTGCGGGAAAATCAATGAGGCCGCCATCCGGCAGGCATTGCTGGTCGGGTCGGTGATGGCGTCGTTCTGTGTGGAATCGTTTGGCCCCGATGGCGTGGCGACCCTGACGCCGGAGGCCATCCGGAAGCGGTTGCGGGCCTTTCAGGCCATGTTGTCCACAAAAGGAGGGCGAGCATGAAAACGAAAGCCTTCACGCTGGTGGAGCTGATGGTCGTGCTGGCGGTGATCGGCATCCTGGCCGGGTTGATGTTCCCCGCCATCTCCAAGGTCCGCGAGAACGGCCGGCAGGCCCAATGCTCCAACAATCTCAAGGAGCTTCAGACGGCTGTCATGTCTTTTGTGAGCAACGGCGGTCGTTTCCCCTTTGCCACCACGTATCAAACGCCTGACGGCGTGGGCGGTTGGGATGAGTATTATGGTTGGGTTGGAACTCGAAAAGGCCCTTTACCAAAAGCACTGTGTACTGGTGCCGCTGCGAATGGCTATGTAGACATGTGGGATGCCAGCAGCGGAGCCAATGGCACGGCTTGCATTACAAATGGCACCTTGTACTCCTATGTGCTAGATAAGAGGGTTTACTTGTGCCCCACTTTTGTTATCGAGGGGAAAAAAAACCCGGTGGCGGCTAACTATACTTTTGTCCGTAGTTATGCGATGAACTGGAGTTTGAATTACGCCAGTTTATATTCTTTGACCAACGGCAGTTCAAGGATGTTGTTCACGGAATTGAACGTAGCGACAACTGTGGAGGGTAAAAACGTGTCGGTAAATTCTGTTTTAACCTCCGGAACGCCTGCAATTAATCCGGTTTCTGCGACGACAACCCTTATCTATGGTCCGCAGCAGACTGACGGAGCGCTTTATGTCGGTTCCGGTACGTTGCCTCCTGCCGAAGGCATTGCCGCCTATCACAACGGGAAGGGGCATGTCGTGTTTGCCGACGGCCATGTGGAGTTCCTGTATTACAGCAACACCTGGGCGACGGCCACCGGGAGCTGGTAAGGTCCGGGGTGTGCTAAGAGGCCCGGCTTGTATCGCCGGGGCCATGCCAGTGTCCGCCGGAGGCGTCAAAGCGCCAGCCGGGTGAGCGAATGTCCAGGGGGCCGAGCGCCCAGCCTTTCCGGATGGCGGCCGTCATCTCCGCCCAGGAAACAAGCCCGCTAAGCGAATCCGGTTGCGTGACGTTGAACGAGCCGGCCGCCGCCGAATAGCGCAAGGCGGATTCCGCGGCTTCGCCCCGCCCGCAGGCGCACAGGAAGCCCGCGATGGCCGAATCCCCCGCGCCGGTGGTTCCCGCCACGCGCGGCACGGCGAAGCAGGGCTGCCAGAGTTCCCGGGCCGACCAGTTTTCCGGATCCATGCCCAGCCTGCGGCAGGCTGCGTCCAGTCGCCCGCCGCCCGCTGTCCTCAGGTATAAGCCGCGATGGCCGCATTTGATCAGCACGGCTCCGGCGCCGAGCGCCAGCGCCCGCTCCGCGACGGAGGAGACGTCGTCCGCCGTGATGACATCCACCAGGTTGCGGGCTCCGGCGCAATCCCGCCGTTCGAGAAAACGCGGGCGGTCCAGCATGTAGAGCAGCTCCTCGATGCTGGGCAGGAAAAGGTCGACCGAGGGCAGCACCCCGGCCAGGATCCGGGACCAGGGGGCTTTCCCCGCCGGAGAGGCGGGATCGGGGAGTGCCATGTCGAGGGAGGTGACAACGCCTGTTTCCCGGGCCTGGTTGAAGATCCGGATCAGCGCTTCACCGTCCCGTTCGAACATGGACTTCATGAGGGGCGGGTAGCCGAAATGAAATAGTCCCGCCTGGGCCAGCGAAGAAAAGCCGATGCAGGAGGCGTCGAAAAGGTCATTGGTTCCCGGATGATGGAAAAAGATCCGGTCCAAGCCGGGCGGAGCCAGCACGACGGTGTAGCTGGAGGAGAGTCCCGGACGGATGGCGATCCCGTCCACGCCGCCGCCGTGGGCCTTGATCCGGTTCAGGATTTCCTGGCCGAACAGGTCCTGTCCGATCAGCGCGATCAGCCGGGTGGGGGTCCCAAAACGAACGCAGGCCAGGCCGGTGTTGGAGACCGCGCCCCCGGTCGCAAAGCCGATGGGCCCCACATCGACCAGTTTTCCGGGCGTAAAGGTGTTTGCGAGATCGGTCCGGTCGGGAGCGAAGGAGGGGAAGATGTCGAGGCACAGATGGCCGGCAACCACAATTTCGTTCATGACAGGCTCCCACGCATCAGGGTTGTTCAAGGGCAGAATCGGGTATCCAGACGGCCAGGTCGCCGGCCATGACGCGGACCCAGGCGCCCGAGGTGTCGACCCGCCTGACGACCATGCCTTCGGTCAGGCGGATGGAGGGGGCCGATGCTTCAGTCGGCGCCAGCCGCCCTTGCACGAGGGCGGCGGTGACCACCCGTTCCGACGCCGGCGGCCCGGTCATCCACCAGGCGGCGCCGGCGGAGGCCAGCAGGGCGAGCGGCAGGGTGATGACGGTCAGGAGCCGGGCCACAAAGGCGAGGTAGCGGCGCCGGCGCAACCCGAGCGCGATCAGGCCGAGCGCCAGGGCAGACCCCAACACCGTCAGCCATTCGTTTCGCGATAACTGGCTCCAGGGGGGAAGGGCGGGGGGAAAGGGAATGGCGGAAGTGTCCAGCAATTGGCGTAATTGGCGTTGGGCGGTCGGGTTTCGCGGTTGAGTCCGGAGGGTGCGGAGCAGGTAAAGCATGGCTTTTCCATCCGGAAGAAGCGATGGCGCCACGAGGCCATTTGCTCCCGGCATGGTCATGACAATGGTTGAAGGCTGGTTGGTGGGGCGCCCGGTATCTTCAACAAGGGGGAAGGGGCCGGCGGAGAGGGTTTCGAAGGATCCGAGCGAGGGGTTGAAGGCGGTCAGTTTGAGGCCGGGGATGAGCCGGGACCCGACGTTTAACGGAATCATCACCTGGGTGTAGGTGCGGACCGTAGCCCCGCTCCGGGCGGTTTCCAGCCGGGGTGGGTAGAGTTTGAATCCGGGGCTCGAATGGATGCCCAGGGGCGGGACACGGTCAAAGCGGCCGGTACCGGAGAGGGTGCAGGTCAAGGTGACCAGATCGCCCGGGAGGACGCGGTTGGTGGATAAAGAGGCCGCCAGGTGAAAGGTTCCGATCAAGCCGGCGTAGTCCTTGGGGGCCTGTTCAAGCGGGACCGGTTTGACCTCCAGGGTGATGGGCTGGATCTGGATCTGGACGTTGTTCTGGATGCGCTGGACAAAGAAGAAGGTTTGAATCGTGCGGGTGGAGACCCCCTGGATGACGGGGGCGAATTGGAGCCGGCCCGGGTGGGGGGCGATGGCGTCGCAGCGGGATCGGAGTACCTGGTAGGTTCGTCCGCCTTCGGTCTGGCTGAGGGCCGGCATTTCCTGGAAGGGTTGCAGCTGAAGGGCGTCGGGCAGTCCGTTGATTTTCATGCCGGGTTCCAGATCCTGTCCGGTGGTGAAGACGGAGAGGAGCAGCGTGAAGGGCTGTCCCGCATAAACGGTCGGTGGGTCCGCTTCCAGTCGCGCGAAGGGAACCTCTTCGCTCCGGGCGGTGGCGAGAAAAAGGAAACCCAGGAGACCGCCGAAGAGAACCGTTCTAAGGGGCGCGTTGAACATGATTAGAGATCCAATAAAACGGATGGGTTCATGGAGCTAACTTACTTTGTAATCGGGGGGACGAAAAGGCTTTTTTATTGGCATTCCTGGAAAACCCCAGTTGATTTTTCTTTGCCGCGGGGCCATGATGTTACGTTTTCCGATGTCTGGAGAAACAAAGATCGGTGTTTGCCCCCCGAACCAGAAACCTGTTTCCGGAGACCATCCTGTGACCGCATCACTTGAGCTCCATGTGTCCGCATCCGCAACCCGCAAGCCCGACGGCACCGCGGCCCGCCCCTACGCCACGCTGGAGGCGGCTCGTGACGCGTTGAGGAAACTCCGCCGCCGGGGCGGCGGCAAGAGCCCCGTCCGGGTGCTGGTCGAGCCCGGCGTGTACCGCCTGGCCGCGCCGATCGTGTTCGCGCCCGAGGACGGGGGCACGGCGCGCTGTCCGGTCACCTGGTCCGGCAGCGGCGGCCGCCCGATCCTCAGCGGGGCGCGCGTGATCGGCGATTGGCGCGACGGCACGATCAACGGCCGCCCCTGCTGGCAGGCCGATTTGCCGGAGGTGGCCGCCGGCCGCTGGTGGTTCACCCAGCTCTTTGTCAACGGCCGTCGCCGCCTGAGGGCCCGCCTGCCCAGGCACGGCTTCTACCGTTTTGCGGGCGTGCCCGCGGCGGAGGCGAAGCTCGATCCCGGCGGCCCGTTCCACGGCGCCATGAGCGCCCTGTTCGAGCCCGGCGAGTTCCGCTCGTTCCGCAATCTGGGCGATATTGATGTGGTGGTGCCCGATCATTGGTACGAGAATCATCTGCGCATTGCTTCCGTTGATGAGGCCGCCCGCACGGTCCATTTCGCCACCAAGGGCTACAGCCGGTTCTCGCGCGATGAGACGGGTCGCCACACCCGGTTCCGCCTGGACCACGTGGCGGAAGCGTGCACCGACCCCGGTGACTGGTACCTGGACCGGGTGGCAGGCGTGCTGTCCTACATCCCCCAGCCGGGGGAAAATCGCGCGACCGCCCTGGTGGAGGCCCCGGCGCTGGACCTGCTGCTGTCCGTGCGGGGCGACCTGCTCGACCCGGCCCGGCGCGTCCGCCACCTGCGCTTTGAGTGTTTCGACCTGCGCCATGCCGACTGGGAAATGCCCCGCGACAACGCGGGCTCCCTCCAGGCCGATTTCCATGTGCCCGCGGCGGTGCGGTTTGCCGGGGCCGAGGATTGCGCCCTGTATGCGTGCCGCGTCAGCCAGGTCGCCGGGTGGGCGGTCGAGGTGCTGCGCGGATGCCGGCGCAACCGCATCGTGGCGTGTGCGTTGCACGATCTCGGCGGCGGCGGCGTCAAGATCGGCCACGAGGGCGGCCTGCCCAAGGGCTGGGTCGATGGCGGGCATGGCGCTTTCCGGGGCATGGATGCGGCCGCGCTCGGATGGGGGCCTTGCCGGGAAGAGGCGGGCGGCCGGCTGGCGGGGCGAGACCGGCCCGAATCCTCGGAGACGACGGTCAGTGATTGCTCGATCCATGACGGCGGGCTCATCTTTCATTCCTCCATCGGCGTCTGGATCGGCGACGCCTCACGCAATCGCGTGCTCCACAATCACATCTGGAATTTCAACTACAGCGGTATCTCCTGCGGCTGGACCTGGGGGTACGCCCCCGCCTTCTCCTTCGACAACCGGATCGAAGGCAACCTCATCCACGCCATCGGCCACGGCATGCTCAGCGACATGGGGGCGATCTACACCCTGGGCCGCCAGGCCGGAAGCACGATCCGGCGCAACGTCATCAGCGACGTGCACAGTTACGGCTACGGCGGATGGGGCATTTACACCGATGAGGGCAGCAGCTGGATGCAGATCGAGGACAACGTGGTCAGCGGAACCAAGTCGGGCGGCTTTCATCAGCATTACGGCCGCGACAACACGGTCCGGCGCAACCTGTTCGTTGATGCGATCGACAACCAGATCGCCGTGTCCCGCTGCGAGTTCATGCGTTCGGTGACGTTTGAGAACAACCTGGTGCAGGGCGCCGGAAGCGGCTTGCTCTGGGCCGGGAACGGCTGGGCCAGCGCCCGGGTCGACCGCAACGTGTATGCCGGCGATCCCGGCCGGCCCGCCCTTTTCACCGGGAAGAGCTGGGCGGCGTGGCAGGAGTCCGGGCGGGATCGCCATAGCTGTTTTGCCGAAGCCGTGCCGCTGGATGGCGCGGGCGCCTCGCTGGTGCCGGCCCGGCCCGCCGCGCTCAAAGCCGCGGGCATCCGTTCGGAAACGGTGGCGGCGGTGGTCGCCGAAGCCGGGCCCCGGTTCCGTGAAAGGCTTCCCCGGTCTGTTGACGACGTGGCGGCCGAATCGGAAGAACCGCGTGCTATCCTGGAGCCCCTTTTCTGGCCCTGGCCGGCCGAATGGCCGGACGCGTCCAGCAGACAGCACCCCTGGGGCGGCATGCCTCGCAGCCAGATGGTGGTGCCGGGAATTCCGCAGGCCATCTCCCTGACGCTGGAGAACCGGGGCGACGCCCCGGCGCAAGGCCGCTACCGGCTGCGCGTCATCCCGGCTTCCGCCGCCCGCCTGGTCGGCCCGCGGGAACTGTCGGCCGCACTCAAGCCCGGCGCCCGCGCGGCGCTGGACGCCATGGTAGTGGCTACCGGGAAAGCCACGGCTTTCGCCGTCGAGGCGGCGGGCGAGGGCCTTGTCACAACCAGCCTCCTGTTTTCGGTTTCGCGGACGCTGGCCCTACCGCGGCTGAAGGCCGTTCCCGCCCTTCAGGACCTGGCCGGAACGCTGGGCGCTCTTCCCGGACACCCTGTGGACGGCAACGGGAGGCCGGTGAAGGCCGTCGTGCGCCTGGCCGTTGCCGGCGACCGGCTGCTGGTGCGGGTGGATGTCGCCGACGCCGCCCCGGCGCGGGGACCGGAGCTGTGGGACGGGTCCAGCTTCGAATTGTTTGCGACGAGGGAGGCGGGAGCGCCATTCAGCCAGTTGATCGCGGCCCCGGCGGTGGGAAAGGAGCCGGCCGCGGTCCGGGTGGCGACTGGCGGACGCTCCGCCGAAGGCGTGGCGCAGGCGGGCGGACCCGTGCCCGGCGGCTGGATGCTGGCGGTATCCCTGCCGCTGGCGCTGGCCGGCCTTGATCCGGCGGCCGGGAGCTTCGCGCTGGACATGGTCGTCAGCGCCCGGCGGGCTGACGGGAATACGCTCTGGCGCGCGCATCTGGCCGGGGAGGCCAACCCCAGCATCCAGTCGACGGGCTACCTGAGGGTGATCCTGTCATGAGCCGCCCGTCAACAGGAGCGGGATGGGTGGGTGTTCTGTTTTTCAGCGGGCTTTCGATCGCCTCGGCGGAGGTGACCCTCCGGGCGAGGGTGACGGCCGTGGAGCCCGAGGCCTATGTCCGTCTTTTCTGGACCTGGGGCGGGCAGGGGTTGGGCGGTGAACCCGTGAATGGCGAGTGGACTGCGGTGAAGCCCGGCAAACCTGCCGCCGCCGCGCTTCCCCAGTTTGGCGGTCAGGAAAACAACGAGCCCGATCCCGTGCTGGATGTGCTGAAAAAGCCCGAAGGGCTTCCGGATGTGATGGTGGAGAATGGGAGCACGTACGACTATCACTGGCTGCGAAAAGGAGTTTGGTCGCCCGACGTGCCGTTATCCGCGTTCCAGACGAAGGGGCTTCGATTCCTCACCGTTTATGCGGAAGGATGCAAGCCGGGAAATGCCAAGGCGCGGGTGAGTTTGACGTCGGCTGTTTTTGAGTTCGAACTCTTCGAAAACGGGAAAACGATAAAAACCTTTTCGGAATCCAGTCCTGCCGGCGCGGTGGGATCCATCGTCGTGCCGATGAAGCTGCTCGATAACGGCCAGGCCGGGCCTGTATTCCGGGCACAGGCCCAGGGGCTTTCCGCCCTCATCGCCTCGCGGCTCGCCTTTATGAAGTCGTTGCCCTGGGCGGCGGATCCGCTTCCGACGCTTTACGAAATAGAAACCGACTGCGGCGGCTATGGCACGGGGCGCGGGTATGCGGTCCGAACCAGCAGCCAGGCCGTGATGTTCGATGAGTTCCAGATCCTGCGCCAGATGGGCGTGAACGGCCTGCGCAACAATCCTCCCTTCTTTTCCGATATGGTCAAGGCCCGCCGCCCCGAGGTCATGGGTCTGAGCCGCATTCACGAGGGGCACGTCGGCGGCTATCCGTTTGAACGGGCGCCTGTCGACCATAGCACCGGCAAGTTGCGCCCCTTGCCCTGGGAGCCGGGCTGGGGCTGCCCGTATCATCCCGTCTGGTCCAATCGCGCCGCCGACGCCGAGGCGGCCCTGGAACGCGAGCTGAAGGTCGGCCGCGAGATGCCTTACGCCACGTGGTGGTGCCTGACCGTGGATGAAATCGGAAGCGCCTTCGATGCCACGGCTGAGCGCAAGGAGCATCAGGGGGTTTGCCCCCACTGCACCGAGGCGTTCCGGACGTTTTTGAAGAGCAAAGGCCTGGGGCCGAAGGATTTTGATGCCGCGGATTGGGCGCCCATCCGCTCGACCTACGGCTATTTCTCGAAGTCGTATGAGCAGCGGATGCGCGAGGAGGCGGAGGCGGCGGCCCGGGCCGCGCCGAAGCTCGGCGAGGTTTCCATGGACGCGAAGCTGGCCTCCAAGACGGTCACCGTGGATGAGACGGTGGTGGATTTGAGCGATGAGCAGGTGCAGAAGGGCGGCGCCAAGGCGCTGGAGAAAACGCTGGCGGACGACGCGGCCCTGCAGGGAATTCCGCCCTCGCCGACGCCCGCGCTTTCCGCGCGAGGCTGGCACAAGCTTTCCTACTGGTCCCGGCAGTTCAACTGCATCGGATCAGCCCAGCTGTTTTCCCCCATGCGCGCGGCGTTTTTGGCCGCCAATGAGCGCAAACGTCAGGCGCTGGAGCAGGGGCGTCTCGACTCACCCGAGGCGAAACAGCCCTGGTTTTACATGTACGCGCTGCGGGGAAACTCGTTCCTGCTGGGCGGGCATAGCCTGGATTACTTCGACTTCTACCGCTATTCAGACAATGGGTTCATGTATGAAACCTCGAACCGCGATCCGCGCGTGTGGCAGTGGGACAGCTATCTGTGCGATGTCGGACGCATCCTCCACGAGAAGCTGGGGCTGGCGTTCGGCGTGTATGTGAAGCCCCATCGCGGCGCCGGCACCCAGCGCGCCCTCTCGGCCGTGGCCCGCGGGGTCCGGTGCCTGTACTGGTACACCTACGGGCCAGACTGGGCGAAGGGCGACACCTTTGGCGGCAACACCAACGTCATGGCGGAGGTGAGCCGGTGCGCGCGCCTGATCGGCGCCGCGGAGTCGGTCACCTGGGAGGGGGTCTGGAGGAAGCCGGCGGAGATCGCCGTGGTGCGGCCCCGGACGGCCGAGTACTTTGGCAACAACGCCCAGTGGGAGGACGGCAAGTGGGTGTATGCGGCGCTGACGCATGCGCACCTGAGCCTGGATCCGCTCGATGAGGAGTTCCTGTTGTCCGAGGATCTCAGCCGCTACAAGGCGATTTACATCACCGGCTCGCACCTCCGGCGGGACGTGGTTCCCGGCGTGGTGCGCTACGTGAACAACGGCGGCACGCTGTTCACATCCGGCGGCGGCCTGATCCGCGACGAGGCCGGGCAGATCATTGAGGAGCTGCTGCCGGTTTTCGGCTTGAAAGGCCGCTCCGATCCCGTGGTCTGGGGCACGGTTCCACGGTATGGCGCCACGGCCCTGGGCAAGATCTCGCCGCTGACGAACGCGCCGGCCGATGCCGTGGTGCATCCGGGCGCCGCCCCCGGGGCGGGGTCCGGCTTTTCCCTGCAAGTGGGCTACGAGAAGCTCCGGCCCGCGGAGGGAACGAAGGTTCACGCCGTGTTCGCGGACGGCTCGCCCGCCCTCGTTCAGCATGCGTACGGCAAGGGGCAGGCGTGGATGGCCGGCTACTATGCGGGCGTGGAATACGCCGCCGGGGTGATGAAGGACGGCTATGACATGTCGGCGGCGTTTCCCGCCGCCCTGCGGAATCTCATTGTCCAGCCGGCCCTGAAGGCGGGCGCGCGGCCGGTGGTGGAAACGTCGCAGCCGCTGGTGGAAGCCGTCGGGGTCCGGAATCCGAAGTCGGGCCGGCAGGCGGTGGTGCTGATGAATTGGGCGTACAAGGGCCCGGAGCTGATCCCGTTCACCAACGTGACCGTGACGGTCCGGGACGCCGGTCCGCTGACAGGCGCGCGCTCCGTCTGGCAGAGGAAAGCGTTGCCCGCGGAAAAAAAGGGGAACGAGCTGATCATCCAGGTAGGCGACCTGAAAGAGGGCGATGTGCTGTTGCTTGAAGAGAACGGCGGATGATTCAGTAGCGAGCCGAAGGTGTTAACCACACCCGCCGGTTACATCTCGTACTCCACGCCCTTGCCTTTGGCGGGAGCGTCTCCCCGGGGGGCCGCTGTTGCCGCCGCCCGGTAGATCATCACCGGCATCATGATTCCGCCCGTTCCCAGTTCGGCCAGGCTGCCGGATGACACCCGGACCGCCAGCACGTTTTCCCCGGGCTTCAGAAGCTTCCCGATGTCCGCATATTCGGCGGGTTTGACAAACCCCTTCTTTTCGCCCAGCGACTGGCCGTTCAGGTACACGTCCACATTCTCGTCGAACCCGCCGAACCAGAGCCGCAGATCGCCTGACAGATCGGCGGGCGCCATGAACCGGGTCCGGTACCAGGCATCGCCCCGGTAGTCGACCAGCCCCTGGTCATCCCAGCTTTTGGAAAAGGTGGCAAAGTGGGTCCACGCCTGGTCGTCCAGTTCCGGCTTCCACCAGCCCTCGGCCACGCCCACGACTTTTTCATCGGTGCGGAATTTCCAGACGTCCGGCATCCGGGCCAGAACGCGGCCGCCTTCGGCCAGGAGCTTGGCCCCGGCGGTCACCGGGCGTCCGACAAACGACTCGTAGTAGCCATAGGCATAGCGCTCCAGGAACCAGCTCGGCGGGTAGGTTGACGAGTCGCGCTCGCGGATCAGCGCTTTCAACTGGTCCTGGGACTGGGCCGCTTTCAGGAAATCGCAGGCGCCCAGCGAATTCCAGATGTCCATATACAGCTCCGCGCCCCGAAGTCCGGCGTCCGCCATGGCCACCGCCTGCTTTTCTCGCGGATCCGCGGCCATCGTCAGGGCCCGGTCGATATCCGCCCGGCAGGCCTTGAGCAGGGCCGGCGTCCACACCTCGTGCTGCCCGTAGGAGGAGCCCGTGTGGGTGGGTGTCGTGGCATACGCCGCATCGATCCGCAGCCAGTAATCGCGCATGGGCGCCGCCGCCGCGCCATAAAATCCATTGAAGAACCGGTCGAGTTCCGCATCCACGTTGATGTCCGTGCTCCACAGCAGCCGGAGGGTGAGATAGTTCAGCGGGGCATGCGCGGCCCAGCTGTCCATGGACTCCGCAATCCAGGCCAGCTCCGTGATCCGGGCCTCCTTGGTGGTCCGGACGAGCCGCTTGTAATAATCGAATTTCGTGAAGGGCAGCAGGGCGTCCGCGAGGTTGTAGTTGTAGGGGTAAAAGCCGAGCTTGCCGGCGGACGACCGGGCCCACGCCAGGACCTCGGCGTGGAAAATCTGGGACGACGGGCAGATCGGATTGCCGGGCCCGTGCAGGCGGCACCGGCGGATGGGCGCCATCATTGGGAACACCCGGGGGTTGAGCGCCTTCAGCTTGATCAGCGGTCGCGAATACTCGCTGTACACCAGGATGCCCAAGTCCTTGTCCGGGAACTGATGGGAGGTGATGTCCGCCAGGTCGGAGGCGAACTTGAAAATGGCGTCCGAGTAGCAGGGCTTGCCCGTGGAATATTCCGCGTAGCCCGGGGTGTGCATGTTCGCGCACTCCGCGCACTCGCACAGCCCGCCCCCGTCATTGGGGCCGGCCGCGAACACCATCTGGTCGGGATTCTCCCCCATTATTCTGATGAGCGTCTCCGCCGCCAGCCGGATGGTCTCCGGGCTGGACGTGCACAGCTGGCTCGGGCTCCGCTGGCCCCGCTTGACGCCGAACAGCTCGGGCCTGGTGGCGAACAGATCCTTGGACACCAGCCCGGCCCAGGCATGATTCCAGCTGCCGCACTCGATGAACCCCTTGTTCCGCAGGCGCCAGGGGGCCATGGACGTCTCGCCGCCCGTGGCCCGGTTTCCCCCGCCGCCATACCAGAAGCGGCGGTTGATCGAGTCGCTGACCTCGGCGTGGTCCAGGTTGTTGGACACGGACACGGTGGAGCGCCGGGGAATCACCTCGCCGACATTGCCCGGGGTGTACCAGCCGCAGCCGAGCCTCTCGAGCACTGTGACCACGCCGTGGTAAACGCCTTGGGGCGATTCGCCCGCGATGGCCAGGAACCCGCCCTTTTCCGCAATCCGGAACCCATCCCGCGCGCGGGACTTGAGGGTCATGGGAAAGCCCTGCCGGTCCGCCAGCGCGCCCAGCAGAATGGCGGGGGGGGGGATGGCCGGCGACTCGCCCGGCGCCACGGCATGCAGGGCCAGCTCCGCGCCGGACATGATTTTAACCGCGCGGACGAGTTCCTCTGCGGCCCTCTGGCCGGTCATGCCGACCGCGTTTGACGGCGCCGCCTCATACCAGATGGCCGCCCGGGGTTGGCCGTCTTTCACCAGGTCCATCGCGCCCGTCGTTCCTGCGGCCAGCAGTAAGCCGGCCATCCCGATCATGATTCTCATGCCAGTCCCTTTTGCTTCGCCGACCCGGCTTACGCGGGCAGCGGATAGTTGAGGATGCCGAATTGCCACAGGTGCGCGGTTAGTCGCGCCAGGGGCATGTGCTGCTGCACCACCGCGCGCAGTTCGGCCGCCTTGGTCGCCACGGCTGCGGCCCGCTCCGGCGTTGCGGCCGGAAAGGCCCGTCCGCACAGGGCTTCATCCGACAGCGCCGCGATCTGCCGCAGGCGGGTCTGGTAGCTCACGGCCATGGCCAGCCGCTCCGCCTCGTTGCCGTGGCATTCCGCCGCGCTCATCAGCCGGCCGTCGGGCCCCGGGAAGACGGCGTACCAGCTCACGTCCACCATCGCCCACTTCTCGCCGGTCCAGAATTCGGCCGTGGTGTGGCCGGTCGCCTTGTCGGCATAAAACAGGAACACCAGCCGCGCGGCAATCCCGCTCACCTGGCAGAGGCGGATGAAGACGCGCGCCTGCTCGTTGCAGAAGCCGCTGCCGCTGGCCAGCAGCGGCTCGTCATCCAGCGCCCGGTCGGTGCGGCAGAAGGGACCCACCGGCGGCAGGGTGGCGTGGGGCATCCGCTCGGGCAGCGCGCGGGTGACAAAGGCCGTGGCTTTTTCCTCGGCGGTGGCCAGCCCGGCGGCGTAGTCCGCCGCCACCCGCTCGGCCAGCGGCAGGGTGCCCGGGCGGCAGAGGGCCGTGCGTGCTGAATAGGCGCCGTACAGCTCCGCGGCAGTCTCCCGGCGGTAGACGATGAAATGGTTGGCCTGCCAGCGGTCGACCCCCAGCACCTTGGGCCCCAGTGGCGTCTTCTTGGAATGGTAGGGCTCGGGAAGCCCGCTCCGCCCGAGAAAGGGCCGGCATGCCTCCGGCGCCTTCACCTGCGCCCAGGCCGGCGTCTGCGCCTCCTGAACCTCTTCCGCCGTCAATCCGTTCGTTTCGTTCATCCATGCCCCTTTAGCCATGCCGTCGTGAATGTGGGTTGACGCGGGTAGAATGCCGAGGTAAGAGCGGGAAAACAAGAAAAACCGGTCGAGGAATAATCTTGGCAGAAGCCGTTAAACATTATATAGTAACGATTGTAATAAGATGGTAAATAGATTTTTTGGAGGAAAACAGATGAAGAATGTTCTTGGCCGAATGACCATTCTCCTGGCCGCCGTCGTTCTGCTGGCCGACGATTCTTTAGGAGCGGTCCAATATTGGGACACCTCTGCCGGGTCCGGCTACCAGCACGGGAATGGCGCCTGGAGCACGGCGGCCGGGGATACCAACTGGACCGCCGCAGGCGTCGCCCCGATGACGCCCTGGGTGAATGCCAATGACGCCGAGTTTTCGGCCTTCGGCGGCGCATCCACGGTCACCCTTAATACAAGTCTGACATCCGCAACGTTCAAGGTTAAAGGCAGCGTCTATACAATTATCATTACCAACGGTGGCCGTTTGTATGCGACCGGAGCGGCGAGCATCGGGACCTCGTCCACGGGCAATGTTGTGCGTGTGCAAGGAAGCAATTCCCTCTGGAACGTCGGCGCACAGGCCGTGACAGTCGGATCGGGCGCGGGCGCCATGTTGAACGCTCTCGTCATTGATGGGCAGGGCGTCACGGGTGCTGCCGTGGTGAGCAACACCGCCACGTTACTGGTAGGAAGCAGTTCGTCATATAACAGCCTGATGATCACGAATGGCGGTCTGTTGGCTGCAAACGGCGCTGTCAACGTAGGCAGTGGCGGCTGGAGCAACCAGCTGTCAATCATCGGGGATGCCTCCGCGACATCCGTCTTGAATGGCGGCAATCAGATCATAACAGTCGGCGGCGCCAACGGTACCAACAATGTGCTGCTGGTCGATGGACAAGGAACCCTCGGCGCGGCCATGATCACCAATGCATCGCAATTGAACTTCGGGACAGGAACGAATGGCACGGTGGGCAATCTGATCCGGTTTGTCAATGGAGGGGTGGGATATATCGGTAGCGCTACCATCGCCATGCCAGGGACGACGCTTGGCGCTGCAATCCTGTATCCCGCCTATGACAACAGCTTTGAAATTCTCGATGGCGCGAGAGTCTACTCGGTCGGCATAGTGGCCGTAGCCTATTCTGGTAAAGCGAATACGCATTCCATGGCCCGAAATCGGCTCCTGGTGCGCGGGTCCGAATCCCTGCTTGCCTTGAATGGAAGCACGCTCATGGTGGGCGGGGATGTCACGGGCGGTATCGGCATCAGCAATAATGAATGCCGGATCGACGGGGGGCTGGTGACCAATGTGGGCGCTGTTCAACTGGCCTATAATCCAAACGCCAGTCCTGTGATAAACGGAGGCAGCCTGACGATTACCAACGGCGGACGGCTCTATTCCACGGGCGCCTCCATTGTTTCTGTGACGACTCCTTCCACGGGCAATGTGATTACGGTGACCGGAGCAAGCTCTCTCTGGAAATTGGGCAATCAGTCCCTGACGATCGGCTTTTCGACGACTTCCTCCAGCAACCTCCTTGTCATCGATCAGGGCGGCCTGGTGGACGATATTTCCACGCTGTCAGTGCTGACGAATAATAGCGTGAACCTGCTGGGCGGCACGCTGGGTGTTGCCACGTGGACGCTGAACAATGGCAGTGCCTTCATCGCGGGCGATGGCGCGCAAGCGGCGACCTTGAAGAGTTTGGGCGGGACGCTGTCGTTCAATGCGGGGCTTATAATCAATACGAACGCCACCCTGACCGGTATCGGAACCGTGAGCGGCGGGGCGGCGGGTGTTCTTATCACCAATGGGGCAACCCTTAATCCGGGCTCGAACGGCGTGGGATCGCTGACGATTAGCGGCAGTAGCCTGACCTTGGGCACCAGTGGGGTGTACCGCTGCGAGATCACGGATATGAAGCTCGGCCCGGGCGTGGGTTGGGATCTGGTGAATGTCAGTTCGCAACTGGTCCTGGCGGCGGGCACGGTGATCAAGATGGATTCGAAGGGCGCCTTGGCGACCAATTTCGAGGCCAACAAGAATTATAACCTTCGGATCGCGACCTATGGCTCTTTGGCGGGCGTGAATCCGGCCACGCTGACGGTCAATACCAACGATTTCAAAAACGGCGGAGTCTGGACCCTTACAAACACCGCGAATGCGCTTTGGCTGATCTGTCGAGACGCTTCGGCCCTGCCGGCCGCGGATTACACGTGGAACGCGCCCACGAACGGCAACTGGGATGCGGGCGCCAACTGGGCGGGCGCCTCGGTTCCGCCAGTCGGCGGCGGGACTTCGCTGAAGGTGGCATTCGGCGATACGGGCGTCGCGTACCGGTCCACCAACAACCTGGGCGGCGCCTTTCAGCTCAACCAACTTCGGTTTTCCGGCCGTTCGGGTGTTACTAATTTCCTGTCGGGTAACCAGCTTGCCCTGACGAACACGGGCGCCCGGGTTGATTATATGGCCGGCGAGACCGGATCCTTTACGGTCAGCAATGCCGTCCGCCTCACGACGGACACGGAGTTCGGTGGCGAAGCGTACGGCGGCACGCTGACGCTGGCCGGGCCTGTCACCAATCTGGGCACGCTCACCAAGCGGGGCGCGTGGACCCTGGCATTGCGTAACGCATACAATAACATCGTCGGGCCGATCGTGGTGGATGGGCCCGATGGGATGTTGCGCGTGGATCATGCCAGCGGCTTAGCTGGCGTCGGGTGGGTGACCGTGAGCAATGGACTGGTAGTCATTACTGCCGCTGCCTCACCTTATACCTTTTCGGGTTCCTGGGGGAATAACCGCCGGGCACTTGTAACGGGGGTCGGCTCGGTGTGGACCAATAATTCCCAGTTTATCATTTCCGATGGCGCAACCAATGTGCAACTTATCGTGGATGGCGGTTCATTCTATGCGCCCACCCTGACGATGTTCCAAAACGGCTCCAGGGACGGCTCCATTATCGTGACGAACGGCGGCCTGCTCAACAATGGCACTAGCGGCAACTCCAGCATTTTGGGGAATAACTCCACCAACTGCCTGCTTCATCTCACGGGGGCCAATTCCAGCATATATCGAAATCAGGCGTTGGGCGTGGCTAGCGGAGTGGGGACCGGTAATCGGATCATCATCGAAAAAAAGGCGCTGATCTGGGGTGCAAATAGCTTTGTGCTTCATGTCGCGGGAATAGCGAACTCTTTTCTGGTGGCCGATGGCGGGCTCGTTCAATGCGGCTCGGCGTCTGTTTCTGTTCCGGGGCTTGGCGGGTTGAACGTTCTGGGCTCCAATAGTTCCGTGATGGTCACGGGAAGCGGCAGCATGGTGTCTATCAGGAGTGGCACGACCATTTGCTATGTCGGCAAAGGCTCAGATTATGGAAATACAATGACGATTTCTAGTAACGCGGTTGTGAGCAACCTTAACCTCCAGGTGGCGCAGGGCTTGGCCTCCCAGAATCAATTAATCGTGACCAACGGAGGCAAGGTGTATGCCGATACAGTTGTCAATCAGTTCATCGCGAATGGAACAGGTGTTCTCGCCAATGCCGTTGGAAATATGGCCACGATTACGGGAGGCGACTCCCTATGGGATATGAAGGGCTGTTCCCTTACTGTCTGCCAGGGGACCGGAACGGTGAATGGCTTGCTGGTTCAGAATGGCGGCCTGGTCACGAACCTGTTGACCTTGATTGTGGCCGCTGGATCGGGCGCGTCCAACAACAACGTGACTGTCGACAACGGCACACTGGTAGCGGGAACGATCACCTGCAATAACGCGCTTCCAAACAGTGTGATCGTGACGAACGGCGGCGCTCTCACGGCGACCACCTTCCTCTATGTGACGAATAATCCCGACTTCAAGGTGAGTCTCAACGGCGGCACGCTGAATGTGAAGAGCACGCTGGTGGATAACGGAGCGGTCTTTGTGGCGGGTGATGGCTCGCTGGTGAACACGTTGAATCTCCTGCCCGGCGGCACGAACACCTTTGTCAAGGGACTGGTGATCACCAATGGCACGACGTTATCCGGAAGCGGGCTGATCCAGGCCACGGCGACCGTGTATGGCGTGCTGAGCCCCGGCGGCGTGGGCGTGGGAACGGTGACGAATAGAGGGCTGTTCGCCCTGGCCAACGGGGCGTCCTCCCGCTTTGAATTGGCAGCCAATACGACGCCTGGCGCGGGCTGGGACCTGCTGGCGGTGACCAACGGCGCGCTTAACCTCGGCGGTGCGCTGGTGCCCGTTCTGAAGGGCGGATTCCTGCCGGCGGCGGCGGACCGGTTCCTGATCATGACCAACCAGGGGCCCGAGGCCGTTTCCGGCGATTTTGCGAACGGCAGCCGGGCCACGATTTATGCCGAAGACCTGACCACCAAGCTCGGCACGTTCAAGATTGAGAAGGGCGCGCAAGGAGTCGTGCTGACCGACTACCAGATCATGCGGTCCAGCGGATCGCTCATCTTTATCCGCTAAAAGCTTGATGATGGAGCATGCGCAAATTCGGGGTTTCCCGGGTCCGGGCGTTATAGCCGACGATCAGGCGGAAGTGGCCCCGGCGTTCTGCGGGAGGTCGCCCCATAGCAATCTCGGATTTCTTGCGTGATCAATGCCCCAAATGTGCGCCACGGCGGAGTACCGCCCGCGATCACGGGCAGGGTCGCTCGACTTCTTCGTCATCCCAGTCGTTCCGGAGGACGACATTCTGTTCCCGTGCGGCGTGGCGGTACACGTCCGAATTATCAGCGTTAAAGGTTACAAACAGAATCATTTTGAGGGAGGAGGGCGTTTGGGTAAAAGCCTGGCAGGTTTGCAAGGCAATGGCTGCGGCTTGGGCTTTCGGAAAACCATAGACTCCCGTGCTGATGGCCGGAAAGGCCAGGCTGCGGATGCCTTCTGCGGCCGCCCGTTCAAGGGAGTTGCGGTAACATGCCGTTAGCAGGGCCGCTTCCTGGTTGTGTCCGCCTTTCCAGACCGGCCCGACCGTGTGAATGACATGGCGGGCCGGCAGGCGGAAGCCTGGGGTTAACCGGGACTCGCCGGTGGGGCAGCCGCCTAGCGCCCGGCAGGCTTTCAGCAGGTCCGGCCCGGCGGCCCGGTGTATGGCGCCGTCTACCCCTCCGCCGCCCATTAAACTTTCATTCGCCGCGTTGACAATAGCATCCAAGGACAGCTTGGTGATGTCGCCTTGGATCAGGAAGAATTCAACGGGCGGCATGGGGCGCTGCTTCCTGGGTGAGGGACAAGGGTATTTCCTGGGATTCCTGAAACAGGGTCACGGCGGCGCTTGAGCCGAAAATCAGGGCACCGGCGAGTGTGATGGCCAGGATCAGCGGCACCGAACCCCGCACCCGGCCCCAGGCCGCGGCCCAGACCAGCCAAAACAGGAGGAAGCATCCGGTGGCAATCCAAAGCCGGAGTTCCAGGGGCAAGCCATAGTGCAGATAGAGAAGCGTCCGGTCCCAGGGCGTTGGCGCCGGTTCGCCGCCATTCAGGGCGGCCCGCGCCAGGTTCATATTGCGCACCAGATCCCGGGGCCGCCCCAGATACCGTTCGGCCCGGACCAAGGCCCGCCAGGCCAGTTGCGGTTCATTGGCCATCAGCAGGCAGGTGCCCAGATTGTAGAACAGGTCGCCCTGGCGGATTCCAGCCTCGGACAAGGCGTTGAAATGGCGGGCGGCTTCATGGAAGGCCGCCGGAGTTGCGGCCGTGGAGGCCAGGGACTGGGCTTCTTCCCATTCAAAGGGCAGTGGCGCGGCAGACACCTCTTCGCCCCGCGCCGGGATTCCGAATCCGGAGCCCAGCAGGATGAGCAGCAGAAGCGCGCGGCTTGACCGGCTGCCGGTCCGGGGTGCGGCAGAGGCGTGGCGGAAAATCTGTTGAAGCAGGTCGGGAAGGCGATCCAGCGGATCCGCTCCTGTTCCGGAACGGGATTCCGGCGAATAGGAGGCCTGGAAAAGGAGGGTCATCCGGGTTTCGAAATCCTGCGCCAACGCATCCGGCACGCCACGTTCCCGGAGAAGCCGGGCGCTGTCCGGAGGCGTCAGGCCGCCCGGCTCCCGGTTCAGCAGATCCGCGACAAAGTCCCGCATCATGAGGCTGGCCTGGCTGGCGGTGTTTCGGGGATCGATAGTGGCATCCTGGCGGATGCGGCCCAGGGTCCGGAGAGCTCGCGAGAGGGCCTGGCGGCTGCGCCGGCCCTGCTGGCGGGCGGTGATGAACCGCGAGGTGACATCCAGCAGCCGCCGCAGGAGGAAGAGGAGGGGGCCGGCGATGGCCAGGGCGAGCAGGAGAAGATGGCCGCTGGCGGACGGGTCGGCATGGGCGGCGCGGAGGCCGGCCGGTGTTTTGGCGAACAGGTCGGCGGCGGGAGACTCGGAACCCGTTTCAGGTTTGGCGTCAATCCAGGGGCCGGCCATCAGTTCGGTCGCGGGCTCGACCTTTAACGGAATGGGGGCGGAATAGCAGGTTCGGTAGGTTTGCGCCTGCGTGTCGAACCAGGAAAAGGGGATGGGCGGGATTTCATCCGTGCCCGGCTGGAGCGGGCGCAGGGTGAAGGAGTAGTTCCGTCCGTCCTCTGTTTTGGTGGTTTGGAGGGTGGATCCGTAGACTTGAAAACGGGCCGCGAGGTTGCTGATGACCGCAAGGTTGGGCTGGGCGGCATTGCGCCAGTTCAGGGGGCCCCGAACCTTGAGCGTCAGCTTCAAGGGGTCGCCGACGCGGCAGGCGTTGGCGTTCAGTTCGGCGTCCGCCACCAGATTGGAGCCGGTGAGTCCGAAAAAGGAGTCGGGCCGGCCCGCCTCGGGCGGGGGGACAACCCGGACCGTGGCGGCCCGGCCCACTGCAAACGACATCAGGGACAGGCCTTGTTGTCTCTCGTTGACGCCGGTGAGGATATTCCCTTTCAGGGTCGCGGGCCCGAATGTATAGACGCCTTCCTCGCGGGCGGTGAAGGTGAAGGGAAGCCGGTATTCGAAATAGGCGACGCCGTCTTTTTCAACCGGACTGGGCGGGGGAAGAAACTTGGCGGCGCGCTGGGCGAAGGGGTCGCCGCCATCGAAAAAGCCTCCCATATCGAATGGATTGCGCGACTCGGCGTATTGGTTGACGCGCAGGCCCGGCGCGCGCTGATCCACCATCCAGCCTTGCAGCCCTTTCCGGATGTCCGGCATTTCCAGGCCTTCGATCGGATTGCCGTCCAGATAGGAGGCGGTCAGGACCGGTGGATCGGCGGGAAGAAACGGCGGCACCTCCGCATAAGGCGGTTCCAGCCGTTTGACCAGCAGGCGGAGTGTGATGGTGAACGGATTGTCGGCCAGCGTGACCAGCGGGTCTGCCGTGACCTCCAGCAGGGCCTGGTTCTGGCGCGGAATCTCCTTCACGTCGAGACGGGGAAACTCCAGGGTGAAGGTTTTCCCCTGGACGGCGACCCGCACCGGCCCGCCCGGGAACGTTCCTGTTTTCAGGGGCGCCACCTCGAACACATAGGTTCGTCCGCTGAACCCTTCGCGCTGCATTTTGCCGTTGATGAAGGAAATCTGGAAATGACTGTCCGCCTGGCTGCCCTGAAAGGCGATCCGGGCATCTGGAAGGCCGGAAAGATCCGGCTGCGAGCCTTCGTCGGCATCGGGCACCTTGACGGTGAGCATGATCGACTCACCCTCATAAAGGGTGTCGCGGTTCACGGACAGGGTGGGGGCATCGGCCGCCCAGGCGGCATTCAGGGTCATGAGAACGGTCAAGCTGATGGCCAGAAAGCGATGCATGGTTCTCAGATTACCAGTCCCGGTCCGAAGGCGCACGGTCAAAGAATGCCCGTTTTTGTTTTTCGTTCTGGTATTCTTTTTCCCGCAGCCGGGCTTTTTCAAGAAGGGCGCGGGCCTTGTCCTCGCTCATGTCTTCTTTTTTCTGATCGCTGGACTCCGGGGGCTTTTCCGGTTTTTGCTCCGGCTTTTTGTCCGGTTCCTGTTGGGGCTCGGGTTTCTGTTGGGGCTGGTCCTGCTTCTTGTCGTCCGGTTTTTGTGGCTGCTTGTCCTGTTGCTTATCCTGCTGTTGGTTTTGCGAGGAGTTGGATTGTTTTTGCTTGGGCAGCAGATCCTCGATTTCCTTGAGAAGGGCATGGCTGTCCTGCGCCAGAGTGTGGAAGGCGCTCCACGTGTTTTCGTTCCCGGCTTTGACGGCCTCGGCTTGCAGGGCGACGGCCTGGGCGGCGAGCTTGAGGATTTTGGCACGCGTTTCGGCGGAGATCGCCGGTTCGTTGGTGGTGGCGCCGGTGGTGGGACCCTGGGTGCCAGATGGTGTGGCGGGTTCGGCCGGGAGGCCTCCTTCGGGAACCGCCTGCGTGAAGCGTTCGGAGAAGAGGCGTGTTAATTGGCCGGCTTCATCCTGATCCCGGATCAGGGCCTTGGCGTCGAGGGATGGGGGTTCCTTGGCTTGGAAACGGCCGGCGGAGAGAACGGCGTTGCTCTGGACGCGGATGTCCTCGCGCAGGAGAAGGTCAAAGGGCGCGATGCCTTTCCAGAGGGAATAGGAGGCGCGTTCTCCGGCGGGCAGCATGTCCTGCGCCACGGGGTCGGCGTCCCGCAGCCGGTCCGCCGTCTGGTTCATCAGATCGGTGAGCGCCGCGGCATATTGGCGCAGCTCGGCGGCCTGTTTGGCGCCGTTGGTGCCGGAGGCCGCCTGTTGCAAGGCTTCTTCCAGTTTCCGGGTGAGCGGGCCCATCATCTCCGCTGCTTCCCGCTGCGATACGGCGGTTGATTCGAGCTGGGCAATTTGGGCCGGCGTGTTATTCGAAAAAGCGGCGGCCACCTCCGGGCCCAGCCGGCGTTGTGTTTCCAATAGTTTCTGGGCGATCTGGCCGGCATTCATGCCGCCGTAGGTTTCCTGGAGCTTGATTTCCCGGGCCTGCCGGCGGGCCGTTTCCGCCCGGTCTGCCGCCAGGTTCAGGTTCTCCCGGGCGGCGCCGGTCCGGGTTTTGACGTCAGCCGGGAGGGCCTCCTGGAAGGCCCGGGTGGCGGATTCGACCAGGTCTGCCCGGGCGCGGGCCGCCGCCGAGTTGGTTTTCCAGTGTTCCGTGGCATCGGCGGCCTGAAGAAGGGCACATCCCTGGTTGTAGCGGGAGGGAATGGCCGGGTTGATCCGGGCCGCTTCCCCGGCCCGGAATGTGTCGGCCGCCTCCTGATAACGGCCGGCCTGGAAAAGAGCGCAGCCGGCGTTGTAAAGATCGCGCGCCGCAGACCGGGGGTCATGGCGGTCAGCGGCTTTCTTGAAGGCCTCCGCCGCGTCCGGGTATTTTCCCTGACGATACAGGGCCTGCGCGTGCCGGGCGAGTGACTGCGGATCGGCGGGTTCTTTGCCCGGGGAGTCCGCTGCCTGTCCGGCGCCGGCCAGGAATACCAGGATCAGGGTGGCGGCGGACACGGGGTTTTTCTTTTTGGCGGCCCGGTGCAGGGGGCGGCCGAGACTGAAGGCGCCGGCGGCCAGCCAGAACAGGATGGCCGGGATCAGGAACCAGGTGAAGCGTTCCACCTGGCGGCGGGTGACGCTTTCGTCCAGGTCACGGGCTGACAGCTTGCGTAGATGGTTGCGGTAAAGGTCGCCCAGATCGGCGCGTGCGGTTCCGACCGGCACATAGACGCCGCCCGTCCGGGCGGCAATGGTGCGCAACGTGCCGGGGTTGAGTTTGCTGCTGACTTCGGCGCCCTTGTAGGAAACCCGCCCGCCGGTCGAGTCGGGGATGGCGCTGCCGGAAAGGCTTCCGAATCCCACGGTGAAAATGGTGATGCCCCGCGCCTTGGCTTTGTCGGCGGCGTCCTGGACCTTTTCGGCCAGGTCTTCGCCGTCGGAGACGAGCACAATGGCCTGGTGGGCGCTTTGCTGGACATCGAGCGCGTCCAGGGCCTTGGAAATGGAATCGCCGATATCGGTTTCCCCCGGGGGCGCGGAATCCGTCGAAGCGCCGTCCAGCATTTGGAGGAGAAAGGCATAATCCGTCGTGAGCGGGCAGATCTGGACGGCCTTGTGCCGGAACAGGATGAGGCCGGCCCGGTCTCCGCCCAGCGTGTTGACCAGATCGATGAGGTCGGCCTTGGCGCGTTCCAGCCGGTTCGGGGTGACGTCGGTGGCCAGCATGGAGCGGGACACATCGAGCACGATCATGAGGTCCCGGCCCTGGCGGGTCACGACTTCCTGGATCTCGCCCCAGCGGGGACGGGCGAGCGCGAGGAAGGCGCAAAGGAAGCCGATCCCCAGGAGGCTTAACTGGAGAACAAAGCGCCAGGCGCGGGGTTTTGGGAGCAATTTGGCCTGCATGACGGGTGACACCCAGGACTCGCTGCGCCGTTTGCGGCGAGCCCGGAGCCAGGCGAAACCAAAAGCGGCCAGCGGCACGAGCCAGAGCAGCGCGAGCATCCAGGGCGTTCCAAAATTCAAGTTGTTCATGGCGTCTCCAAAACGATCAGACGAGTTCCCGCCCGCCCCAGGCCTGGCAGGCGACCGCCAGGGCCAGCAAGGCGAGACCGGGGACCAGATAGCGGGGAAATTGTTCGTTGGCCTGGGTAAAGACATCGCTGGACACGCGGGTTTTCTCGAGCTTGTCGATGTCCTCCATCGCCTGGCGGAGGCCTTTGGGATCCCGGCAATTGAAATACCGCCCGCCGGTGTCGTCGGCAATCTGGCGCAGCAGCGTTTCGTCCAGTGTCACCATGGCGCGGGCGATGACCTCGCGGCCGGCATCGTCACGGGCCTTGACGGGGGCCATGCCGGTGCTGCCGACGCCGATGGCATAGACGCGGATGCCGAGCGTTTTGGCCGCCTTGATGGCGTCGGGCGGCTTGATGACGCCGAAGTTATTTTCTCCATCGCTCAGCAGGACGACGATTTTGGATTTCAAGTTGGATTTTTCCATGCGGGCGCAGGCGGTGGCGAGTCCGTCTCCGATGGCGGTCAGCATTTCGTCGGGGTTGGCCACCTGGCCGTCCCGGCCGATGATGGTTTTGGGCACCTCCACCGTTTCGAGCACTTTGAGAAGCGCCGGGTGATCCGAGGTCAGGGGGGCGCGCGTGGAGGGGTAGCCGGCAAACGCCACCAGTCCGACCAGGTCGTCGGGCCGCTGGCGGATGAAGTCGGAGAAGACCTCCTTCACCACGTCGAGCCGGGTTTTCATGGCCGTCTGGGTGCTGAAATCAAGGGCCTCCATGGAGCCGGAGGTATCCAGCACCATTTGGATGGCCACCGCGTCGGTCGTGCGGGTGACGCGGGACAGCACATGCTGGGGCCGGGCCAGCGCCACGATGGCGAGGACCAGACCGGCGAGAAAGAGGAACGGGGCCAGCGCCATCAGGCGGAGGCGCCAGGTGACGGGCGGGTTGGGCAGGATTCGCAACCCGGTGAAGATGAGCGCGTTGCCCCGGCTGCGGCGGAGCAGGCGCCAGGCCACGGCCACGAGCGGGAGCAACAGCAGGAAGGCGAGCGGTTGGGCGAATCGGAACATGATCAGCCTCCCTCCTTTCCGGGGTCGGCGGGGTCGGTGGTGACGTAATCCTTCGCCGTTTGCAGGGCCTCTGGAATGGCTTCCGGGCCGGGCCGGTAGTTGGCGAATTTCACCCAGTCCGCGGCCATGAGGAAGGTCTTCAGTTTGCCCAGGTTTTCCTTGGGGAACCGGGGGTCGACTCCCGCCAAGGCCAGGAACTCCTCGGTGGTCTGCTCCGGCGCCCGGATGCCATGGCTCCGCTCGATGTACCGGCGGACGACGGCGGTCAGTTCAAAATAAAAGTCCTTGAGCTGGCCCTGTTCCACCAGATGGCGGGCCATCAGTTCGTCCAACTCAAGCAGGGCGCGTTGACGGGGGCTCATCTGGCGCAGCTTGAGGGTGCGCTGGATCCGGCGGATGATTATGTAGAGGAGCACCCCTCCGGCGACGGCCAGAACCACGATGAGAAGAATGATGCCGATTTCACGGGCCGAGGGGGGGATTGCCAGAGGGGGGGCCGGCGGGCGCACGGATTTGACAGAGGCCAGGGGGTCGGCCTTGAAGGTCACGGCGCGGGTCTTGATCCAACTGGTCGCGGGCCCCGGTTCGTTCGTTTCACGGTAGGGCACTGCCAGAGGCTTGAGGCGATATTCCGGGGCGGCCCGGGGGATGAGCCGCACCCGGATGTCGCGCTTGATGCGGCCGTTTTCCGTGCGGACCTGGGATTCGTAGGCGCCCGCGAGGTCGAACCCCTCGAACCGGTCTTCCAGGGGCGGCCAGTCCACGGTCACCGAGGGGGGCGCCGAAATGGTGAACGTCAGGAACAGGGGGTGTTCGAGGCTGGCCGTGGCCGGGGTGGCGGTGAGGGTGATGTCGATGCGGCCGGAGGCCAGCTCTTCCGTCCGGGACGGGACGGACTCCGGGGCGGCCGCGGATTTTCCACGGCAACCCCAGGCGCCCAGGAGCGCCAGCGCGAGCAGAGCAAGATGGAGGGGTCGGGTGCGCATGTTATCTCCCCCGGGCGCGCCGCTGGCGCATCCGGAACAGGTTGCGGAACGCATCGGCAAACGGCATGTCCGTGGACAGGAAGACGTGGTCGATGGCGTTGCGTTTGAATTGGTCTTTCAGGTTTCGTTCCCGGGTTTCGGCCTCCTCGCGGAAGCGCTCGCGCAGGGAGGATGAGGCGGTGTCGAGCAGGAACCGTTCGCCGGATTCCGGATCTTCGAACTCCAGGATGCCGGCGTCCTCGATCACGGATTCCCGCGGATCGGCGATCCGGCAGCAGATCAGGTCGTGCCGGCGGGCGGCCAGGCGCAGGTCTTTTTCGTAGCCGGCGTCCATGAAGTCCGAAATCAGGAAGACCACGGCGCGCCGTTTCTGGACGTGGCACAGGAACCGGAGCGCGGCGGCGATGTCGGTGCCGTGGCGGGTCTCCTCGGTGGCGAGCACGTCCCGGACCAGGCGCATGACGGCGGTCCGCCCTTTCCGGGGCGGGGAGGATTTGACAATCCGGTCGCTGAACAGCATGAGCCCGACCTTGTCCTGGTTGCGGGCCGCGGAGAGCGCGAGCAGGCAGGCGACTTCGGCGGCGCGTTCGGCCTTGGAGCGGGTGGCGGACCCGAAGGCCTGCGACCCGGAGATGTCGACCAGGAAGACGATGGTCAATTCCCGTTCTTCGGCGTAGCGTTTGATGAAGGGATGGCCCATCCGGGCCGTCACGTTCCAGTCGATGGACCGGATGTCGTCGCCGGGTTCGTATTCCCGGACTTCGTCGAACTCGATGCCCTGGCCCTTGAAGACCGAGTGGTATTCTCCGGCGAACCGGTCATTCACCAGGCGGGAGGTGATGACGCGGATCTTCCGCACCTGCTTCATCAATTCAGCGGTGTCGATCGGCATAGTCGGTGTCCAGTGGCGGCCGCGAGGCCGGCCGGGTTTAGGGAACAGGGATGTTGTTCAGGATGTCCGTGATGACGTCATCGCTGGAACGTTCCTCGGCTTCCGCCTCGTAGGTCACGATGACCCGGTGGCGGAGCACGTCGTGCGCCATCTCCTTGACATCCTGCGGGGTGGCGTAGCCGCGCCCCTGGAGCAGGGCGTGGGCGCGCGCGGCCAGGTTGAGATAGATGGTGGCGCGGGGGGAGGCGCCGTAGGCGATCTGGGCGGCCAGGCGCTGGAGTCCGGCTTCGGCGGGGCGGCGGGTGGCGAGCACCAGGTCGAGGATGTAGTCCCCGACCTTGTCGTCGCAATACACCTGGTCCAGGACGTCGCGGAACCCCTGGATGTGTTCGGCGGTCAGCACGGCCGAGACCGTGGACTCGAACTTGCGAACGAAGCGGTTCATGATGCGGCGTTCGTCGTCCTTGGAGGGGTAATCCACCTTGCATTTGAGCATGAAGCGGTCCACCTGGGCCTCGGGGAGGGGGTAGGTGCCTTCCTGTTCGATCGGGTTCTGGGTGGCCATGACCATGAAGGGATCGGGGAGCGGGTAGGTGTGGTCGCCCAGCGTGACCTGGTGTTCCTGCATGGCTTCGAGCAGGGCGGATTGGACCTTGGCCGGCGCCCGGTTGATTTCATCGGCCAGCAGGAGGTTGGTGAACACGGGGCCCTGGCGCGGGGTGAACGTGCCGTCCTTCGGGCTGTAAATCAGCGTGCCGATGATGTCGGCCGGCAGCAGGTCGGGGGTGAAGCTGACCCGGCGGAATTTCAGGCCCAGGCTGGCAGACAGGGTTTTGACCGTCAGCGTCTTGGCCAGGCCGGGGACGCCTTCCAGCAGGATGTGGCCGCCGGTCATCAGCGCGATGAGCATGCGGTCGAGCAGTTTTTCCTGCCCGACAATCACTTTGTTCACTTCCTGTCGCACCTGCTGCAGCAGGCGGGTTTGCTCGCCGAGCATGGGGTTGAGGGTGGGGGCGGGGGTGGGGGATGTCATGGTGTGCCTTTCGTTTTTTGCGGTTCGCTCGCCAGCTGGTCGCGGGTGAAGAGTAAGGGTTCTATGACGCTGTCGTCCATTGTATAAATCCAGGGGCTGAATTGCCGGGATAGACGGGTGGCCTGTTCAGGCAGCGGGTCCGGTCCGCGGAGGGTTACCCGGGCATAGCGGCGTTTCTCGGTTTCGGCGGAGTTTCCGAGTTGAAGGTCGTAGACGATGCCGTTGGTGGCGGTGGCGGAACAGACGATGCCGGTGGAAAGCCCTGTCTCGGAATCGGAGGCGCGGGGATCGCCCAGGTCCTCGAATGACAATGACTCGAAGGCCGACGTCAAGCGCGCCAGGCGGTCGGAGTCGAGTGTTTTCCCGGCCGGCAGGCCGCCGTCCAGCTTCCACTCGGGGTTGGTGGGGTTGCGAGTCAGGCGGATGGGTTCGCGGCCGGGCCCTTCGATTGACAGGGATATCAGCTCGGAGGCCGGGATCCGCAGGAAATCCTTGTCGAGCCAGAGCGCGGGCCCGTCGTCCAGGATGTCCAGGGTGTCCGAGGCAAGGCAGGCCGAGCTGTCGAGAAGGAGATACCGGCCATCGGGGAAACCGCCGAACATGGCCATGTTGGGATCGTCCGATTGTTTCTGGTGAACCGTTCCGGCGGTGAGGGCGAAGAGCGTCTTGCCGGCGGCGGCGTTGCTCAGTTCCAGCCGGGTGCCCTGTTCCGGGGCGAGTCCGAGGTCGCCCAGATTGCCGGGTTCGATGTCGATGGTTTCGAGCCGGGTGGCGTTCCGGAGGGTGTCCAGAAGACTCCGGAGTTTCGCGGTGTCGGCGGGGTAGTCGTAGCGGTTCCGGACGCGCCAGATCCCGTTGCTGAGGGCCAGTGAAACGGTTTTGGTGGAGTCGGACACGGTGACGGCGGAAAGGCCGGTCAGGTTGACGCCCTGGAGAAGGGGGGTGTTCCAGTCAGTCAGGCCGGGGGGAGGAGACGAGGTGGAGCGGGAGGAGAAGAGGACTAAAAGGCCGAGCGCGAGGGCGGCCGCGGCGAGGATCAGGACGGTGGTGATTTTCATGGATACGGCTCCTGAACGAAAGGTTAGATCGTGGTTTTCCGGCGGCGCTTGATCCCGCCATAGACGATGCCCCCGAGGATTACCAGGACGGGGGCGGCCAGAATGTTGAACGTCTTGTGAGCCAGGCCGAGCTGCTCGATGCCTTCCCGCAATTTCCGGCGGACGGCCTTTTGCTCTTTTTCCAGGGACTTGATCTGTTTGTTGAAGCGCAAGACCGCCTCTTCCTGATCGGGGCTGAGGACCACTTCGAGTTGCTGGCCGTGCTTGATCTCCAGTTTCTGGAGGTCGGCCCTGAGCGTTTCGATTTCCTCCTGCAAGCGGTTGTCCTGTTCCTGCGATTGCTGGTCGGCGCGAAAGGCCAGCTCTTGAACACGGGCGAAGGGCCGGAGCGATTTGCCGCGGGCCTGGATGCCGGCCAGGGCGGCATTGCCGGACAGGATTTCGACCGCATTGACGAGGAAGGCCGCATTTTGCACCGGCTTGCCATAGAGGGCTTCATCCGCGCCCATGGCAAACCGGCAGATCTGGTTGTGGAGAAAATCCACATCCGCCACGACGATCACGGTGGCATTGCTGGCGCCTTGGCTGAGCGATTCCAGGGCCGGTTCGGGGGCGGCTTTCCCGGCGGCCGGGTCGGTAGGTTTGGGCCGGCCCGCCGGATAGGCGGAGGGGAATCGGCCGGTGAGTTTGACGGCGAGGAGAAGCGGGCCGGGGTCGGGCGTGAATTTCCGGAGCGCGGAGGCGGCAGGCATCCGGGCGTAGAAGGCGTCCAGCAAGCCGCTATCCGGCGTGGCTGAAATCAAGGGGATGGCGGTGACGCCTTGAGGGGCCTTGACTCGCATGGCGCCCGCGAAGGGAGCCTGAAACAGTTTCAGGCCGGCGGAGAGGATGTCCTGGGAATTGAAGTTGCCGGCGGCGCAGGTCAGGAAGAAGGGCTGATACTCCGGCACGGGTTGATTCATGATGAGGCGGGTGCCGGCCTTCTTGTCGAGCAACAGCTTGCCCGGATCGTAGGTGACGCCCCAGGCGGCCAGAAGCGGAGCCAGGTCCGAGCTGCCCTTGGGGTTGCCGCCCATCATCATGGCCATCTGGTTTTCCCGGGCGCCGGCCAGTTCCGCTTCGCAGAGCGGGTCCACGAGGATGATACAGGAGCCGCCCCGCATGACAAACTGGTCGATCCGGTACAGGGTTTCCGGCGCCAGATCCTGCGGATGCACGACGATCAGCGTTTTGGCGCCGTCGGGAATCACGGGCGCCCGGGGATCCAGCTCCCGGAGGTCGGCGTCTTCCTGAAGCTGTTGGAAGGGGAGCCAGGCGTCTTCCCGGCCCGGGCTGGGCATCCGGGTTGGCAGGCCGCGGTTCCCGAGCACGGGGAGGCTGCTCAGAATGGCCACCACGGGTTTCTCGCGCCGGGTGACCCGCGTGATGAGGCGGGCCAGGTCGTATTCGAGCAGGGGCTCGCGCCCCGGATCCACGAAGGCGATTTTTTCCTGGCGGTTGCCGGAGGCCACAACGATGCCCAGGAACAGCGGGTTTTCCAGATTCCAGAGGGCGCGCGGGGCGATGCCGTAATGTTCCTGGACCCAGTCTTCCTGATCGGAGTCGGGCAGGGGGTCGATCTTGGCAAAGCGGATCCGGCCGCCGGACGACATGCTGAAGGTTTTGAGCTGGTCTTCCACGCGCCGGGCGAAGGTCCGCAATTCGCCGGGGATTTGCGGATTGGAGGCGTTGAACACGAGGGTCAGCGTCACGGTCCGGTCCAGGGCGCGGAGGATCTCGCGTGTGCCGGGGGACAGGGTGAACAGGCGTTCCTGGGTCATGTCCACCCGGACCGGAGCCCGGTCCAGAAGGGTGTTGACCGCGATCAGAAGCGCGAGCAAGGCCAGGAGGCCGGCATAGCCGGCGGCCAGTTTCAGGAGCAGGTTTTTTGTTGCCAGTTTCATCGGAGCAGCTTCCCGGGGTTGCAGGTTCAGGCCGATTTCCGGTTTTCAAGGACGATGTGGGTGGCGGTCAGCATGAAGACGATCACGCTGGCGAAGTAGGCGAAATCACGGAGGTCCAGCACGCCGCGGAGACAGGAGTCGTAATGCGGCATGAAGCTGAAGGCTGAAATGATGCGGACGGCCAGGGGCGGGGCAACCCGGGCCAGCAGGTCGGTGATGGGCGGCCAGCCGGCGAGGAGCAGGAACACGGAGAGCATCACGGCGAGGACGAAGCTGACCACCTGGTTGCGGCTGAGGGTGGAGGTCCAGGTGCCGATGGCGAGCAGGGCGCCGGCCAGGCCGAAGCTCCCGAGGTAGCCAGAGAGCAGGACTCCCGCATCCGGGTGGCCTCCGAGCAGGACCATGCTGAGCGGGACGGTCAGGGTCAGCCCGAGCGCGATGCCGAGGAAGGCCCAGGCCGCGAGAAATTTGCCGATGATGGCCTGGGTGAGGGTGAAGGGCAGGGTGAGCAGAAGCTCCAGCGTCCCGGTCCGGCGTTCTTCGGCCCAGAGGCGCATGGAGACGGCGGGCACGAATATCAGGTAGACCCAGGGATGCCAGAAGAAGAACGGCCAGGGATCCGCCGACCCTTTTTCGTAAAGCCGGCTGACAGAAAACGTGAGGAATCCTGTCAGCATCAGGAAAACCACCAGAAAAACATAGGCGATCGGGGAGTCGAAGTAGCTCCTCAATTCGCGTTTGAAGACAGTCTTGACGGGGCAGGCAGCAGTATCCATGGTTGACGGCTCCTAAGGGGTTTTGCTGGTTTTTCCGGCAGGGGTCGTCAGCGTTCTGAAAACCTCATCCAGCCGGCCCTCGGTGACGGAAAAGGCGAGGGGGGACAGGTGGTGGGCCGAGAGCAGGGCCGTTGTTTCCTGCGGCAGGCGCCCTGGCGCGTGGGGGAAAAGGAGGTAGCGTTGGGTTTGTTTTTCGACGCGCTTGCAGCTCGCGAGCCCTTTGAAAAGGGCGGTCAGGTCGCCGGTGTTTTCCGGGAACGTCATGTCCACGGCGCCGGCCCATTCGCTTTGCTGTTTGAGCGAGGCGGGGGTGCCGTTGGCAACCAGGCTTCCGTTGGCGATGATCAGCACCCGGGTGCAGACGGCTTCCACTTCTTCCAGGATGTGGGTGGATAGAATAATGGCCTTGGTGGCGGCCATGCTTTGGATCATGGTGCGAACGACATGTTTCTGGTTGGGGTCGAGCCCGTCCGTGGGTTCATCCAGGATCAGGACAGGCGGGTCGTGCAAAATGGCCTGGGCGAGGCAGACGCGTTGCCTGAATCCCTTGGAAAGCGTGTCGATCGGCTGGTTGAGCACGCCGTCGAGGTGGCTCAGCTCGACGGCTTTGCGAAGATGGGTGGTGCCGGCGACGCCGGATAAGCCCCGGGCTTCGGCGATGAAGCGCAGGAAGCCGAGGACGGTCATGTCGTCGTAGACTGGGGCGTTTTCCGGCAAATAGCCGATGCGCTTGCGGGCTTCGATCGGCGCGGCCAGAATATCGTGGCCGCAGATGCGGGCGGTTCCGGACGACGGGGTCAGAAATCCGGTGAGCATGCGCATGGTGGTGGATTTCCCGGCCCCATTGGGGCCCAGGAAGCCCAGCACCTCGCCTTGTTCCACGCGAAAGGACACATCCTTGACAGCGTGAATGCGGTCAAACCATTTATTTAAGCTGTGTGCTTCCAGCATGGGGGAGACTCCTTGATGTGAAAGCGTAAAGAGGGTGATCGTATAAAAAACGGGGGAACAGGGGAAGACGAAAAACTTATAACAAGGATAAGCCGTCTTCCGTCGAGGGCGGGGCATCGGCCTTTTGCATGGAGATGCGAAGCCGCCCGGGGGCGTGAAATTCGCTGCTTGGCGGGCCCGTGGATAACACCGGGCCCGGGAAACGGATGCGCCGTTCCCAGACCGTTGTGATTTGTACGACGGCCGAAGAAGGGACGTTCGAGGTGACCGTATGAGACGCGATGACGAGTTCACGGCCGTTCAGCGTAATCTCTACGTTAGAGGGGCAGAGCCCGGGCGCATCCATGAGGACAACGTAATAGTTGCCGTCTTCGGTCAGGCTGATGAAGGGGCTGACCACCATATGGTCCCAGTCTTCATCAAAGTCAGTGGGGGGTGGCGGAGGGGCGCCAGAAGGGGGCGTATCGGAGTCTTGCTGGGAGGAGGAACGGTTCGAGGGGGTAGCTGAGCGAAAACGGGAAGAAAAAAATGGGGGTAAGTGGGATAAGCCGTGGTGATCTTGGCCTAGTAGGAGGGGTTGACCGGTGATCATCTTGTGCGTGTGGGCGATATGCACAGCTTGAAATCCCACTACCCCCAAAAAAATGCTACCTAAAAGAACCGGGAGCCATCGCGGTATCAGTTTCAGGTTACAAAAGCCCGTTTTCATAGCGCTGTTGATTTATACCTTTTAACTTCACCGTCTCCCGTCAAAGTTATAAGCAATAGCTGTGCCAACTTATAGAAGAACGAGGTGTTCCGAATGACGGAAAACGTGACAGGTTTTGATTTAATCTTCATAACTCACTTACAGGCAGAGTATAACAAACAATAAATAACGGAGAAAGAAGATTTTCGAGAGACTCAGGGTGAGCGTTAACGGTGACAGATAACCAATAAATGAAGATCAATCGATTTGTTCAGCCGACAAAATGTCGTCTCTCGCGACAAAATGTCTGGTTGATGTTGTTGGGGTTGATGTTTGCCACAAGGCGGTTGGTTAGGGTAGGATCCCGGTCATGAAATTGGATGAGGGTCTTCATTCCGATGACGGGTCTCTGGCCGGACGTCCCGGCTCGCTTCTGCTTCTGCTGGCGGTGTTCACGATCGGCCTATTCGTCATCCTGCCCGATTTCAATGCCTATTTTTTTGGGAATGAACACTATTATACCGACAGCGCCATTCGGATGCAGCAAACCGGCAGCCTGTTAACGCCTGTTTACGCCGACGGCACGCTTCGCTTCAACAAGCCGGTTCTTTCGTGCTGGATGATTTTGGCCGGGTTCCGTGCGTTTGGCGTGTCCGTGTTGAGTTCGCGGATGGCCTCACTTCTTGCGGGTATCGGCATCCTGTTGATGGGGGGGCTTCTGGCGCGCCGGTTGTTCGGGTCCCGTGCCATCGCGTTCACCGCCATGCTGATCCTGGCCACGAATGTGGAGATCATGACCGCGTCCATGAGGGCCACGCCGGATGTTTTCCTGACCTTCTTTTCCCTGTTGGGCCTTTACGGATTTGCCGGCTTGCTTCTTTTGGAACGGCCTCGTCCGTCCGACGCCTGGTGGGCGTATGGGGGGGCCGGACTGGCCATTGCCGCCAAGGGGATGTTGGGTGTTGTTCTGGTCGTTTTTGTGTTCTTGTTCGCGCTGGCCCGGCGTGACCGGGGGGTCCGGTTGCGGGCGCTTATCCGGCCCATTCCCATGCTGGCCGGCCTGACACTGGCGGTGGCCTGGTTCGTGGCCGTGTATGTCAAATATGGCGATCAGGCGGTCAAGGGGTTTATGGGGGATCAGGTGGGGAACCGGATTTCCAGTTCCGCCACCGAGATGACCGGCAATCTGCTCAGCTATACGCTCGGGCTTGCGGCCGCCTTTTTCCCCTGGTCCATTCTTCTGGTGGCCGGCCTTATTTTCAGCCGGCCGGCGTGGAAACGCGTCATCGTGGACCGCGCCGCCGTGTTCCTGTTTATGGGGGTCTGGTATGTGGTTTTGCTGATTGTGTTTTCGCCGGCCAACCTTACCCGCACTCGCTATCTCCTTCCCGGTTTTCCCTTTCTCGCCGTGGGTTTTGCGGCGCTGCTGGTGTCGGCGCTCGAACACCCCTCGGTGGAACGCACGGCCCGGCGGATGCTTCAGATTCTCGCCGCCCTTCTGGTTCCCGTGGCGGTGGTCTTCGCCCTTCTGGCGTTGGCCGTGGCCAAGGTTCGGCTCGGATTTGCGGCTGCTGGATTTGTTTTGCTCGCCATCGGACTGTTTGCCGGCCTGCGCGGCGCGGGGCGCGACCGCCTGCTCGGGTTGCTGGCGCTGGCGACCTTTGTGGTGTTCTGGGATTTCCAGCTCCTGGTCCGTCCGGTATTTCCCTCCACGCCCGCCTATGAGGTGACGCGGGTGTTGCAACAGTCGGGCGACAAACACGTTTTTTTTCCCCTTCTGAAAAAGGAGATGAGCCATGACCGGCAGGCGCTCTACAAAGAGAAATATGCCAGCCAAGTCCGGTTGATTTCGGGTGGAACCATCCGTGTCGACCGTCTTGCTCTCAACCGTCATCTGGCCCGCGAAACCACTCGACTGCCCATGATCTGCGCCGGCCAGGATGTGCTGCTTTTCCCGACCAACCGGTTTACCGCTGTGAGGGCGGGCGGGCTGGCCAAGTACGGCCTGGGTCCTGCCGATTTTCGCCGCCTGTATCAGGCCTCCGACAAAAGCGCCGCGTTTGATTCGCTGTTTGTCCCGTATTATATCGTTTTTCCCAGGCGCCTGGCGGATGCGTTGCCCGGCGTTCGTCCGGCTGAGGACGAGGCGGCCGCCCTCCCGGCTGCCGGGGACGGGGAGGATGCCGCGGAGTCCGATCCGTGAAAGGGATTGTGTTTGGCGGCTTGATGGGATATGATCAACCCCCTTTTCCAGCCGCCTTCCCCTGAGAGATGTCCGCATGAATCCGGAAATACAACGCCGCCGCACCTTTGCCATCGTGTCCCACCCGGACGCGGGCAAGACGACCCTGACCGAAAAGCTTCTGCTGTACGGCGGTGCGCTTCAGTTGGCGGGCTCCGTGACGGCCCGGAAAAACCAGCGGGCCACCACGTCGGACTGGATGGAGCTGGAGCGCAAGCGGGGCATCTCCATCAGTTCCACGGTCCTTCAATTCGAGTATCGCGGCTTCCGTATCAACCTCCTGGACACGCCCGGCCACAAGGATTTTTCCGAAGACACCTACCGCGTGCTGACGGCGGTGGATTCGGTGGTCATGGTCATCGATGCGGCCAAGGGCATTGAATCGCAAACCCGCAAGCTGTTTGAAGTCTGCCGGCGTCGCGGCATTCCCATTTTCACGTTCATGAACAAGCTGGACCGGCCTTCCCGTAATTGCCTCGAGCTGCTGGACGAACTCGAGAACGTGCTGGGCATCAAGGCCGCGCCCATGAACTGGCCGCTGGGGTCCGGGTCCGACTTCCGGGGCATCTGGGACCGGAGCACGCAGAGCGCACATCTTTTCGAGCGCACGCCGGGCGGTATTTTCCGGGCGCCGCTGACCACGTGCGGCCTGGACGATCCTGAGTTTGTCCGCCTGCTGGACCCCCTGACGTACCAGACGGTGCGCGAGGAGATCGGCATGATCGAGGGCGCCGGCGCCGTGTTCGATCCCGAGGCGGTCAGCGCCGGCGAGCTGACTCCGGTGTATTTCGGCAGTGCGTCCAACAATTTCGGGGTCCAGCTCCTGCTGGACGGCTTTTTGCAGTGGGCGCCGCCGCCTGGCGCCCGGGCTAACGGGGATCAGCTGGTGGAGCCCGACAGCAAGGCCTTTTCAGGTTTTGTGTTCAAGATCCAGGCGAACATGGATCCGCGCCACCGGGATTGCGTGGCCTTTATCCGGGTGGTGTCGGGCCGGTTTGAGCGGGACATGTCCGTGACGCATGTTCGCACGGGGCGTCAGGTGCGGCTGTCCAATTCCAGCAAGATTTTCGGCCGCGAACGCACGACCGTGGACGAAGGGTATCCGGGCGATATTGTGGGGATTGTGGGCAACTCGCTCTTCGGCATCGGCGACACGGTCACGGAGGATCCGGCCATCTGTTACCGCGAGGTGCCGCGGTTTTCCCCGGAATGCTTTGCCAGCCTGCACAACACCACGCCGTCCAATTTTAAGCGGTTCCGGGACGGGTTGAGCCAGTTGCTGCAGGAGGGCGTGGTGCAGGCCTTTGAACAGCCGTTCGCGACCCGCAAGGTGTCGCTGCTCGGCGCGGTGGGGCCCCTGCAGTTTGAAATTGTCCAGTATCGCCTGGAAAGCGAATATGGCGCCACATCCCGGCTGGAGCCGGAGCCGTGGACGATCGCCCGGTGGATCGAGACGAAGCCCGCGGACGGCCAGGAGCTGGTTCTTCCGCAGGGCAGCCGCGAGGTCCAGGACCTCGCGGGGCGCGCGGTCGTGATGTTCGTGGACGACTGGGCCCTGCGTTATTTCCGGGAGAAAAATCCCGATGTGGTGCTGACGGATTTGCCCGACTTGAGCCGGCCGGTGGCGTGACGCGCGATAGGCTTGCTCATGGTGCGCGCAACAGGAATCCCTGAATTTCGAATTTTTTCAGGGACAGGGGCAGGCGGGGCGGGCAGGGCGTAAAGGCGCCTTGGGGCCGTTGAAGCCCATCCGCGGGCGCCCAGGTTGAAAAACGGCCTGGAATGCGCAGGGTGGCATGGCCTTCTTTTCCGGCGCATTCATACACGCGCAGAAACACGTCGGACTCGCTCCAGCGCAGGGCGGAGATCTGGACATTCGGGTCGCCTTCGAGTTGCCATGCGCTTTTCCGGCATTGATCCGGAGTGGCGTGGACGAGCAGGGGTGGCTGGTTGAAGGCGTGTCCCTGCCGGACCACCTCGGTTTCGTTGCCGGTGGCGAAGGGCATCACGGCGTAGCGGAAGAGGTGCGGCACTCCCTCCTGGAATCCGAGCTCGCTGGCGGATTTGTATTCCATGGCGGCGGCGCGGAAAAGCGTCAGCATCAGGATGCCGGAGTCAACCGTGTTTCCGGGCGTTCCGGCGTTCAGGACGGCCAGGCCGGCCTGGTTTCCGGCGCAGGCGGTCCAGTGTTGCGCTACGTGTTCGTGTTCGCCGCGGGACTGGATGCCGAAAGGCACCTCGTGCAGGATTTCTCCGCCCGCCAGGGAGGTGGGGAAGGCCGCGCGAAGGCGGTAGTGCTTGCCCTCGGGCTTGAGGCGTGTTTCGTATTCGATCCGGGCGCTTTTTTTCGAGAGGCGCAGGCGTGTGACAAAGCGGATGTTCAACCGCCAGAAATTCATCAGTCCCGTTTGTTCGATAGTCAGTTCCTCGTCGCCGGCCTGTTCCGCGCGGGTCGATTCGATCATGGCTTTGAAGGTGGAGCGGTTGGCGAGTTCGCCCGGGGTGGAACGGTCATAGGGGTCGGGGTTGTTCTGGGTCAGACTGGATTCGAGACTTCCCCCCGAAAGCGGCGATTCGAAGTTGAGCCACAGATCGCCATAGTCCAGTTGCAGCCCGAGGCTGCCGAAGGGGGCGGGTCCCGTCTGGATCAATTCCTGTCCGGATTGGGTTTCCACCAGGCCGGTGAGATAGCCGTCGCGGCTGATGACGGCCCGGTAGAAGGCGTTCTCGAAAACCAGGGGCAGCGCCACGGCGGCCGGTTGGGGCAGGGGCGGAGCTTCGGCGAGCGCGGCAAAGCCGAGGGGAGGGAGCGAGATGGCGATCCGGCCCCCGTCGTGGTCAAGCGTCTCCCGGCGTGCGAAGCCCAGGGGGTTGAAGACGGCCGGCACGCCGTGGGCGGGGGACGCGGCCGCCAGGAACGCGGTCATGGCCTTTTCCGCGTCGTCGAATTCCGCGTGCGAGTCCAGCACGGCGGCATCGGTGATGGTGCCGCAGATGATGTCGTGGAACTGCTGCTTGAGCAGGGGCTTCCAGAGGGGGGTGAAGTCATGCGGTCGGGCGCCCTGGATCACGCTCAGGGTTTCCAGCGCGAGCAGTCGCCGGACCCCTTCCCGGTTGCGTTGCTTGATCCGGATGTGGCTGGTGAAGGTGCCTTGCAACGAGCTGTTGAATTCGCCCGTCACCACCGGCGCGGTGTCCCAGGCCAGACTGTCCAGGAAATCCTTGGGCGTTCCGAATCGGATCGGAGGAAGTTCGCCGGACGCGTTCAGGCGGCGCACGGTGGCGGGGGCGCTGGCCTGGGGAACCATGAAGTCGCCGCCATTGCAGAGCATAAGGGACGGCAGCGGTTCAAAACGCAGGAGTTCGGCGCAGACGGATTCGATCTGGGCCCGTCCGCTGCCGGCCAGATCCAGGTCCGGGGCGTTCTGGATTTCCTCGTCCGAGGGGAACCGGATGTTGCCATAGCCTTTGGCGAGCCAATGGGTGCGGAGGCGGGTGCCGTTCAGTCCTTCCCAGTGAAAACGGGTGCGGAGGACATCCCGGCGCATGCAGCGCCAGAAGGCGTAGTAGCGGTATCCGCATTGCGCGAGGATCTGGGGGAGCTGGGCGTGATGGCCCCAGCAGTCGGCAATCCAGCAGACGTCGGGGGCCAGCCCCAGGTGGCGCTCCAGCCAGTCGCGCCCCAGGCGGGCCTGCTGGTAAAGCGATTCCCCGTCGCAATGGTTCATGTCGGGCATGACGTAGAACCCGGGCGCGACGGCCAGACGGCCTTCCCGGGCGAATCGGACCAGGTCTTCCCGGCGTTCGGGGCGTTCCGTCCAGTAGGCTTCCAGCAGGATGACCTGCTCGACCATGAAGCGGTATTCGGGGTGTTGGTCCAGAAGGCGCAACGCCTCGTCGAGGATGCGAAAACACAAGGGGAGATAGTCGCGGTAGGTCTTCAGGTAGGCCACATCGTAATGGAAGGAGGGGACGATAAAGAGGGTTTTGGCGGTGAGCGTGTTCATGTCATGCGATTTCCCATCGGGTGTTGAGCAGGCCGATATTGTCGCGCAGCAGCTGCATGTAGACGACTTCCTGTTCCAGGGCGTCCTTGTCCTTTTTGACCAGCCATTCGCGCAGCCAGCCGATCCGGATGGCCAGCATCAGGTCCACGAAAGAGGCCCAGCTGGCGGGTTGCGCGAAGGAGGCTTTCTTCAAGTCTCGTAGGAAGGCGAGCAACATGGGCCGGGTCAGGTATTCCGGGGCATCGAACCCGACGCAGCCTGCGAGCAGGGCGGCATCGTAGAGTTCCGGCTTGAATCCGCAGAATTCCCAGTCGATGACGGCCCGGATGCCGTCGGAGTTCCAGAGGATATTGAGGGGGTGAAAATCGCCATGCACGAAGCGCGCGGGAAGGGCGTCGTATCGCTTGAAAAGGCCGCTCTGGAGGTAGTCCCAGACATCGGTCAGTTCACGGAAGGCGCGGGGTTCCTGTTCCTCGAGCATGCGTCCGATCCGGCGGCCGTAGACGGGGAGTGAAAAAGGGGTTTCGGGCGGGAAGGGTCGGGTGGCGGTTGCGAGGTCGACCAGGAAGGCCGCCATGGCTTGTCCCCGCCAGGCGTCCTCGGCGTAGGAGGCGCGGTCCAGTCGTTCTGATTTCAGAAAAGGTTGAACCTGCCACCAGTCGCCATCGACCGGCGCCAGGAACCCCTCGGTGACGGGCCAGTAGGGGTTGATGGTGGTCAAGCCGGATTGATGCAAGGCGGCCAGGGTGCGGGCGATCGCGTTCTTGCGATCCCGATGCTCGGCGCCAATGCGTTCAAGGATGAACAGCCGGCCCTGGTCATCCTCGATCACGGAGCGGGCCAGGGCGCGTTCGGGGCTGCCTTCGAGCGGAATTTCGAGGTGCTCGCATTTAAAGGAGAGGCCCCAGGGGCGGAGGCGGGAGACGGCAGGGTGGTCGGGCATCATGAATCCTTGTTTGTTTATCCTCATATTTTATCCTGAGTGGGGACTCGAATTCAAGCGTCGCAAGCAAGGAATGCGGGAGGGTGTAAGACAGAATTCTGATACCCCTTTAAAGACGGGGCCTTAATGGCACGCTTTGTGGCTGACTGGCGGAAAGGTTGAGCGGGCGTGCCCGCCGTGGTGGGTCGCGTCGTTTCGGGCGCAAATGGCCGGCCGCTTTCGGGCGGATC
>CAMDGM010000029.1 GCA_945898015.1 PVC group bacterium | reverse complement strand
CCGGACGTTTTCGCCTCGGTTGCGCCCGCCTAGCATCCTTTCAAGCACCCTTTTCCCGCGGTCTCTCCGCTCCGCGTGGTTCTCCCGGCTCTAAGGCTCCCGTCAAACGCGTGATTTACGCTCACAAGAATTTAGATGCGTTTGCCCTGAATGGTGATCGGTCAGTTAATCGGTCAGTTTGGGCCAAGCTGCCCGCCGGGTCATCGGATCAGGGTGGCAGCGGGAAGGAGGAATTCAGCTGGCGCAGGCGGGTGCAATTCTCCGCGAGCAGCGCGTGCCGCCAGGGGCCGTCGACCTTTCCCCAGGTGAGGGTGACGCCATCGAAGACGACGTCTTCCGCATGGGCGCAGTAGAGGGCGGCCGGCCGGCCCAGGTCCCATTCCCAGCACAGGCCCGGGAGTTTGTCGTCGGGGCCGATGGTGTCCCGGCCGCCGCTGATTTCCAGATCGATGTTGTGGAAGTGGAGGCCTGAGAGGAGCGTGCCCGGAATTCCGCACAGGAACGAGGATTTGCGGCCGGACGCCTGGATATCCGAAAACCAGATGTTCCGGATGCGGGCCGACGACTTCCGGCCGGTGAAGATGTAAAAGGGCATCGTGGTGTCCATCACGAAATTGCTGAATCGGATGTTCTCGATATCGGTCCCGTGTGCACAGCCATCGCTATAATTTCCGATCAGGCAGATGCCGTTCTTCGAGCCCTGGATGACAATATTGGAAAAGACGCAATTGCGGATCGCGCCATCGCCCACGCCCACGCGGATCGCGTTGCACGGGGTGCTGAGGATGCAGTTGGTCACCGCCACATGCTCGCAGCATTTCGTTTTGTCCTTCAGGGGCGCGCTGTAGCCTCGCAAGGTGATGCAATCGTCGCCGGACGAAATCAGGCAGTCGCTGATGACCACATTCCGGCAGGAGTCGATGTCAATGCCGTCGCCATTATGGGTTTCGAAGGGATTGCGGATACGCAACCCGTGAATGCGGACATCCTCGCAGCCGTGCAGGAACAGGGTCCAGTAGGGGGCGTTGAGGAGTTCCACCTGTTCGACCAGAACGTTCTCGCATTCGACAAAGTAGATCATCTGTCCCGGCCGCCAGTCGGGGACGGGGAATTTGGCGCCGGGTTTCGGGGACGGTCCGAAAAAGGCCTGGCTGTTGCCGTCAATCCTCCCGTGGCCGGTGAGGGAGACGTTTTTGGCTTCCAGCGCGAGGATCAGGTGGGCTCCGGTGACCTTGTGCTCGTTCGTGAAGACCTGGTTCTGCGGAAACAGGTCGTCCCGGTTGTAGTCCGCCCGGTTCGGGCTTCCCAGCACGGTGGCGCCGGCGGCGAGGTGGAGATGGACGTTGTCCTTGAGGAAAATTGTTCCGGCGAGGTAAAGGCCCGCGGGGATGAGGACCGTGCCGCCCCCGTTTGCCGAGCACCGGTCGATGGCGGCTTGAATGGCCGCCGAGTCCAGGGTCTGGCCATTGCCGGTGGCGCCAAAATCCCGGACATCATAGGCGTGACGGTGTGTATTTTCCATGTCGCGTGCTCCCGTGGGGGTGAAAACGCCTATTGTAAACAAGCTTGAAGTAGCGGGGAAAGAACTTTATAGTCAAACGCTTTACTGAGGAGTTTCGACATGAGTCAAATCCAGGGCTTGGGCCGGACAGATCGTCCTTTGACGGACACGGAAGTGGCGTCGGTTTGCAACAAGGCTTTTTCGGCATGGGATCTGGACGGCAAGAAGGTGTTGCTGATTGTGCCGGATCATACCCGCACCTGCCCCCTGCCGCTAATGTTCCGGCTGGCCTACGAGAAGCTGGCGCCGCGCGTGAAGACCCTGGATGTTCTGGTGGCGCTGGGCACGCATCCGGCCATGCCGATGGACCGGATCTATAAACTGGTCGGCATTACGGAAGCGGAGCACAAGAGTCGCTATCCGCGCGCCTCCTTTTTCAACCACGAATACAAGAATCCCGCGGCCCTGGTGAAGGTGGGCGCGCTGACCAAGGCTCAGGTGAATACGATCACCGAGGGCCGGTTCGAGATGGATGTGGACATTACCATCAACAAAATGGTGCTGGAACACGACGTCTCGATCATCATGGGCCCTGTGTTTCCTCACGAGGTGGTGGGTTTTTCGGGCGGCAACAAGTATCTGTTCCCCGGCGTGTCGGGGCATGAGATCATCGATTTCTTCCACTGGCTGGGCGCGGTGATCACGAATCCGGTCATCATCGGCAACAAGTGGACGCCGGTGCGCAAGGTGGTCGACCAGGCGGCCAAGCTGCTGCCCGTGGAGGTCAAGGCGTTGTGCATGGTGGTCAAGGGGCACGATCTGGCGGGTCTATATTACGGGACCAGCGAGGAGGCCTGGAGCGCGGCCGCCGACCTCTCGAACCAGATCCACATCACGTATTACGAGAAGCCTTTCCACACCGTGCTGTCCTGCGCGCCGGTCATGTATGATGACCTGTGGACTGGCGGCAAGTGCATGTACAAGATCGAGCCCGTGGTGGCGGAGGGCGGCAAGGTCATCATCTATGCCCCGCACATCACGGAGGTGTCCGAGGTGCACGGCAAGACGATCGAGGAGATCGGCTACCACACCCTCGCGTTCTTCCTGGGGCAGTGGGACAAGTATAAGCACTATCCGTGGGGCGTCATCGCCCATTCCACGCACGTCAAGGGGATCGGCACTTACATCAAGGGCGTCGAAAAGCCCCGCGTGGAGGTGATTCTGGCCACCGGCATTCCCGAATCCGTGTGCCGCAAGATCAATTTGGGGTACCTGGACCCCGCGACGGTCAGGAAGTCCGATTACGAGGGCCGCGAGGCCGAGGGCGTGCTGTGCATTCCCAAGGCGGGCGAAATGTTGTTCCGCTGGAAGCATGCGCCGAAGAATCTCGGCGGGCCTGGGAAATAGTGGCGGGCGTATAAGACCCAGATGACCTAAAGAAAGAAAGAGGAGCGAATGAGCGTGAAATTACCGTTTAATGTGGATTTGACTGGAAAAGTTGCGGTCGTCACTGGCGGCGGCGGCGTGCTGTGTGGATATATGTCCAAGCTGCTGGCCCAGGCGGGCGCCAAGGTGGCCATTCTCGATTTGCGCAAGGAGGCGGCCGAAGCGGTAGCCGCTGAAATCGTCAAGGACGGCGGCAAGGCGATCGGCTTGGCCTGCAACGTGCTCGAACGGCCCAGTATCGAAGCCGCCGCGGTCGAGATTGAAAAAGCCTTCGGGCCGGTCACGATCCTGGTCAACGGCGCGGGCGGCAACCACAAGCTGGCCACCACGTCGAGGGAATATCTCTTCCCCGAGGATCTGAAGCAGAAAGCCGAGGGCCAGGTGACCTTCTTCGATCTGGATCCGGCGGGCATCGGGTTCGTGTTCAACCTGAACTTTCTCGGGACGCTCCTGCCGACGCAGGTGTTTGCCCGGCGGATGGCCGAAATCGGCGGCGGCACGGTGGTGAACATCTCCTCCATGAACGCCTTCACGCCGCTCACCAAGATTCCGGCGTACAGCGCGGCCAAGGCGGCCATCAGCAACTTCACGCAATGGCTGGCGGTCCACATGTCCAAGGTGCACATCCGCGTGAACGCCATTGCGCCCGGCTTTTTCCTGGCCGACCAGAACCGCGCGCTGCTGACCAAGGAGGATGGCTCGCTGACCCCGCGGGGCGACACCATTATCAAGCACACGCCGATGAGCCGGTTCGGATCGCCCGAGGATCTCGGCGGCACGCTGTTGTTTCTGTGCTCGGACGCCGGGTCCGGGTTTGTCAACGGCGCGGTGATTCCCGTGGACGGCGGATTCAACGCGTTCAGCGGTGTGTAGTGGAGACGGACGCGAACGTCAGATTTCAAATTCAATAACATAGGGGAGTGATGAGCATGGCAATGAAAGCGGATATCGGGCTGGTGGGTCTGGCCGTCATGGGCGAGAACCTGATTTTGAACATGGAAAGCAAGGGCTTCACGGTGGCGTGCTTCAACCGCACGGTCAGCAAGGTGGACGATTTTGTGCTCAACGGCCGGGCGAAGGGCAAGAAGATCATCGGCGCGCGCAGCGTGGAGGAGCTGGTGGCCAGCCTCAAGAGTCCGCGCAAGATCATGCTCATGGTCAAGGCCGGCAAGGCGGTGGACGAGTTCATCGACCTGCTGGTTCCGCACCTGTCGAAAGGCGACATTCTGATCGACGGCGGCAACACGCATTATCCCGACACCGTGCGCCGCACCAAGGCGCTGGCCGAGAAGGGCCTGCTCTACATCGGCACCGGCGTCTCCGGCGGCGAGGAGGGCGCGCTGACCGGCCCGGCCATCATGCCCGGCGGCAATCCGGCGGCGTGGAAGCACGTGGAGCCGATTTTCAAGGCCATTTCCGCCAAGGCGTCGGATGGCGTGCCCTGCTGCACGTGGATGGGCAACGACGGCGCCGGGCATTTCGTCAAGATGGTGCACAACGGCATCGAATACGGCGACATGCAGCTGATCTGCGAGGCGTATGACCTCATGGCCCGCGGGCTGGGCATGAGCGCCAAGGAGATGCACAAGGTGTTCGCCGACTGGAACAAGGGCGTGCTCGATTCCTACCTGATCGAGATCACCCGCGACATTCTCGCCCGCACGGACGAGGAGACCGGCCAGGCGACGGTGGACATCATTCTCGACACGGCCGGGCAGAAGGGCACGGGCAAGTGGACCTCCCAGGCGGGCCTCGATCTGGGCGTTGGCATTCCGCAGATCGCGGAAGCCGTGTTCGCCCGCTGCCTGTCGGCGATCAAGGACGAGCGCGTGGCGGCGAGCAAGAAGCTCGCGGGCCCCGAGGCGAAGTTCAAAGGCAACAAGACGCTCTTCGTGGAACAGCTCCGCGACGCGGTGTATGCCTCCAAGATCTGCTCCTACGCCCAGGGCTACCAGCTTCTGCGCGCGGCGTCGGTCGAATACAAGTGGAGCCTCAAGTATGGCGAGATCGCCATGATCTGGCGCGGCGGGTGCATCATTCGCGCCCGGTTCCTCGGCAAGATCAAGGATGCCTACGGCAAGAATCCGGAGCTGGCCAACCTGCTGCTCGATCCGTATTTCAAGAAGGTCGTGGCCAACGCGCAGGACGCCTGGCGGAACGTTATCAAGACGGCGATCAGCCTGGGCATCCCGGTTCCGGCCATGGGCACGGCGTTGAACTACTACGACTCGTACCGGTCGGCGCGGCTGCCTGCGAACCTGCTGCAGGCCCAGCGCGATTACTTCGGCGCCCATACGTTCGAGCGATTGGACAAGCCCCGCGGCCAGTTCTTCCACGTGGACTGGACCGGTCGCGGCGGCAAGACCACGGCGAATACGTATACGGTGTAGGGACGATAGAGACGTGAAAGACGAAAAAAGGCGGACCGGATATCCGGTCCGCCTTTTTTCTATTCCCTTGAATAAAATGACTTGACTAGTCAGATTAGAATTAGCAAGGTTGTCGTATGAAAATCATGCAGAGCATTTACGAGACCAAGGCTCATTTTTCCGAGCTGGTGGCGGAGGTGGAGCGAACCGGGATGGCGATCGTGATCAGTCGGCATGGCAAACCGGTCGCGGACTTGGTTCCGCATCGGACCGCCAAGGATCCGCTGAAGCCCGATCCGGCCCTTCGGGGAGCCGTCTATAAAGGCGATCCCACGGCGCCGCTCGATGCCGCTGATTGGCCGGAGACGTTGCGGTGATACTCCTGGACACCCATGCGATGGTCTGGCTGGCTTCCGATCCGAAGCGGCTTTCACCCGCGGCCCGGCAGGCGGTGAGCGCTCATGCCGCCATGTTGCATGTTTCCGCGGTCTCGGCCTGGGAAATCTCGCTGCTGGTCCGGAACGGGCGCCTGACCTTGCCGATGAGTCCGGAGGACTTTGTTAAGGCCGCGATTCAGCGACTGGCGTTGACCGAGTTGCCGGTGACGCGAGAAAGCGCCCAGGCTTCGGTGGCGTTGCCCGCCATCCATAACGATCCCTTTGACCGCGTGTTGATCGCGGAGTGCGGGCGGCGCCGGCTGTCGCTGATTTCCGCGGACCGAGTCATTGCTCAATATCCCGGCTTGCGCGTCATTTGGTGAACGGCGGGCGGTTTGTCATAACTCTTGGAAGGCAGCGGCACGTTTTAATCATTCCTCTGCGCGGCCTTTGTTGGACTATTACGCGATGATCGAAGTTGGTAACCAGCCTGCTCTTGTGGTCACTCCGATCGGACATCTGGCCTGGTCCGCAACAGGCCTTGACCCGTGGCCAGTCGAGGGCGCTGCCGACTCGATCTGTCGACGCCTGTTCCCTCCGAATCGGAGTTTCAGGAATGGGTGGATGGCGCCCCGCCGATGGAAGGCGGGGAATACCTGTCCGGGGACGCGTTGCGCGGGCTTTGGGCCGCCCTTGACGAACACGCGCGGGGTGAGGCGAAGGCCGGAACGGAAGGCGTCACGACCTTTCTTCGAGGGCTGGGCGCGCAGTGGCATTTGGTGGGGCGCGTCTGTTTGCACCTGGCCGAAAATCGTAAAAATGACACCCATCCGTTTGCGTTTCTGGCCACCTATTCTTCCGGTCTCTCCGAGGGCGGCCAGGTTCGCCACCGGCCGCTGGGGCAGGCGTTGCGCGAATATGCGGGGGAGGGAAACAAGGAGTCTCTTCTGAAGCTGTTGACGCCCGTCAATCGCGCGGCGGAAAAGAGCGCCGTTGTACGCGCTCTGGTCGAGAGCGGCGCGTTGTTCAAGCCGCTGGCCTGGCGGCCCGACGAGGCGTATGGTTTTCTCAAGGAGATTCCCTTGTTCGAGGAGAGCGGCCTCGCGGTGCGCTTGCCGGACCTGTGGGGCGGGAAACGCCCCGCCCGGCCCAAGGTGAGCGTGCGGGTGGGGGAAAAACGAAAGAATGGATTGGGCGTGGAGGCCTTGTTAGATTTTCAGGTCCATACCACGCTCGATCAATGGAAACAGGCTGAAAAGGCGGCCGGTGGGGCGTGGTCCATGGCCGAAGCTGAGAGCCTTGGCTGGTTTGGATGGCAAGGAGATCGGACCGGAATCCGGCGACAGCGCGGAAGCCCGCACGTGGATGGGCGTCGAGGCGGGGTCCTGGCTTTCCGAGACGCTGGCCGCGTTGCGCGATCCGGCTAAACTGGCGGAGTCGGGCGGATGGGGCGCGCTGGACACGGTCTTGCGGCCGTATCAAAAGACGGGCGCCGAATGGCTGCGATTTTTGGGCGAGTTGGGATTGGGCGCCTGCCTGGCCGACGATATGGGACTCGGCAAAACCCTGCAAATGCTGGCGGTGCTGACGGCGCGAGCGAAGGCGACACGCGGGGTGGGGGCCAAGCCCAGCCTGCTGGTGGCACCCGCTTCGTTGCTGGCCAACTGGCGGGCCGAAATTCAGCGGTTCGCTCCGGCGCTTCGGGTTCGGATTGTGCATCCTTCCGAACTCGGGCCGGAGGAATGGAAAAAGGCGCAGGCGGATCCGGCGGCGGCGGTTAAGGGATGTGATCTGGCGATGACGACCTGCGGCACGGTCGCGCGATGGGAGGGCCTGCGCCGGTTGGAGTGGGAGTTTGTTATCCTGGATGAAGCGCAGGCGATCAAGAATCCGGCCGCGCGGCTGGATGAAATGCCGGAATTATTGTTCACGCTGTGCGGAGCGAACCATCGCGAACTGGTCAGTCAAGCCTCAGCGGTAGAGACGCTGACCGCAGGGACGGGCAAGGAGGCGACGCCGACGCTGGCGGAAGCCGAGGTGGCGTCGGTGTTTGGCATTGAGCGGGAAGCGGAAGTCGAGAAACCCGCCTCGGCTGCGCCAGAGAAGCCGAAAAAGCGGGTTGCGGCGAAGCCGGCGGCCAAGAAGAAAGCGAAAGCGAAGCCGGCGAGAAAGACGAAAATCCGGGCTCAGGCAAGAGTCAAGTAACAGGGGCGTTTTAGGAAAGTCGGAATGTCCGGGCCGCCTTTTCGGGAGTCTGGCCGTCGTTGATCACGTCGTTCAGCGCCTCGATCAGGCGGTCAGGGTGCTTGGACATGAAGATGTTGCGGCCGAAGATGATGCCGCGGGCGCCGGCCCGGACGGACGCCGCCGCCTTCTTGAGCACATCCAAGTCCGTGTTCAGCTTGTCCGCGCCGATGGTGAAGACGGGCACGGGCGTGTTGGCGATGACCTCGGGGAACCGCTTGCCGGTGTAGAAGGTCTTGATCAGGTCGGCGCCCAGCTCGGCCATGATGCGCGAGATGCGGCGGACCTTTTCGTGCATCTGGTCGGCGGTGATCTCCGCATGCTCCACCACGTAGCATTCGCCGATGAGCGGAATGCCCAGCTTTTCCTTCTGGCGCACGACGTCCGCGAAGATCTCGACGTTCCGGGTTTCGCGCTTGCGGTCGTTGTTTTCCTCCAGGAACAGCGAACAGATCACGGCGCCCGCGCCGGCGCGGACGGCCTCTTCCACCGTGGTGGCGATGGTCGTGTCGCCTTCCCGATAGGCCAGCGGGTAGTAGAAGGATGCCGACCAGTTGATGCGCACCACGGGCACGGGCGAGCCGGGCGCCGCGAAGTGCTTCGCATTGCGCTCCAGCATGACGCGCGGTAGAAGCATGGCGTCCACGGTGCGGCAGGCGGCGAGCGCCTTGTCGATTTTTTCCAGCCCCGGCTGGTAGCCGTATTCGGTGACGTGGTCCACGGCCGAGATGACGAGGTTCTTCTTGCCGTTGAAGAGACGAGCCAGACGCAGATTGATTCCTGAGGACATGACGGATTCCTTGTGTTGATTAACGCCACTCAATTTCGATGCCGCCGCTGGCGGTGGTTTTGGCCTCTTGTACGCCTTTGCAGCTCGAGTCCACCGGCACGGTGCAGAGGGTGAACGCGGTTTCGACGGTCGAAAGGGCCGGAAGCCAGCGGAAGGTCTTTTCGCCCTGGAACACGCCCCGGTCCACGGCCTTGCGGAGCCCCTCGGGGAAGGGCGTGTTGGAGAATTCCATGCCGCGCGTGATGCTGGCGCCGTTCCACGGTGGCGTGGCGCGGGCCGTATATTCCTCCCAATTGCCGACCCAGGGGTAGTCCTCGCGATTCCACAGGTACACCACGGCGAGTCCCAGCTTGGGGTTCACCGCGCTGACCCAGGCCTCCTTGCGTTTCGGGTTGATCAATTGCGCGGAGAAGTCGCTGGAGTTTTTCGTGAGCGTGCGGAGGTCCACTTTCTTTCCCGTGGCGCCGGGCGCCAGGGGCCAGGTGAAGGCGGTGTCCGGTTTCAGCCGCATGCGGTTGCTGAAGGCTCCGGGAAAGGTGTGGCTGTGGGTGGCCGGCATGTCGAACAGGGTCACGCCCGTCTCGACGAACGGCGGGCCGAATGTGGCGTGTTCGCAGAACGTGAAGGGCATGTCTCGGCGCGCCAGGCTGGTGATGAGGTTGCGCACCCGGATGATCGGCTCGCCGGCGGCCATGCTGAATTCACGCACAAACCGCATCTGGGCGATCGGCAAGTCGCAGCCGCAGGCGAAGAAAAGACCCTTGGAGGACACCCGCTTTTTCAGCAACTTCCAGCGGGCGACCGGCGCTTCGCCGTGCGGGCCGAGGCCGGCCTTTGCCTCTTCGGCGGAGGGGTCCCCGAACATCCCGAGGCAGGGGTTATGGCCCAGGATCGCCGCCAGCAATTTGACACCGTACCGGGCGGCATCGCTTTTCCGGTAGGCCCACGGTTCGATGCTTTTCCAGACCGGGGCCCAGTAGGGATTGACGCGGGGTTTGACCGCCAGCTTCAGCGACGCCAGGTGGCCGCCGCCCTTGGCGATGCCTAGTGTCACCGCGCCGTTGTCGAGTTCCCACAGGGTCCGTTTTCCTGTTGTGGTGTGGCTGATTCTCATGGAGGCTCCAGGGTTGCTGAGTCGTTTTAAAGCGCGTGTTTTCCTATCGCAGCCAGGTGTCGCCGGTGACCGCGAATCCTTTCGGAAGCCGTCGTTTCAGGTCCTCGGGGCAGGAGGCGTAGCGGGGGTCGATTTCGATGAAAAAGGCCGGATCCCCGGCCTCGTTCCGCGGCACGCGGATCCCGCCGGCGTCGAGCCAGCGGGCGAATTTCCGGGATATGTCCCGTCGGGTGGTGTCAGGCGAATCGGAGCCGGTCGCGTTTTTGACGGGAGAAAATTCCTCGGCCCGGTCGAACTCCAGAGCCAGGGCCCGCTCGGCGAGGGGAAGGGCGTCAAAGATGAACTTTTCGAATTTGAAGACGTTGGGTTTATCGGGGGCGATTATCCGGCCGCCGTCGAAACAGGGCACCTTTTTGTGAGCCGTGTGGAGGGGGAGTCCGGCTTTGGCGGTGGCGGTCAGGAAGTCGAGTGAAAAGATGTGGATGGCCACGCTGCCAAATTTGAATTGGAGGTCGCCTCCGGGGGTGCGGGCCGCTTTTTGCTCCGGGGTCAGCTCCGTGTATTCCACGATGGCCAGACCCGAGGTTCCGCGCCGGGCGATGACGCCCAGGCCTTCGGCGGGATCACGCTTGGCGCAGACTTTCAGGGAAAACTGGGCCTGCCGGTCCCGGTGGAGACCGAGAAAGGCGGGGTCGGCGATTTCGACAAGGGGGTTGTCCACCTGGAAATAGAAGAGCGTGTCGAGGCCGCGCTGCCGCATATCCTGAAGCATACCGGTGCGCTGGAGCGCCTGCAGGATGCCGCCGTGTCCATCCGGGCCCATGAACAGGCGGCCGGCGGTTTCCATCACGAGCCGGCCGTCAGGGAAGAGGGCCGGAAGCATGCCCTGGATGAAGAATTTCACGCGGGCTGCGGACAGCCCGAAGTTTCCGTGATCGTGGAAAAAGGCGCGAGTGGCGGCGTCGTTGATCTCGCTGGTCATGATGTAGAAGGGGACATCGGCGCCGAAGCGGCGTTCCAGGGCGGCGATTTTACGGGCGTGGATTTCAAACAGCGAGGCGCGGGAAAGCGGGCCGATGGCGTAGGTGCCCTTGGGCCCGTCGAAACCCAGGCGGGTGCCCTGGCCGCCGGCCACGAGGATGACGCCGACCTTGCCTTGGCGAAGGGCGGCGGCGCCGTGTTCGGCGGCCGCGCGGCGTTCGGCGGGGGCGGGTGAGAGGGCGGCGCCCGGTTCCGGATCGCTTGGGGCGGCGGGCGGCTGGGCGAGGATCGCCTTCATGGCGGCGAGCGTGGTGAAATCGAGCGAGTCAATCTGCTTCAGCAGGGCCGCCTGGGCATCGCGTGTGAGGGTGTCCCACGAGGCGAGCACGTGCTCCTGGCCGTGGCGGGCAAGCAAGGCGCCGGCTTCAGAATAGGTCATGGCGGGATTGTCCTTTCAAAATCGGTCCGCCTAGCATAGCGGGCGGCGGCGGGGGAAGCAATCCCGGAAGCGATCCTGGCGTGAAGCTGGAAAAAAGAGTCGAAACGGCGGAGTAAATCCGGCAGACTGCCGGGCAACACATCAGGAAGGACAAAATGAAATCAATATCCATGCCGCTTTGGCCAGAGGGCCGGCCGTTTGCCGTGACGTTTAGTTATGACGATGGCCGGGATCATGACCGGCGGCTGGTGGAGATATTCAACCGCTCCGGCTTGAAAGGCACGTTCAACCTGAACGGCAGCCGGATTGGGAAAGAGGGTGTGGTGACCGAGGCGGAGGTCAAGTCGCTTTACACCGGCCACGAGGTGGCCGCGCATTTTCTGACGCACCCGTTTCCTTCCCGCATTCCGCGCGAGCGCCTGGTGGTCGAGGTGATGGAGGACCGCAAGCGCCTGGAATCGTTGACCGGCGGTGTGGTGGACGGCCTGGCGTATCCCTTTGGCGATTGGAATGCCGAGGTCATCCAGGGGCTCCAGGCGTGCGGCATCCGGTATGCCCGGACGACGGTGGCGACGAATGGGTTTGCCTGCAAGCCCGCCGACTGGTTGGCCTGGCATCCAACCTGCCACGATCGGGCGGTCACGCCCGCCCTGATGGAGAATTTTTTCACGGTCCGGGGCTGGGACACCAGCGCCCGCCTCTTTTATATCTGGGGGCACAGTTACGAGTTTGACCGGGAAGGCGGCTGGGAGTCGATTGAGGGGATTTGCCGGACCTTGCGCGAACGCGGGGGCGAGAAACTCTGGGCGGCCACCAACGGCATGGTTCGGGATTATATGGCGGCCACGCAAAGCCTGCGTTTTGGCGCGGACGGCCAGGCGGTGGTGAACCCCTCGGCCCTTGATGTGTGGATTGTGGTGGACGGCGCGACCGTCCGGGTCCCGGCGGGGAAAACGGCGGCCCTGTAAGAGGGCGTGTTTAGGCGAGATTAAAGAAATTGGCATTGAGGGGTGATGTGGTAGGATATCCCCCATGGAACAGGAGCCCATCCAAAATCGGGAGGCGGCGGAATCGCTCAATTTCAGCTTGAGCCCGGATGAAACCGATTATTCGCTGAACGTCTTCCGTAAGGCGGTGCCCGGGCAGATCCGGACCCGCGAAATGTTGCGGCTTCTGGGGCCCACCCGGAATAATCATTGCCTCGACCTCAGCGGGGCGGATGCCTCCACCACCTACTGGCTTACTCATAGCGGTGGAACGTGGGTCAGTTTGGCCCAGTCTGATCCGGCGGCTGAAGCGCGTCGTCGGTTTTTAGGGGACAAGGTGAGCGTTTTTAATGGCCTTCCGCTGGCCTTTCCCGACAAATCCTTCGACGTGGTGGTGGTGGGGGATCTGTTGACCCGTATAGTCGATTTGGATTTTTTCGTGACGGAACTGCATCGTGTGCTTAAACCGTCCGGTCGTCTGGTGCTCGACGTGGCCCATGTCCGGCCCCTTTCCTGGCTGCGTCCGCTTCAGCGGGGCATGCCGGCCTATTATTCCGGGCAGGTGTTTCGACCCGGGTATTCGGAACGGGAGCTATTTATGCTCTTGAAAGACGGTTTTGATGTGCAGCAGGTCCGTTCCTATTCTCGTTTTTTCCTGACGCTGACGGATCTTCTGGTGCAGCGGGCAATCAATGGCGCCCGGATCCGGTCTGACAGCGCCAGCCGGATTCAGCGGATTTATGTGCTGGCCTACCCGTTTTTCCTGGTTGCCGCGAAACTGGATAATCTGCTGTTCTGGACCCGGGGTTATCGGCTGGCGGCTCTGGCCAAACGGCACATCTGGCGGCCTCGCAACACCCCGGTGATCAAGAAAAACCGACCGGTCTCCAAGGCCGTCTTGTCCACGGTTCGGCGGTAATAGAAGACATTCTGATTGACTCTTTTCGCATTCGTGATACTTTATGACCCCTTATATCTAGAAGAGGAAATACGCCATGAAGCAGCTTTTTCAACCGCACAAGAAAAAACGGCAGCGGAAACTCGGTTTTCGCGCCCGCATGAAAACGGCCAATGGCCGGAAGGTTCTGGCACGTCGTCGCCAGAAGGGCCGCGTCAAGCTGACGGTTTAGCGTTGATGCCGTCCGGCACTCCGACCGGACCCGGAAAGGCTCCCGATCGGGGGCTTTCCCGAGCTCAACGGTTGACGAGATCTGTTCTTTTTTTTGAAACGTATGAGGCGGGCCTTTGCTGCCGGGGCCGATTGATGACACTCTGGCTCCGGAGGCAGCCCGACGGTACCCGCCGACTGGGCGTGGTGGCCAGCCGGAAAGTGGGCGGGGCCGTGCAGCGCAACCGGGCCAAGCGGTTGCTTCGGGAGGCCTGGCGCCTGAATCGGGGCCGGTTTTCCGGTCAGTGGGATGTGATTCTTTCTGCCCGTTCCGACATTTTGCGTGCGTTGTATGCGGATGTAGTGAAGGAACTCCTGTACCTGGGCGCCAAGGCTGGCATCCTGGAACGGAGGGAGACACCATGATGAGCCGCCTGATAATTGCGCTGGTTCGTCTCTATCAGGCGTCGTATTCCCCGCTTCTGGGGAGCAGTTGCCGGTTCGAGCCGTCCTGTTCCGCCTATTTCATTGAAGCCGTCCAGCACCATGGGGCGTGGACGGGCAGTAGGCTGGGCCTGCGCCGCCTGCTCCGATGCCATCCGTTTCATGCCGGCGGGTATGATCCGGTGCCCGAATGCCTCAAGACCAAACACCGGAGTGTGACGTGAGTAGAAACGACAAGAAGTGGACCAAGACAGACTTTTTCATTATCGGCATCCTGTTCGCGTTGCTCGTGGGCTGGGGCCCCTTGTATTCGATGGTGATCGCGCCCCGCATGCCCCAGCCGCCGCCCGTGAAGGCGCCGGTGACGGCTTCCGTTCCGGTTGAACCGGCCACCAATGCCGTCGTCACGCTTTCGGGGGCGCCGGCCGAAATTCGCCCGATTCCGCCCGGCGTGGCCGTGTCGGAAGAGCCTTTGGCGGTCACGCTGGACCCGGTGAAAGCGGATCCGGTTCTGGCTGGCGCGCGGGTGGACCCGGCCAACCTGGTGGTCATCTCCAACAGCCTGATCCGGCTGGGGGTCAGCCGCCTGGGGGGCGGGCTTGCCTTTGCCGAGCTGCTGGCGTACGTGGAGTCGCCCAAAAATCCGCGCACGCTGATTTTGGATTTTGCCGCCGAGCCGGCGCTTTCGCTGGTCAAGCCCAACCCGCTTGCCCCGGGCGCGGCGGAGCTGGATGCCTTCACGGCAGACAAGTCGTTTGAAGTCCAGGCGTCGGCGGACGGCCGTTCGGCCACGATTCGGGCCGTGGCGCCGGGCGGGCTTCGCCTGGAGCGCACGCTCACGCTGGGGGACGGGTACCAGGTGGCGGTGGAGGACCGGTTTATCAATGACGGCACGGCGATCCGGACGCTTCCCGAATATGGCGTGCAGGCGGGCGCCATGTTTTATCCGCCGCCTCCCAAAGGCAGTTCGTCCCAGGGGGCGTCCTTGCTGGGCATCGATACGCTTTCCACAGCCGGCGGCGAGGATGTGCGGTTGTGGGGAAGCGGAAGCTTTTTCAGCCGTCAAGAGACCTTGCCCGATTTCTTCCTGCCGCTTGACCATCGTGGCGGCGGCTGTTCTATGTCCAAGCCCGCGCTTGCCCAGCCGTTGCCCGCCTCGATCCGGCATCCGGTTCAGGACCGCACCGACTGGATGGCGGTGAAAAACAAGTTTTTCACCCAGATTCTGCTGCCGGAGGGCGGGTCCGCCGGGTTTACGTTGAGCGCCATGCGGCTGGTTCCGCCCCAGGAGAAGCCCGGATTGCCCAGTTCCTGGATGACGACCCCCGTTCTCACGGGCGTTTCGGCGGTGATGACGCTGGATCCCGTGTCGGTGGATCCCGGGGAGGTGGTATCCCGGAAGCTGTCCTATTATGTGGGGCCCAAGGAGTATTCCCGCATCGAGCCCCTGGGAAACCGGATTGTGGAGATCATGGAGTTCGGGCAGTTGCGGTCGATCTGCTGGCTCCTGCTCGTCTGTCTCAAGGGCATCTACTGGGTGCTGCCCAACTATGGGCTGGCGATCATCCTGCTGACGGTGCTGATCCGCCTGATCTTCTGGCCGGTCACGCACAAGAGCACCGAGAGCATGCGCAAGATGCAGGAGATTCAGCCGAAGATCGCGATCCTGCGCGAGAAATACAAGGACAAGCCCCAGAAAATCCAGGAAGAGACGATGAAGCTCTACAAGGAGCACAAAGTCAACCCCATTGGCGGCTGCCTCCCGATGCTGATCCAGATTCCGGTCTTTATCGCGCTGTTTAATGTGTTGCGCAGCGCGGTGGAGCTGCGGTATGCGGGGTTCCTGTGGATTCCCGATTTAAGCGAGCCGGAGGGGCTCTTTGCCGACGTGCTGCCCATTGCGTTGAATATCCTGCCCATCATCATGACCGCCACGTCGGTCTGGCAGACGTACCTGACCCCGAGCGGCGGCGATCCGGCCCAGCAGAAAATGATGTTGCTCATGCCCATCATGATGCTCTTCATCTTTTATACCATGCCCGCCGCCCTGGTCCTTTACTGGACGGCGAACACGGTGCTGATGATTGTGCAGCTACTCTGGCAAAAGCGGACGAAGAAGCTGGCCGACGAACGTCGATAAGCGGGGGAGGCCTCGATGATGACCGGGATGTGGAGTGGCGGGCTTGGCCTGGCGGCGTATCTGCTGGGCGCCGTGCCCAGTGGCTATTGGGTGGGCCGTGCCCGGGGCGTGGATATCCGCACCGTGGGCAGCCGCAACATCGGGGCCACCAATGTGTTCCGGTGCGTGGGCAAGGGGTGGGGCATTTTCACCTTCCTCCTCGATGTGACAAAGGGCTTTGCGCCGGCCTTCTTTTTCCCCAAGATCCTGGTGGCCGTGGGCGCCGCTCCGGAGGGTGCGTGGGCGGCCCTGCCAGCCCTGGCGTACATGATTCTGGCCATTCTGGGGCATAACTGGCCGGTTTACCTGGGCTTCAAAGGGGGCAAGGGCGTGGCCACGAGCGCGGGTGGATTGCTCGGGGTGGCGCCGGCCGCGGTCGGCGTGGGTGTGGCGGTCTGGATTCTCCTGTTCGTGGTCGTGCGCTATGTGTCCGTGGCCTCCATCGGCGCGGCGCTGGCCGTGGCCGCTTCCGGCTGGTGGCTTTATCGGGACTCGGGCTGGCTTCTGCCGGCGGTGCTGACCGCGCTTGGCCTGCTGGCGGTGTGGCGGCACAAGGGCAACATCGCGCGGTTGCGGGCGGGCACCGAAAACCGGATTACATTGGGCCGTAACACGAGGGCGTCTTCATGAAGGCGGTGATCGTCGGAGACGGCGGCTGGGGCACGGCCCTGGCGACAGTGTTGCTCGGCAACGGGCATGACGTCACGCTCTGGGGGCCGTTCCCGGAATACGCGGCCCAGATGCGCGCGACCCGCGCCAATCCGCTTTATCTGCCGGGTGTTCCGCTTCCGCCGGACCTGACCATCACCGCCGACCCGGCCGGGGCGGTGGCAGGCGCTGATCTGGTTGTGCTGGCGGTGCCCACCAAATTTTTCCGCGCCGTCATGATGCAATTTCGAGGCCTGATTCCGAAAGGCGCGCGGCTGGTCAGCGTGGCCAAGGGGCTGGATCCCAAGACCGGCGAACGCATGAGCGCCGTGGCCGAGGACGTGCTGGGCGCCGGGCCGGTCGTGGCCCTTTCGGGGCCCAGTCACGCGGAAGAAGTGGCCCGCCGCGCTCCCACGTGTGTGGTGGCCGCCTGCCGCGATCCCGCCTTGGCCGTGTGCGTGCAGGAAGCGTTCATGAGCAACCGCTTCCGGGTGTATACGTCGGATGATGTGGTGGGCGTGGAGCTGGGCGGCGCGCTCAAGAATGTGATTGCGATCGCCGTGGGCATGTGTGACGGGCTGGGGTTCGGCGATAATTCCCGCGCCGCGCTCATCACGCGCGGGCTGGCGGAAATGACGCGCCTGGGCGTGGCCTGCGGCGCGCATCCTGTCACGTTTTCAGGGCTTAGCGGAATCGGAGATTTGATCGTCACGTGCACCAGCAAACTGAGCCGTAACCGAAATGTCGGTGAGCGCATCGGGCGGGGCGAAACCCTGGCCCAGGTGAACGGCAGCATGAAGCAGGTGGCCGAAGGCGTCACGAATTGTTTGACCGCCCATGAGCTGGCCGTGAAGAAAGGGTTACCGGCACCTATTATTGCCGAGGTTCACGCCATTCTCTACGAGGGCCGTAAACCGGAAGAGGTGCTCGATCTCTTCATGGCTCGCAGCGCCAAGCCCGAACGGACCTGATCCGGATCCGGGCATCGAGGGCTCAGGATGTCAGGGTACAAGGCGGAATTCGCGCAGGTCCTGTACCGCCACCGGCTTGCCGGGTTTTGACCACGGCGCGAGGCCGGTTTCGGAGGGCAGGCACCCCTTGTCAAAACACAGGTCGAGAATCGCGTTCATGTCCCGCACGAAACGCAGGCGGTCATTCGGCTCGATGGGTTCTTCGGTGCAGAAGGACTCGGGGATCGTTTGGATCGGCGAGGAGAGGAACGCGCCGTTGACCGCGCGCGTCTGTTCCAGGGCCTGCTCGAGCGTGCCTAGAGGCCGGCTTTCGCCGTTGAGCGCGCGGGCAACGTTGCCGATCGCGATGACGGGCTTCAGATCGCTTCCGCGTGTTTCGTCCGGCTGGCCGGGGCGGTGCACGGTCCAGGTGAACTGTCCCTGATCCCCCCGTTGTGTGGTGATGAATCCCTTTTCGCATTCGAGGCGGAACAGGGGCCCCTTGGCCGTGCGGCAGGCATGGGAGGCCACGAACACGACTTCTACGCCGTTTGCCGTGACCACGCGCAGGCCGGTGGTGTCTGCGGAGTCGATCGGGTTGGCCCGGGCCAGTTCGGCGATGACGGAGACGGGCCGGGCGGAGCCGGAGTCCGAGGCGCCGGCCCAGAAGAGGGCCAGGTTGAGGTAGTGCGCGCAGGCGTTGTTCACCGGGCTGTCCAGCACCCAGGTGCCGTGGATGGCCAGCTTGCCCGCCCAGTTGTTGCGGGCGTAGTAGTTGAAATAGCGGGGCCAGGCGGCCATGACCACGATTTTTCGCAGGGCGCCCAGCTCCCGGGCCAGGAGGCCCTGCTTGAGGGCGCAGGTGCTCGGCTGGTACATGTCCTGATAGCCGATAAAGAGGCGGCCTTTGGCCGTGGCCGCGGCGGCTGCCAGGGTGAGGCCGTCCTGGATCGATCCGACGACCGGCTTTTCCAGGTAGACGTGGTAGCCGGCCGCCAGCGCCTGCATGGCCATGGGCACGTGCAGGTGGATGCCCACGGGCAGCGTGATCACATCCAGCTCCGACGTCATGGCCAGCAGGGCGGCCAGGTCGGGCACCAGTTTGACGCCGGATTGTTCGAGGCCGGCGGCAAAGGGTTCGTCCAGATCGCGGGCATGGGCGACCGCGGCCACGAGGCGGGCAGGCTCATTCAGCTCCATGAGGGTCTGGAGGGATTGAATGTGGTTGCGGGAAAAACCGTGGATGCCAACGACGCCGAAACGAATGGTTTTCATGGGGGGAAAGTATAAATAGCTTTGTTCATGTGGTAAAGCGGGAAGAGGGAGCAATTGGGTTGTGATTCAGACAGAGGGGAGGCCGGCCGTTTCGCCGTGATCGGGCCCTTAAGGATTCAGCCGCCAGATCGCGACGTTCAAGGCGGTGGCGAAGGCGATCCAGCAGGCATAGGGGATCAGCAGCCAGGCGGCGGCACGCCGGACCTGCCAGAAGGCCCGGATAGTCGCCAGCACGGCCACGTCCAGGAGGAGGAGCTCCAGGACGGCCAGTCCGGGGCGGTGCAGGCCGAAGAACAGTGGCGTCCAAAGTGCATTCAGCGCCCATTGAAGAAGGTATAGGCTTAGCGCCCTTTTCTGCGCTTTCCAGCCGCCCTGTTTCCAGATCAGCCAGGCGGCCACGGCCATCAGGGTGTAGAGGAGCGTCCACACGGGGCCGAACAGCCAGCCCGGTGGATTCCAGGCGGGTTTGAGGAGCTCCGCATACCAGCCGCCGGTGGAGACGAAGATGCCGGTTGTCGCCGCGCCATAGGTTAGCGCCACCCAGCCGAGCAGGGCCGTCAGGGTTCGAGCGGGTGAAATGGGAAGAGTTGATGGTGTCATAGCGCGCCGCCTTTCTTTTCATAGCATGGCGTCTTGGCGCCGGCGGTTCAAGTTGTCTTTTCGTGGTTTTGCGTGGGCGTTGATGAGCATTGACTTTCCAGCGTGGCTATGGCTTCAATAAACGTTTTCAACCCCACGAAAAAAGGTGCGTTATGCAAGTGGCTTCGATTTTCCAGGATCATATGGTGTTGCAGCGGGAACGGCCGATTCCGGTCTGGGGAAAAGCCGGTGCGGGCGAACAGGTGGAGGTGCGGATCGCCCGGAAGAAGGCGGTTGCGGTGGCCGGTCCCGATGGGTGCTGGCAGGCTTGGCTGCCAGCGATCAAGGCGGGCGGGCCGTTCGAGCTCAAGGTTCGCGCCGGTCGCGCCAAGGCGCTTTTCCAGGATGTCTGGGTGGGCGAAGTGTGGATCGGCTCGGGGCAGTCGAACATGGCCATGGTCGTGAGCGGCTGCCTGGATGCGGCCTGCGAGACTGCGGCGGCGAATGATCCCGGCATCCGGATGATCACGGTGAGCCGCGTGGCGTTGATGGCCCGACAGGAAACCGTGGGCGGGCAGTGGACCGTTTGTTCCCCGGATACCGTTCCCAATTTTTCAGCGGCGGGTTACTATTTTGCGCGGGAGCTGCGCCAGAAACTGGGCGTGGCGGTGGGCGTGATTAACAGCTCCTGGGGCGGCACGTTGGCCGAGGCCTGGACCAGCCGGGAGGGGCTGCAGGGGGACCCCAGCCTGAAACATTACGCCGACAAGCTGGACCGGTTTTTGGGGCCGGACGGGGAGGAGGAGCGGGCGGCGGCCAAGAAAGCCGGCGACCTGTGGGCGTCTTCTATTCCCCAGGATCCGGGGAATGAGGGTGTGAAAAAGGGCTGGCATCTGGCTGCCACGCCGGATGGCGACTGGAAAACGATGGATCTGCCCACGGGCTGGCAGACGGTAGGCCATGACTTCAGCGGCATCTTCTGGTTCCGCCGCGAGCTGACGATTCCGGCGGAGTGGGCCGGCCAGGACCTTGAGTTGCACGTGGGCGCCTGCGACAAGCAGGACTTCACCTATTTCAACGGTGAATTCCTGGGCAGCCTGGGCATGGCGGACCGGGCGGATGCCTGGAGTGTGCCGCGCGTGTATACGGTGCCGGGCCGGTTCGTGAAAGCCGGCCGCAATGTGGCGGCCGTGCGGGTATTCAGCAATATTTACCAGGGCGGCATGATCGGGCCTGCGGCGGACATGTGGGCGGCGCCGGCGGGCGCCGAGCGCGCGATGCGGCGTTCGCTGGCGGGCGTCTGGCGGTACCGGGTGGAGACGAATTTCGGGAAGATCACCACGGCCCCGCCCGTGATCACCTATGGGGATGGCAATGCGAACACGCCGACGGTTCTGTTTAACAGCATGATCGCGCCCCTGTTGCCGTATGCGATCCGCGGGTTCATCTGGTATCAGGGAGAGTCCAATGCCGGGCGGCCGGCGGAGTATCGGACGCTGTTTCCGGCGATGATCCGCGACTGGCGCCGCGTGTGGGGGCGGGAGGACCTGTCCTTTTATTTTGTCCAGCTCGCCAACTACATGGCGGGCAAGGAAAAGCCGACCGAGAGCGACTGGGCGCAGTTGCGCGAGGCGCAGCGTTTCACGTTGAGCGTGGTGCCCCGCACGGGCATGGCGGTGATCATTGACATTGGCGAGGCCGGCGACATTCATCCGAGGAACAAGCAGGATGTGGGCCGTCGGTTGGCGGCCTGTGCGCTGGCGTTCGATTACGGGAAGCCGGAGTTTGTGGGCGCCAGCCCGTTGCCCCGGGCGGCCCGGGCGTGCGGCGGAAGCGTGACGGTGCGATTCCATCATGCGGCGTCGGGCTTGAAAGTCCGGGGCGAGAAGCTGACGGGCTTTGCCCTGGCCGGCGAGGACCGGATGTTTTATTGGGCAGAGGCGGCGATCGACGGGCCGGACGCCGTGGTGGTGTCGAGCGCCGCGGTGCCAGATCCCCGCTGGGTGCGCTATGCCTGGGCCGATAATCCCGTTTGTAACCTGTATGGCGGCACGGACTTGCCGGCCTCGCCGTTTGAGACCGCGCTGGCGGGCGGGGCGTGGTAGCCAGAGTGTTGATCGGCGATCCGGAAATGGCGAAGGAATACATCCATGCACATGGCTGACGCCTTGGTTTCCCCGGCGGTGGGCGGGGCGATGTGGGTGGCCAGCGCCGGGTTGATCGCCGGGTGCGCCGGACAGGTGAAGCGGTCGGCGCGGGAGAACGTGGTGCCCCTGATGGGGGTGCTGGGCGCCTTTGTGTTCACGGCGCAGATGATCAACTTCTCGATTCCCGGCACGGGGTCGAGCGGGCATCTGGGCGGTGGGCTGATCCTGGCGGTGCTGCTCGGGCCGCCGGCGGCGTTCCTGGTCATCGCGTCGGTGCTGACGGTTCAGGCCTTGTTTTTTGCCGATGGCGGATTACTGGCTCTGGGGTGCAATATCTTCAACCTCGGCGTCTATCCGGCCTTCATTGCATATCCGTTCCTATATCGTCCTCTCGCCGGTGACAGGCGTCATTCCGCCCGGGTCTGGGCGGCGGCGGTGATGGCGGCGGTGGCGGGCTTGCAGCTGGGTGCCTTCAGCGTGGTTCTGGAGACCCGGGCTTCCGGCATTTCGGATCTGCCTTTCGGTACGTTTGTGTGGCTGATGCAGCCCATTCATCTGGCCATCGGGCTCGTGGAAGGACTGGCCACGGCGGCGGTGGTGACTTTTGTGGCCCGCGCCCGACCCGAGTCGCTGTATCAGTCTCCGGCAGGATCCGCCGTGCCGGGCGGGGGGAAGCCGGTGCTGGCGGGTTTGCTGGTGGCTGCCGCATTGATGGGCGGGATCTTGAGCTGGTTTGCCTCGACTCATCCGGATGGGCTGGAATGGTCTATTGCCCGGACGTCCGGCCGGGCGCCGGTTGCCGAAGCCAAGCCGTGGCCGGCGGTGAGCGCTGAGACTTCCGGGACCGGGTTGAAAGGCGGGGTGCTGACACTTCTTTTGGCGGGTGCCATCGGGTTGGTATTGAGGTGGCGCCGATGAACGCGGGTCACTGGCTGGAGGTGGACCGCCTGGAGGAGTTGGCGCGGCTGGAGGCGCCGGCGCAGCGGGTGGATGCGCGGGTCAAGGCCGTTGTGACGCTGGTGTTTGTTGTGTGCGTGATGTCCTATTCCCGTTATCAGGTTTCCGCGCTGATGCCGTTTTTTCTGTATCCAATAGCGATGCTGGCGCGGGGCCGCATCCCGGCCGGGTACTTGTTCCGCAAGATCCTGATGGCCGCGCCGTTTGCGCTGGCCGTGGCGGTTTTTAATCCCTTTTTCGACCGCGCGCCGATGGCGGCGCTGGGCCCGGTGACGATTTCCGGCGGATGGCTGTCCTTCGCCTCGGTGATGCTGCGGTTCCTGCTGACGGTCGGGGCGGCCCTGATTCTGGTGGCTTGCACGGGGATGCACCGGTTGTGCGCCGGACTGGAATCGCTGGGGATGCCGAGGGTGTTTGCCGTCCAGCTTCTATTCCTGCATCGTTACCTGTTCGTGGTGGCGGAGGAGGGCGGACGGATGACGCGGAGCCTGGAGATGCGTGGCGCCCGGTTGCGGGCGTTGCCGGGTCGGGTGTACGGATCGTTGCTGGGCCATCTGCTGATGCGGGCCCTGGCGCGCGCGGACCGGGTGTATCGGGCTATGGTGGCGCGGGGCTTTGACGGGGAGATCCGGTTGTTGCGGCCGACGTCACTGAGGGGTTCGGATTGGGGCTTTTTACTGGGCTGGACCGCCTTTTTTGTGGCGGCCCGGATCTGGAATCTCGCGGACCTGCTGGGCGGTCTGCTGTCAGGGGGTGTTTCATGAGTCACCATGTCGTGGAAGCGCGCGGGCTGGGGTATGTCTATCCGGACGGGACGCCGGCGTTGGCGGATGTGTCTTTCCGCATCACGCATGGCGAGGCGGTGGCCGTGGTGGGGGCGAACGGCGCGGGCAAGTCCACGCTGTTGCTTCAGCTGGCGGGGTGTTTGCTGCCCTCATCCGGCGAGGTCCGGATTGGCGAGGTGCCGGTGACGGCGCAGACGGTGGCCCGGATCCGGCGTTCGGCGGGCCTGGTGTTCCAGGATCCGGACGACCAGTTGTTCATGCCCACGGTGGCGGAGGATGTGGCGTTCGGGCCGTTGAATGCGGGCCTGCCGCCGGAGGAGGTGGAGCGGCGGGTGGCGGGGGCGCTGGAGCGCGTGGGGATGAGCCGGATCAAGGACCGGCCCCCGTATAAATTGTCGGCGGGCGAGAAGCGCGCGGCCGCCCTTGCGACGGTGCTGGCCATGGAGCCGGATGTGCTGGTGATGGACGAGCCGTCCTCCCATCTCGACCCCCGCGGCCGGCGGCGCCTGATCGAATGGCTGGTCTCGTTTGCGCATACCCGGATCATGGCCACGCACGATCTGGAATTGGCGCTGGAAGTCTGTTCGCGTGTGATCGTGATGGAGGGCGGGGCGGTGGTGGCCGACGGCCCGATCCGGGATGTGCTGAATGATGAGAAGGGGATGCTGGCCCACGGGCTGGAGCGTCCGCACAGCTTGCGGCATGCGCATCCGCATTGAGGGTGGGGGAAAGAAAAAGGGCGTGAATCCAGGTGGATTCACGCCCTTTTGCGTGTAAGGTCAGCTTCGGCCGGTTACGGCCCGGTGATCCGGAAGTAGGACACAGACGTATAACCCTGTTTCGCGCCGAAGTAGTCGGTCACGCTCCAGCGGTAAGCGCCGGGCACGAAGGCATAGGTCGGTTTCCAGAGGGGGGCCTCGCCGAAGGCGGACTGGGTGATCCATTTCTCACCGACCACCTGGTAGAGCTTGGTCGTGGGGTTGCGCTTCGACAGCTTGCTCAGGTAGCGGGTGGCGTCCTTGGTCCGGGTCCAGGTCAAGCGGGCGGGCGCCTGATCGAGGACGGAGGTGTCGATCGGGCGCATGTAACGACGGATCAGGAGGGTGACGGTGTCCGACCAGGCTCCGTTGCCGGCGTCATTGCGCGGTTGAACCAGCAGGGTGTGATAGCCGGGCTGGAAGATGCGGGTCATGGGGACGTTGGTGTTTCCCGTGCTGTAGGTTTCGAGAAACTCGCCATTGTAGAGCACCTTGAGGGTGTAGCCGGCGGCGCCTTCGGCCGAGGTCCAGACGCCGGTGATGGTGCTGAGGCCAGGGTTGAAGGTCGTGTTGGCGAGGGGCTTCGTGAGGGCGGTCGGGCCGGGCACCCGGACCTGGAAGGTCATGCCATCGGACCAATCGCTGCTGATGGTGTAGCCGCGGAGAATGCGGTTGGCTTTCACGTACCAGGTGTAGTAGCCAGCGCCCAGCGTGTTGGTCCAGGCCACGCTCCCGACGCGCTCTTTCAGATTGCCCGAGGTGTTGAAAGAGCCGATTGGCGTCGTTCCGCCGTTCTTGAACAACTGGACGGTGAACTGGTTGGCGGCGCCATCGATGCCGCCCCATTTCAAGGTCGGGGTGTAGGCGGAGGTCGCGCGGGTGTCGGGCGACAGGGGATCGGGCGTCACCGGCGGAATGACAAAGGCGAGGGACGCGGACGGTTTTTCCGAGCCGGCTAGCCAGCCTTCCTTGACGCGCCAGGAATAGACGCCGGCGGCGAAGGGAACGCGGGGAGTCCAGGTGGTGGCGCTGACGGTGGCGTTGGTCAGCTTGACGCCGTCCTTGAAGACTTCAACGGTGTAGCGGGCGGCCCGGATGTTGGACCAGATGAATTGGGGCGTCCGGTCCGTCACGAGGCCTTCCGGGGCGGTTCCCTGGAGGGTGGAGACGAGGATTTTGCGGTATTTGATGCCGCCGTTGTAATAGACCAGATGGATGTTGCCATAGCGGTCGGTGGTGGCGGCGGGCGAGCGGCCGGCCGTGATATCCACGATGTCTCCCAGCTGTCCTTTTTTGGAGACATAGACCATTTTAATGCGGCCCGAGGCGAGCCAGAAGATGAAGGCGCCGGGCGTGTTGGCGGGGGCCGGGGTGATGGCGACGGCGTGGCGGACTTCCATGCTCGCGTTCGCGCTGACGAGCTTGGGGCTGTCGGGGTTGAAGAGCATGCGGGTGCCGTCCCAGATATTGAGACGCAGCCCGCCGTGGAACACCTGGCCGATGTAGCAGTAGCGCGGGTCGGTGGAGTCGGTGCTGATGCCGGGGTGAAGGAAGTCGCCGCCCATTTCGGGGAAGGATCCGTAGCTGGCCCAGGTGACGTAGCCGAGTCCGGCTTTGTGGCGTTCGGAGTTCTGGTAGCTGGAGCTGACGGCATGGCTGCCGTTCATGGCGGTGTGCCAGATGCCGTCGGGATACGTCAGCTTTTCCTCCTTGACGGTCGGGAATCGCGGCGCGTAGGAGGCGATCGTGGAGCGGACCTTTTCGCCGCCGTGTCCGGCGTTGATGGAGCCGCTCTTGAGGGTTTTTCCGGCCTGGTCGAGGACGTTGAAGTTGCCGAAGGTTCCCATCACGACGCCCTGATCGGGATATTTCGAGTCGATGCTGACCGCGCCCATGCCCTTGTAGACGTTGACGTGACGGAAGAACTGTTCGGGCGGCCTGGGATTGGTGGACACATCGCGGAAGAGCCAGATGCCCTGGCCGAGCATGTTGCCAAATTCCTTGCAGCCGAATTTGCAGGAAACCCAGGCGCGATCCTTCGCGTCGATGCTGATCTGGCCGACGTAAAGCCGGGAGGCGTCATATCGGCCGCCTTTGGAGCCGACGGCAAAAATGCCGCCATACCATTTGCCATTAATTTTGCTGTATTTGGAAAAGCGGGTGTCACCGCCGGGGGAGTCGCAGACGAAGTGGGGCTGGGCCTTGGAGTCGGTGGTGACATTGGGCCGTTCCATGTTTGAGGAGGAGACGGATTCCTCATCACCGATTTTATTGATTTGAGGGATTTGCGCCAGAACAGTTGAGGCCGCGAGCGCGAGACCCGCCAATATTGTGATAAACCTACTATATGACTTCAAGACGATCTCCTTTTTTTCATCAATTAATCCCAAAACCAGCTTGATTTAATATACTATTACAAAAATGAATAGTTGTCAACCCGCAAAATTGCAAAATTGGCAAAATTTGGAGATGGCTACAGAGGAATTTTGAAATAGGCCACGGACGTATAGCCCTGTTTTGTCCCGAAGTAGTCGGTCACGCTCCAGCGGTAGGCGCCGGGAGTGAAGGAATAGGTCGGTTTCCAGAGGGGTTCCGCGCCGAAGGGGGATTGAGCGATCCATTTTTCGCCGACCACCTGATAGAGCCTGGTCGCGGGGTTGCGCTTCGACAGCTTGGCCAGATAGCGGGTGGCCTCCTTGGTCCGGGTCCAGGTCAGCCGGGCCGGTGCCCGATCCAGGACGGCATAACTGACCGGGTTCATGTGGCGGCGGACGAGGACCGTGACAGGATCCGACCAGTCCCCGTTTCCTGCGGCATTTTGCGGCTGGAGCAGCAGGGTGTGGTAACCAGGCTGGAAGGTGCGGGTCATGGGAAAATTGGTGCCCCCGATGCCGTAGTAAGTCTCAAGGATTTCGCCGTTGTAGAGAACCCTGAGCTTGTAATCCCGGGCGCCCGCTGCCGAGGTCCAGACGCTGGTGATGGCGCTGTAGCCGGGATTGAAAATCGTGTTTCCGAGCGGCCGCACGAGGGCAGCCGGACCGGGCACGCGGACCTGGAAGGTCATGCCGTCGGAGTAATCGCTGCTGATCGTGTACCCCTTGAGAACGCGGGTGGCCTTGATGTTCCAGGTATAGGAACCGACGCCCAGCATGTTGGTCCAGTCGGCGGTTCCGACGAGGGGTTTGATGTCGCCCGTGGTGGTGACGGCGCCGATGGGATCCGCGCCGCCGTTCTTGAACAACTGGAGGGTGAACTGGTTGGCGGCGCGATCAATCCGGGTCCATTCGAAGGTGGGGGTGAAGGCGCTGGCCGACCGGCTGTCCGGCGACAGCGGCGCCGGCGCGGCGGGCGGGATGACAAAGCTCAGCGCCGGCGACCACGGCTCCGTGGTGGTTGGCCAGCCTTCCTTGACGCGCCAGGAATAGACGCCGGCGGCGAGCGGGGCGCCGGGCGTCCAGGTAGTGGCGCTGACGGTGGTGGTGGCCAGTTTGGCGCCGTCCTTGGAGAGCGCGACCGTGTAGCGGGCGGCCCGGGTGTCGGACCAGCGGAAGGAGGGCGTGCGGGTCGACTCCACGCGGCCTTCGGGGGTCGTGCCCTGAAGCGTGTAGACCAGGAGCTTGCGGTAGCGGATGCCGTTGTTGTTGTAGACCAGGTGAAGGTTGCCGTAGCGGTCGGTGGCGGCGCCGGCGAAGGTGCCGGCGGTGATGTCCTGAATGGGGCCCGCCACGCCCTTTTTGGAGACATAGGCGCACAGGATGCGGTCATCGAAAGAGGTCCAGAAGAAGAAGGCGCCGCCCTGGGGGCCGGGCGCGGGAGCGATGGCGGGGGGGTGGCGTTCTTCGAAGGTGACCTGGTCGTCGAGGACTTTCAGGCTGGCCGGGTTGAAGAGCATGCGGGTGCCGTCCCAGATGTTGATGGACATCTTGCCGTAGAACACGATGGAGATGTAGCAGAGGCGGGGATCGGTGGCGTCGAGTCCGACTCCGGGATGGTGAAAGTCGCCCCCCATGATGGGATAAACGCCATAGGCGGCCCACGGGATGGGCCCCTGTCCGGCCTTGTACCGGGCGGAATTCTGGTAGCTGGCGGTGATGGAACGGCTGCCATTCATGGCCGTGTGCCAGATGCTGTCGGGGTAGGCCTTGGTGTCGTCTTTATCGCGGAACCGGGGGGCATAGGCGGCGATCCGGGCGCGGACTTTCTCCCCGCCGTGGCCGGCGTTGATGGAGCCTTTGGCGAGGGTTTTGCCGGAGGCGCTTATTTTTTCCCAGTTTCCAAAGGTGCCCATCATGACACCTTCATCCACATATTTGGAATCGGTGGTCACCACGCCCATTCCCTTGTAGACGCAGACGAAGCGAAAAAACTGTTCGGGTGGGCGGGGCCGCGTGGAGACGTTGTTGAAGAGCCAGAGCCCCTGGCCGAACATGTTGCCGAACTCCTTGATCCCGAACTTGCAGGAAATCCAGGCGCGGTCCTTGCCGTCGATTTCCATCTGGCTGACGTAAAGGCGGCCGGCATTGTAGCGCCCGCCCGGGTACCCGGTGGCGAAGACGCCGCCGCTCCATTTTCCGTTGACGCGATGGAACTTCAGCAAGCTGCGGCTGGTGGGTCCTCCGGCGTCGCACGAGAAGTGGGGCTGTCCCTTGGAGTCGGTGGCCACGGAAGGCCGTTCCATATTGAGCGACGAGACGAACTCCTCGCGGCCGATCAGGTCGATCCGGGGTGCTTGCGCGTGAACGAAACTCGCGGCCAGGGTCAATCCGGCCGCCCACAACACAAAGGCTCGAAACTTCATTACGCAGGACTCCGGTAACTGATTTGAAAAGGACCAACGAGGTTTTCGAGATTAATAAAGACGGAGAACGAAGTCAATCAAGAGCGAAAAAAAACGCGCGATTCATGGGAATCGCGCGTTTTATCATGAACGGATGGTTTGTTTTATGGGACCCGGACCAGATTCCTGACGTTTCCACTTGGCGTGGTGAATGTGAGGGTTGTCTCCGTCACCGAGTAGGGACATTTTTCCGTCACATCGGAGACCATGGTCAGAAATTCCGGGTCTGCGGACCAGCGGGCCCGGGTGAAGGCCGTGCCGTCGCCCTGGACGGTGCGGATGACGCCATCCGACCGGAATGTCATCTGGACCCAGCGCCAGGGAGTGATGACTTTCCAGGTGCCCACGATCATGGCCGGATCGTTCCAGTTCGCGTGGCCGGAGTTCTTGACGGTGAAGTAGGCGAACTGGGTGTAGCCCGGATTGGCGCCGTTGTAGTCGGTGATCGACCAGCGGAACTTGCCGTCCGGGATAATGTAGGACGGGCTCCACTTGGGCGAACCGACGGCGGGCGGCAGGACCCAGGCGCTGCGCTTGACGACAAACTTGCCGGTCGTCTTGTCATACTGGGCCAGCTTGAGCAGGTACTTGGTCGCCGGCTCGGAGAGCGTCCACCGGAATACGGACGGAGCGGCGTTGGAGACGGGATTGCCATCCGGCGCCATCTTGCGCTTGACGATGAAGCTCGTCGGATCGCTCCACGGGCCCTTGACGCCGCCGACGGCGCCGCGGATGAGCGCTGTGTAATAGCCGGGCGTGTAGGTGTTCGCCAGCGTATGGGTGGTGGTCGGGATGCCGCCCTGGAAGTCGAACGGCGTGTCGTTGAACAGCAGCTTCAGCTCGTACGAGGTGGCGCCATCCGAGGGGTTCCAGCCGAAGTCCACGGAGGCGGTGCCGGTGTTGAATGCCTGATTGGACGTGGGGTTCGTGACGGCGGTCGCGCCGGGAACGGCGACCTGGAAGCCCATCAAATCGGTCCAATCGCTGGCCACGGTCTGGCCCGCGAGATAACGGATGGACTTGACCTGCCACTGGTAGGCGCCGGCTCCGAGGCTGTTGGTCCAGGTGGCGGTGAGGGTGGTGGAGCCCTTCACATCGCCGGTCACGGAGAGCTTGCCGAGCAGGTTGCCATCCTGGAGGAGCTGGACGGAGTAGAGGTTGGCCGCGGGATCGTCGGCGGTCCACTCGAATTCAGGCGTTGTGGGGGCGGTCGGGAGGCGGCCGAAGGGCTGGAGGGCTTCCGGCTGGAGGGGCGGGATCGTGAAGTCGGCGGCGGGCGACCAGGTCGAGGAGGAGGACTCCTTGACGCGCCAGCTATAGGAGCCGACCGCGAGCTCCGTGGCGGAGGTCCAGGTGATGGCGCCACCCAAAACGGGGATCACGGGAAGTTTCGAGCCGTCCTGGGTGAGCTCCAGCGTGTAGGAGGCGGCCTTGGTATCCGTCCAGCGGAACAACGGCGAGCGGGTGTCGGCAACGACGCCCTTGGGCTCGATCGCCGAGAGGGAGGAGACGAGGATTTTGCGATAGCAGAGCCCGTTGTTGTAATAGACGAGGTGGACGTTGCCATAGCGGTCGGTGGTGGCGGCGGGCGAGCGGCCGGCGGAGACATCGCGAACGGTTCCGGCGACGCCTTTTTTCGAGACATAGCACATCTTGATGTGGCCGCCGGAGGTCCAGAACACGAAGGTGCCGCCCGCGGCGCCGATGGCGGGAGCAAAGCCAGGGGCATGGCGGATTTCCATGCTTGCGTCCGCGCCCAGGAATTTCAGCGCCGAGGTTGGGAACAGCATTTTGGAGCCGTCCCAGATGTTCATGAGCATGGTTCTCTTGAATACCTGGCCGATGTAGCAGATTTTGGGATCGGTCAGGTCGGTTCCGACGCCGGGGTGGTGGTAGTCGTCGCCCATCTCCGGGTAGGTTCCGTAGTTTGCCCAGGTGACATAGCCCTGGCCGGCTTTGTAGCGCTCGGAGTTCTGGTAGCTGGAGCTGACGGAGTGGCTGCCGTTCATGGCGGTGTGCCAGACGCCGTCCTTATAGGCCAGCTTTTCTTCCTTGGCGGTCGGGAATCGAGGCGCGTAGGAGGCGATGATGGAGCGGACTTTTTCGCCGCCGTGTCCGGCATTGATGGAGCCGCTGTCGAGGGTCTTGCCGGTCTGGTCGAGGACGTTGAAGTTGCCGAAGGTGCCGATCACGACGCCTTCGTTCACATATTTCGCGTCGATGTTGACCGCGCCCATGCCCTTGTAGACGTTGACATGGCGGAAGAACACCTGGGAGGGATTGGAGTTGTTGGCCACGCTGCTGAAGAGCCAGACGCCCTGGCCGAGCATCTTGCCATATTCCTTACACCCGAATTTGCAGGAAATCCAGGGCCGGTCGAGGCGGTCGATGTTGATCTTGCCGACGTACAGGCGCGACGCGTTGTATTTGCCGCCGTTGGAGCCCACGGCGAAGACGCCGCCACGCCACACGCCGTTCACCTTGTGGTATTTGGAGAATTTGTTGTCGCCGCCGAGGGAGTCGCAGACGAAATGGGGCTGGGCCTTGGAGTCGGTGGCGACGTAGGGGCGTTCGTAGGCGCCGGAGGCGACATATTCTTCCGCGCTGATTTTGTTGATTTGCGGGCCCTGGGCCTGCGCCAAACCGGTGAGGAGCGCAAGGGCGCTGGAAAAGAGGACGAGACGACGCGTGAACAGCATGACGAACTCCTTCAGTTTAAGCGGCGAACAATAGATTGAAATGAGTATAGGAGCCGGTCGGTGTGTTTTCAATAAAAAAGCTCGGGGGCTCAGTCATTTTTCAGAAGGTCCAGCGAAGGCCGGCGCCGTAGGACGTGTTGCTCATCGGGAAAGACCCCATCTGGGTATCCGATAATTTATTGACAAAGGTGATGCGCTGGGTCAGGTCCACGCCGTCCACCTCCATGATTTGCACGAACAGGCTGGCGTCGAGCTGGTCGGTGATCCGGACATCCAGGCCATAGGTCAGTATCCAGGCGGGGCAGTCTTCCAGGGTGATGGTGCGGCGATAGCCTTTGTTGGGCCAGGGCGGCCGGCCGGACGCGACCCAGGCGTCGTATTTCGCTTCCCGATCGGGTCCGCTGAATCCGTTTTGCCAGGCCGGGTTGTGCTCGAACTCGGCGTTCAGCCAGGTGGCGCCGAGGCCCAGGAAGGGCGTCAGGCGGGTCGGGTTCGGATAGCGCAGGAGGAGGGTGAGCCCGGGCCCGAACAGGAAAATGTCGCCATCGGTGTGATTGAGGGTGGAGTTTTCCTGCGTGGTGCGGGTTCGGGCCCGGACCTGCTCCCAGGAGAACTGGGTCCCGATATAGGAATTGAACCGCCATTCCAAGGTCAGGGCCGTGAACGGGCTTTCGTCCTGCTGGACTTCGAGGTGGGTGATGCTGCCGCGGAAGCTGTCGTTCAGCAGGCGGGTGTGATCGTGGAGATAGGTCCGGTGGTACTGCAGGCCCACCCGGAGGTGCCCGGCCAGGGGGTCGTCAAGCGGCGTCCATGTCTGGGCCTGGAGGCCGGAGCCTGTGAGCAGGAGCAGCAGGATGAAGAGGCGGGAACGCCGGCGATTCGTCATTTAGAAAGACCAGCGCAAGCCGGCGCCGTAGGCGGTGTTGCTCATGGGGAATTTGGCCTGGTAGGAGTCAAAGGGGGTTCCATAGTAAGACAGGTCGTAGGTGAGGTCGACGCCTTGCACGTCCATGGATTGGATGAAGGCGTGAATATCCAGGTGGTCGGTGAACTGGAAGGCCAGTTCGCCGTATAACGTGACGGCGGAGGTGTCCTTCAGGGTGATGGTGCGCTGATAGCCGTGATTGGGCCAGGGGGTGCTGCCGGCCGCGACCCAGGCGTCGTAATTGGCGTCCTTGTTTTCGCCGCCGAACCCGTTGTGCCAGGGGGCGTTGTGTTCGAATGTGGCGTTCAGCCAGGAGTAGCCGACGCCGGCCGTGGGGATGAGGCGCGTCTTATTCGGGTAGCGGAGCACCAGCATCAGGCCCGGTCCGAACAGGTCCACGTTTCCGTCGGTGTGGTTGAGGCTGGCGGTTTGCTGGCTCGTCTGGGTTTGGGCCCGGACCTGGTCCCAGCCGAAGCGGAGGCCGACGTAAGGCGCGGCCATCCAGTCGAAGGTCAGCCAGGTGATGGACTTGTAATCCGACTGTGCATTGAGTTCCGTGATGCTGCCCAGAAAGGAATTGTCCGGATCCCGCTTGTCGTCCTTGAGATGGATCTGGCGGTACCGGACTCCGATCCGGAGGTGATCGTGCAGTACGTCGGAAGTGTTTTCCCAGGTCTCTTCCGCCCACAGGGGCCACGCGGTGGTGTCGAACATCCCGGAGTCCGGCGCCTGAACGGTTTCGGCCGGGGGTGGTATTACCGGTTTTGGCGCCGGCGCTTCGGTAGGCGGCCGGTTCGTGGCCGGGAGAGAGTTTGTGATCGTGGGTATAATGGTGACAGCGGGGGCGTTGGTGATGGCCGGGGTGTTGGTGATGGCGGGCGTTTCCGGCAGCACGATGATGGCGGGGGGAATGGCCTCGGTGTCCGGGGCGGAAAACGCAGTGGGGAGCAGGCCCAGCCAGCCGGCCAGGCCGAGCAAGACGGTGATGGTGCGGAGTGTCATACGCAGGAGTCCTCGTATTCGGTTGGTTGGCTTCTTCAAGCTGAATCTGGGGTGAAAGATTAGCCGAATGAAGGACCTGGCAACAAGTGAAATCGTGTTGCTCCGGCGGACTCGTTGTTTCGGCGAATGGTGTTGTGACCGGGCCTGTTATTTGCTATTCAGGAAGTCGTCATGCAATCGGACATCCATCCTGTTCCGCGCGAGACGGCCGACATCGAGACGGCCTCCGACGCCTATGCCGCCCGCTTCACCGGGCCGGCCGGCGCGTGGATGCTCGAGGTCCAGGCCGCGGCCGTGAGCCGCCTCCTGGGGCCGGAACGCGGACTCGCTCTTCTGGAGGTGGGCGGCGGGCATGGTCAGCTCGCCCAGCCGCTGGTGGAGGCCGGCCACGCCTATACTGTGCTGGGCAGCGACCCCGTGTGCCGCCGGCGGATCGCGGACCTGGTGGCGGCGGGCCGCTGCCGGTTCGTGGCGGGCGAGGTGACGGCGCTGCCGTTTCCCGACCGGTCGTTCGACGCGGCGCTCTGCATCCGCCTGCTGACGCATTGTGTCCGCTGGCCGGAGCTGGTGGGGGAGTTGTGCCGCGTGGCCCGCCGGACGGTGATCGTGGAGTATCCGCTGCACGAGGGGTTGCACCGGGTGGCGCCGTTGTTTTTCGGAATGAAGAAGAAGGTCGAGGGCAATACGCGCGCGTGGCGGCCCTTCCGGCATCGGGAGATCGTGGCGGCCTTCGAGGCGCGGGGCTTCCGCGAAGAGGCGGTGGTCCGCCAGTTCTTCTGCCCCCTGGTGATTCACCGGATGCTCAAGCGCCGCGGCCTGTCGGAGCGGCTGGAGGCGGCGGCCCGCCGGGCGGGCTGGACGGCCCGCACGGGGTCGCCCGCGATTTCAAAAATGGTCCGGACGGGAGGCTGACAGCATGTGCGGCATCTGCGGTTTTAATTGGAACGACCCGGCCCTGGCGGCCCGCATGGCGTCCGTCATCCGCCATCGCGGTCCGGATGACGAGGGTTTTCATTGCGCCGAAGGCGTCTCGCTGGCCTTCCGGCGGCTCAGCATCATTGACCTGACCCCGCACGGGCACCAGCCCATGGCGAATGAGGACCGCACGGTCTTCCTGGTGTTCAACGGCGAGATTTACAACTTCAAGGAGCTTCGCCCGCAGCTGGAGGCGCTCGGCCATGTGTTCGTCGGAAACTCGGATTCCGAGGTGATCCTGCACGGGTATGAAGCGTGGGGCGTGGAGGTGGTGCGGCACCTGCGGGGCATGTTTGCCTTTGCCATCTGGGATGCGTCCCGCGAGCGGCTTTTCCTGGCCCGGGACCGCATCGGCATCAAGCCGCTGTACTATCACTGGAAGGGTGGCCGGCTCCGGTTCGCCTCCGAGATCAAAGCCATTCTCGAGGATCCGGATGTTGCGCGTGAGCTGGATCCCCAGGCGCTTTACGATTATATCGGCTTTGAGTTCACCCCGGCGCCCGCCACCCTGTTCCAGGACATCCGGAAGCTTCCGGCCGGCCATCGGATCGTGCTTGAAAAGGGGGAGCTCCATGTGGAGCCCTGGTGGGACCTGTCGTTCAAGCCCGATCCGGCGATCACGTTTGAGGGCGCGGTGGAGCGGCTGAGGGAGTTGCTCGACGAGGTGACCGCCAGCCATCTGATGAGCGATGTGCCGCTGGGCGTGTTTCTGTCGGGCGGGCTCGACTCCAGCACGCTGGTGGCCATGATGCGGCGGCACATCACAGGCCGGCTGCGGACCTTTACGATCGGCTATGCGGACAAGTCGTTCAGCGAGCTGGAATACGCCAAGATCGTGGCCGACCAGTTTGGCACGGATCACCAGGTGATCATGGTGGACGACTTGACGCCCGACTATGTGGAGAAGGCGCTCTGGCATCTGGACGAACCCATGACCGACCTGTCCTGCGTGCCGCTGATGCGGGTGTGCGAGCAGGCGCGGCGGGAGGTGACGGTCTGCCTGAGCGGCGAGGGGGGGGACGAGATTTTCGCGGGTTACGACCGGTTCAAGGCCAGCCGGCTGAACCGCTATTTCCGGGGCATTCCCCGTCCGTTGCGCCATGCGCTCATTGACGGGCTGGTGGCGGCGCTGCCCGACCAGCCGCAGAAGAAGGGCGCGGTGAACATGCTCAAGCGCTTTCTCCAGGGCGCGCGGCTGCCGGAGGCCGGCGGTCATCTGCGCTGGCAGTTCTTCGGCGGCGCCGAGCAGGACCGCCTGCTGTTCAAGCCCGAGTTCCTGGGGCGGATCAATCCCGCGCCATTCCGCCTGCTGGCCGAATATGCGGCCCGGTGCGACGCGACGGATGCCGTGAACCGGGAGCTGTATGTGGACACCCGGTTCATGATGACGGACAGCGTGCTCATGAAGGTGGACAAGATGAGCATGGCCAGCTCGCTGGAAATCCGCGTGCCGCTGCTGGATCACGTGCTGGTGGAGTTCCTGGCCTCCCTGCCGGGCGAGTGGAAGCTCAAGGGGTTGCGCACCAAGCACCTGTTCCGCGCGGCGCTGAAGGGAATCCTGCCCGACACCATTGTCGAACGGGGCAAGCAGGGGTACAGTCTGCCGGTGAAGAATTTGCTGCGGACCGACTTCAAGGACTGGATGATCCGGCTGCTGCACGAGTCGCCGGTATTGAAGCGGCACCTGCGCGAGGCGTCCCTCGATCGCCTGATCGCGGAACACCTGTCGATGAAGCATAACCACAATCATGTGCTCTGGGCGCTGATGAATGTGGCTATCTGGGACGCCAAGTTTCTGAAATAAAGGGAGGGGCCTGATTGCCGGTGAAACACGTAAACATATGGCGGTTCGCGGCCCTCGCCTGGGTCGGGCTCCTGGTGTCCGTGGCGGGCCAGTCTAATGCTCCCATCGGCGTGGACGCGCAGAGCCCCGGCCCGGCAGCCGTGGTCGCTCACGCGCCGAACGGCACCCCCGAGGGGATAAACAACAGCGAACGCGCGGTCGTTTCGGCGAGGGGAAAAGGGAGCGATGCCCGGTTCAAGCTTCCGCCTCATCGCCGTCCCGAGGGTCAGAAACGGGTTCGAATTCTTCGCCTCGCCTTCGCGCTGTCTCTGGCTCCCGCGATCGCCCTCGTAGCCTTCCTTATCGGGTGGCGCCGCCGATATGGGGAAGAGCTTTTTCCGGCCAGAGGCATGCTTTTGATGTCTGTCTTCTGGGCCGTCCCGGCGGCTCTTAATGCCGTCTTTATTCGTCAGGGACTGGACACGGGCGTTCCTCTCCGGTTCCCCGTCTCCGAGGCATTTATTTCGTGGATGCGGGGAGGCTGGTACGCCGCGGCCTTCCTTTCGCTCCTGGCTCTGGCCCTAATCGGACATCGCCGACGCTCCGGGGGGGGAAGCGTCGTGCTCTGGGGTGCCCTTGGCGTGACGCTGATCGCGCTTGGCAACCTTATCCAGGGGTCCTTTTCTAACGCCTTTTACGATCCTTTCCTCCGCAATGGCCGCCAATACTGCCAGGACGCTCTAACCCTTGTGAGCAGCCAGGATTTCCTACAGGGATTTCAGGAGTTTCAAAAAAATCTGAGCGTGCACGCCAGAACACATCCTCCATTCGCCGTGCTGATCCATCGATGGCTCATCGATGCGGGTAACGGCGGGCCAGCGGTCATGGCACTGGTTCTGGCGGGTCTGGCGAGCACGTCGGTTTTCCTGGTCTGGCACCTGTTCCGCGAAACGGGTTCGTGCCGGGAGAAAGCGTCGCTTTTCACCCTTTTATTCGCGGTCCTGCCGGCGGTTAACATCTATACCGTGGCCAGTTTGGATGGTGTGATCGCGACGTGTAATCTGCTGGCTGCCGTCGGATTGGTTCGGCTCCTGCGCCGGGGGGCGGATATTATTGGATTCGTCCTGTTTCTTACCGGATTCATGCTCGTTAATCTATTGACCTTCGGCGGTACGTTTCTCGCCGCCACAGCCGGTCTTGTGGCATTGACGGAGGCCATTTTTCGAAAGCGCTGGACGTTGCTGGCGGCTTTGGTCGCAACCGCGGTCGTCACCGCCGGCCTGTGGCTGGTCGGACGCGCGTGGCTTGGCTATGACCACGTGAGGGCGTTTTTAACGGCATCAGCGCTCGAAAATCCCGACGGATTCCGCGGATTCCACGAGCCGCTGAAGTATTTGATGACGCGCGCCGAATGCGTCATGGAAATCGCCTTTTTCGCATCCGTGCCTGTTTCAGCCATGCTTCTGCGTCCTGCCTGTCTGGGCATTCCGGCAAGCGAGGAGGAAAAACCGGTGACACGTTTTTCCATGATTGGAATGGGCGTGCTGGGCCTGATGTTTCTGGCAGGAGCGTTTCGAACCGGCGAAACGGCCAGGACCTGCCTGTTCATCTATCCTTACCTGTTGCTCCTGTTACGCCATGTGCCGATTCCCAACCTTCGGATCGCCGTTGCCGCCGCAGGCATCCAAACGGCCATCATGCAACTTGTAGGCGACTACTTCTGGTAACCATGAGTGGGGAGTTCGTGCCAGTATGAGATCGGAATTCGGCATGCCGGGGTATGCAAGGCGACACCGAGGAATGTTGCTGGCGATGGGGCTTCTCTGGATCACGCTGGCCGGAGGATGCCGCTGCGCGCCCGAGCCGTTCGTACAAGCCGGAGGCGTGCCCCTGCCGCACGTGGATCCTGTTGTCCAGAAGTGGTTCGGCGAATCGATGGATCGATCGGACGCCCACTGGAACGAAACGGCCGGGCTCATGGGCACCAACGGGTATTTCCCGATCCGCGAAAACGCATATTATGCGGCGGGCTTGCTCTTCCGCTCGGCGTCGGGCGATGTCGCACGTGCGGATGTGATACTCGAGAAAATCCTTGCGGCGCAATACCGACAGGCCGGCAAGGAGTATGACGGCACGTTCCGGCGTACGCCTGACGAACAGCCGCCGGCCAAGGCGAGACCGTGGCACCATTTCGATCCCAACTGGCGCGAATATGTGGGCACCACCCTGATCCTGATCCTCGAGGAATTCGGCCCCCGCCTGTCCAAAGAACGGACGACAGCCATCCGCGAGGCCATCCGACTGGCCGGGGAGGGCGCGTTTATTCGCCACGTGAAGCCGGACTACACGAATATCGCCATTATGAGCGCTCTGCTGCTTGACGTGGCGGGCGAATGGAACGGGAAGGCGGAATGGCGGGAGCGTGGCGAATTACTGTCCCGATCCATCTACGACGCGTTCCTGCGCCATCAGGCCTTCCCGGAATATAATTCTCCCACTTATTATGGCGTGGACCTTTACGGGCTGTCGATGTCGCGCCGATACGCCGCCTCCCCGGCCATCGCCCAACGAGGAGCGGACATGGAAACCGCCCTCTGGAAAGATATCGCGCGCTTCTATCATGCCGGTCTCAAGAACATGTGCGGACCCTATGACCGGGCCTATGGAATGAACATGCAGGAATACGAATCCCTTGTCGGCATGTGGATCGCCTTGATCGTGCCCGAACGGGAGGCGCCCCTGCCTGGTCCGCCCATGCCGGTATTTAAACCACGGATCGGCGCCGAGCTCGATTTTCTGACCCTGCCCATGTATGCCATCGTCGGCACTCGAGTTCCGGCGGGGATTACAAATGCGTTTACCCGGTTCGAGGGAACGAGACAGCTGAGCCGGACAATCGCAGACTCCCCCCGGCGGGTAGCCACGAGTTGGATGAACGCCCAGGTCATGATGGGAGGAGAATACACGAGCGGGCGCGGCGAACGCCCGTTCCTCAACCAGCTCCACCCGGCAACCATTCACTGGAAGACCCCCTCGGGGAGGATCGGTTGGATCAGGCTCCGAGCCACGGCCCCGATCGATGCCGAGGCGAAGGAGGGTGTGTTGTTCGTTCGTTTCCATGGGGGCAAGTCGAATCGCACCGCCGTTTTCGACATCTCGGTCCCGGAACCCCAAGAAAGCCTGATCCTCGGGGAAACATGGAATCTGCCGGGGCTTCCGATAATGGTACGGACCGATGCCACGGGACCCACCGTAAAGAGGGTTAACGACCGGCTTGAAGTCCGGTATACCAGTGTTGAAAAACAAGGCAATGGACTCACGATTCAGCTTCGTGTGCAGTAAGCGGATGCCTCATGCGGAAGCATCACGCGCCGCCGGCCACAGGTTTAGTCATCGGAGGATCCCTGCGGCCTGTTTCCAGTCTCGACATGTTTGGGGGACCTGATACTCTTCATCCCATGAACGACAAGGCGGCAGTCAAGGCCGGGGCCATGATGAACGATCCCCATCGTTCGGCGTTCCGCAAATACCGGGATCTGCAATACGGCCCTTTGTCCGCCGGCAAGGCGCTTTATGCCGAGGCCGTCTTCAGCCTCTTTGGCGGCCTCTTTGGCGCCGCCGGACTCGCTTGCCGCAAGCTGCTGTATCGTCCCGTTTTCGGCGCCATCGGACGGAATGTGATTTTTGGTCGGAACGTCACCCTCCGCCACCCCTCCAAGATCCGGCTCGGGGATGGCGTGGTGGTGGACGAGGGCGCCGTGCTGGATGCCAAGGGCGAGGGGAACCGCGGTATCGTGATCGGGGCCGGCGCCTTTATCGGGCGAAACACGATCGTGTATTGCAAAGGCGGCAACATCACGCTGGGCGAGCGGGTGAATCTTGCGGCGAACGTCCAGGTGTTTTCCTCGAACGACCTGACGATCGGCGCGGGCACGGTGGTGGGCGCCTTTTCTTATTTCCTCAGCGGCGGGGAATATGACTTCCGTTCCGCCGTGCCGTTTGCCGACCAGGCCGGCATGGAAACTCAGGGCCCCTTGACGATCGGCGCGAATTGCTGGATTGGCGCGCATGTGACGGTGCTTGACGCGGCCTGCGTGGGCGCGCATTGCGTGATCGGGGCCGGTGCGGTGGTGACGAAGCCGGTTTCCGCCGACAGCCTGGCCGTGGGCGTGCCCGCCCGGGTGGTGAGGTCAGTGGTTAGGGGCTAGTGGTTAGGGACTAGTGGTTAGGGACTAGTCACTGGCCACTAGTCCCTAACCACTAACCACTCGCCACTAATTGAAGTGAAAGTCACGCTGCGGAGCGTTATCGGCGCGCGCCGCCGGTATTGGAAGTTGACGGATAGCGGCCGGTCGGAATCCGGCGACACCACGACCCGGAAGGGTTTTCCCGCCGTGACGAAATAGGGCCCCCAGGCGGTGCCCCGGTTATCCACCACCACCCGGCCCAGGGGAGTTCCCGCAGCAGCCGGCGAGTCAAAGGCAATTTCGATTTCAATGGGCCCGGGGTTGACCGGCAGGCGGGGACCGTAGAACAGGAAATCCGCGGGTTCGTAGTCCGGCCTCAGGTGCACGGCGCCGGTGGCGGGATCGGACCAGCCTGCGTGGAAGAACCAGTCGGCGGCAAACACGGTCCGGACGCCGGGCCGGGGCGCGGTCCAGTCGCCCGAGACCAGCATGGCGAAGTCCGCTTCCACCGTTCCGCTTCCGGCCGTGAAGACGGGCTCGATTTCAGTTGTGCGGGCAGGATCGAGCGGGACGCGGAACCAGGTCCAGGCGTGGGTCTCCACGGTGGCGGCGGTGAAGGCGGGCTCCTGGTCGGTGGGCGCCATGAGCAGGGTGCCGTGGCCGCGCAGGCGGAGGAGCAGGGCGGGCTCCGGCACGCCGGTGACGCGGGAAGCCCGGCCGGTGATGGATCCGGCGCCGGAGAGCACGGTGTACCCGCCGTTGCAGGCGGCGGGATCGGTCCGGTCGATCACGTTGGTGCGCGGCAGTTTTTCGAATTCCCAGCAGCGGGAGGGGAACAGGGGGACGGGCGCCGGCGCGGAAACGACGGCGCGCGGCGACTCGAGAATTTTGAAGGCCCAGACCGTTTGGGCCTGGTGGAGCAGGCGGAGGCGGGGATGGGCAAGCAGGCGGTTGCGGGTGAACACCACGGGGAAGGGGCTGACTTTTTCGGGGAAGGCGTCCTCGTGGAGGAGGAGGTAGCGGAATCCGCGGGCGAGCAGGGCGTCGGCCTGGGCGTCGCTCAGCAGGCCGACGTTGACCGAGGAAAACTGGCGCACCACATCCCGGTAGGCGTTGGGCACCACGGGCCGGTAGCCGTTCATCATGCGGATGCGATAGAGCGAGACATAATGCTGGTAGACGGCAGCCCAGTCGGAATCGCCGGGCCAGAGCGGCACCACGACCGCGCGGGCGGGCAGATGGTCGGCCTCGGCGTCGGCCGCCACGGCCGCATAGGCGGGCTGGGCCTTGTCGAGCAGGCAGATGGAGGGATGGATCTGCAGGGCGTAATCGCCCAGCAAGAGGAGGGGCAGGGCCACGAGCAGGATCCGGCCGTGGCGCCAGCCCCGGGTGGCGGCCTGGATATCGGCGAGGGCCACGGCGAGGGCCGCGGGCAAGAGGATGGTGAAGAGGCAGAAAATCTTGGCCGGCTGACGCAAGGCCTTTGAGCCGGGCACATGGGCGCGGACGAAATCGAACAGGGCGCCGTCGCCGGGTCCGTTCGGGCCGAGCGCCAGGAGGATGACGCCGCCGCAGGCGGTCCACAGGAACAGCCCGGCGACGGTGCGCCGGTGTTCGCGTCCGCTTCGGCGGGGCCAGGCCCATGCGGCCAGGGCGAGGTGCAGGATCGCGACGACGAAGAAGAAACCGCCCAGGTAGATGTGCGCATCGCGTCCGCGTCCGCCCCAGTTCACCAGGCCCTTGGCGAGGGGGGCGTATTTGCGGACTTCGTCGAGGGTGCGGCCGCCTTCGAGGGAGGTGTCGGCGAATCCGACCAGGGTTGTGCGGGCGGCCAGGCCGCCGAGCGCCAGGGCGGTGACGGCCAGGGGAAGGGCGGCGAGGGCGAGGGATTTCCAGAACGCGGGGCGGCGCCAGGGAATGGATTCGCGCAGGAGCAGGAACAGGATCGCCATCGCGGGCGCGGCGAGAAAGCCGAAAAAGAAGACATGCCGGTCATTGATGTAGGCCCCCAGCAGGGCGAGAGCGGCGACCAGGCCGCCGACGGGCTTGTCCTCCCGTACGGCCAGGCTGAAGCCGAAGGCGAGCAGGGCCAGCCACATCATGGCCATGCCGGTGGGGCTGCCGCCGAAGAGCATGATCCAGCGGAAGGGCACGGCAATGGCGGTGGCCGCGGCGAGCGCGGTGAGCCAGGAGGAGTCCAGGAGCCCCCGCAGGGCGAGCCAGATCCACAGGAGCGTGAGCCAGAGGGAGAGAAAAAGGACGGCGTTCCAGGCGAAGGCGCAGCCGGCGACCGGGCGCACGGCGGCGTAGGCCAGGGAGAGGGGGATGTTGTAGGCCCCGGGGTTGTAGCGCGCGGCGTCGCTGCCGGTGTTGAATTCGTAGCGGTTTTCGAAGAGCGGGGTGTGGCCGGCGATCATGTCGCTGAACAGCCAGTAGAAATAGTGGAACTGGAGGTGGTCGCCCACGATCATGCGGCGCACGTGTTCCCGCTCGATGTTGTGGGCCGAGGAGGGAATGCCCTGGCCGGCGTAGCGCGGCAGGGGCCAGGCGAACGCCAGCCATACGAGGACGGTTGCCAGGAAGGACATCGCAAACATGCGTTTGAGTGACATGATGCGGATAAGGTAGCCGGTTCCGGGCGAAGCCACAAGTCCGGATGCGAGACCGGATGCGAGGTTCATCTTCTTGCCTATGGACAGGCTTGAGGGTGGTTGAGCTGGGTGGGGCGTTTCGGGCGTCACCTGATGGGCGCTTTGGCGCGTTAAGGGCTTCAGGCTGGATGGGCCGGGCCTTTAGGCCACGTCCCATCGCCTTCAGCCCTTATCCTCGCAAAATCACCTCGTCGTGGTCCGCCTAATCGAAACGCCGCACCCGGTTCCTCTCGCGCGCCCAGTTCGCTATCGCTCACGTCGGGCGGCGCGCGAATTTGGGTCCCACCATAAGCCCGATGATACCGTCCAGAACAATAACGCAGTAAAGAATAAACCAGGCAGACGGGCTCTTTTTGCATGGTCTTTTCCTTTGCCAGCGAATAAGGCCATTTTACAAGGGGAACACTTTTTTGTAGACAAATCCGCCCTAATTTGCTTTTCTATACTGGATGAAAAGCAAACACATGCAGATAGAGAGGCGCTTGGAGCCCGGATCTCTGAGCGG
>CAMDGM010000028.1 GCA_945898015.1 PVC group bacterium | reverse complement strand
CTGAGCCCGGGATTAACCGAACCGCCGCTCGTGAGCGAAACTCCCGGCGCGCCACCGTTCACCGTTCCAACGCCGGTCAAGGTGGCATTGTTCGGGATCACCAGTCCATTGTTGAAGGCCAGGGTTCCGCCCGGCAGCGACTTCAGCGTGGCCGCCTGTGATCCGTCGCCCACGGTGAACAGGCCGTTGGTGTAGGTGGTGGTCTTCACGCCCAGCGTGCCGCCGCGCAGGCTCACGGAATTGAGTGCGCCGGCCACGGTCAAAGTCCCAACGTTATCCAGGATTCCGCCCTGGTCAAGGGTCAGGGAATTACCCAAGCTGGTCGCCGCGGCGTTGCCGATAGTCAACGTCTGGGCGCCCGCATCCCACCATGAGCCGACGCCGCTCACCATGGCAAAGTTACCCGTGGTAGAGCCCGCGGTCCCGCCAATATTGATTGCACCGGTCGAATACAGCTTGCCGCCCGTGGTAAGCGACAGGCCGCACTTGTTATTGGCAACCCCTGATCCAACAGTGACCGTGCTTGTATAAAGCCGACCCTTGTTGGTCACGATCAGCATGGACCCATAGCAGAGGAAGTTATCCGTGCCTATTTTAGTAACGCTCACATTTGTCGCGACAGCGCTGCCCTCGTAACCATTGCCATCAATGCTGAAGGTGTTTGACGAGTAATAGACAAGCATTCCGTTATTCTGGCAGTCCAACAACGAATTCAACCCGGCTCCGCCGATGACGGAAACCACGTTGCCGGTTCTGTTCGGATAAGTAAAACCAGGCTCGTAAAGTTGTCCGCCCTGGACGATCACGCTGGAGTAGCCCGACCCGAAACCAATGGCGGATGACGCTCTCACCACGCCGCCATTCTCCACACGCAGCACATTCCCGGTACAATCAGACCCGCCGCTGCCAATCGTCGGGCTTCCTGAAATCTGCCAGAGCGAGCCCGTTCCCGTCACCAGTGCCGTATTGTTCGAGGACGAGGTGAGACCGAGGGTGCAACCCGCGCTAAACAGTTTTCCCCCGTTGGCAATGCGCAACACATTTCCCCCGCTTCCGGCAAGCGTACCGACCGTCACAACGCCCACATTCGTGACGACAGCACCGTCCGTCACACCCTGGCCATCGATCAAGAGCGCGTTGTTGGTGGCGCCGGCACCGGTGCCAACCGTCAGCGTCTGGTTGCCGCCGTTCCAGAGGGAGCCGGAGAGAATGGAGGCCGAAACATTGGAGCAGCCATTGCCGATGGTGCTGGCGCCGCCAGATCCGCCCGTGGGATTCAGGGTGAAATTGCTCATGACCAAGCCAACAGGGGCCAGGTAGGGTCCGGTGCCGATGTTCAGCGCGCCACCCGAGAAGGCGATGTTCATGCCGTTCACCATTTGATTCGTCAAGTAGACCGTGCGCCCCGCGTCATTGAGCGACAACCCGCCGGCGTTGGTGATCCAGGAGGAGGCATCCACCGTTAAGGTGTTGTTGGTCGTCAACCCGGAACTCCACACCAGCAGGCCGTTCCGCAGGTTCCATGTCGCATTGTGCTGCAGATCGACGGAGTTGGAAGAGGAGCCCGACCCGAGGGTGAAACCCACGGAAGAGAGCGTGGCGTTGTCGGCGGCGATCGAATTGCTGAACGCACCAGACGTACCGATGGACACCGTGGTGCCGAACAAACGCCCGCCGCCGTTGACCATCAGGCGATTGCCATACCCCGCCGCACCCACGCCAACAACTACCGAGGCAAGGTTGGTCGCCAGCGCGCCATCCTCGACCATCAGGGTGTTGCCGTAACAGCCGGAGACTTTGCCAATGGTGGAGTTATTGCCGCCGTTGTCCCACACCGCACTGGCGCCGGCAACCCGGATCGTATTGTCATGAGAACCAGAGCTCGCGGACCCAATGTCGGTTGCACCATTGGCGAAATACAAGCCGTTGGATATCAAAAATAAACCGCCGCTATCCCCGGAGGACGTATAGCCAAACCGGACAATGCCGTTCGTCAGCGTGCCGCCATCTTTGATGATAATCTTGTTGCCAACAGCCGTATAATACCCAATGACAAGGGTCCCACCAATATCGCACACGGATCCGTCGTCCGTCACCACAAGCTGGTTGTCGTTTGCGCCAGCCGAACTGCCAATCATCCGCGTGACGGCGCCCAGCACACGCATTTTCCCCCCTTTGGCGAGGAGCATCGTGTTCCCATCGGCCGATGAGTTCCCCACGTTCAGTAATTGGCACGACACACTTGCCTTGTTGGACACGATCAACATATTCCCGCCACCAACAGCTCCCACAACCACCGTCGACACATTCGTCATGATCGCACTGCCGTCCACACCCTTGCCGTCAAGGAGGATGACATTATTCGTCGCGGTGGCAGCCGTTGCTCCGACGTAGACCGTCAACCCGCCGGCATCCAGCACGGAACTGACCCCGGAACCGCCCATGACGGACGCCGTGGAGTTGGAGCCTCCGCCCACCGTGACCGGCCCGACAAACTTGCCGCTGTTGGTGATAGTAAAAGACCCAAATGAATAAACCGTCAAGCCGCCCACCGCATTCACCACGGCGCTATCTGGCACTCCTTTACCATCAATGAGCAACGACGAGGAATCCGCGCCGGCGCCATTGGCAATGATCACGGTGGACTTGTTGTCCCACACCGAGCGGGCGGCGCCGCCCAGAACCAGGACCGAATTGCTTTTCCCCACATTCCCGATCAGCGCCGTGGTGGTGGCCAGTTTGCCACCATTGGTGATGATCACCTGGTTGCCATTCGCGCCATTGCCGACAGATAGCTGTGCCACATTGGTCACCACCGCGCCGCCCGTAACCCCCGCCCCGTCAATCCACAGCACGTTGTTGGTGGCGCTGTTTGTCACGCTTCCGACGAAAAGGTTCTGGGTCGTTGAACTCGTTCCCACCTCCCAAACCGAGGTTCCGCCCGGACCGCCCACGACGATCATCGTGTTGTTCGAAGCCTTCGCGCCGATAAAGGAAGACGCGCCACCCTGCAAAAGAGATCCGCCATTGGTGACGATGATGTTGTAGACGCTGCCGGTCACCAGGACGCTGCGGACATTGAAAGCGCTTGAAACCGTCACCTTCGATGACGCGCCGTTCGACGGCTGCGCAAATATGGCATCGTTGCCGGCCGTCCATACCGAAAGCGCCGTGCCGGCGCGTGACCCGGACCACTTGGCGTCCGAGGTGCTCCACACTCCGTCCCCCCCTTGAAGCCCGGACCCGGAATCGATGTCCCAGAAATTCGTCGCGGCGTGAACGCCGGTCACGACAAACATAAGAACCAGGATAAAGCTTAATCTCCGCATGACGAACTCCTTAACTTGCATAAATACCCAAAATCGAGACAATTGCTATCTGTTTATACGAACAAAATAATTATAATCGAGAAATCCTCACGCATCAATCTAAAAAAATAATCAGCTAATACACGCGAAAAATACTCAAGGCTTGTCGCGCAGCTTTCGCGCCGGATTCCCCGCCATGACCACATGGGGGGGGACGTCCTTGACGACCACCGCCCCCATGCCGATGAGGCTTCGGGTTCCCACTTTGAGATATTGCCGCACCGTGCAGCTCTGCCCGAGGTAAACGTCGGGCTCAACCTGAACCGCTCCGGCCAGCGTGACACTGCTGGCCATAACCACGCGATCCCCGATCTTGTCGTCGTGATTCACCACACAACCGCTCAGCATGAACACACGGTCCCCGATCTCGGCATTCAACCCGACGAAACACCCGGGAAACAGCACGCACCCCCGCCCGATCCGGGCGGAAGGATGAATCACACAGCTCGGATCGATCAGGGAAACCAGCCGGTCCAAGGCCACCGGCACCGACTTGAGAAAGTCATTATCCGGAACCAGTCCGGCGTCGGGGAAACGGTCCAGCGCCCCCACTTCACCCAGAATCGGGTTCCCCCAGCATTCGGTCTTATCCGTCGGCTTGGCCGAAATATGCCCCCGGAAATTCCACGTGGGCTCGACGCGGTTGATCCGCGCCACCAAGTCGGCCATTTCGGCGGCATGCACGCCAATTCCCAGAATAATCAAATCCCGCATAAAACACCTCGCTTAACCCGCAATCGCCAGCAACCGCGCGGGATTGGTTTCCATCACGGCCCGTTCCTCCTCCGCCGTCAGCCCCAGCGTCCGAAGCACCGGCAGCACCTGATCAAACAGGTACCGGAACGGAGGCGGGGGCATAAACCACATGGGCTCGAACACGCCTTTTTCGGAGCCGTACCCGTGATCCATTCCCAGCACCAGCTTCTCCCCCAGCCCGGCGGCAAAGATCTCGTGGAACGACTCCACCATCGGCCGCCAGTCTTCGGGCTTGGTCACCTTGAGATTGGTGGGCAGGAACGAAGCCCCCCGTTTCATCCAATCCATGACGGTATGCCGGTAGGACTTGTCGCTGATATGCCAGGCGGTGTGCCCGATGACCACGCGGTTAAGGTCCACCCCTTCGCGATCCAGCAGCATGAGCTGGCTGGATTCCGCGCCCAGCTTGGTGCAGTGAGTCGTGATGGAGACGCCGGTCCGAATCTGCGCCTGCGCGCCGGCCCGGAACGCCTTGCTTTCCACCGGCGTCAGGGCCGCCCGGCTGGTGGCCAGCTTGATGCACCCCGCCCGGACCGACGTGCCATGGATGCCCTCCACAATCTCCTTCACGCAAAACTCCTCCAGCTCCTCCACCGACGCCGTCCGGACAAACGGCCAGATGGCGCGATCCGGGCTGGTGATCATATACGTGCCGGTTTCAATCTCCCGATAAAACCCGGTCGACATGATGATCTGCACGCCCGAGGCGGCGGAAACCTTCTCGTACACATCCGGCCAGGCCCGGTACGGCGGCATGGTGGTGTCACAATACGCGTTCATGCCGTGCTTCTCGCGACACTCGCGCAGCAAGGGCACCGCGTCGTTCATCAAAAACTGGAGGCGCTCCGGCGAGGTCGGCCGCTCCTCCTCGATCATCTGGTCCGCCCGGGCATCCCACATGTCGGAATGCAAATGCTCATGCATGGACACCTGCCCGAGCGATCCGGGCGCCACAAGCCCCAGCACCGTTTGCACCCTGCCAATCCGCGCCTTCATAGCCTCAATCATGAAAATCCCCTTTCCGGAAACCCGGCTTCAACCGACGCTTTTCTTCCACGTGATCAACTCCGCCAACCCCTCCCGGATCGACGTCCGCGGCTCGTACCCCAGCCGCTGGCGGGCCTGCCCGATATCGGCCAGGGAATGCTGCACATCGCCGGCACGCGCCGGGCCAAACGTCGGCGTCGCATCCCGGCCGGTCAGCTCGCCCAGCACCGCCAGAAGCTCCAGCAAGGACACCGCCTTGCCGGTTCCCACATTGACCACCTCGCCGGGCTCCAGGGCCCTGGCCTGCATGGCCTTGAGATTGGCCTGCACCACGTCTTTCACAAACACAAAATCGCGCGTCTGGCGGCCGTCCCCGAACACCGTCGGCGTGCCGCCCGCCGTCAGCACCTCCACGAATTTGGAGATCACCCCCGAGTACATCGACTTCGGATCCTGCCGGGGACCGTACACATTGAAGTAGCGCAAGGCCAGGGTCTGCAACCCGTACAACTGCGCAAAGGACCGCAAATAATATTCGCCCGTCACCTTCGTCAGCCCGTAGGGCGACTCGGGCTCGGGCCGCATGCCCTCCCGCTTGGGCAGCTCGGGGTTGTTGCCGTACGCCGCCGCCGTGCTCGCCATGACGACGCGCCGGACGCCCGCCTCCCGCGCCGCCAGCAGGACATTCAGCGTGCCGGTGGCATTGACCTCGTGGCACTCCCGCGGCTTTTCGCACGACAGCGGAACCGAGACCATCGCCGCCTCGTGGAACACAAACTCCACCCCCCGCATGGCCGTGGCCAGGGCGTCCGTGTCCCGAATATCCGCCTCGATCAGGGAAACCCGCCCCTTGACGCCATCGAGATTTTCGCGGTGGCCCGTGGCCAGGTTGTCAAACACGCGCACGCTGGCGCCGTCCGCCACCAGCGCCTCCACAATGTGCGAGCCGATAAAACCCGCGCCGCCCGTCACCAGGTAAGTCGCCATCTCACGCCCCCTTTTTTCCGGATCCCAGCCGCTCGCCCGCATACTTCCCCTGCCGGATCGGCTCCCACCACCAGCGGTTATCCAAATACCAGGCCACCGTTTTCCGCAATCCGGTCTCAAACGTCTCGCGCGCCTTCCAGCCCAGCTCGCGCTCCAGCTTGGAGGCGTCGATCGCGTACCGCCGGTCATGCCCCGGCCGGTCCGGCACAAAAGCAATCAGTACGCCGTAAGAAGCGGCGGCCGGCCGCAACTCATCCAGCAGCCCGCAGATCGTCTGCACCACCTGCAGGTTGGTGCGCTCATTGCGGCCGCCCACGTTATACGTCTCGCCCGGCTTCCCCTCCAACACGACTTTCACCAAGGCCCGGGCATGATCCTCGACATACAGCCAATCCCGGATGTTGTCGCCTTTCCCATAGATCGGCAGGGGCTTGCCGTCCAGGGCGTTCAGGATGACCAGCGGGATCAGCTTTTCGGGAAAATGATACGGCCCGTAGTTGTTCGAGCAGTTCGTGATCAGCACGGGCAATCCGAACGTATGATGCCAGGCCATGACCAGGTGGTCCGAGGCCGCCTTGCTGGCCGAGTACGGCGAGCGCGGATCATACGGCGTCGTCTCCGTGAACAGTCCGTCCGCGCCGAGGCTGCCATACACCTCGTCCGTGGATATGTGCAGGAATCGAAAGGCTGCTCGGGCCGCCGGATCCAGCTTCTCCCAGTACGCCCGCGCCGCCTCGAGCATCGTATACGTCCCCACCACATTCGTCTCGATGAAGGCCGCCGGCTTGTCGATCGACCGGTCCACGTGCGACTCCGCCGCAAGATGCAGCACGGCGTCGGGCCGGAATTCCGCAAACACCCGGCCCACCGCCGCGGCATCCGCCACATCCGCCCGCACAAACGAATAGCGGGGGTCCGACGCCGCCTCTTTCACCGACTCCAAATTCCCGGCATAGGTCAGCGCATCGAGATTGCGCACCGTGTGCGGCGTCTCCCGGATCAACAGCCGCACCACGGCCGACCCGATAAACCCCGCTCCGCCCGTCACCAGAATCCGCTTCGCTCCACTCGTCATGATCCGGCCTCCTGATCCAGTTCCAACGTCAACGCCGTCACAAAATCCCGGTTGTCGGCGCTCAAATACCGCATCGTGCCGCCCATCCGGCTGAACGTCTTGTTAAAGCGCAGGTAGTAGTCCGGCGACTCCATCGGCGGCTCGCCCCGGGTCCAATCCCACCGCGACTCGGCCAGGTCCACAATCATCAGGTAGGGATTGTCCAGCGGCTGCCCGGTCTGGCGGGCCACATTGCGGGCCATGGAGAAGGATTTTTCAAAAATCATGGGCGACATGACGGCGGACCCGATCGACAGATAGACGCCGCCCTCCAGCCGGGAAACGCTATGCGCGAAGCGCAGGAAATCCCGCTCGGCACACCGGCCGATCGCGGCACAGGAGTTGAGCGGATGGGTGTAAATGATGTCATGCCCGATCATGGGGTGGCCGGTGAACGGGATCCCCAGCCGATGGGCGGCGGCCTGGATGCTGAACTTCTTGAACGGGTGCTGGACCGGCATCCATCCCTGGGGAATGCCGAACCGGCCGATCGCCGCCAGGAGATCGGCCGAGGCGGCCGCCTTCGCCGCCTGGGCCGCGCCATCGCCCGCGCGGGCGATGTCCGCCAGCAGGGGCGCCTGGCGGGGCACGTCGTGGCCCCCCCGGATAATCAGCCGGCCAATCGACTCCCCATACCCGAGCCCCTCGCGGGCGCCCAGGAGGAGCGCCAGATTGAGATGAAAGCCCGTTTCCTGCCACAAGCCGAACCGGCCCTCCCGGACATTCACCTTGACGTCTTCGCTGGTCTCCCCCTGAAAGGCGTATTCCCAGTCATGGATGATGCCCGCCCCATTGGTGGCGAGATGGGTGAGCCATCCTTTTTCCATGAGATGAATGAACACCGGGCCAAGCCCGTTCTTCACGCTGTGCGCGCCAAAGACGGCCATCACCGGCCGGCCGGCCTTCCGGGCCAGGCGGATCCGGTCCGCCGATTCGCGCACCCCCTTGCGGAAAAGCTCATCCGAGCGGCCCGGCGCCTCGCCCGGCTTAACCTGTTCTTCCTCAATGCGGGCGCGATTGGAACGCTCCTTCAAACTATAAAGACGCAGACGGGTGCGGTCAAATTCCGGAAAACTCATCCGCCATTCTCCTTGAGCAGGTCGTTTTTCAGTTCCTGATAACGGGCCGTATAATGCACGCCCAGCTGGGACTCGCGATGATCGAAGCCGAAAGCGCGGCGCTTGACGCCCAGCACCGGCGGCGCCTGGATGCGCTTGGCCACGCCCAGCCCCTGATACTGGTTCCACCAGCGTTCCAAATCGGCAATGAAGGAGCGCGCATCCGGAAACCGCTCCGCCACCTTGCCCTCATAATGAAGGCGCGTCTCCAGCTCGCCGGCCGCATACCACGCCAGGATGTCTTCCGGCGTCGTCCGGTTCCAGGCCTCCACCCAGCTCCGGAACAGGCAGTCGTGGTACGGATACTGGAGGGGGTCGCCCTTCCCCTCCTCCACATTCTGGGCCGCGCTGAGTTCGGCGGAAGGCATCACCGTGAAAATGCCTTCCGGAATCACCGGCCGGCCAAACACCTGCTCGTTCAGGTGGCGGGCCAGGGCGTAAACCTCCCCCTTCCACAAGTCCGCAATGTTGGCCAGATAACCGCCCAGATCGCCATACAGCGTGGAATAGCCGACCGTCAGCTCGGATTTGTTGGCGTTACACGTGAACACGCCGCCCACGGAGGCCGCCACCGCGGAAAGAATCCGGGCCGACCGGTCACGCGCCTGAACATTCTCCATCACGAAATCGGTCAGCCTCAGCGTTTCAACCAGGGCGCCGTCCGGACTGGCCATCCGGAATCCCTCCAACTGGGCCCGGCTCGCCGCCACCGAGGGCTGGATTGGAATCTCGCCATACGGGCAACCCAGCGCCCCGGCCAATCCCGCCGCCAACTTCCGCGTGCGAGGGGACGTGAACGGGCCGGGCATGTTGACCAGGATCAAATCGCCGGGCGCCAGCAGGTTCCGGTAAAGGGCCGCCACGACGGCGGAATCAATGCCGCCCGACACGCCCACCACCACCCGTTTCACCCCGCAGAGCGCCATGAACCGGCGCGTTCCGGTGGAAACGGCCCGGAACAGATCGGCGATCCCGTCCTCGCGAAACTCAACCGGCCGGCCGAAGGCGGCGCCCGGCGCGAGCGGCACATCCAACCGGAGCAGCCCTTCCTCAAAGGCGGGCGGTCCCTCGACCACGCGACCGCCAGGGGCATAGACGGCCGTGCCCCCGTCAAACGTGAAAACCGTCTTGCCGTTGTTCTGGATCCCCACCGCATTGACGTAGACCACGGGCTTCCCGTGCGTCGTGGCGAGCGCGGAAAAAAGGCGATTCCGTTTATGATTCTTGTTGAATGTATACGGCGAACAACTGAGGTTGACCAACAGGTCCACCCGTTTGGCTGCCAGCACCTGGGCCGGCGAACACCCGTAATCTGCATCCCAGGCGTCCTCGCAAAGCATCGCCCCGATCCGGCCCACCCGGGTCACGACAGGAGCCAGCAAGTCGGCCACGGGCCGGGCGGTTTCGAGGGCCAGCTTGCGCAGGTCGTAGAAATGCCGGCTGTCGTCAAACTCCCGGTAATTGGGCATGAGCGTCTTGATCACAAACGGGTAGCCGGTCCCGTTATCCGGGGCGAGCAGGCGGCCATCCTCGGCCGCGAACAACGCGTTGTACTTGCGCACGCGGCCATCCTCGTTCCGCCTGCCCCAGTCCATCGCCACATTTCCGAAGAGCAGCGTCAACCCCTGCGAGGCCGCGATCACGGCCGCGCCGGCGCTCTCGCATTCACGCAGAAACGCGGGCCGCTCCCATTCATCGCCCAGCAAATAGCCGGGAATGGCCATTTCCGGAAAAGCCACGAGCCGCGCCCCGGCCTGGCGGGCCTCACCAATAAGCTGCAACATGCGGGCGGCGTTTTCGCCCGGACGGCCGGGCTTAACCTCCATCTGGGCCAGCGCAATGGAAATAGTCTCTTTCATGATTCGGCCTCAAGAATGGATTAAAGAGGCTCCGGAAACAAGTGCGAAAGCCATCCCAAAACCACGCCTAAGAATTTCCCAGTTCCGCTATGCTGGCATGTGAACGATGCAGGAGGACCCGTCGGGTTGCGGCGTTTCGATCAGGCGGACCACGACGAGGTGATTTTGCGATGATAAGGGTTGAAGGCGATGGGACGTGGCCTAAAGGCCCGGCCCATCCAGCCTGAAGCCCTTAGCGCGCAAAAGCACCCGCCGGGGAACGCCCGAAACGCCGCACCCCAGCAAGACCGTCACACCCTTTCCCTTTGAAAAGCGTTCGTCAGGCGAGGATCAGGGGCCATCTTTCCATTGACCTGCGCAAGGCCGGAGGGCTATTCTTGCTGGAAATGAAAAAGATGCCCTCCGCCTTGACCTGTTGCCTGTTCTACTGCATTTTTGCGACGACGGGCGGGTGGATTCAGGCTGGGGAAATCGATCCCCAACACGGCACAAACGACCCGGACGGCAAAACCGTCTGGTATGACAGCGTCCTTTTTTCATTGGCCGGAAAAGGGTGGACCAACACGGAATCGTTTTACGACCGCCTTCCGGCAACCGCCAAAACCGCGGTCCCCAAAGACGTCTGGGATCTGAGCCATGACACCACCGGCATGTATCTCCAGTTCTCCACGGATGCCACGACGCTGGAGGTGCGCTGGGCGCTGGTAAGAAACGACCTGGGACTCCCCCACATGCCCTCCACCGGCGTCAGCGGCGTCGACCTCTACGTCAAAGACAAACAGGGCGCCTGGGTTTTCCACGCCAACGGCCGCCCCCGGTACGTCACCAAAAACAAGGCCCACTTCAGCGTATCCCCGGGCGCGACCTACCGCCTCTACCTGCCTTTATTCAATGGCATCAAAAGCATGGCGCTGGGAATTCCCAAAAACAACCGCTTCACGACTCCCGGCCCCGCCGACGCCCCGCCCCGGAAGCCCATTGTGTTCTACGGCACCTCCATCACCCAGGGCGGCTGCGCCTCCCGGCCTGGCATGGCCGCCACCGCAATCGTAAGCCGGCGGCTTGACTGGCCGATCATCAACCTGGGATTTTCCGGAAGCGGCCGGATGGAGCCGGCCCTGGCGGACCTCTTGTCCGAACTCGACCCCGCCCTCTATGTGCTGGACTGCCTGGCGAATATGACACCCAACATGGTGACGGATCGCGTCGAACCCTTTGTGAAAATCCTGCGGAAAGCGCATCCGACCACCCCCATCCTCCTGGTCGAAGAATCCAACTTCGAGCATCTCTCCCCAACCGAAAAAGGAACCCTCCTTCAAACGATTCAAACCAAGCTTGTCAAGGAAGGCGACACACACCTCCACTTTCTTTCCAACGAAGGCATGCTGGGCAACGATTATGAAGGAACCGTCGACGGCCTCCACCCCAACGATCTGGGCATGATGCGGCAGGCCGACGTCTTCATCAAGACCTTGCCGGCCCTGCTTTCCTCACCTTTACAGAATGGAATCACACCGTGAAATTCAAGCCGGACTGGAATGACGCCGAACAACGGTTGACGGATCTCTGGGAAGGCCGGCCGCTCGACCGGCCCTGCATGATGGTCCTCGCCCCCCAAACCGGGCCGCCGCCGGCCGACGTCTACGGAGACCGCTGGGCCGACCAGAACCGGGGCGACGCCCCGCCCGCCACGGCCGAAGACCGGTGGCTCAGCCCGGACTGGCTCGTGCCGCACAGCCTGAAATCCATGAGTCAAACGTGGTGGGGCGGCGAGGCGATCCCCTCCGTACTGCTCATGGCCGGCTGGCTGAATTCGCTCGGCGGCCGCCCGCACTTCGACCACCGGACCATCTGGTTCGACCCCTTCCCCGTCGACTTTTCCAAACCCCATCCGTTCCACCACGATCCGCTCGATCCGTGGGTCCAGCGCTTTGAACAGCTCTACCAAAAAATGACGGAAGCCGCCGGCTGGGACAACTTCCTGATCGGCGCTCCGGCCATCCTGCCGGCTCACGACCTGCTCTCCATGCACATCGGAACCACAGAGTTCATGACCGCCCTGATCGATCACCCCGCCTGGATGCGCCAGGCCATCCTGGACGGCGCGACCGAGCTCCTTCACGCCCGGAACCGGCTCCGAACGATCACGGAACGCCAGCACCGCTTCTGGTACGGCAACGCCGGGTGGATGCCCTTCTGGGCGCCCACCCCCTATGTCGGCACGCAGTCCGATGTCTCGTGCATGCTCTCGCCGGACCACTTCGAGGAATTTGTGATGCCGGAAATCGACCTGCTCGGCCGCGACTGCGCCGCCATGTGGTACCACCTCGACGGCGGGGACGCCTGCCAGCACCTGCCACGCCTGCTGTCCCTGCCCTATCTGCGAGTCATCCAATACGTGCCGACCCCGCAGGAGCCGCCGAACGGAAAAGCGCACCTGCCGCTCTATCGCCGGATTCAGGACGCCGGACGAATCGTCCACATCCAGGTTGACAAAACCCAGGTTGAACCGCTTTGCCGCGCCCTGGATCCGAACCTGCTGGTGCTCGATGTGTCCTGGTCCTGCAATAACGCCGACGAAGGGCGCGAACTTCTGGCGGCGGCCCGGCGCTGGACCTCGGCGCGGGCGCCGCAGGCAAAATCATGAACACCCGGAGCAACTATGCCCAATGAACCCCGCTACATCGTGGTGACCACCTCCGTGGATAACGAGGAGGCCGCGCAACACATCACCCAAGCGCTTCTGGAGCCCCGGCTGGTCGCCTGCGTCCAGGCCTCGGGCATCCAAAGCACGTTCTGGTGGAAAGGCGGCCTTGAGCATACGGAAGAAATCCGGCTCCAGGCCAAAGCCCCCATCGCCAACAGCGGGGCGATCATCGACGCCATCCGGGCCATCCACCCCTACGAAACACCGGAAATCATCATCACCCCCATCCTGGACGGGAACCCCGCCTACCTGAAATGGATTGACGACGAAACCCTCGCGCCCGAACAGCCGAAGGCTTGACCTCTCGATCCGAGGCCCGCCCCGGAGAATGCCATGCTACGTCGATCCCACAAGCCCGTCCGGAAATGCCATGGCTGTCCCCTCAACCTCGGAGCCCACTGCTGGGGGTATTCAAATCCCCGCGGACAATGGCAGCGCCGGCGGGGCTGCCCGGGATTCGCAACCGAATCCCTCCACCAGCTTTACCTCGTGTGGCAAAAACAGGCCCTCATCAAAACCCGGAGCGAAATCCGGCGGGAATTCATTCACCACCGCCCCCCCGAACCCCTCTATTACCTCGAAAAAGAACAAGCCGCCTCCCTTCAGGAACTGCGCGACACCTTCGGCTTCTGATTTAACGCTTTCTCCCACGCACGACTTGGCTGTATAGTTAAGGAATGAGCAGGCCCCTTCATCTTACCGCCGCCGACAGCCCCGAAAAGGCGCTGCTGGTCCAGGTGATCCACAGCCGCCAAACCCGCGAGGAAGCCCATGACTCCATCGGGGAGCTGGAGCGTTTGGCGGACACCGCCGGCCTGGTGGCCGCGGGCTCCATCACCCAGCGACGGGCCCATCCGACGCCGCACTATTACATCGGCCCCGGCAAGCTGCCCGAAATCCAACTCGCCTGCCGCCAGACCGGCGCCAAGCTCGTCATCTTCGACAACGAGCTCTCCGGCATCCAGGTCAACAACCTGGACCTCGCCCTCGGCATCAAAGTGCTCGACCGCACGGAGCTGATTCTTCAGATTTTCGCCCGGCGCGCCCGGACCTCGGAGGCCCAGATCCAGGTGGAGCTGGCCCAGCTGAAATACTTCCTGTCCCACATGCCCGTGTCCGCCAAGCAGGAACGGTTTGGCGGCGGCACGGGAATGCGCGGTCCCGGCGAAAGCCCGCTCGAGCTCCGCAACGCGCCCATGAAACGGCGGATTCGCGAACTGGAGGACAAGCTGGAGTCCATCCAGAAACGCCGGCGGCTGACCCGGGGGCACCGCGCCTTTCCCCAGGTCAGCCTCGTGGGCTACACCAATGCCGGAAAATCAACCCTGCTGAATGCCCTGTCCCAGGCGGATGCCTACGTGGATGACCGGCTCTTTGCCACCCTCGACACCAAAACCCGCCACGTGCATCTGCCGGATGGCCGCAACGTGCTGCTGACGGATACCGTGGGATTCATCCGCTCCCTGCCCCATGGCCTGGTCGCCTCCTTCCGCTCCACCCTGGAAGAACTGGCGGAAGCGGATCTTCTGCTTCATGTGGCGGACGCCAGCCACCCCTATGTCCGGGAGCATGTCAACGTGGTCACCCGCACCCTGGCCGAAATTGGCGCCGACAAAGTGCCGGTCCTCATGGTGCTCAACAAGGCCGATCGGCCGGAAGGCCAGGCGGCCCTGGCCGACTTGCAGAAAGATTTTCCAGAGGCCATCCCCATTTCCGCCATCACCGGAATGGGATTGAACACCGCCAAGGAATCCGTGGCACGCCTGATTCCCCCGCGCGTTCCCACCCGCGCCTGAAAAGTTTTTATTTTCTGGGTTCACGGATTGACTTTGCCTCTCCACCTGTTTATGATTTAACGACTTTTTACACCGTAGCAAGGGAGGTTGCATTGGCTGAATCTGCAGACAAGCCACACCGCGACATCGTCATCCGGGCCATCAACGTCAAACGGCATTACGGCTCGGGAGAGGCTGTCACCAAGGCTCTCGACGGCGTCACGCTGGACGTTTTCCGGGGCGAATATCTCTCCATCATGGGCCCGTCAGGCTCGGGAAAATCCACCCTTTTCAACATGATCGGCGGCATCGACGCCCCGACCTCCGGCATGGTGTTCATCGACGAGATCGATGTGGCCCAGCTCGACTCCTACGAGCTGGCCTGGATGCGCTGCCACAAGATCGGCTACATTTTCCAAAGCTACAACATTCTGCCCGTCCTGACCGCGCTCGAAAACGTCATGCTCCCCATGGTGTTCGCGGGCCTGCCGGAAGACGACGCGCGGGAAAAGGCGGCGGGAATCCTGACACGCGTCGGACTGGGAAACCGGGTTTTCCACCGGCCGTATGAGCTGTCCGGCGGCCAGCAGCAACGCGTGGCCGTGGCCCGGGCGATCGCCAACGATCCCGTGATCATTCTGGCGGACGAGCCCACCGCCAACCTGGACGTCAAGACCGGCCGGGATATGATCGAACTCCTCTGCCAGCTGAAGGAAGAGGACCAGGTCACCGTCATTTCGGCCACCCACGACATGAAGATGCTCGACGTGTCGGATCGCATCCTGTGGATCCGGGACGGCCAGATTGACCGCCTCGAAGAACGCAAGAACCTCAACATCCGCGTCGGCCACATCGGCGACGAGTCGCATTAAGGTCTCCGCATGCCCAAGCCACCCACCCTTGACCGGCGCCAATCGCTTGATGCGGTCCCCGTGCTCAATGGCGGGTTCACGCCCGCGACCCGGGCGGACGGGGCGATCGACCTCGTCATCCGGGCCCCCCGCCGCAAAAGCTTGCTCTCCCGTTTCATGCCGGCCGAGGTGGAACAACGGTTCAAATTGGACGAACTGGGAACCTTCGTCTACGGCCAGATTGACGGAATCCGCACGGTGGAACAGATCATGGCCGCCTTCACCGCACGGTTCCGGCTGAATAAACGTGAAACCGAAATCAGCGTGGCGGCTTTCCTGCGCCTGCTGGGCGAACGCAAAATCATCTCAATCGTCATCAAATAGCACCACAGGAGATCCTGTCCGTGAAATGGAATCGTTTTATCACCTGGAGCGCCGGTCTCCTGCTGGCCCTGGCCGCGTGCTCCCACGCGTCAGAGCCTTGGGCGAATGCCGAGGCCGCCGACTCGTTGAAGAAGGACATGGCCGCCTTTTTCGCCGGGTCTGAAAACCGCCTCCCCGGATCGCCCGGCAACCTTGCCATGGAAGCCAGGATTGCCGATCTGTTCGCCCAGACCGGATTCGCCCACGGCGAAACCCGCTTCCCGTCCATGACCTTCATCCCCGGTCCCACCACGCTCACCTTGCCCGGCGGAGATAAAGTCCCGGTTCATCCCCTGTATCCGTCCTGGCTCCGGCCCGGCAACTTCACCGAGACCTCCTTCGCCACCCGCCTGGTCTACCTCGGGCAGGGCGCCATTGAAGACCTCGAGGCGGTGTCGGGCACCGACCTCAACGGCGCCATCGTCCTGCTCGATTTCAAATCCGGTTCTGCCTGGGACAAGCTGCTGCGCTTTGGCGTGCGGGGCTTTGTCTTCCTGAACGCCCCCGACATGGACAACCGGAACGCCACCGCCAAGGTCCCCAACACCGAAGTGGCCGTCCCCCGTTTCTTCGCGGCCGAAGACCCGTCCCGCGCGCTTCTGGCCGCCTGCGGAAAAACCCGCTCCTGCGCGGTCCGGGTGGACGCCGTTCCCTCCCGCTGGGAAAAAATCGACCTGCGCAACCTCTGGGTCATCGTGCCCGGTTCCGATCCCGCCCTGAGCCGTGAAATGCCGGTCCTGGTGGCGCCCCTCGACGGCAGCTGCATGGCCCCCGGGCTGGGAGAGAGCGCCCGCTCCGGCGCCAACCTGTTCCTGCTCGTCAAAATGCTGGAAACCTTCCGGCAAACACCCCCCGCCCGCTCCGTGATGCTGGTGGCGGTCAACGCGCACACCCAGTACTTCCTCGGCGAACGGATGCTCGCCTGGAACCTGCTCGCCTCACCCTACGATGTCGAAGGTGTCCGGAACACGCTCTCCTCGGACCTCCGGATGCAGGACCTCTACGTGAAGAACTATGCGTGTCTCAAGCTCGACGGGACCCGGGAACAGGCCGATCATCAAACCCTCCTGGAGATGCGGTCGCTGACGGACGAATCGATCGGCCGCCTGATCTCGATCAAGGAGCCGATCGTGGCGCTCGCCAAACGCGACGTCAACGAAATGAAGGGCATCCGGGCCCGGCTGGAACGGAAAAAAGATCTCCTGGCCGCTCAACTCCGCCCCTTGCGCGAAACCGGAAAACCCGACGACGCCGCCACCCTCCAGGACTTGGAACAACGCATCCGGGCCCTCGATGCCGAAATCGCCACCCTCGCCACCAAGCAAAACAAATATGTCCATGTCCTGACCCTGTTCAACAAGGTCGGCATTAAAACCTCGCTGGTGGGGGCGCCCGGCGAAGACGCCATCACGGCCGAGGAACGGGGACTCCTCAAGGCGTACGTCGACGAGATTGTCCTCACCAACCGCCGGGCCGCGGAAATGAACCGCCGGGACATCGACGTCAGCCTCGCCAACAGCGCCCTCCGCAAGGCCGCCCAGGGTTACAGCATCCCGTTTATCGTCACGCTGGAACTCAACTGGGCCAACGAAAAAATCGGATTCTCCTCCTTCTCGGGCGTCCCCCCCTCCCGGCGCTGGGCGCAATCCTGGGGAACCGGAACCATGCGCATCGCCGCGGCCCTGGAGGCGATCGCCTCGGGACGCAAGCCCCTCCTCCTGCAGGACACGCTCACCAACTATGGCGGCATGCCGGAGAACCACTTCATTCAAACCGCCTCCCCGGCCATCGGCTTTTTTATCGGCGCCGCCCAGACCCCGTCGTTCAGCCTGAACTCCGTGTTCTGCGATTACGGCCCCGTCTTCACCCCTTCCGACACCTTGGCCAACTTCAACTATCCGGCGGCCGCCCAGATCATGGCCTTCACCCCCGAATTGCTTCGCGCCATCCTGGCGGACCCGATCGTCACGCGCTCCACGGAATTGATTGCCCCGCCAGCGGACCTGACGCTGTGGTCCCTCCAGCTCAAAACGTTCAAATTTGACGAATACGCCGCCTCCGTGTTGCCCCAGCTGCCCGTGCCCGGCAGCGTCATCGTGCTCTATCCCAGCGCGGTGGAAGCGCCCCGCATGTACGGAGACGTTCCGGGCGCCTATACGGCGCTCACCGACGACCGCGCGGCCGGGATGATCTACGGAATCAAGGAAAGCCTGAAGGGGGTTTCCCTGCCCTGCACGGCGTACCACCTCACCCCCGACTTCACCACCGTGGACCACACCATCGACGCCGGCGAAATCCAGCTCAAGGTCAACGCCAACGTCATCCTGTCAAAAAGCCTTATCCTGGCGCTCTTCCCCTGCGTCGAATTCCCCCTCTACGCCTTCGACGACAGCTCGCTCGTCGGAGCCTCCAGCATCAACATGCGCGATCAGCCCTACCTGGTCCTCTCGGGCAGCAAAAACTCCGCGCCCCGGAAGTTTGGCCTGACCGGCGCCTCCACCACGTTTTCACAAAAGAAGAGCCCCATCCGGACGCTGGGGCCCGCCGCCTTCTATCTTCAGCCGGAAGACCGGATCAAGCTGCTGACCAACAACAAGCGCCTGGCCCTGAACGCCTCCCTGCTCAAACCCGAGGGCATCGGATTCCAGACCACCGCTGAAATGGGCCCCGACTTCTTCTACAATGCCGTGCTCGACATGGCCGTGCTCAACGCCTCCCGCATTCACGGGATGAAGGGGGTCACCGACGACCTCGCCGAAACCTTCCTGAAACAAGGCGACACCTCCCGGGAGAAGATGATCGACGCCCGGACGCGGCACGACCACGCCGCCTATCTTCGGAACCTGTACGAAGCGCTCGGCGCTCAAGTCAAGGCGTACGCGCAAACCACGGCCACCACGAACGACATGCTGAAAGCCGTGATCTTCTATATGGCCCTGCTTCTGCCCTTCTGCTTCTTCCTCGAAAAGATGCTGTTCACCACGTCCCGCATCGAGGTCGAAATGGGGCTCTTTTCCGCCCTGTTCGTGGGCACCTTCCTGCTGTTCCGCTTCATTCATCCCGCGTTCCAGGTGGCGCAATATCCGGAGGCCATCTTCCTGGGCTTTATCATGGGCACGCTGGGCCTGTTCGTGATCTGGATCCTGCACGGCCGGTTCGAAGGCGAAATGCAGTTCCTGCTCAAGAACCTCGCCACGAGCGAATTCACGGAAGCCGACTACTCCACCGTCAGTCAGCAGGCCATGCTGATCGGCGTCAACAACATGAAGCGCCGGCGCATCCGCACGGCCCTGACCACCGCCACCATCGTGCTGGTGACCTTCACCATGCTTTCCTTCACCAGCATCTCCCGGCGCATGAGCCCCACCCTGGTGGCCAAGCCCACGCCCCCCGCCTACACCGGCATCATGTACCACTGGCCCGGCAACGCCAGCATGGATGACGGCACCTATTTCACCGTGCGCTCCCTCTTCGCCGGCAAGGCCGACGTCCTCGAACGCCGCTGGCTCATGCCGCTCAAGGCCAACGGCACCGCCGTCCCCTTCCGCCTCGACGGGCCCAACGAAAAAGCCGCCCTGCTCGACGCCGTGCTGGGCCTGATGCCCCAGGAAAACGGATTCCTCCAGCCCATGCCCCTCCTGGCCGGCCGGTTCTTCTCCTCCAACGCGGCCCGGGAAGTCGTGCTTCCCGCCAGCCTGGCCCAGGTGCTCGGCGTGACCGCGGCCAGCGTCGGATCCGCCGCCGTCTCCTTCCAGGGAAACCGCTACACCATCGTGGGCATCCTCGATGACGAGCGCTTCCGGAACATCCTGGACATCAACGGCCGGCCCCTGCTTCCCATCAAAGACCTGGTCTCCCAGGCCGCCGGCATGCAAACCGATGAAACGACGACTGTCTCGGAAGAGGAAATGGACGAGGCCGGCGTCTTCTATGCCGACACCGCCGCCCTGCTCCTGATGCCGGCCGGAACGGCCCAGTCCCTCGGAGCCACCCCCTACAGCCTCTCGATCCGCTTGAAGGACGAGAAGTCCATCTGGGACGCCGTCACCTCCATGCTCACGGCCACCTCCGCCAAGCTATATATCGCCAGCCGGGAAACCTTCACGGTCGGCGGGGAAAAGGGGAAAGCCACCAAGCCCGGCGTGTATTTCATCGGCTCCGGCTATCGCACCTCGATCGGCGGCCTTTCCATGCTCATCATCCCGCTGCTCATCGCCAGCACGATCATCCTGAACACCATGCTGGGCTCCGTGTTCGAGCGGAAGAAGGAAATCGCCATCTACAACGCCGTCGGCCTCAACCCGACGCATATCGGGCTGTTCTTCCTCGCCGAGTCCTTCGTCTACAGCATCATCGGCTCCGTCGGCGGCTACCTCATCGGCCAGTTCCTCAGCATCGCCCTCAACAAGTTCGGCCTCGTCAGCGACATCAACCTGAACTTCTCCTCGCTCAGCGTGGCTTACGTCATCCTCTTCACCATCACGATCGTGCTGCTCTCCACCCTCTACCCGGCCTCCGTGGCCACCAAGGCCGCCGTGCCGTCGGGCAAGCGCAAATGGTCCATGCCGCCCAACAACGGCACCACCATGGAAGTGGTCTTCCCCTTCATTTACCAGACCGCCCTGCTGCCGGGCATCATGCGCTACCTGGAAGAGTATTTCGGCCAGTTTACCGAAGCCTCCACCGGCGACCTGATCGCCCAGCTCAACCGCAAGGCCACCGGCCAGGACGCCCAGGGACGACCCGTCTACACCCTCGCCTACCACATCGCCCTGGCCCCCTACGACCTGGGCGTGACCCAGCAAATGACGTTTATCGCGACTTACGACGACGTGGTGCAGTCCTTCCGCGTGAAGATGACCACCGTCCGCGTGTCGGGCCAGGACTCGAACTGGATCAGCACCAACAAGCCCTTCCTGGAGAAATTGCGCAAGCATATGCTCCAATGGCGCAATCTGGATGCCGGACAACATGAACTCTACGTCCGGAAGGGACAGGAATCGTTCGTCTAGCCGCACAGCGAAGGAAGCCCCATGTCGCGATTGGAACAACTCGAACTTGATCGGTACAGGAACCTGATGACGCCGCCGGCGGTGTACGCCGACGGCTTCACGTGGAAAACCGCGGTGGGCGCCCTGTTCCTCGGCTTCGTCATGATGCCGGCCTCCATGTATCTGGCCCTGTTTGCGGGAAGCGGCGCCCACATCGGCGCCGCCGCCCGGTGGGTGACGATCATCATCTTCGCCGAAATCGCCCGCCGGTCCCTCAAGGACATGAACATGCAGGAGGTGTATATCCTCTTCTACATGGCGGGGCTGACGCTGGCCTCCCCGTTCCAGGGCCTCCTCTGGAACCAGTACTACGTCCAGTCCGAATACGCGCGGGCCATGGGGGTGGCCCAGGACATCCCCACCTGGTTCGCCCCCTCCGCGGAAACCATCGAGGCGGCGGGCCGCACCTTCTTCACCAAGGCCTGGCTCGCGCCCATCCTCCTCTCCTCGTTCGCCGTGCTGATCGGGAAAATCGATCACTACGGCCTCGGCTACGTGCTGTACCGCATCACCAACGATGTGGAGAAGCTGCCCTTCCCGTTCGCCCCGGTGGACGCCTCCGGCATCATGGCTCTCACGGAAACCAAGGAGAACAAGGAACGCTGGCGGTGGCGCTGGTTCTCCATCGGCGGCATGATGGGCCTGCTCTTCGGCGCCATCTATATCGGTGTTCCCGCCGTCACCGGGGCCATCCTGGCCAAGCCGATCAAGCTGATCCCCATTCCCTGGATCGACTTCACCGAACAGGTCGGCCGCTTCCTCCCGGCCACCCCGCTAAACCTCACGTTTGACATCGGGGCCTTCCTCCTCGGCACGGTAATGCCCTTCTGGGCCGTCGTCGGCGGCGCCATCGGCCTCGTGATGACCTTCATCCTCAACCCCGTCCTTCACGCCAAGGGCATCCTCACCAGCTGGACCCCCCAGATGGGCTTTATCGACACCGCCTACAGCAACTCGGTGGACTTCTACCTGTCGTTCTCCGTCGGCCTGACCATCGCGGTCACGCTGATCAGCTTCTGGAAGATCGTCGAAACCCTCATTCAGAAACGGCGCGAGCGCCGGAACCGGAAACCGGGCGACGTGGTGGAGGAAGAGGTTGGAGCCTGGACCCGGTTCGTCACCAACAACGTGAAGCGCGGGGATTTCTCCGTCTTCCTCTCTCTGGGCATTTACCTCTTCACCAGCGCGTTCTGGATCGGACTCTCCTGCTGGCTGGTGCCCGGCTTCCCCTGGCCGTTTTTCGTGTTCTACGCGGTCATCTACACGCCCCTGCTGTCGTACGCCTCCGCCAAGCTGGAAGGCTTGTGCGGCCAATCCATCTCCATCCCGCTCGTCCGCGAGGCCACCTACATCCTGAGCGGCTACCATGGCGTGCGCATCTGGTTCGCCCCCGCCCCGATCCCCAACTACGGGTTCGCCGCCAAGGAATTCCGGGTGATGGAGTTGTGCGGCACCAAGATCATCAGCCAGATCAAAACCCAGGTCGTCGTCATCCCCATCATCATCATCGCCTCCCTTATCTTCTCCCAGGTGCTCTGGCAGATGGCGCCCATTCCGTCCGATGCGTACCCCTTCGCCCAGCAGATGTGGGACCTGCAGGCCAAGACCACCTCCCTGACCTTCAGCGCCACCATGGAGGGCGGCTCGCTCTTCATGGAAGCCTGGAAATGGAAATGGTTCGGCGCCGGCATCGCCTCCGGCGTCGGCGGGTTCGCGCTCCTCTCGGTCTTCGGCCTCCCCACCCTGATCATCTTCGGACTCGTGCGCGGACTCGGCGAAAGCTTCCCCGGTATCCTTGTCATGCAGATCGCCGGCGCCATCGTCGGCCATCTCTACATCCGCCGCCGCATGGGGGACCAATGGCTTAAGTTTGCGCCCGTGCTGATGGCGGGCTTCTCCTGCGGAATGGGACTGATCGCCATGGTCGCCGTGGCGTTCACGATTCTGACCAAAATGATGGCGCCCCTGCTGTTTTAAAAGGATTGAGGTTCATGAAAGATTCGCCAAACAAAATCACGGGGCGGGCCTTCGGGCTGGGCCTGATCGTCACGGTCCTGTTCGCCGTGCTGACGGTCTTTTTGGAAAACCGGCTCGCCATCTATATCACGGCCGTCCAGATCCCGGTCCTCCCCTATTTGCTCCTGTTGCTCACCGTGCTGCTCATCAACCCGCTGTGCCGCCTCATCCGGTTCATCCGGCCCTTCTCCGTCGCCGAAACGCTCGTGGTGTTCACCATGGGCATGGTGTCGGCCGGCGTCTCCACCTTCGGCCTGACCGAACAGCTTCTGCCCGTGATCGGAAGCCTCTTCAACCGGCATTGGAACAACGACCAGACCGAGTGGAACCGCTACGTGGAGCCCTACGTCAACGAAGCCTACTTCGTTTCGGTGCCCGGCATCCAGCATTCCGCCGGCGCGTTCCAGTCGGCCATCGCCCGGACCGACGCCGCCCAATCCCTCTACGATACCGCCGAACGGCTGAACCAGGCCCTCGCCCGCCAGGCGGCCCTTGAAAAACAACGCCGCGAGCTCGAAGCCGCGCCCGACGCCGGATCCCGGCAGGTGGAACTCGCCACCCTTCACAAGCAGCTGGCCGCCGCCACCGCCGCGATTGAACCGGCCCGCCGGGCCTGGGGCGCCATAGGCCCGGCCGACCTGCCCGCCAACCCCGCGGAAGCCGCCGCCACGCTGCTCTCACGCCTTCAGGCAGAACGCGAGACCGTTAAACAGAAACGGGCCGAGCTGACCGCGCTCCAGACCCAGGCCCAGGCCAAGGTGGAGATCTTCCGCCGCGGACTCCCGCCCGATCTCCGCGCCTTTCCCGGCTTTATCCCCATTGTCGGGGAAGACGACTTCACGAGCTACGCCGCCCGGCTGAAACGGCTGACCTCCGGCCGGAGCGCCCTCGCCAGCCTTCGCTCCGCCATGGCCACGCTCAAAACCGTGGACCCCGCTGCCCCGCCGCCCGCGGCGGTTCAGGACTCCGTGTTCGCCAACCTCGCCCAGGCCATCGCCTCCCTGGACAGCGTCTCCGACCCCGTCCCGTTCGAAACCCGCAAAGCCGCCGTCGCCACGGACGAAAAACGCGTCTCGGACTCGCTCGCCAAGGTCGATGCCGAACTGGCCCGGTTAAGCCAGGAAAAACGAAGCGCGCTGGGCGCCGAAATCAAGCGCATCGAATCCGAAATCCTGCAGCTTGAAGGGGACCGGAAAACATTTAAGAAGGAAGCCGCCTCCCTCGCCGCCAAGCGGGAACTCGCCGCGCGTCATCTGGAAGTCACGAAAAACGTCGCCGCGCTCATGGATGGACTGCATCGCAGTCAGGCTGGACTCAAGACCCTTCCCGCCGGCGAATCCCGGGACGCGCTCAAATCCCTGCGCCTGCAGTTCCCGTCCATTGACGCCACCTTCGCCCGGTATCTCTTCGGCGACGTGCCCTGGTCCGACTGGCTCGGCCCCCTGTGGCGATGGGGGCTCCTGATTCTGCTCTCGTATGTCATGCTCATGACCTTCAACGTCCTGATTTTCCGCCAGTGGGCCTACAATGAAAAATTGATTTATCCGCTCGCCGAACTGCCCGAGCTGCTGGCCGGCCACAACGACGCCACCCACGGATGGATTCCAGCCATTTTCCGCTCCGGCCTCTTCTGGGTGGGCTTTTCAATCTCCGGCCTCACACTCGGGTGGAACCTGCTGTGCCAAAGCGGCGCGGTACCCGGCCTGACGATCATCGACCTTCAGGGGAAATGGACGGCGTATATCGTCAACACGCCCCTTCAGGGCTTGCTGCCCTCCGCCAAGTCCGCCATTTTCTTCACCATGATCGGACTCACGTTCCTGATTCCCACCAAAGTGTCCTTCTCGCTGTGGTTCTTCTCCGTGCTCTACATGGTTCAGCTCCTCGTCATGGTGAGCTTGAACCTCGGCGTGAATGAAGGGTCCTTCCCCATGGAGTGGTGGTACACCTTCAACTTCTGCACCGCGGAAGGGGGCGGCGCCCTGATCGTGTTCGCGTCGCTCGTGCTCTGGAAGTGCCGGCGCTACCTGTTCTGCGCCTTCATGCCGTCCGTCACACGGGATCTGGATTCGGATGAGCGGGTGGAGCTCCGCTTCTCCTCCGTCCTCTTCCTGGCCTCGTTCATCGCCATCACGCTCATCCTCTGGCTGGGGCTCGGGGCCAGCTTGTGGCACAGCCTCTTCTGCCTCTTCATCATCCTGGTCATCACCATCGGCCTCGTGAGAGCGGTGACCGAAGGCGGGCTCCTGGGCTTCCAGGCCTGGGTGAGCCCCTTCCACTTCATCCGCACCTTCACCGGCATGGCCAAGGCCTCCACCGCGCCTTCCGTCTTCGCCCCCCTCATGATCTACTATTCGATCCTCTTCCTCGACATCAAGGCGTTTATTGCGCCGGCCATGGCCAACAGCCTGAAAATCCGGGATGATCTCCGCCTCTCGCGCCTCCGGTTCCATGGCCTGATCGCCGCGGCAATCGGGCTGGCCGCCCTCGTGGCCGTGCTCACGGGCATCATGCTCTGTTACTCGAAAGGCGCGGACATGATGGGGAGCTGGTTCTACACCTCCTTCCCGAAAGGCCTCTTCGACAAGATCGCCTCCATGACCAAGACCCCGCCCCTGCCCGCCGGAACCGAAACCGGATGGGTCGTGTTCGGGGCCGTCCTCATGGCGGCGTTGCTCTTCCTGCGGCAATCGCTGTTCTGGCTTCCCCACCCGATCGGCCTCATCATGCTGGTCAACCCCATCATGCGGTACTACTGGTTCTCGATCTTCATCGGATGGGCCGCCAAGGCCGTGGTCACCCGGTACGGGGGCAAAAACACCTATCTCCAGGTCCGGGGCCTGTTCGTCGGCCTCATCGCCGGGGAATTGCTCATGGTGGCGCTCGCCGTGGTGCTCTCCCTCGCCCTCGACATCCCGATCCGCCTGGACCTGAACCGCAATTAAGGAGCCTGAATGGAACCGACTCAACCCAGCGCGATCCACGAGATCCCGAACCAGTATTCGATCCCCTGGAGCGTGGCGTTCCAGGTGAGCTGGGCCGGCGTGCGGCGGCGAATCTTCCGGTCCGCCATCACCATGCTCGGCGTCGTGCTCGCCATTGCCCTGCTCACCTACATGTTCGTGACCCAGAACATCACGGAATCGCTGGTCAACACCAACGATGACGCCCTCTTCATCCTGCTCCAGAAGGCGGGCGTCGACCCGTTCAGCGCGAATCGCGTGGACAGCATGACCATCCTGCTGATCACCCTCTCCCTGATCACCTGCCTGGTCGGGATCATCAACGCCATGCTGATGTCGGTGACGGAGCGGATCAAGGAAATCGGCACGCTCAAATGCCTCGGGGCGCTCGACTCCTTCATCGTGAAATCCTATTTCATCGAGTCCTCCCTGCAGGGATTCCTCGGCACGCTCTTCGGCATCGCCATCGGGCTGCTGGTGGCCATTCTCATCGCCACCACCAATTACGGGCGGGCGGTCTTCACCTTCTTCCCCGGCCTGGCCGCCGTCAAGTCCATCCTGATCGCGGCCGTGACCGGCCTGCTGATCTCCATCGTCGCCTCCATCGCCCCGGCTTACTGGGCGGCCAAAAAAGAACCCGTCGAAGCCATGAGGGTCGAAGAATGAAGGACCAGAAAAACATTATCCAGATCAGGGACGTCTCCAAGGTCTACCGCCGTGGCGTCGAGGAGGTGCACGCCCTGCGCAGCGTCACCATCGACATCGAACGCGGCAACTATGTGTCCATCATGGGGCCCTCCGGCTCCGGCAAGTCCACCCTGTTCAACATCATCGGCGGCCTGGACTCCCCCTCCTCGGGCGAAGTGTTCATCGACGGGTTCCGCCTGTCGGATCTCTCCTCCCGCCAGCTCGCCTGGGTGCGCTGCCGCCGGATCGGGTTCATCTTCCAGTCGTTCAACCTGATCCCCTCCATGACCGCGCTCGAAAACGTGGCCATCGCCCGGATCTTCGCCGGGTTCAGCCCCGCCCAGGCCCGGCGCGATGCCGGCCAGACCCTCGAGCGGGTCGGGCTCGGCCACCGCCTTCACCACCTGCCCTCCCAGGTCTCCGGCGGCCAGCAGCAGCGCATCGCCATCGCCCGCGCCCTCGTCAACCAGCCCTCCATCATCCTGGCTGATGAGCCGACCGGCAACCTGGACCTCCACACCGGCGAGGAAATCATCAACCTCATCGGCGAAATGAAGGCCAAGTTCGGCATCACGATCATCACCGCCACCCACGACATGAAAATGCTTTCGGCCTCCGATGTGGTGGTGTGGATCAAGGACGGGGCCGTGGAAAAGACGGCGCGCAAGGGCGAGATCAACATCGAAGTCGGCACGATCGACGGCAAAACGCTTGCCTAGGACACGCCTATGACCGGCTCCGCCACCCACCACTTCGCCTGGGACGGTGTCTCCTTCGACATCCCGCTGGACTGGGATCTGGCCTACCAGGAAACCCGGGTCGGCATCACCCGCATCCGGCTGGAGGACCCGGTCGCCGTCCGGCTCTCCGGGGAATGGATGGAGCCCGACGGCGCGCTCGATCTGGGCCGCATCATGGCGCGCTTCCAGGACAACTCCAAACGCCTCCGGCAGGTCGCCAAGGATTCCGAAACCCTCACCCGTACGCCTCCGGGCTGGTCCGCCGTGCTCTACCACTTCGCCGACGGCCGCCGTCTCGGCCTGGCCTTCTACCTCGCCCCCCAGAGCGCGCTCTTCGCCTTCTTCCAGCTCCACCTGGATCCCGGCCCCCCCGGCGAGGCCGCCGGCCTGTTGCGCCAGTTCATGGCCTCCTTCGCCCGCCATACCGCCGGGCCGACACCCTGGGCCTGCTACGACATCGCCTTCACCGTCCCGGCCGGATTCCGGATCTCCTCGGCAACCTTTAATCCCGGCTTGAAGCGCCTCACCTTCGGGCGGTCCCTGCGGCAACTCCATGCCTGGCATGTTTCGCTGGCGGATATCGTCCTGAAAAAGGAGCGCAGCGTCCTGGACTGGGCCGTGAAAAAGCTGAACGCCAGCGAGGACGTGCGCGGCCCCGTGTTTGCGGTCAGGGACGGGGCGCTCGTCGCCACCCGCCCGAGCCTCATGCCCTGGTGTCATTTCATGGAAATGATCCGCGGATGCCTGAAATACAAGGCCGGCGTGCGCCATGACCGCGAAGCCAACCGGCTTGTGCTCGCCTGCTACCAATACCGGTTTGAATCGGATTTGAAGTGGCTTGAAGGCACGGACCTGCCTCTTTAGGCGCCACGCTCGCGCCGCTTGGCCGCCTCCCACAGCGCATCCAGTTCCGCCAGGCTCATGTCGGACGGCTTTTTCCCCAGCGCCAGGGCGCCGGCCTCCACGTCCTGGAACCGCGAAATAAACTTCTGGATGGTCCGCTCCAGCATCTGCTCGGCATGCAGCTTGCGGAACCGGCTCAAATTGACGACCGAAAACAGGAGGTCGCCGATCTCGTCGCCCACCTTCTCCTCATCCCCGGCGGCCAGCGCGGCCTTGACCTCGGCCAGCTCCTCCTCGATCTTCGCCACCACATCCTCCGTGGCCGCCCAGTCAAAACCCACCCGCGCCGCCCGGACTTGAATCTGCTGGGCCCGCTGAAGCGCCGGCAGGCTCCGGGGCACCCCGTCCACGGCGGACCGGGGCTTTTCGCCGCCCTTTTCTTTGGCCTTGATCGCATCCCAGTTACGGAGCACCTCGCCCGTGGTGGCCGCCTGGACATCGCCAAACACATGCGGATGACGGCGGATCAACTTGGCAGAGATCCCCTCCACCACGTCCTGGAAACAAAAAGCCCCCTCTTCCGCCCGGAGCTGGGCCTGGAATACAATCTGCAACAGCAAATCGCCAAGCTCTTCCAGGTGATGGCCCGCGTCTCCCGCGTCGATCGCATCCACCACCTCGTAACATTCCTCGATCAGGAACGGCTTCAGCGACGCCAGGGTCTGCTCCGCATCCCACGGACAACCGTCTTTGGCCCTCAACCGGGCCATGATGGCGAGAAGTTTATCCATATCAATCCTTCCGGTATCCGGGCTCACCGCAGCATCAACTCCCGGAATACGCCCGTCAACTCCCCGATCAGGTCGGACGCCATCAACGTATGCTGCGAACCGCGCAAGGCCACACTGTCGCCCGCATGGCCGTGCAGATACACCGCCGCCCGGGCCGCATCGAAGGGCTCGAGCCCCTGGGCCATCAGGCTGACCATGAGGCCGGCCAAAACATCGCCGGTGCCACCCGTGGCCATGCCCGGATTGCCGCTCATATTCATGTGGACGGACTTCCCGGGCGTGGCCACCAGGGTCCCCGCGCCCTTCAGCACCACCGTGGCGCCCGTCTTTTCAACAATCTTCAGCAAGGTCGCCTCCCGCTCCTCCTGCACCACCGCGGAGGAACAGCCCAGCAGGCGGCCCAGCTCGCCCGGATGCGGCGTCAGGACCACCGCGCTTTTGGCCTTGGCCACCAGCCCGGCTTGACCCGCCAGCACATTCAACGCGTCCGCGTCGAGCACCACGGGAATCGGGCTTTCCGCCAGAACACGCAGGACCAGCGCTTTCGTCTCGGGATGGGATGTCATTCCGGGCCCGATCAGGATGGCCGAAAATTCGGAAATACGGGCCTTGGCCAGATCCCATGCCGAGGCGGCCATGGAGCCCGTGTCGGTCATCGGCGCGCCCCGGACGATGGCCTCCGGCATGAACCCGGCCACAATGTCGCGGATGCCTTCCGGCACATAGGCGGAAACCAGCCCCGCCCCGGACCGCAAGGCCCCCCCCAGAGCCAGCCGCGCCGCCCCCGGATAGTCGCAGGAGCCCGCCAGGATGAGGGCGTGCCCGTAGGTGCCCTTGTGCGTCATGCGCAGGCGCCGGGGCATGAAGGACCGCAGGTCCGCCGCCGTAATCAACTCCCGGCCCGGCTCGATCGGCTCGATCAGCTCCCATGGAATCCCGATGTCCACCACCTCCAGGCAGCCCGTGTATTCGATCGCCCGCGGCAGAAGAAGCCCCTTCTTGGGCAGCCCGATCGTCACGGTCTCATCCGCAAAAACCACATCCCCCGGGGCCGCGCCGGTATCCGCGTTCAACCCGGAGGGCAGGTCGATGGCCACCACAAACCCCCGGCTCGCGTTGGAGTTGATGTACCGGATGGCGCCCGCCACCGGACCGCGGGCCGGGCCCGTGATCCCGGTGCCCAGCAGGCCGTCCACCAGGATATCCCCGCCCGGCATCTCGTTCAGCAGGCGGTCCCAATCGCCCCGCGTCGCCAGCTCCGTGCATTTGATCTTGGCGGCCTTGAGCAGGCCGTGCGCGCGAAGCGCTTCCCCGTCCAGGTCGCGGGCCGTGCCCGCCATCCACACCTCAACCTCGTAATCCTCTTCCGCCAGATAGCGGGCCGCCACAAAGGCGTCGCCTCCGTTATTGCCCCGGCCGGCAAAAACCTGGATCACCGGATCCGTGAATCCGGCCCGGTCGGCCAGGTTCTGCACCGCGCGGGCCACACCGAATCCGGCGCGATCCATGAGCGCCTCGGCGCTCATGCCGAAATCGATCGTCAGCTTCTGGTCCAACTCGCGCATCTGGGCTGCGGTTACCGCTTTCATCGTCTCACTCCTTGCCGCAGGCGCCCGCCAGGACCGCCTGGGCGATCGCCTGCGAACCCGTGTGCGAAATACTGATCAACACATTCCGGACCCCGAGGCTGTCCGCCAGGGCGCGGCCCTGCGCGCTCAGCGCAATTGACGGCGCGCCGGTGGCCGCATCCCGGATCACCTCGATATCCAGCCAGCTCAGCCGCGACCCGATGCCCGTGGCAAAGGCCTTGGCCACGGCTTCCTTGACGGCAAACCGCGCCGCATAATGCATCCACGGCTGGGACGTGGCGTCACAATACGCCTGCTCGCCCTCCAGGAACATCCGCTTGATGAACCGGCGATCCCACCGCGCCAGCGTTGCCTTGAACCGGGCCGTATCCACCAGGTCAATGCCGATTCCAATCACACACATGAGCGCCCCCCCGCATACGGCGCCATGGCCGCCCGCATCTCCTTCACCGCGTTCCGAAGCCCCGTAAACACGGCGCGGGCCACAATGCTGTGCCCGATGTTGAGCGTTTCAAGATGCGGAATCTCCAGAATACGGCCGATGTTGGACAAGTTGATTCCATGCCCGGCGTTGACGCGCAAGCCGGCCCGGTGCGCCACCTCCGCGCCCCGGATCAGCCGATCCAGCTCGCACGCGGCGTCATCGCCTTCGCAATCGCAAAAACGGCCGGTATGCAACTCCACATACGGCGCGCCAATTTCAGCCGCCGCCAGAAGCTGAGGCTCATCCGGATCCACAAACAGGCTGACCACGATGCCGGCGCCGGCAAGCTTTTGGACCGTGGCCCGCAAAGCCTTTTTGGAGCCCGTGACATTTAAGCCGCCTTCGGTGGTCAGTTCCTGGCGCTTCTCGGGAACCAGGCACACCTCGTCGGGCTGCAATTCCAAAGCGATTTTCACAATGGGCGCCGCGTTAGCCATTTCCAGGTTGAGCGGCACATTCAGCACCCGGCTCAGGGCGCGGACATCCGCGTCCTGGATATGGCGCCGGTCCTCGCGCAAATGCACGGTGATGCCATGGCAGCCCGCCGCCTCGCATTCCGCCGCGGCGTCCGTGACCGACGGATAAGTCGTTCCGCGGGCCTGCCGGAGCGTGGCCACGTGATCGATGTTGACGCCCAATTTTAGTTGTATCCTGGCCATGATTCCGTCCTCTCGTTAAGCCGTTCCAAGATGCGCGGAAACAGCCTGAAAGTCAATACGGGGATTCAAATCGGCCTCATATCCAGCAAAGATAAAAACACGATGATGCCCACCCAAGCCTCGGATTCGATTTCGGCACCCGCGCCGGGGGCGGATTCCTCATCACAACAAGACTGACGCTGGCCTTTAGAGGGAATCCGGGGCACGGGGCTTCCCCGCCCTCTTCTCCTTTCGCGCCTTCCGCGTGTTTCGTAGTTAATTCTTCTCTCCTCAGGCCTCGGCGGCCGTGGCATTCGCGGCGGCTTTCTTGGTCAACATGACATTCCCCCTTTGTCTCTGAAACCGGATATCAAATTCAGCCCGTCCGTCCAGAGCGAAGCGGAGGGAGCGCGGATCCAATAAAGGCGTTGCCCAAAACCGGAGTTTGACACTCAAGGCTTGCAAACCGGAAGATTCAAATCGTTGATTTGCTGTTTACGAGGATGACTTAAGCCTATTACACTGTTGGAAAGCAGAGATGCGAAAAATCGAGATAACGGGGCGCGACGCGCGCCACAGAGCGGGGGCGCGGGGCTGCCCCGCAATAAAATGATTTGAGGAAAGAACAGCCAGCGCAAGAATTCGTGTTGATTCGTGTCCATTCGCGGTTTCTGGATCGGACAAGCATCAACCTGAACAGCAAACATGATTGGAGCCAACCACATGCTCCGGCGTATCGCCGCTGGCGCGGCTCATGCCGATCGGAAACGTTCGCCATTGATAAATCATTGACGTTCCAGGCAAAATAGGTACAAATAATATACTCGATGAAATTTGAGTTCGACAACCGCAAGAGCGCCGGTAACCGGGTGAAGCACGGACTCGACTTTTCCGGTGCGCAAGCGGTTTGGTTAGACCCGGATCGGCTTGAGATTCCGGCTCGACCAGCAAGCCGAAAGGAGGTTGAGCTTTATGAAGGCGAAGGAGTTTGATGCGAAGTTTGATCGGGGTGAGGATGTCACGCAGGTGCTCGATCTCACCCGGGCACGGCGTCCGGGCCAACAGCCCAGACGTGTGAATGTCGATTTCCCGGAATGGATGATCGGCTCCTTGGACAAGGAAGCTAAACGACTCGGTGTGACACGACAATCCATCATCAAGGTTTGGATCGCGGATCGCCTGGAAAAAACACCCGCATAGCTGCGGCGAACCTCCAGTCGAGGCGCGGGCTTTCCGCACCGTTTTCTCTTACCGTGTTTTACCGGCCCCCCGTTCGCCGTGTTCCACCGCAAATTTTCTTCTCCGCCAACCGCTGAACCGTTGACCTGTTTATCGCCAGGTGACGATTTCATCCAGAGGCAGGCGCGGGGTGACGCGGGCCCGGGGTCCGGCGGGCCAACCCACCGTGATCAGGGACTGCGGCTGGATATCGGCCGGCCAGCCCACGATCCGGCGAACCTCTTTCGGCCGGATCCACCCGATCCAGCAGGTGCCCAGCCCCAGCTCCGTCGCCTTCAGGACCGCATGCTCCCCCGCAATGCCCAGGTCCAGCAAGGGATATTCCACGTCTGACAACAACGGCGCCACCCGATGCGTGAGGAACGACTTCTTCATGCCCAGCGCCAGAATGACCGGAGCCGCCGCCGCCCACGTCATGCCCAGCCCCGGCAGAATCCCCTCGTCCAGCAACCGGGCCCGGATATCCGCTTCCAGCACGGCCGCAAAACGCCACGGCTGCCGGTTGCAGGCGGACGGCGCCAGGCGCGCCGCCTCCAGGATCTGCTCCACCGCCGCCCGGGGAACCGGGTCGGTCCGGTACGCCCGGCAACTGTACCGCGCGGCAACCAGTTCGCTGAATCCACTCATGAAACCATCCTCACTCAGGGCAACTCAAACAGAATCCGGAATCGACATCTTATCCAGCGGCAACGAGATAGACATGGCTTATTCCTTCGTTTCGACCCTATTTTACGCCACCACGAGGGAACGTTCAACCCCTTGTTTGTTTTGGCCGGCCCCCCGCGTTGCGTCAGGATTCAGAAGGTGGAGCGGCCCGGCAACCGCATAAGATAAGGATCAAGCCCGCCAAGTCCTGTCTGAAGAGCGTCAAGGGTAAGTCACCCGAATTTTGAACAGGTCGGCGGGCGGTTTCTTTGGGAACCGCCGTCGCGCGCCGCCCGAGCGGATCGACAGATCGCGGGCGCGCGAGGCGTTTCGGGTGCGGCGTTCCGTCAGCCGGAATAGGGCGAGACGATTTTCCGATGATGAGGGGCGCCGGCGATGAGACGTGGAATAAGGGTCCCGGCTCATCCAGCCGGAGCCCCTCAGCGCGGAAAAGCGACCGCCCGATTACGGCCGGAACGCCGCACCCAGCTCAACCGACAACTCACCCGCAAAACAAAAGCGCCATAACGCAGAGAGACTCCCCGGGTGCCCGCAATTTCTCTTCAGCGACTGCTTTTAGTCCCGCTTGCACCCTGCGCAAGCGCCGCCAGGGCGATTCCCACGCTCACGGACACGTTGAGGGACCCGCCCTCCCACGCGCCCGGAATCGCGACCAGCCCGGTGCAGGCCTGCCGCACCGACTTGGACAGGCCCTCGTTCTCGTTCCCGAAAACGAGACAGGCCGGCCGGGGCAGCGGATCCGCGCCCAGCCGCCGGGGGACGTCCGTCTCCAGCCCGATCACGGCCAGACCCTTGGCCTTCATCTCCTCCAGGCACGGCGTCAGGTGCAGCGTGGCAAACACGCTGATCCGCTCCGCCCCGCCCTCGGACATGCGGAGAAAGGCGCTGCTGAGCCGCGTGTCGGGCTCCTGCCCGCCCATGACCAGCCCTTCAATCCCGAAAAACGCGCAGGAGCGCACAATCGCGCCCAGGTTGTGGGGATTCTCCACGCGGTCCACCGCCACCCAGTTCGTGCCCGGCCGGATGCTTTCCACCGTGAACCGCCGCACCATCCGCGGCCGCACCTCCATCACCACGCCCTCATGGTGCAACCCCCCGGCCACGCGCTGCAGCTCCTCATCCTTCAGCTCGCGGTACACCAGCCTCTGCGCCGCGGCCCATTTCAAGATGTGCGCCAGGGCGCGAAGACGGTCGGCCCGGTAAAAAATGCGGACGATGTCGTCCCGCCGGGCATCAAAAATCGCCCGGCATGTGCGCAACCCGTAAACCGCCTGTTCCTCGTCGCGAGACTCGGTCATAACTTCACCTTTCCACCCGCTTGTGTTCCAGCATCCGCTCGGCGCGGTAGGAGGAGCGGACCAGGGGCGCCGACGCCACCCCTTTGAATCCGAGCTCCAACGCGCGCGTTCCAAAGACCTCAAATTGCCCGGGCGTGACATACCGCGCCACCGGAATATGCCCCGCCGACGGCGCCAGATATTGGCCGATCGTCAAAAAAACCACCCCCGCCGCCCGCAAATCCGCCATCGCCTCGTCCACCTCGGCATCCGTCTCGCCCAAGCCCACCATCAGCCCGGACTTGACGTGCACCGGCCCCCGCCCGCGCCACGCCGCCGCGGCGCGCAACACGCCGAGCGAGCGGTCATAATCGGCCTGCGGGCGAACCGTGCCCTGAAGGCGCCGGACCGTCTCAAGGTTATGATTCAACACATCGGGACCAGCCTCCAGCACCACGCGCAAGGGATCAGGTTCCCCTTTGAAATCCGGAATCAGCACCTCGATAGAGGCCTGCGGCACGCTCGTGCGCAACTCGCGGATCACCGCCGCAAACACCGAGGCCCCCCCATCGGGCAGATCATCGCGGGTGACGCTGGTCACCACCACATGCTTCAGCTTCATCTCGGCGGCGGCCGCGGCGAGTCGCGCCGGCTCGCCGGCGTCCACGGGCGCCGGCCGGCCATGCCCCACGGCACAGAACCGGCAGGCCCGGGTGCAGGTGTCGCCCAGGATCATGAACGTGGCCGTGCCGCGGCCATAACACTCGTGCCGGTTGGGACACTGCGCGCCCTGGCACACCGTGTTCAGGCGGCCGCTGTCGAGAATGCGCTGCACCGAGGCCAGGTCGTCCGTCTGGGACAACCGCACCCGGATCCATGGAGGAAGACGTGTCATGCCAGCGAGTCTACCACCGATCCCCTGTAAAAAGAAATGCGGAATGCCGCCACTTGCGGTATTCTATTCCCATGACCCAGGCCTTCCATGAGAGACCGCTGACCCGCCGTCACTTCCTGACGGGCTGCGCACTCGCCGCCGCCGGCTGCACGCTCGGACGGGCCGACCCCGCCGCCGCACCGGCAGCAACGCCGCTGCATGAAGCCTTGTTTTACGAAAAGACCGGGGGCCTGGGCGTCCGCTGCGGGCTCTGCCCGCGCGGGTGCGTGATTCCACCGGGCCGGCACGGATTCTGCCGGGCCCGGGAAAACCGGGGCGGCACGCTCTACACCCTCGTCTACGGCCGGCCGATCGCGCTCAACGTCGACCCCATCGAGAAAAAGCCCTTCTTTCATGTCCATCCCGGCGCCCGGGCCTTCTCGCTCGCCACCGTCGGCTGCAATTTCATCTGCGCGTTCTGCCAGAACTATGACATCTCCCAGGCCGCGCCCGGCGACGTGGCGGCGCCGCTCCGCACGCCGGCCGAGATCGCCCAGAGCGCCAGGGAGTCCGGCTGCGGCCTGCTCGCCTTCACCTACACGGAACCCACCGTGTATTACGAATACATGGCCGACTGCGCCCGCGCGGCGCGGGACCTCGGACTCGGCAGCGTCATGGTCTCCAATGGATTCATCTCCGCACCCGCCCTGGCCGCCCTCGCCCCGCTGCTCACGGCCGTCAAGATCGACCTGAAAAGCTTTTCGGATTCCTTTTACCGGGAGACCTGCGGCGGGCGGCTGCAACCCGTGCTGGACACGCTGAAACGACTCACCGCTGGCGGAACCTGGACGGAGGTGGTGACCCTCCTGATCCCGACCCTCAACGACAACGACGACGAAATCAAGCGGCTGGCCGCCTGGATGGCCAGGGAACTGGGGCCCCAGGTGCCCCTCCATTTCTCCCGCTTCTCGCCCCTGTACCGCCTGCGCAACCTGCCGCCCACCCCTTACGCCACGCTTCAAAAAGCCCGCGCGCTGGCAATGAAAGAGGGGTGCCAATTCGTCTACATCGGCAATGCGCCCGGACTGGGCGGCGAAGCCACCGCCTGCCCCGCCTGCGGAAAAGTCGTGATCGAACGCCTGGGCAATCGCGTGGAAGCCAACCGCCTGAAAGAGGGCCATTGCCCCGACTGCGGAAAAAAGGTGCCCGGCCTCTGGTCCTGAACCCGGCTACGCCACACGCCGGGCCGCGGCCAGCACCAGCGCCAGCATGGCGTTGAGAAACGCCACGACAAAACAGACCAGCCCCACGCCCAGCGAGGGAATCAGCACCACCCCCACCGCCAGGGCGCCAATCGCCGCGCCCAGGTTGTCCGCGGCATGCGTTTCGCCGGCGGCCGATGCCAGCGGCTCGCCCCGGCCGCGCAACAACCGGTTCACCATCGGAAACAAGACGCCCACCGCCCCGCCCGCCGCCACCATGGAAAGCTGCAGCACCCACTCGACCAGACGCATCGACGCCAGGCTCGTCTGCAACAGCAGCGGCAACGCCACCCCCATCACCACCATGGCCCCGCAGGCCGCCACCGCCAGGCTCCAGGCCGGACGAGTATCCGCCCCCTCATACCGGCGCACTCCCCACGCCCCGGCGGCCACCCCGGCCATGAACAACGCCACCAGGAACGCAAGGCGCTCATAGACGTAGCCAAACAGGGATTGCGCCAGGAAAATCAGGATCAGCTCAAAGGCCATGGCCGAAAAACCGGCCACGGCAATCGCCAGCCGCAAGCTCCCCCGCGCCACGGCCTCCCGCTTCCGCCCCTTCAGCACAAACAGGGCCGTCATCAGCAGGATCGCCACGATCATGATGACCATGCAGACCTGCTCCGCCAGCGGCACGCCCTCCACCTCGGCCAGCCGCCAGAGCAGGCGATCCAGCCCGGACCCGGAAAACCGGTTCCACCGGAGCAGCATGAAGGTGTGCGTGACCGGGCGGCGCAAGGTGTTGACCTCCACCGGAATCGCCTCCAGCGCCGTCCGGGTGCGGGCCATTTTCACCGGCTCGATCGACTCGTCGGAAAGGAACTGGTCCGGCTTGAAGGACGCCGATTGCACCCCCGACCGGGTGGCCGCCGCCGCCAGTTGCACGCGATCCATGGGCGCATTCGACGCCGCTTCCGCGGCAAAAAAACCGATCCGGCTGCCGAAGGTGACCTGGACCGAAGGAAAGGACGCGGACAGCGTTTTATACACGGACGCCGCCAGCAGTCCCGTTTCGGCCTGAAGCTCCTCGGTCGCCTCCACGGAAGTCCACACTACGCCGCCCGGCCGCAATAGCCGCCGCAGGGCGCGATAAAACTCAGCGGTATAAAACCGGTTCAACCCCACCGTCTCCGGCTCGGGCAGCACCAGCATCACCACATCGAACGAGGCGGGCGGCGCCTGCCGGACATACCAGGCCGGATCGCTCCGGACCACGTGAAACCGCGCGAGATCCGCCGGCCCGGGAAAATCCACCCCCCGCGTCAGCGCCCAAATCCAGGGATCGGTTTCGACATAGGTGACCGAGCAGCCGGCATGCGCCAGCAGGGCGCGGCCCAGATCGGACGGACTCCCCCCCACCAGCAGGACGGACCGGGGATCGGGATGACGGGCCAAGACGCTATGCACCAGCGGCTCGGCGGCCACCGGATCGGGAAACATGAACAGCGGCTGGCGATTGGCCACCAGCACAGACTGCCCGTTCATCCGGACCACGGTCAGCCGCTGATACGGGGACTCGCGCCGGGCCGTCACCGGCGCGGGTTGACCGGTCATCCGGGCCCAGCGGGGCGCTTCCCAGTTCGTCCCCACGCGTTCCACAAAACGAGGCGCAATAACAGGGAAGATTCCGACCGCCAGCGCCAGCAGCGCCAGCCCAACCCGGGACGAGCGCCGGACCCGGCTGGCCGCCAGCGCCGCCAGCCCGAGCGCGCTCGCGACCAAGGCCGACGGCAACGGCGACACTCCCGCCCAGACGGCCACTCCGAATCCGAGGCCGCCCAGGAGGCAGCCCAGCGACTCCAACCCGTAAATCCGGCTCACACTCGGCTTCCGCCCCTCGCCCGCCAACCGGCAGGCGCACGGAAACACAAACCCCTGGGCCAGGCAAACGGGTCCCAGCACAACCAGGAACAGGACCATCAGTCGTCCGAACGACAACCCTTCGTAAACCGGGATTCCCAACAGCTCGTGGGCCCGCATCAGGACAAACAACAGCACGGGCGGCAAGAGGGCCAGCACCAGAAGGACGGCCCCCAACACAAACCGCACCCCCGCACTGCCGGCCCAGAACCGGGCCACCCGCCGCCCGATCAGCGCCCCTGCGCTGATGGCGGCAAACCACACACCAAAGGCGGCGCCGATGGTCAGCTCATTCCCGGAAAAGGCGGCCAGCATCTCCCGCATCAGCAACAGCTGGACGACCATCGCCTGGCCGCCCAGGAAAAACATCGAAAGGCCCATTATTCCTCCGCCAATACCACGCTCTCGAACACCTGGAACTGGGCGCCCTCCTGCCAGGCGTCCGGCGGCAAGCCCGCCTTTTCACTAAGCGAGGACAGCGTTTCCTCCACCGTCCAGCCCTGTTCCACCGCGACCTCCGGCAGATACACCGCCCGGCGCCGCCCTTTGGCCAGAATGATCCCGTGCGGCCCGATCTTGAACGCCTTCCACGACGGAATGTCGCGGATGGGGCTCAGGATCGACACATCCACCTCAATCCGCGGCAGTTCAGACCGAGTCACCCGCGGAAACCGCGGATCGTAAAGCGCCGCCTGAATCGCGTTGTCATGAACGGACTGGTAAAGCGAAGCCACCGGCGCCAGCGATCCGATGCAACCCCGCAGACGGCCGCCGATTTTGAGCGTCACAAACGTCGCCGTCTGCGCCTCCAGTTTCGGCGTTCGCACATAGGGCGAAAAATCGAATTCGCCACGCCCCCCGTTGACCGCCCAGGCCAGCGTATCCCGGGCAATGGCAAACAGGGTGGCCCGTTCGGCATCCGACAAACCGGCGGACCAATCCCCGCCCCGATGCTCCACAATCTTCTTTTCGCCCAACGCCGCCGTTTCCCCGGCACCCGGGGCGCCGCTGAAAAAGCCAATGGCCGCATACGACACGCAATGCTTGAAGTCGCCGGTCAGATCGCCGGACGTCGTCTTGTCCAGAACCCGCCCGTCCAGCTTTTCCTTCTTCTCCGCCAGGATCCCCAGCAGGATGTCGACGGGAAAACGGCCGCAGATGGTGTCGCCCGTCTGCTCGCAATGGTCGCGAAACGCCGCTCGCTTCTGCCCGGCAATAGCCGACGAGGCGACATCCAGATATTCATAAAGCCGGTCCCGCACCCGGTTCGTGAAAGGCATGTACCCGAAATCCTCGCCGTAATGCGTAAAATCGGAAGAGGCAATGAGCAGCGTGCGCTCATCCATGAGCGGCGCCAGCGCCACCGCCGCCGAGTCCAGATCGGCCGGTCCCAGCGCCCCGCACAAAAGAGGAATCAACGTGAACGAACCCAGGGCCATCTGGAGGAACGGAAGATGCACCTCAATGGCATGCTCGCGGCTGGTCACCTTCACATCCCGCCCGAAACCGGGAAGGCCGACCAGCTTAGAACAAGCCTCCCGGTCAACCGGAATCTCCCCCAGCGGCGTGGCGTAGCGCGCCACCCCGATCGGCGGCAGGGCGATGCCGCGGAATCCCCGCGTATGCGACGGCGCCAGCACGATCACCCGGTCATAGTCCCCGGTTTTCAGGCAGGCATAGGCGGCGGCCGCGCAGGCCCCCGAATAGAGATAACCCGCATGGGGAATCACGGCCGCCCGCAGGCGGCCGCCGCCGGGCTTGGGCGCGGCGCGAAGCAGCGCCTGCACGTGGCCTTTCAGCGCGTTCGGATCACCCTCATAAAACGCGCCCGCCACCGCGGGCGGACGGGTCAGGGAGGCCTCGGGCAACGCCGCCTTTTCACCGGCCCGGCCTTTTCCACAACCGAACAACAGGGCTGTCGCGCACATGATCCACACTCCCTTCCGGATGCTGATGACGGACATGATCCACTCCTTACCGCCGGGGAGCCGGCTTGCACTGGACTCCCGCTGGCGAATACGATACCCTTTTTCGCGTTGGAAAGGAACGCTTTTTCATGCATCCATTGTCACTACGGGTCCGCGTGGCGCGGGGTTCCTTGATCATGGCGCTCGCCGCCGCCTCGGCGGCCGATCCGGTATTGCCCGGCGCCCTGTCCACCCCCGGCCGCCTGGACGCCTCGCTCGCGCACGAGTCCCGCGCCGCGCTGGACCGCGGGCTGGCGTGGCTGGCCGGACAACAGAAACCCGATGGCAGTTGGGATGGCGCCGGTCAACCCGACCTGACCGCCCTGGCCGTGCTGGCGTTCAAGGCCAGCCCCGATCCCTCGCACCGGCCCATCCTGAAACGCGGCGAAGCCTGCCTGGCCCGCCTGCCAACCAACCGGGGCGAGGCGGTGTGGGCCGTGCTGGCGCTCACCCAGCGCCTCGACCGCGCCGCCGGCTTGACCTCGGCCACGGCCGGCACGATTCTATTCAGCCGGCTGAGGGCCGGAGCGGGGCCTGCGGATCCGGTTGTTCAACAGTCCTTCGCCTGGATAGCCGCGCATCCGGAGATATTCCGGCCCGAAACGTTGACCCGGGACGGCTATGCGAATGTCCTCATGCTGGCCATGGCCCTCGCGCAATCAGGCCAGAACCGAATCCCGCTGGCCGATCATTCGCTGCTCCCCTGGCGACCGCTGCTGGCCGGCGCGCTGATCAACCGCCAGAAGACGGACCCGGAAACCGGAGGGCTCTATTGGCCGCCGGCCGCTGCAGCCGCGCCGGCCGACACACTGGCCGCCACGTGCTATGCGCTGCTCACCCTGCAGGTCGTGCTGGCGGAGTGAAGATGAGGAGTCCAAATTTCAGATTAAATTAGGCTTGAAATCCGAAATATAAAATCTGAAATTCTTCTTAATACCGGGGAGCGCTAGCATGAGATATTCACGGTTCGAGGAATTGCCCGTCTGGCAGACCGCCATTGAACTGTCTGTCCGGGTGTTTGCGTTGACGGAAGATCGGGCCTTTCGCTTCAAAGGGGATATCGCCAATCAAATTCAACGGGCGGCGCTGTCCGTATCCAACAACGTGGCCGAAGGGTTTGAGCGAGGCACCACGCAGGAGCTGCTCACGTTTATCTATATCGCCCGGGGTTCCGCCGGAGAAGTGCGCTCCATTTTATGCGTCATTGAACGCATGACGGCCTTCACTCATCTGAACGCTGAAATTTCAACTCTGAAAGCCATGGCCGAATCCACGTCCCGCCAACTCCGCGGCTGGGCCGACTCCCTGCAGAACACGGAATTCACTGGCACGCGCTATGTCACGGATAAATCCCGTGCGGCGGACGAGGATCAAAAGCGAGCCAACGCCTTCATGGACAAGTTGAAACAGGAAAACGAGGAACGGCTGAAAAAGCTGATCGAAGCGCGAAAAGAGCCCAAGCAAGAGCAAGGCTGATTTCAAATTTCAGGCTTCACATCCGATTAACCTGCCCGGCCTACCTCTCCCCCAAATCTGAACTTTGAAATCTCCCCTTACTCTGAAATTTGTACTCTCCCCTTACTCTGAAATTTGAAATCTGTAATCTGTAATCTCCCCAACTCACCAAGCGCCTTCCGGCTCCCCGCTACCTGAATCGGCCATGGACAAACCCGCGCCTCTTTCGCTACTATTCGCGTGATTCTAACAACTCGAGGAGCTTAGCGTGAATATCAACACCTTCATCAGCGTCGGCGAAAACATTCACTGCACCCGCATTTTCAAGGTCGGCGGCAAAAACGCAGGTCCCAACGCCAAGGGCGAGCAGGTCATCACCTACAAATCCGGCAAGGACACCCGCGAGCTTCCCGTCCCCGCCGTGTTCGTGCAGGGCGGCGACTGGGCCAACGGCAAGGTCAAGCACTGCGCCGTGGCCATCTGGCAGGGCAACTATGGCGATGCCGCGGGCAAGGCCGCCGGCATCGAGTATCTCCAGGCGCTGGCGAAACGCCAGGAAGCCCAGGGCGCCACCTACCTCGACATCAACGTGGACGAGTTCAGCACCGACATCCCCGAGCGCATCCGGCTCATGAAGTGGACCGTGGACATCGTGCAGCAGGCCGTCAAAATCCCGATGAGCATCGACTCCTCCAACATCGAAATCCTGCGCGCCGGCCTCGCCTCCTGCGACCCCGCCCGCGGCCGGCCCATGGTCAACTCGGTGTCGCTGGAGCGGGTGGACGCCATCCGGGCGGTGGCCGAGTACAAGGCGGTGGTGATCGCCTCGGCGGCCGGCGAAAAGGGCATGCCCGCGAACACGGACGAGCGCCTGGCCAATGTCGCCCGGCTCATGACCCATTTGAAGGCGGCCGGATTCGACCTGCCGGCCATCCACATCGATCCCCTGGTGTTCCCGATCTCCGTGGACGCCGAAAACGGGAACCGCTTCCTGGACGCCGTGGCGGCACTCCGCAAAACCTACGGGCCGGCCATTCACATTGTCGCCGGCCTGAGCAACATCTCTTTCGGCATGCCCAACCGCAAGCTGATCAACCAGGTGTTCAGCTGGCTGGCCGTGGAAAAAGGCGCGGACGGCGGCATCGTGGATCCCGCGCAAATCGGCAAGGAAATCCTGAACGGCCTGGATCCCCAGGCCAAGGAATTCAAGCTCGCCGTCGACCTGCTCACCGGCAAGGATGAGTACGGCATGGCCTTCATCGAAGCCTTCCGCGGCGGCGAAGGCTGATATCCCGTTTCGGCCCGCGGCTCTGCCGAGCACGTTCGGGCGGTCCATCGACTTCGCTCAGGACAGGCGCGCGAGCCGGTTCCAACAAAAGCCCGTGAGACCAAGGCTCGACTCTTGGAACGCCAATATAGCTGCGGGCTTGGCACGGGAACCGTGATCGCGCGCCGCCCGAAGCGAGCGACAGCGAGCCGGGCGCGCGAGACGTTTGGGCGCGCGGCGTTTCGATCAGGCGGAAATGAGCGTGCCGATTTTGAGGCGAAGCCGCCTGACGGCGAGGCGGCGTGGGCTCGTGCCCCGACGCCTCCAGCCGGAAGGTGGATCCGCCCAAAAGCGGCCGGCCATTAACGCCCGAAACGCCGCGCGCCGCACAGGCAGTCACCCCGGTCGTCGCCAGGCGGCCAATGATCATGCCGTGGCTGTGAGTTACACGTGCTTCCAACAAAAGCCCGTGAGACCGGAATTCGTCTTTGCCCTCACATGACTATGGGCTTGGCGCGGGAACCAGGATCGCGCGCCGCCCGAAGCGAGCGAGAGCGAGCCGGGCGCGCGAGGCGTTTGGGCGTGCGGCGTTTCGATCAGGCGGAAATGGGCGTGCCGATTTTGAGGCGAAGCCGCCTGACGGCGAGGCGGCGTGGGCTCGTGCCCCGACGCCTCCAGCCGGAAGGCGGATCCGCCCAAAAGCGGCCGGCCATTAACGCCCGAAACGCCGCAC
>CAMDGM010000027.1 GCA_945898015.1 PVC group bacterium | reverse complement strand
CGGACGTTTTCGCCTCGGTTGCGCCCGCCTAGCATCCTTTCAAGCACCCTTTTCCCGCGGTCTCTCCGCTCCGCGTGGTTCTCCCGGCTCTAAGGCTCCCGTCAAACGCGTGATTTACGCTCACAAGAATTTAGATGCGTTTGCCCTGCCATCCCACTGTTTTCCTTGAGGTTGGACGAACGGACGACGGAAAAAACACGGATGTTGTTGAATGCCCGGGAGCTGTGCTATAAAGACAGGCGGAGGTGCAGAATGACGGCCAAACAGGACTTCTTTCATATTCGCGTCGAGGCCGGACCGGACAAGGACCGCCGCTTCGCCATTCCCCACGCCGGCGCCCGCGTTGGACGCTCCTCCGGCAACGACATTGTGCTGGCCGACCCTTCCCTCTCCCGCTTCCACAGCCGCATGTTCTTCAAACCCGATGGCTCCCTGTGGATCAACGACCTGGGCAGCACCAATGCCACGCTCGTCAACGGACAACCAGTCCCCGACCGCCCCCTCCACACCGGCGATATCCTCGAGTTTGGCGAGACCCGCATCGTCATCCTCAACGACCGCCCCACCCCCGCCGACACGGATTCCCCGGCTCCTCCCCCGCCCCGCATCGACCTGGGCCTGAAAACCCACGACGAGAGCCCGCCTCGCGACGAACCCGGCCGCGCCGAATCCAAACCCTCCCTCGTGCTGGTCGTCGGCGCCCTCGCGGTGATCGCCGTCGGCGCCGTTTTCTGGATGGCCCCCCGGCACAACGCCACCAAATCCGCACCCAGCCAAGGCTCCGCCACCCCGGGCGCGGTCGCGCCCCAGCCCGATGCCTTCGACCTGGTCTACGAAAAAGAAGAAGGCTCGGCCAGCAACGTCTTCCGCTACGTCCTCACCCTTCACGACAACCTCCTCGCCATCCAGATCGACGACGCGGGCAGCCGGCGCCACGTGGTCCGGGAGAAAAAGCTCGCGCCCGAAGTCGTGCGGGGCCTGGTGGTGGACCTGACCAAGTTCACGTTTTTCGACCTGCGCAACGACTACACCGGCGTGCCCCAGGAGGGCGAGTGGGGGCTGCGCGACCTGACCCTGACCCTCGGCCGCCGCACCCACCGGGTGCGCGTGGCCAACCGGCTCGACCCGGAGGAATTCAAACCCGTCCGCGACACGCTCGAAACCTTCGCGCAAAACGAACTCGGCCTGGCCGCCCTCTCCTTGCCCCCCGAACGGCTGTCGGAACTGGCCCGGGATGCCTATCAGCTGGCGCACAAATACATGGATGAACGCGACGTGCGGCCGGACAACCTGTTCAATTCCATCCGCATGTTCGAATCCTGCCAGTGGTACCTCGAAACCGTGGAACCCAAGCCGGACTTTTTCGCAGAAGCCGTCCAAAGCGCCGAGCAGGCGAGAAAAGACCTGGAGAAGGAATACACGGCCCGCATCTTCGAGGCCGAAAAAGCGTGGAACCTGAGCGACTGGGCCAAGGCCGCCGAACAATACCGGCAGATCCTGGCCCTGATACCAGACCGCTCGGACGACCGCCACCAGAACGCGTTGAAGAAACAACTCGATGTGGAACGCCGACTCAGGAGATAACCATGCGCCGCCCGTTTTCCATCCTCATCCTGCTGCCTTTCCTGCTGGCGTCCGGCGCCTGCAACTGGTTTGCCCCGCCCTCCCCTGAAGCGGGCGAAATCCGGGTGGAAACCACGCCCGCCGGCGCGACGATCACCTGCAACGATGGCGCGCCCCAGACCAGCCCCACCACCTTCGACCGGCTTTCCGCCGGCATCTACATCCTGACCGCCCGCAAGGAAGGCTGCCGTGAAACCCGGCAGACCCTCTCGCTCATGCCGGGGCAGAAAACCGCCCTCACGATCCCGCTGGACCCGCTGCTAGGCCTGGTGCTGGTGCAATCCACCCCCGCCGAGGCGGGCGTCACGGTGGACGGCGCCTTCCGGGGCAAGGCGCCCCTGCTGATTCCCGACTTCCCGCTGGGCACCCACCGGCTGCGCTTCAACCTGCCGGGGTTCGAAGACAAGGAAATCGAGCTCACCATCAAGGACCGCACGCCCCTCAAGGTCTCCGCAGATCTGGCCTCCAAGACCGCACGCCTCGAAATCACCTCCGAGCCCTCCGGCGCGGCCGTCTATATCGACAACGCCCCGCGCGGCGCCACCCCCTGCGAAGTGGAAGCGCCGGCCGACACGGATGCCCGCGTGGAGTTGAAGCTCGAGGGCTATGCCCCGTTCGCCGAAACGCTCACCCTCCAGGCGGGCGGACGCTATCCGGTCAAGGCCCGCCTGACCCCGCTGCCCGCGGAATTCGAGGTGACCTCCACGCCGCCCGGCGCCCGGGTTTTCGTGGACAACGAATTCCGGGGTGTCTCGCCGATCACCGTGGCCGGACTGGCCCGGGGCGCCCATCAATTAAAAGTGGACCTGAAAGGTTACGAGGTCCAGTCGAGCGCCTTCACGATCAGTAGCGCAGGTAAAACCCGGGAGGACGTGGCTCTGGTCCGCAACAGCGGCACGCTCGTGCTCATCACCCTCCCCCCCGCCGTGGAAGTGTTCGTGGACGGCGAAGCCGCGGGCGTCACGGCCGCTTCGGCCGCCGGGGGCTCCGCCTCGGAACCCCTGCGCATCGACCTGCTGGCCCGGGGCGAGCACACCCTTCAGCTGACCCGGCGCGGCTACACCTTCAAGCCGGCCAAATTCACCATCGAAGCCGGCCAGGTGGTCCAGCTGCAGGAACCACTGACCCGCCTGTTCATCCGCGACACCGCCCTCGTGATCCGCAAGGACGGCGGCCGCTACGAAGTGACGGGCCAGTTTCTCCGCAAACTGCCCAATGGCGACGTGGAAATTGAAGTCAATCCCGGCATCATCCAGAAAATCGAAGCGGGCTCTATCTCCGAGACCCGCCCCCTGAAGCCGGACACACCCTGAGGACGTCCTTGTGAGCAAGCCCGCCGGCGTGGTCATCCTTTTCAACCGCCCCCTCGCTCCCGGCGAGCCCGGCAGCCTCTGCGCGGAGTCGGATGCCGGCGTTCTCCTTGAAGTGGACGCGGCGGAATCCGCGCTCCGGGGCCGCGGCGTGCCCGTCCGCCGCGCCGGCGTACGGCGATTGCGGGATATTCCCGACGCCCTGGCCGCCGGGCCCGAACCGCTGGTCTTCAACCTGGTGGAGCGGCTGGACGATTCGACCGGCGCCTTCAACTTCGTGCCCGCTGTGTGCGACGCCATGGGCCGTTCCTGCACGGGCGGCTCCTCGGACGCGCTCACCCTCACCCTCGACAAATGGCTGACCAAGGCCCGCCTGCGCGCCGCCGGCGTGAACGTCGCCGCGGCGTCGATGCTGCAGCCCGGCGCCCCGATCGACCCGGCGACCCTGCCGCCCTTTCCCCTTCTGGTGAAGCCCGTCTCCGCCGGCGGCAGCGAAGGCATCGACGCCGGCCTGTCGATCGTGCGCGATATCGACGCCCTGGCCCGGGCTGCCGAGCGGATCCACCAGCAATTTGACCAGGCCGCGCTGGCGGAACAATTCATCGACGGCCGCGAATTCAACCTGTCCGTGATTGAGCGAGACGGGCGGCCTGAAGTGATGCCGGTGGCGGAAATCGACTTCACCCTCTTCCCCGCGGGCCGGCCTCACATCGTGGATTATGCCGTCAAATGGATCCCCGGCTCGATTCCCGGCCATGTGTCGCCCCGCAAAGTGCCGGCGGACGTGGATGCCGTCACCGCCTTGCGGCTGCGCACCGAGGCCGTCAAAGCCTGGCTAGCCTGTGGGTGCCGGGATTATGCCCGGATCGATTTCCGCATGGACCGCGAGGGCCGCACCTATGTGCTGGAGGTCAACGTCAACCCCGATATCTCGCCCCTCGCCGGCCTGCCCGCCGCGCTCAAGGCCGCCGGCATCCCGTTTTCGGATTTCATCCTGGCGATGGTGGAAAACGCCCGCCGCCGCGCCACGACGTGAGCGTTTCCGGATCCGTTTAGTTGTTGCCCTTGATCGTAATGGTGGTGCTGAAAGGCGCCGCCAAGGTCGCTCCAACGGGATTGCGCAGCACAACCTGAAACGTTTCATCCCCTTCCACGAAGGCATCGGTCAGAATGCTGACCGGGATCACCCGCGTCGCCGTCTGGCCATGGGCCCAGACCAGCGTGTTGCTTTTGGTGATATAATCCTGACCGGCCAGCGCTGTTTTCGGTTTCGTCATGTAAGTCACCGACACCGTGCCGCTCGATCCATAAATCCGGTTCACATAAACATAAGCCTTTGTCCCCTCCCGTGCCACATAGGTGCTTGAGTCAAAACGGATCTGGCCGGGTAACGCCGCCGACATGCCGAACCCCGAGACGGGGATTGTATTCGCGCCGCCGGTCATATCCGAATTCACCGTGACCGTGCCGCCGTAAGCCTGTACCGCTCCAGGGGCGAAGGTCACCGTCACGTTCGCCGTCTGGCCCGCCGCCAGGCTTCCGCTCCACGCGCCGCTGAATCCTGCCGGATACGTGATGCCGCTGACCGTCAAGACCCGGTTCCCGCCGTTGGTAATCGTCAATGTCGCTGTCGCCGTCTGGCCCCTGTAGACGTTTCCAAAGGACAGGTTTCCGCTCAACCCCATGATCCGCCGGGCCGGAGGCGTGACGAACACCCCGTAGGCGGCATCGACCTTCGTGAGCCCTGCATCGCCCATGATGACGCCACTGCTGATCAGCGCAAGATAGGTGCCATTGGCAAAGCCCACACCGCCAATCTGATTCCCGGCCGCGGTGGAAATCGCCTTCTTGGCGCCCACCAGAACACCATCACGGCCAATCACTTGTCCATACACATCCCAATTCGTCCCGTTCTGCATGTCGATCCAAGCCGCCATATAATTGATGCCATCAAACGCCACGCTGGTGACCATTTGCTGGCCGAGTTCGCGCGTGATGGGAATCACGCCGCCGACCAACGCGCCGCTGGGGCTTACCCGCTGGCCAAACACATCCCATTGCCGCGGGCCCGTCATCTCATCATTCCATACGACGAGATAGTTGGTCCCATCAAAGGCAACCGATTTTGGATTGTCGCTAGGGGCCGCACTGGCGTTAACCGAGATTTCAGCGCCACAGAGGCCGGCCGGGCTCACAAAACGCCCCCGGATCTCTTTGTTCTGGGAGTCCTCCGTCCAAACCACAAAGAAATTAGTCCCGTCAAAGGCCACATCACTTTGATCGCCAAAGCCCTTGCTGATGCGAAACTTGTTCCCCATGGTCCCGTCCGGATTGACGATCCGGCCGCCAATGAAACGATTGTTCGACGCATCGCCGTTGGCCGGAATAATCAGCCGGGTGTAGGTCACCAGATATTTCCCGGCGCCAAATGCCATGACTTTAATTCCGTCGAGCCAGATGTTCGCGTCAGAAATGGCAAACGGCACACCCACCGCTTTGCCCGCCTTGCTGATGAACTGGCCATAGACTTGATAGCCGTCTTGTAACGCGCCCAACTGATCGTCTTCCCAGACCATCAGGTAATTAGTCCCGTCATAGGCCACGGTGGTGGCAATGCCAGACCGGTTCGGCTTGATCAGCGGTCCGACCTTGGCGCCCGTGGCATCGATCATCTGGGCGGCAATGACGGAGCTGGTGGACTGATAATCTTCAATTCCGACCAGGTAGTTGCGGCCATCGAATGCATAGCTAAAGGAAGCGCCCTTGGTGGCGATTGGAAAGGAAGCGCCGGAGGCGGCCAGGGGAAACTCCATTGACAGCATCATCAGAAACCCGAACACAAGCCCCGCACCGCCTGATCGAAACCCTCTGCTCCTCTTGCTCGTGTGGACCTTTTCTGGAATCGCGTTTATGGTCTTCATTATTTCCCCCTTTCGTCTTGTTATTCACTCGTTACAAGGATCATCCGGCGGCAACAGGCGCCGCTTATAAAATCTCATTTCCCGGGTTGATAAGCGACCGGCCGATCACCCGCCGCCGCACCCAAGGCCGGAAGCGTTTTCAAGCTGTCGAGCGTATTGTCGGAATTGTTGGTATCGCTGAAAAGGACAATAAACCGGCCTGTGGCGGGATTAAACCAGCCGCAGTCGGCCAATCCATCGCCATTGTAATCGCCGGGCGCCGGTTTCCAGGCCGGGTTGCCGGCCACCGACGTCCAGACCCGGCCCGTGCCCGATTCCTTGACCCGGAACTTTCCAGTTCCCGTCAAAAAAACCGCCAGGTCGGTTTTTCCATCGCCATCGAAATCCCCCGCGATCGGCCGGTCATTCAGTCCGCCGGGCGCCGTGGGAAGCGGGACGCGCAAGGCATTCGTGTGACTGCTTTCGAAGATCCGCCACTTGGCGGGCACACTGGGCAGATACCAGGCGGGATCGGCTTTCCCATCCCCGTCATAATCCGCCGGAATCGCGATCCAGGCCGTATTGCCGGCGGCGGAGGTCCACGCGGTGGCATCGGAAGAGTGACGCCCGCGGAGCTTTCCATCCACGGCCTGACGAACCACAAGATCGGCCTTGCCGTCGCCATCGAAATCCGCGGGCATGGGCAGGTCGGCCGCCGCGCCGAACCTGGGCAGGGGAGTCCGTTCGACACCGGCGTTCCCGCTCTCGTAAATGTGCCACTGCCGGGTGGCGGGATCGAACCAGGCTGGATCGGTCCGTCCATCGCCGTCGTAATCCGCAGGTGCGGGAAGCCAGGAGGCGGCGCCAACCGTGAAATTTCCGATCCGCAAATTTCCAGAATAGAAGAGGCGGATCCGACCATTGACCGCCCGCATGACCGCAGGATCGGTGCGGCCGTCGCCGTCAAAATCGCAGACAGGCAGACCGACAATATCGCCGAACTCGTAACAGCCAATATCCGCAATGGCCGTGCCATTGGTGTCGCCATCCAGGGGGCGGCGATATCCGTCGAGGTCAACCGTATAGGGGGTGGCCGGCTTGGCCGCGTCGAGACAGGGAGAATCCAGACGCAGGCGGTAGTTTGAAAAAGCCGGATTGAACAGATGCGGATCCCCATTCTGGTTGCCGGTTCCGGGCGGGAGGAAGTCGGTGCAGGTATAGGAGAAGTCCACTTCGTCACTGGTTGAAACATAGTGGTGGTTGCCGCTCCCGGCGGTATTGGCCCAGATAATCGTGCCCTGGCAGACGCAGCTGTAACCCCAGGTGACGCCGCCGCCCGTGGAGGGGTTGTGGCTGCCGACCGACTGGTTGCCCGAAATGGTGCAATGAAACAGGGTGGACCCCGAAATCCAGACGCCGCCGCCCGACGGGAAGCCCCAGGCGGATTGGGCCTTGTTTTCGACAATCAGGCAGTTTCGCGCCTCCGTGCCATTGCCGATATAGAGCCCGCCGCCATCCGCGGAAGCCGTGGAATACGCATAAACCTCGTTGGCATCCGCGACATTTCCGGAAATCCAGCACCGTTCCAGAACTGTGCCCATGGTGGCGTTCACGCCCCCGCCTTGGGCATACAAAAGCGCGGTGGCGGTGTTGTTCATGATCGAGCAATAGGTCATGCCGCCGCCATTGAGAAAGGCGCCGCCGCCATTAACGTAATTGCCAGTACCCGAATTGAAGGCAATCCAGGAATCCTCCACGGTGACATTCTCGCCATAGAGGCCAGCGCCAATGGCAAAGCGGTCGGAACCAATGGGATTGGTGGAGACCGCGGTGTTGTACAGGATATAGCAGTCCTTGATCAGGCCCGACTCGGAATAGATACCCCCGCCATTTGCCCGGAGCCCCACGGCATTATTGCTGACAATCACACAGTTCATGACGGTTCCGCCCTTGTTAAAGACGCCGGCACCATCGCTGGCCCGGCCGCGGGTGATCGTGAACCCCTCAAGTCGCGCACCGGCATTATCGAGCAGGAAGCAACGGGTTTTCCCGGCGCCATCCACCACGGTATCCTCCCGCCGCCCCACGCCCCGAAGAAGGACGCTCTTGTTAAGGGCAACCTGGGCGGCCAGGGTGTAGGTCCCCGTGGAGACGAGAATCGTGTCACCATCCGAGGAGGCGGCGACGGCTCGCGCGATATAGCGGGCGGCGGTGTCCTTCGTGATGTAAGGCGGTTGGGGCGTAGCCGAATGGATATTGACATATCGGGTGGCCGCCGTGGCCGAAAGAGCGGGAACAAGAAATACAAGAATCAGGAAACGACTCATGATAAACCTCCCGGACACGACCCTAAAACAAATAACCCGAGCAACACTTTAAGCCAAAATAAAGGCAATACTTAAGTAGTAACAAATCGATATTTGTATTATCTATCATCATCCTAATGCGGTCAAGAGATTATATGTTTTTATGAAAAATCAATCTTTAAGCGCAAGGACCGCCATGGTGGTGGTATAAACTTTTCCGCCGACCTCGGAATAGGTATCCCGCAGATCCCAGCTGCCCCGATCGGAGCCGGCCCGAACCTGCCGGGTCAGCAGCGTCTGCTGCACCTGGCCAAGAAGGGCCTCGGTCCGCTCCCCGCCAGCCTGCTGCAAGACCCGGGTAATGAAAAAAGCCGCATACGAACTGTGGGCGCTGTTCCCGGAAGCCGCTTCACGCAGCACCTCGCGCACACTTTGAACCATGTCTGGCCGCCGAACGGCCTGGCCATCGCAGGCCAGCTCGCAAAACACGCTCATGGCCGTCAAGGCGCCCGGGCCGGCCGGATAATCGTCGGGCCGCCGATACCCATACCGCCCTTCCCCGTTCCGGTTGGTCCGCAGCCAACGCAGGCCGCGGCCCAGGGCTGGCGCCGCCTCGGCCAATCCCAGCTCCGCCGCCTTCTGCAACGCCTGCAGTTGCCAGATCGTGATCGACACGTTAGGCGCCGGATCCCCCTCCGCATAACCCCAGCCACCAGAGCCTCCCTGGCTTTTCACGATGTGACGCACCGCCCGCTCCGCAGCGGCACGCCACGGCTCACCCGGATGAACGACGCTCCACCTCAACAGCGCCAACGTCGCAATCCCCTGATTATACGGCATGCCTGAAAAGGCTGAGCCGAACCGCCCGTCTTCGTTCTGATTGCGAACCAGTGAACCCGCCGCCTTCTCGCAAGCTTGGGCAACCGCCGCCCCTTTCGGCAAATCCAGCCCGGCCAACAGACCAAGGCCCGTGAGGGCCGGCTCATACGGTTCATTCGATTTCCCCGCAGCCGCCCAACCCCCATCCGCCCGCTGCGCGGTCACCAGCCATTGCGAAGCCTGAGTAATAGCCGCCCGGCGCGGATCCACGCGACCCCATGCCCCATACCCGGCAACCAGAGCCAACAGGGCGGCCGCCGCGCAAACCTCGCGCCACCAGGTCCGTTTCACGGTCATGTCCGAGGCCCGCAACGTCTCCATCACCGACCCGACCAGATCACGGACCGGCTCCCGGTCCGGCCACGCTTTCAGCCGCCCCAGCAACAAACCCGTCGTCCGCTCCTCCTCGCGACAAACCGGACATGCTGCCGCATGCCGTTCAAAAGCCATCGCTTCCGCCGGCGACAACTGCCCCTGGGCATGAGCCACCGCATCCGATTGACGGGGACAACCCGTCCTCTCCCGCTTGAAAAGATTCATGTTCATAGTCAACCTAACCGCCATTCCCCTTCAACTCGTCCTTCAACCGCTGCGTAGCCACGAACATGCGGGACTTCACCGTGCCCACGGGAATTCCCGCAATCCGGCTGATCGTCTCGTAATCGAGCCCCTCGTAAACGCCCAGCACCACGACCAGTCGCAGCTTGTCGGGCAGCCGTTCCACGGCGGCCCGAACCGCCTCGGCGCGCCCCTCCTTCGGGCCCTGCCGCTCCTCATCCCGGATGGCGGCATCCGCCTGCAACAGCGCCAGTCCCTTGTCCCGGCGCTGCCATTTCCGGAGCGTATCGAACCAGGCATGCCGCGCCAGGGTATAGAGAAAGGTCGTGAATTTGGCGGAAGGCGTATACCGGTCGCGGTACTTGAAGAGCCGGATAAACGTCTCCTGCGCCAGATCCTCGGCATGGGAAGAAGCGCCCATCCGCATGAAAAAGTTCACCAACCCGCGCTGATGCTTGCGCACCAGGTCCGAAAAGGCCTGCATATCCCCCCCGCGGGACGCGGACATGAGCGCCGCATCATCAAGGGGTGTGTTGTCCGGATCCGGTTCCATGGCGTGCCATAATCCGGAGAGCCCGCGGAGAATGCAACAAGAAAAGGGGGCAGCGCCATTGAACCTTTTGACATTCCCCTTCGCTTCCTATATCAAGTCTACTTCACACACGAACGAAAGGCCTGCCGATGAACCCGTCCTCCCGCTTCCCGACCGCCGCCGCCCTCCTGCTCGCCGCCTCTTTCGCATTTCCCCGCCTAGCCCCGGCCGCAACCAACGCTCCGGCCACGCTGCCGCCCGCACCCGTCGTGGCGCCGCCCGCCACCCCGCAACCCCCGCCCGCCACCGGGCCGGAAGCCCTTCAACGCGGGCTCGAATGGCTCAAGGCCCAGCAAAAACCCGACGGCTCGTGGTCGGACAACCGCTACCCCGCCCTCACGGCGCTCCCCCTCTGGTGCTTCGCGCAAAGCGATTTCCCCGGCCGCGAGGCCATCATCAAGAAAGCGGTAGACTTCCTCCTCACCTGCTCGCAGGATGATGGCGGCTTCTATCGCAACCTGCCCGGCCGCGGCGGCGGACTGAGCAACTACAACACCGCCATCTGCCTGTCCGCGCTGGGCACCCTGAACGATCCCGCCTTGACCCCCGTGCTGCTCAAGGCCCGCCGCTTTCTCGCGGCCGCCCAGTACCTGGGCGATGACATCAACAGCGGCGGCATGGGCTATGACGCGAAGAGCGAACGCCCCTATTCCGACCTCAACAACACCGTCTGGACCGTGGAAGCCATGCGCCTGACGGAAAAGCTCGAGGATCTCCGGCCCGCCAACACCTCCAAGGCCGACCTGAACTGGGACGCCGTTCAGAAATACCTCGCCCGCTGCCAGAACTCCGAAACCTCCGGCCCCTCGGACCAAGGCGGATTCAGCTATCGCCCGAACGAAAGCAAGGCCGGCGTCCAGACCAATGCCCAGGGCGTCGTCGTGTTCCGTTCCTACGGCACCATGACCTATGCCGGCGTCCTGAGCATGATCTACGCGAACATGGACCGGAGCGATGTCCGCGTGAAGTCAGCGCTGGACTGGGCCAGCCGCCACTGGACTCTGGAGGAGAATCCGGGCATGGGCGCCGAAGGCCAGTATTATTTCTACAGCATCCTGGCCAAAGCGCTCGCCAGCAGCGGACGAAGTGACGTGCCGGTGCCCGGCAAGGACAAACCCCTTGCCTGGCGCCCGGCTTTAACCGGCAAACTCTGCTCGCTCCAGCAAGCCGCCCCCGCCAAAGGCCAGGGGTTCTGGATCAACAATGCCGGCCGCTGGCAGGAATCCGATCCCGTGCTCGTGACCAGCTACGTCATTCTGGGCCTGCAAGCCGCGAAATAAACAGGGCCTTACGCCTTCAACACCTTCAACGCCGCCGCGTAATTCGGCTCCTGGGTGATCTCCGGAACCAGTTCGGCGTGAATCACCTTGTCCTGCGCATCCAGCACCACCACGGCCCGGGTCATCAGTCCCGCCAGGGGCCCTGCCGCGATCTGCACGCCATAGGCCTTGCCGAAGGCCGGGGACCGGAACGTGGAGAGCGTGACCACGTTCGCCAGTTTTTCGGAGTCGCAGAACCGCTTGGAGGCGAAAGGCAGGTCGGCCGAAATGGTGAGCAGCACGACGTCCTTCATCCCCGCCACCTCCGAATTAAACGTGCGGGCCGAGAGGGCGCACACGCCGGTGTCCAGGCTCGGGACGATATTCAGGATCTTGCGCTTGCCCGCATAGGCCTTCAAGCCCACCTCCTCAAGCCCCGCCGTCGTCAGCACGAAATCGGGAGCCTTGGCCCCCGCCACCGGGAGATTGCCCACGGTCTCAACCGAACCACCCTTGAACGTTACCTTGGCCATATCCTGTTCTCCTTTTATTGAACCACCGGCTCAACCGGGCCGGCTGTTGTTTTCCGCCGCGTCGGACGGCGTTTCCGCTCAAACAAATCCAACTGCTTCTCGGGGGTCAGCAGTCCATAGGCTTTCAAAATCCGGATCGTCTGCAGCACGTCCGATTTCTCGTAATTCTTGTTCACGTCGAGCATCGCCACCAATTCCTGCAGCAGCGTGCGGAACTGGAGTACGCCATCCACCCCGCGTTCCCTGAGCAGGACCAGTGCTTTCTCGCGCAACTCCGGGGAGGCCGGCAACTGCGGCAGGCAGAGGATCTTGGCCACGCGGTCCGTGCCAAACCGCTTCTCCGCCAGGCGCACGACGTCCGCCTCGGCAAACCGCAGGATGTCCGGCGCCTGCTCGAAGGTGTTGGCCGAAAATCGCTCCGTGTGCCAGCCTCGCACACCCACCACGGCCCGGCCCACGCCGGCCAGATCCCGCCCCGTCCAAATCAGGTGATCCGGCAGGCGTTGCTCGGTCACGCGGGGGTTGCACACAATCAGGTCGATCTCCTCCTCCGCGGTCTTGGCGCGGCCGGGGACCTGGTATTTCCGGGGTTGCACGACAAAGAATCCGAGAAACTCGAAATAGTCCCTCACGATCCATTCATTCACCGCCGACATAATCGCCTCCCGCTTCTACCATCCGGACGTCTCTCTCAGCCCAGCCAATCGCCCGGCATCAAATGACAGCCGCGCGCATAATCCGATCCGCTCATGACCTTCCGCCCCGCGGGCTGCACCTCCAGCAACCTCAACGCCGCTCCGCCGGCAGCCACCAGCAGCCCGTCGCCATCCCGCGTCAACACCGACCCCGGCTCGCCCGCACCCGCCTCCACGCGAACGCGCAACACCCGCAGCCGCTGACCCGACCCGCGCGGCGCTTCACAGGTGCAACAGGGCCACGGGTTGAACGCCCTCACCCGGCGCTCAAGGTCCGCGGCCGGCAGGGACCAGTCCATGACGCCATGCGCCTTGCTCATCTTGGGCGCCAGGGTTGCCAGCCGGTCATCCTGCGCCTCGCCCCGAAGTGTCCCGTCCCGCAACCCGGCCAGCGTCGGCGGAAGCAGCTCCGCGCCCGCGCAGCCCAGCTTCGTCAGCAGGTTCCCGCCCGTATCATCGGGCGCGATCGCCACCTCGCGCTTGAGCAGCATCTCGCCGGCGTCCAACCGCTCGTTCATGCGCATTGTGGTCACGCCCGTCACGGTTTCACCGGACACAATCGCCCACGGGGCGGGAGCCGCCCCCCGGTACTTCGGAAGCAACGAGGCATGCACATTAACGCAGCCGAATGGCGCCAGATCCAAAACCGCCCGCTTCATGATCTGGCCGAACGCCACGACCACAACCACCTCCGGCCTCAACGCGGCCAGCGCCGCAGTCACCTCCGGATGATTCACGTTAGGCGGGGAAAGAACGGGCAGCCCCCGCTCCAGGGCATGCGCCTTGACCGCGCAGGGTTGCAGGTGCAACCCGCGCCCCTGGGGGCGGTCCGGTTGGGTAACCACCGACACGACCTGGGTTCCCGGCATGGCCATCAAGGCGTCAAGCGAGGGACAGGCACAGTCCGGCGACCCCATGAAGATCACTCTCATCCGCGGCCGTCCTTCTTCTCGTTCGCCAGCAGCCGGGCCAGCGCCCGCTGGGAGGCGTGTTCGATCCGATGATGGAGGTTCACCCCGCGGGCATCAATGCTGACCAGCGCCGGAAAATCGGCCACCTCCAGCTCCCACAGGGCTTCGGCGGACCCGAATTCAGATTCAAACCGGACACCCCTCACGCGAACAATGCAAGACGCCAGAACCTGGGCCGCGCCGCCCACCGCCTCCAGATAAACACTGCCGGTTTCCGCACAAGCCTTGGCCGTGGCCGTCCCCATCCCGCCCTTGCCGATCACCACCCGCACGCCATGCTCGCGCAGAATGCGGGCCATGAACGGCTCCTCGCGGATCGACGTGGTCGGCCCGGCCGCCACGGCCCGCCAGCCCGCGCCTTCCCGGATCATCACCGGCCCGCAGTGATACAGGCCGCCGTCCGCCAGGGGCACCGGGCAGGCGCCGCCCTCGAACAGGTATTTGTGCAGGCGGTCCCGCCCCGTATAAATCAGGCCGAACACCCGCACCCCGTCTCCCGCCTGGAGCGGCTCCGTCTGCTCGCGCGTGAAAGGATAGGTCAACCGGTGAATCATGGCTGGAACCACCTTGCGATCGTGCCGTCAGGCCGGGCCGAAAAGCCCTGCCGCCGGCAGGACCAGCACATGTAGGAGACCGAAACAAAAAAGGAGGCCGGCAGTCGGGCCAGGGATCCGATCTTCACCCCCATCAGCGTGCCGCGCCCGCCAAACCCCATGGGGCCAATCCCGAGTTCAACCGCTTCGCGGCTCACCCGGGCCTCGAGCCGGGCCAGCGCCGGATCCGGGGACCGATCCGACAGCGAGCGCAGAAATTGCCGCTTGGCCTCCAGCAGGCCGGCGGAACGATCGCCCCCGATGCACACGCCCAGCAGGCCGGGCGCGCAGCCCCGGCCCTGGGCGCGCACCAGGGCGTCCAGGATGCAACGCCGCACGCCCTCCAGATCACGGCCGGCATCCAGCGCATCATCGGGCAAGCTGTATTGCATGCCCATGTTTTCACTGCCGCCCCCCTTCAGGACGAGCCGCGCCTCCACCTGCCGGACAGGAGCCTGCTCGATATGAATCGACGGCAGGCCGGGCGCGAGGTTGTCCGCATACGCGCGGCCGGTGATGGAATCGATGGCATTCTGGCGCAGCCAGCCCTTGCGGGTGGCCCGCGCCACGGCGGAACAAATGGCCTTCTCCAAATGCAGGTGGTCGGTCCCGCGGGGGGTTCGGAGAAAAAAGAGCGGCGTGCCCGTATCCTGGCACAGCGGCAGCGATTTCGCACGGGCCAGGGCCGTATTTTCCAGAATCGTATCAAAGACCCAGCGGGCGCGGCTTTCCGGATCCTCGGCGCGGCGCATGGCACGCAACCGCCGCTCCACATCTACGGGCAAATCCGTAGAGGCGCGCCGGATAAGTTCAAGGAATGAGGCCCCCCAGGCATCCGTCTGTTTCATAAGCGGGTTTTACCACGTTCCCCGCCACCCGGCAAGCGGATAGACACCCTCGGATAATCCCTTTTTTTGAGTTGTTTGCCACCCTTTATATCGGGTATCCTCACGCTCTCATTTTTCAGAGGAGTTTCCATGTCCGCTCATGCCCGTTTTCACCTCAAAACGCTCGAGGACCTGAAGCAGGAAATCGCCCGGCTGGGCCTCACGCTGCCCGTGTCCGGTGACGTTTCCATCCTGGGCGAAACCGTGCCCATCGGCTCGCTCAAATCCCCCAACCGCTTTGCCATCCAGCCCATGGAGGGCTTCGACGCGGCCGATGACGGCGGGCCCGGCGAACTCACCTTCCGGCGCTACCTCCGCTACGCCGCCGGCGGCACCGGCCTGATCTGGTTCGAGGCCACCGCCGTGCTGGAGGAGGCCCGCTCCAATCCGCGCCAGCTCTGGATCCACCCGGACAACACCGCCCGCTACCGCGAGCTGGTCGCCGCCATCCGCAAGACCGCGCGCGACGCCTGCGGCCACGATGTCGTGCTGGTCATCCAACTCACCCACTCGGGCCGTTACAGCAAGCCCTTCGGGGCCCCCCGCCCGCTCATCGCCCACCACAGCGACGTGCTCGATCCCAAGCACAACCTGCCCGCCGATTATCCCCTCGTGACGGACGCCTACCTGGATGCCCTGCAGGACACGTATGTGCAGGCCGCGCGCCTGGCCCAGGACGCCGGCTTCGACGGCGTGGATATCAAAAGCTGCCACCGTTATCTCGTGTCCGAGCTGCTCGCCTCCTTCACCCGCGACGGCCGCTACGGCGGCTCGTTCGAAAACCGCACCCGCCTCCTGCGCGAAACCCTGGCCCGCATCAAGCGGGAGGTGCCCGGCGTCTTCATCACCACGCGCATGAACGCCTACGATGCCATTCCCCACCCCTTCGGCTTCGGCGTCGACCGCGACGATTACCGGAAACCCGACCTGGCCGAGCCCCGCGACCTCGCGCGCCAGCTCCAGGCGCTCGGCGCGCCGGTGCTCAACATCTCCATCGGCAACCCCTATTACAACCCCCACTACGGCCGCCCGTTCGACTTCCCCATCAAGGGCATGGCCGCACCTGCCGAACACCCGCTCGAGGCCATCGCCCGCTTCGCCGCCATCACGCGCGACATGCAGGCCGCCGTCCCGGGCATTCCCGTCATCGCCTCCGGCTACACCTGGCTGCGCCACCTCATGCCTTATGCGGCGGCCGGGGTAATCCAAACCGGCGGCGCCCAACTTCTGGGCCAGGGCCGCGGCGCGTTCGCCTATCCCGATTCGGTGCGCGACCTCCTCACGACCGGCGCCATGGATCCGGCCAAATGCTGCGTCGCCTGTTCCGCCTGCACCCAGATCATGCGCGACGGCGGCCAGACCGGCTGCGTGGTCCGCGACAGCGCGCTCTACGGCCCCGAGTACCGCAAGGCCCGCCAGCGCTCGCTCGACTACCTGACCGAGGAATCCAAACGCTGCCGGAACTGCGAAAATCCCACCTGCCAGTCCGCCTGCCCCGCCCATATCAACGTTCCCGCATTCGTCACCGCCTTCCGCGACGGCCGCTTCCGCGAGGCCTACGATTCGCTTCGCGAGGCCAATGCGCTGCCCGAACTGTGCGCCTGCGTCTGCCCCTCGGAAGTCCAGTGCGAAGGCCATTGCGTGGAATCAACCTTCACCCGGAATCCCGTGCCCATCCGCGCCATCCAGGCCGAACTATGCCGGATGGCCCGCCGCGAAGGGTGGACCGCCGTCCACCTGCCCGCGCAAGCCGCCCGCGGCAAGGTGGCCGTCGTCGGCGCCGGCCCCGCCGGGCTCGCCTGCGCCATCCGCCTCCTCGAACGCGGCCGCACCGTGACGCTCTTCGACCGCAACGCGGACGCCGGCGGCACGCCCGACCGGCTGATTCCGGCGGAACGCCTGGACCGGGCCCGGCCCGAAATCGAGGCCATCCTCGCCCCCGCTTTCAAAATCGGCCGCGCCACGCTCATGGCCGGCCGCGCGCTCGGGCGCGACCTCACGCTTGACGAGCTGACCCGCGACTTCGATGCCGTATTCCTGGCCCCCGGCCTGGGCGGCGGCGTTTCGCTGGGCACGCCCGTGGAAGGCGTGATGGACGCGCTCGATTTCCTCGCGCAGGCCAAGCGGGGCCTGATCGATCACACCCCCGCCAGCGTGGCCGTCATCGGCGGCGGCAACACCGCCATGGATGCCGCCTGTACCGCCCGCCGCCTCGGGGCGCGGGACGTCTACCTGCTCTATCGCCGGTCGTTCACGGAACTGCCCGCCTGGCCGGCCGAGCGGGATCACGCGCTCCAGCTGGGCGTTCATTTCCTCATCCTGTCCCAACCTACCGGTTATGCCGCCGACGCCGCCGGCCGGGTGACCGGCGTGAAGGTGGTCCGCACCGAACTGGGCGACCCCGATGCCTCCGGCCGGCGCGCCCCCCGCGCGGTGCCCGGTTCGGAAAACGTCCTGGCGGCCGGACTGGTCGTGGAGGCCATCGGCCAGCGCGTGCCCGACGAGATGCGCCAGGCCCTGAATGGCGTGGAACTGACCCGCGAGGGACTCGTGAAAACAAAGCCCGACTCCGCCGCCACCACCCGGCCCGGCGTTTACGCAGGCGGGGACGTGGTCAATGGCGGAACCACCGCCGTGCGAGGCGTGGCCGAGGGCATGAAAGCGGCTGAGGAAATCAACCGCCTGCTGGGATCAGGAATCGTGCGATGTTGAAAGGCCTGTATATTCTCAGCTCGGACAGTTACGCGCTCATCTACGGAGAGCCCGAGCAACGGGATATTGCCGCCCGGGTCCAACTTCTAGCTCCGCCTCAGACCCCCGAAAAAGCGGCGGCACAGCCGGCGCTCCTGCGGGAGGTGGAGGTCATTTTTTCGGGCTGGGGGGCGCCCAGGCTCGACGACGCATTCCTGCAGACGACGCCCAACCTGAAATTGTTCCTCTATGGGGCCGGCTCGATCCGCGGTTTCACGACGCCCGCGTTCTGGAACCGGAACATCCCCATCTGCAGCGCGTGGGCCGCCAACGCCCTGCCGGTGGCCGAATATACGCTCGCCCAGATTCTTTTCTCCCTCAAGCACGGATGGCATTTCGCCGCTGAAATCAAGCGACTCGGCGCCTATCCCCACCGGGGCGTGGTTCCCGGCGCCTACCAGTCCACAGTCGGCATCCTCTCCCTCGGCATGATCGGCCGCCGCGTGGTCGAGCTCCTGAAGCCCTTTGATCTGCGGGTGCTGGCTTACGATCCGTTCGTCAAACCCGACGAAGCCGAAGCCCTCGGCGCCACCCTGGTCCCGCTCGACACCCTGTTCCGGGAATGCGACGTGGTCTCCCTCCACACGCCCTGGCTCAAGGAGACCGAGGGCCTGATCACGGGCGCCCATTTCGCCTCCATGAAGCCCGGCGCCACCTTCATCAACACCGCGCGCGGCGCGATTGTCCGCGAGCCGGAGATGATCGACATGCTGGGAAAACGGCCCGACCTCTTTGCGGTGCTGGACGTCACCTATCCCGAACCCCCGCTGCCGGGCTCCCCGCTGTATACGCTGCCCAACGTGATTTTGACGCCCCATATCGCCGGCTCCATGAACGCGGAATGCCGCCGCATGGGCCGGTTTATGATCGAGGAACTCGACCGTTTTATAGCCGCGCAGCCGCTGCGCTGGCGTGTGACCGAAACAATGGCCAAAACCCTGGCATAAGGAACATTCCCCATGAATCAGAAACGAGTAGCCTGTATCACCGGCGGCGCCCGCGGCATCGGCTTCGGCATCGCCCAGGCCCTGGCCCGCGAAGGCTTCGATATCGTCATCGCCGATATCCGCGAGGAGTCCGCCGTCACCGAGCCGGTCTTCCAGCTCACCGAACTCGGGGCCAAGGTCCTGTATTGCCAGGCCGATGTCTCCGTGGCCGCCGCCCGGGCGACCATGCTGGCGCGCATCCGCGAAACTTTTGGCCGGCTGGATGTGCTGGTCAACAACGCCGGCGTGGCACCCGCCGTCCGCGCCGACATTCTCGACGCCACGGAGGAAAGCTTTGAGCGGCTGATGCGGATCAACCTGCAAGGCCCCTATTTCCTGACCCAGTCCGTGGCCCGCTGGATGATCGAACAGAAGAAAGCCGACCCGGGCTTCCGGGGCGCCATTGTAAACATCTCCTCCATCTCCGCCACGGTGGCCTCCACCGGCCGGGGCGAGTATTGCATCTCCAAGGCGGGCGTCAGCATGGCCACCCAGCTCTGGGCCGCGCGGCTCGGGGAATTCGACATTCCCGTCTACGAAGTCCGCCCCGGCATCATCCAGACCGACATGACGGCCACCGTGACCGCCAAGTATGACAAGCTGATCGCGGAGGGCCTGCTCGTGCAATCCCGCTGGGGCCAGCCCGGGGATGTCGCCCGCGCCGTGGCCATGTTCGCGCGGGGCGACCTGCCTTACTCCACCGGCCAGGTCGTCTTCGTCGACGGCGGCCTCAACGTCCACCGCCTCTAACCCAAGGTTCCACCATGAAAAAAGAAACCCTTTCCCCGCTCCTGCTGGGCGATGTCAAAATCCCCGTCACCCGCGTCCACACGCTGGTGGTGGGCTCCGGCGCGGCCGGCCTGAACGCCGCCGTCCAACTCCACCGCCAGGGCGTGGCGGACCTGCTGGTGCTGACCGAGGGCCTCGACCAGGGCACCTCCATCAACACGGGCAGCGACAAGCAGACCTACTACAAGCTCGGCATGTACGGGACCGAGCCGGACGCGCCCGCGTTGATGGCGGAATCCTATTTCAACGGCGGCAGCATGCACGGCGACCTGGCCCTCGTGGAGGCCTCGCTCTCCGCCCGTTGCTTCCTGAACCTCGTCTCCCTCGGCGTGCCCTTCCCGCACGACCGATACGGGCAGTATGTCGGCTACAAAACCGACCACGACCCACGCCAGCGGGCCACCTCGATCGGCCCCTACACCTCGCGGGAAATGTGCCGGGCGCTGATCCGCGAGGTCAAGCGTCTCCGCATCCCCGTGCGGGAAAAACGCTGGGCCGTCTCCCTGCTCACCACGGGCCCGGAATCCAGCCGCCGCGCCGCCGGCGTCCTGGCGGTCACCGCCTCCGGAAAATTCGAGGCCTATGCCGCCGAAAACGTCGTGTATGCCGTCGGCGGCCCCGGCGGGCTCTATCACACCAGCGTCTACCCCTCCTGCCACACCGGCGCCATCGGCACCGCCCTGCTGGCCGGGGCCCGCGCCCAAAGCCTCCCGGAATCGCAATACGGGCTGGCATCCACCCAGTTCCGCTGGAACGTCTCCGGCACCTACATGCAGGTCATTCCCAAGTTTGTCAGCACGGACGCGGACGGGAAAAGCAATCCGCGGGAATTCCTGGGCGACATCCTTGCCCACGCCGGCGAACGGTACAGCCTCGTCTTCCTGAAAGGCTACCAGTGGCCGTTTGATTCGCGCAAGCTGAACGGCGGCTCCTCGATTGTCGACATCCTGGTCTACATCGAAACCGTCCAGAAGGGGCGCCGCGTGTTCCTCGATTTCCGCGCCGACCCCGAGGGCTTCGATCCCGCCACACTCAGCGACGAAGCCCGCACCTACCTCCAGAAGTCCGGCGCCTCCCAGACCACCCCGCTGGCGCGCCTGCAACACATGAACCCCAAGGCGATTGAACTCTACAAGGATCACGGGATCGACCTTCGCAAGGAGCCCCTCGAAATTGCCGTCTGCGCCCAGCACCAGAACGGCGGACTCGCCGGCACCGTTTGGTGGGAGTCCGCGAATATCGCCCACCTCTTTCCCGTCGGGGAAGTCAACGGCTCGCACGGCGTGGCCCGGCCCGGTGGCTCGGCCCTCAACTCCGGACAGGTCGGGTCCCTCCGGGCGGCCACGCGCATCGCCCAGGTTTACAAGACGTGGACCCTCCCCGCGGCCGGCTTCAAGACCGCCGCCACCGCCAGCGCGCGCGAGCTGATGCGCTGGCTCAAGACCGGCGCCAAAAAAGGGGCCGACTGGAAAGCCGAACGGCTTGAGCTCCAGAAACGCATGAGCGCCGCCGGCGCCCATATCCGCTCCGCCGCCGGGTTAACCAAGGCCGTCGAGGAAGCCCGGGCCCAGTGGACCCGGCTTCAGGAGTCGGGCTGTCGCGCCGCGCCCAAGGACTGGCGCGAGGCGCTGACCACGCGCCAACTCGCCTTCGCCCAGCTCGTCGTCCTGGACGCCCTCAAGTTCGCCGTCGAGTCAGGCGTCGGAAGCCGCGGCTCGGCGCTGGTGCTGGATAAATCCGGCAAGCCCGCTGACACCCGGCTGACCGCCGACTGGAACTATGCGCCCGAGTCTCCCTCTTACCGGGAGCAGGTGCTGGAAACGACGACCCGGGGAAACGCCATCACCCACTCCTGGGTTCCGCGCCGGCCCATCCCCGCCTCCGACGCCTGGTTCGAGACGGCTTGGGCCGCGTTCCTCGACGGACGTGTCTTCAAGTAATAATGATTGACGTGCCTCCCTCATTATTTCAAACTCATCCCATCGGTTTACAATTGTTTAATCACACTAAAAGTCCACCGGAGAAACGAAAATGACACACGCACAGGCCAGCCAGTTCGGAATCCGAATCATTCTTCTAGGCGCACTGGCCGGCTTGGCGAGCGGGTGCGCATCCTATCGCCTCCACTCATCCCTGCTCCCTGTCAAACCCGCTCCCGCCGTCCAGGCTCAAGCCGAAACGAAATATGTCATCAAGGCCGCGCAATTCATCTCGCCCACCAATCTGCCCTCCGGCAGCATTCCTGATTTCATTACGTACAAGGTCAATCCCGACAAGTTTAGCAATAAATTGATGACCCTCGCCACCCGCGCGCGCCCGGATCTCTTCTCGTCCGATCCCGCCGCAGTTCCGGTCGAAGTCACCGTCACCAAAGTGGCCTGTGACCTGGCGATCCCCATGAAAGAAAACTGCATCTCCTGCCTCACCTTGACGATCATCCCGCTCTACTCGGCGGACAAAGAAGACTTTACGGTCGAAGTGACAATGACTGAACCGGCCGGGGGAAAGAAAATATCGCTGCCCATCGCCTTTTCCTTTGAAGAGCGGAATTGGATGTCGATCCTGCCCTGGGGCTGGCTGCCGGTTCCCGGCGGACGTGGCTCCTATGCCTGGGGCACCAGCAGTGCCTATCAGAAATATGACGCCATGATGCTCGACTCCTGCGTGGAAGCGGCGGCCACCGCCCTCGGCCACAAGGAACCGTCCGCCTGGAAAGCGCCCTAAGGAACGCCTAATCGCCGTCTTTCGGCGGCGCCGGCTCAAACTGGGGACAGGTATCCGTGGCTTCCACCTCGCGGCGGCGCAACGCGCATCGCTGCAGGAAGGGATTGACCACATAATGGCGGCAATATCGGCAAAACCGGCCTTTTTCGGCCTCCTTGAACACCTTGGGCGCGACCGTCTTCTCGTCGTCTGAAAACACCTTGGGCGACGCCGGTTTGTCGTCATCCGAAAAGATTTTCGGCGCGACAGGCTTCTCGTCGTCCGTAAAAATCGACGGCTTCTTCGGCGCCTCGTCAGGTCCAAAGATGGAGGGCACTTCCGGTTTTACGGGCTTCTTCAGAGGAATCTCCCTCGCCTTTGCACGGGATGACGGCGGGCCTTGCCACGATAATAACCGGCTGGCTTATATCGGAACCCGCACTGGTAGCCGACCGCCATCTCGCGCTGTGACATGTTCCCGCTCTACGGTTTCTCCAGCACAGCCCGGATACGCCGGACGCCGGCGCTGGAGGATTCTTCCTTCTGGATTTTGAAGCGACCCAACTCACCGGTCCGGGCGGCATGGGGGCCCCCGCAGACTTCCTTGGAGAAGTCGCCCGCCGTGAACACCTTGATCTGCTCGCCATACTTGGCGCTGAAGAGGGCCATGGCCCCCTGCTCCTTGGCCTGATCCAGGGTCATCACCTCGCAGGTCACCGGCAGGTCGCGGCCGATCTGCTCGTTCACAATCCGCTCCACTTCGGCCACCTGCTCGGGCGTCATTTTGTCGGGATGCGTAAAATCGAACCTCAACCGCTCCGGCGTAATGTTGGAGCCCTTCTGCTGGGCGTGCGAACCAAGCACCATCTGCAAAGCCTTGTGCAGCAAGTGCGTGGCCGTATGCAGATTCGTCGTGGCGCCAGTGTTGTCCGCCAGGCCTCCCTTGAAGGACTTGTCGCCCTGCTTGGACAGCTCCTGGTGCTTTCGGAACGCCTCCTCGAATCCGGCACGATCCACCGTGAGCCCGTTTTCGGAGCACCATTCCTCGGTGAACTCGAGGGGAAATCCGTAGGTGTCATAGAGCGTAAAGGCCTTGCGGCCGGGCACCACGGTCTGGCCATGCTCCTTGAGCACCTGGATCAGCTTGGTGAGCTCCTTCTGTCCGTCCGCGAGGGTGCGCTCAAACCGCTCCTCCTCAGCCGTGAGTTCGCCGATGATGCGATCCCGGTGCAGCTCCAGTTCGGCATAGAAATGACCATAGGTAGCGATCACGGTTTCAGCCAAGGGCTTCGTGTACCCCCCGGGGATGCCCAGCATCTTGGCGTAGCGCACGGACCGGCGGATCAGCCGCCGCAGCACATAGTTGGCGCCGATGTTGCCGGGCTTGACCCCGCCCTTGGGATCGCCCAGGATGAAGACCGAGCTGCGAATGTGGTCCGCCACGATCCGGGCCGCCCGCACCCCCTCGCCGGGCTTGTCGGACGCCCCGTTGGACAGGGCCCGGATCTGCGCCATCAGCGAGGCGAAAAGCTCCGTCTCAAATACCGAGGGAAGCCCCTGGAGCATGGCGATGGTCCGCTCCACCCCCATGCCCGTATCCACATTGCTCTGCCGGAGGGGCTCGTAGGTGCCGTCCGCCTTCTTGTTGTACTGCATGAAGACGTCGTTCCAGATCTCAATGAACTTCCCGCACCGGCATCCCGGCCGGCATCCCGCCTTGCAGGCCGGCTTGCCGGTGTCGATGAACATCTCCGTGTCCGGTCCGCACGGCCCTGTCAGGCCGGCCGGCCCCCACCAGTTGTCCTCCCGCGGGAGGCGGTGAATCCGTGAATCCGGAATGCCGAGGCTCTTCCAGACCCGGGCCGCCTCATCGTCCGGCGCCACCTCCGCATCGCCCTGGAACACCGTCACGCTCAGGCAGGCCGGATCAAAACCCAGCCATTCCGGAGAGGTCAGGAATTCGTAGGACCACCGGATGGCGTCCTCCTTGAAATAGTCGCCCAGGGACCAGTTCCCCAGCATCTCGAAAAAGGTCAGGTGCGTGGTGTCCCCCACCGCCTCGATGTCGCCCGTCCGGACGCACTTCTGCACATCCGCCAGGCGCCGGCCCGCGGGATGAGGCTCGCCGAGGAGGTAAGGCACCAGGGGGTGCATGCCGGCCGTCGTAAACAGGACCGTCGGATCGTTTTCCGGAATCAGAGAACTTCCCGAAATGACCGCATGTCCCTTGCTCTTGAAAAAAGACAGGTAGAGCGTCCTGAGTTCGTCAGCCGACAATGCCCGTGCCATGATGCCTTCGCCTCCCTCAAACGGTTATTCGCCTTCCGTGACCGGAGCCGCGCCCTTGCCGGCGACGACCGGACCCAGCGCCAGCTTCTCGCGGACCCTCTCCATCATCTTCTTCTGGAGCGCCAGATCGGTCTCCAGGAAATCGACGGCCGCATCGCGGCCTTGGCCGATCTGGACGCCTTCAAATGACAGCCACGACCCGCGCTTGTCCACGAGCCCATGCAGGACGGCCGCATCCACGATGGAGCCGGTCCAGGAGATGCCCTTGGAAAAGAGGATGTCAAACTCCGCTTCCGTGAAGGGCGGGGCCATCTTGTTTTTCACCACCTTGACGCGCGTGCGGTTGCCCATGGCCCGGCCCGTGGCGTCCTTGATCGTGGAGATGCGGCGGATGTCCAGCCGGACCGAGGCATAAAACTTGAGCGCGCGGCCTCCAGGCGTGGTCTCGGGACTGCCGAACATGACACCGATCTTCTCGCGGATCTGGTTGGTGAAGATGCACAGCGTCTTGGACTGCGAAATGCCGGCGGTCAGCTTGCGCATGGCCTGGGACATCAGACGGGCCTGCAGGCCGACATGGGCGTCGCCCATCTCGCCATCCAGCTCCGCCCGGGGCGCGAGCGCGGCCACCGAGTCCAGCACCACCACGTCCAGCGCGCGGCTCTGCACCAGCTTGTCGGTGATGGCCAGCGCCTCCTCGCCCGACGAGGGCTGGGAGACGAGCAGCTCGTCCAGATTCACGCCAATCTTGCTGGCATACCCGGGGTCCATCGCATGTTCCGTATCAATGAAGGCCGCCACGCCGCCTTCCTTCTGGGCGTTGGCAATGACATGGAGCGCCAGCGTCGTCTTGCCCGACGACTCGGGGCCGAAGATTTCAATCACGCGGCCGCGGGGCAGCCCGCCGATCCCGAGCGCCACGTCGAGCGAAAAGGCTCCGGTCGAAACAACGGGGACGTGCTTGACGGCGGACGCATCGCCCATCTTGAGAATGGAGCCTTCGCCGAATTCCTTCTGAATAGCGGCAATGACGGCGTCCAACACCGAGTTGCTGCCCTTGGTTTCAGTCTTGGGTGCTTTGGCCATAATCCTAACCTCTTTTTCTTTCACGCCGGGATCGTTCACAGAAGTCGGTATTATGCCACAGGTCCGAGGCATTCGTCGAGCATCTCGAATGCTTTCCTGCAGGCCGCCCGGCGAACCGCCCCGCGGTGGCCCGGAAACTGGTAGCGGCCGGCCGTCACACCGTTGGGTCCGGCGACCGCCATGCAAACGGTGCCGACCGGTTTCCCCGCCACCGCCCCGCCGGGCCCCGCAATCCCGGTGATGCCGACCCCGTAATCCGCACCAAATGCACGGCGCGCGCCTTTCGCCATGGCCGCCGCCGTCTCCAGGCTGACGGCGCCATGGGTGGACAGAAGCCGAGCGGACACGCCCAGGAACCGGGTTTTAGCGGCATTCGAGTAGGATATGACGCCGCCGAGAAAATAGGCCGAACTGCCGCTCACGGCCGTCACTTGGGCGCCCAGCAAACCGCCGGTACAGGATTCGGCCACCGCCAGCGTCACCCCCTGGCGGAGCAATCGAGCGCCAACCCGGGCCGCCAACGTCAAGGTCACGGGCGATACCCCCGGGGATGCCGGCGGGTCCACTCCCAGGCGCTCTGCATGATGGTGCGCAGCTCGGGATAACGGGGCTTCCATCCCAGCTCCCGCATCGCCTTGGCGGGGTCGGCCACCAGCGTATCGGGGTCGCCGGGGCGGCGGGCCCCGAACTCGGCGGGGATCGGATGACCGGTCACCTCGCGGGCAGTCTGGACAACCTGGCTGACGGAATAACCGCTGCCGGTGCCGAGGTTGAACGCGCCGGTGCAGGATCCCTCGACGGCCAGGATATGGGCCTGGGCGAGATCGAGAATATGGATGTAATCCCGGACGCAGGTGCCATCCGGCGTGCGGTAATCCTGCCCGAAAATCTTCACGTTCGGAACCTGCCCCAGGGCCACCTTAAGGACGTTGGGTATAATATGGCTTTCGGGGTCGTGATCTTCCCCGAAGCGTTCCGTGGCGCCCGCGGCATTGAAATACCGCAGCCGGACAGTCTTGAAATTCAGGCAATCCTCGTACCAGCGGAGGATCTTTTCGAATTGAAGCTTGGACTCCCCGTAGGGATTGGCCGGGTTCTTGGGCAAGTCCTCGGTGATCGGAACGCGCTCCGGCACGCCATAGACCGCACAGGTGGACGAAAACACCAGGCGCCGCACGCCGGCGTCCTTCATGGCCTCGGCCAGGTTCATGCCGCCGCCGACGTTGTTCCGGAAATACAGGCCCGGATTGGTCATGGATTCGCCCACCAGCGCATACGCCGCAAAATGAACCACCGCCTCGGGGCTCGCCTCGCGCATGGCGTTCAAGATGGCCACAGGGTCGCGCAGGTCGCCGACCATGAGGCGGGCCCGCGGATCCACCGCCTCCCGATGCCCGCGCTCCAGGTTGTCGAACACGACGACCTCGTGGCCGCGATTGAGCAATTGCTCCACCGTCACGCTTCCGATATAACCGGCTCCGCCACTCACCAGGATTTTCATGACGACAGTCGCTCCTCCAGGCTCTTGATCCGGGCCTCCATGGCCGCCCATTGCTCGCGCAGCTTGGGCAGGCGGGCCACCATCGCCAGCTGCCGCATATCCGTTGCATGGGCCAGGGCCGGCTGGCCGGACGCGAACATCCCGGCCGGAATATCGCCAAGCACCATGCTCCGGCCGCCAATGATCGCGCCGTTGCCGACTTCCAAATGTCCCGAAAACCCAGCTTGTCCGCCCACCATCACGTGGCGGCCCACAAACGTGCTTCCCGAAAACCCCACCTGAGCCGCCACTGCGGTGTGCGCCCCGATAACCACGTTGTGGCCCACCTGCACCAGGTTATCGATCTTCACGCCGTCCTCAAGGCGGGTCTCCCCGAACCGGGCTCGGTCAATCGTCGTGTTGGCGCCGATTTCGACGTCATTCCCGATCACCACCACACCCACCTGGGGAATCTTCTTCCAGTGCTTCTCGGAGTCCGGATAATACCCGAAGCCGTCGCTGCCGATGACCGCGCCATTGTGAAGAATCACGCGATCGCCCAGCCGGCAATGCTCCCGGATGCTGGCCAGCGGATACAACCGGCAGTCGCGGCCGAGGGTCACCCCGTGCCCCACGTAACAATGGGGGCCCACCACGGTGCCGTCGCCGATCCGCACGCCCGGCTCCACCACGGCATACGGCCCGATCGAAACCCCGGCGCCCAGGACAGTGTCCGGCGACACGATTGCGGTCGGATGCGCGCCCGGCGGGGGCAGTGGCAACGCGGGCGGCGCAAACAATGACGCAATGCGGATAAAGGCCGCATCCGGATTCGGCACCCGGATGAGGGCCTTGGGGCCGCAGGGTCCCTGCCAGTCGGCCTTCACCACAATGGCGGAAGCCGAACTGGCGGCAGCCTGCTCGGCATACCGGTTGGAAGACAGGAACGTAACATCCCCCTCCCCCGCATCCCGCAGGGAGGCCGCCCGCCGGATCGTCGCGCCGGTGTTCCCCTCACAGGGGGCGCCCAGTCGCGCCGCCAATTCTGCCACGGTCAGAATCATGACCTTACGGCGCCACCGGTTTCGCCGGAGCGCTCTCCTCCGCCGCCGGCTTGACCGGAACGGGCACATTCTTGTTCAGCCGCTTGAGCACGGCGTCGGTGATGTCGAGCCGGTCCGCGGCAAACAGCACGGCGCCCAGCCCCGTCTCGGAGCCGTCCAGCACCAAGGTCAAGCTCATGTCCTTGGCGGTATCCGCCACGGCCTGGCGCACTTCCAGGATAATCGGCTTGAGCATCAGGGTGTTCTGCTCTTCCATCTTCCGGCGGTTGTCGAGATCGGACTTCCGGACCTGCATCTCGTACTCCTTGAGCTCCGCCAGTTTGTCCTCGGCGGTCGCGCGCTTGCGGGCGCGGGCCTCCTCGCTCAGGGCCTTGTCGTTGGTCTCGGCAATCGCCTTCTTGCAGATCTCGTCCATCTCCTGGAGCTTGGCCACCATGCGCTTCTGCGCATCGCGCAATTCGTCGTCAAGCTTGCGCAAGGCATCCGTGGCGGCCTGGGTTTTGTGGTACTGCTTGACCACCTCCTGGCCGTTCACGACGCCGAGCTTCTCCTCCGCCGATGCCGCCATCGCCCCGGCCATCAGGACCCCGATCGCCACCCGTATCATTCCGTTTTTCATAAGCATGCCTCCTAGTCTCTGTCGTTATGTCACCCGGGTCCGAATCAGAATCCGTACCCGATCCAAAAACTCCACCGTTCCGTGCGCGTGCGGTCATACGCCCGGTCCGTCTGGACGCCCGAATCGAACGCATAATCAAGGCGGACCGGGAAGCCCGGAATATCCAGGCGGATGCCCAGCCCCGTTCCCCAGGCCAGTTCCTGGCAGCTGAAATCATACGCATCCACAGCCAGGCTGCCCACGTCGAAAAAGGCGGCCAGCCGGATATTCGGCACGCCCAGCGGAATCGCATATTCCGCGCTCGCCAACAGAAGGGTCTGCCCCCCCCGCGGCTGGTAATCGACATAGGTCGACCCGTCCGGATTGGGAATGAGGCGATACGCCTTGGGGCCGGCATCCCGGTACTTGATGCCCCGCACCGTGCGCGGCCCCCCGCAATAGAAGCGCTCGGAAATGGGCACCGCGTCCGTCCGGCCATAGGAATCTTCCACGTCCGCGCTCGCCCGCAGGCTCAGCACATGCTTCGCCCAGAGCGAAACATGCTGCTCCGCTTTCAGGGAAAGGCTGTACAGGTCCGTGTCAAACCCCGCGGGACCCCCCGTCAGCACGGCGGATAGCGAGACCCGGTTGCCCCGGGTCGGCACAAACACGCTGTCACGCCGGTCGCGCGACAAAAGGGCGCTGATGGAGCTGTCCGTCCGCGCCCCTTCCTCGGTGTAGTAAAACGTGCTGCCGTCCACATCCGTCCACAGCTCCGTATCCGCCACATCCGAGATCGACACGCGTTCGAGTCGATACCGCAATTCCAGCCGGGACGCGAAGGGGACCGGGAACCCGAGCGCGGTGCTGCCGCCCGTGCGCGTGACGTCATACTCCGAGTAGCTCCGGCTCATGGTGTAGATCTCCCCGGACAGCGACAGGGGGCGGTCCAGGAACCACGGCTCGGTCAGCGACAGGGAATACTCGCTCATTTTCGTGCCGGCCCGCAAGCTGAGCTTGAGCCGCTGCCCGCCGCCCGTGAAATAGGGCCACCCCAGGAGATCGAAATTGCCCTGGGAAATCTCCATGTACCCCATGAGGGAGTCCACGCTGGAAAATCCGGCGCCGATCGTGAAAAGGCCGGTGGGTTTTTCCAGCACTTCAATGACGAGGTCGTTGGTGCCGGGGGCGGCGGTCGCCACCGGATAGCTGACCACGTTCTCAAAGTAATTCAGCCCCATCAGGCGGCGTTCCGTCTGGGCGGCCTTGACCTCGTTGAAGATCTCGCCGGGATACACGTTCACCTCGCGCCGGATCACCTTCTCGCGCGTGACCTCGTTGCCGCGGATGATCACATTCCCCACCATCGTCAGGCGCCCTTCGCGCACCTCGAACCGGACATCCATCACGCCCGGTCCGGCCGGCGTCAGCACGGGTTCAACCAGGGTGCGGATGTACCCGCGCGACCCGTAAAAATCCCGCACGCCTTTGGCGGAGGCCCGGATGGCCGCCATGGCCGCCGTCTCGCCGGGCTTCAACACGCACGCTTTCGAGACCTCTTCCAGAGGAAAGAGCTTCACCCCGCGAATCGTCACGGACCCCGCCCGGTACAGAGTCCCTTCCTCCACCGCCATGGCCAGCCGTAAGCGGCCATATCCCGCAGGGGCCGTCACGGGAGGATCGATCTTCGCGTCCAGATAGCCCAGATCGCGATAGTAATTGCGGACGTCCTCGCGCCGGAAATTCATATCGGCCGCGTCAAAATTGGGCTTGCGGAAATAATACCAGGGATTCCACCAGGCCGGCAGGTTGAGCAGCGTCCTGAGCGTCCCCTCGGAAACCGCCTGGTTCCCCGTGAATACCACGGACCGGAGGCGAGCCGGTTCTTCCTCATCCACCATAAAGGCAACCGCGCACAAGCCGGCGTTGGTATCGGTCAACGTCAGCGTTCCGGTCACACCGGCATGGGCATACCCCTCGCGGCGATAAAGCTCTTCCACCAACTTCGCCCGCTGGCCCAGCAAGGGCTCGTCCACCCAGTCTCCGGCCTGGAGATTCAGTTCGTCGAGAACCTTGGACGTCCGGATGGCCTTCGCGCCAGTCACCACCACGGGCTGTCCAATCTTGGGCTTGGGCGCCACGCGGTACGTCAGGGCCACCCCGCCGGGGACTTCCTCGACCTGGGCGGTCACATCCGAAAAACGACCGGTTTTCAGGAGCGTGGTGACATCCCGGCCCACGGCCACGCGACTGTACGGCTCGCCATTCGTCACCGCCACATGGGCCATCACATAGCCGCGGTCGACCACCAGGGGGCCCTGGGCGACAATCCGCACCTCCACCACCGGCGGCAGGACCGGCGGCAGGGCCGACAGCTCCCGGTCCTCCTGGGCTGCGGCGAAACCGGCCATCAGGGCCAGGCTTGCCAGAATCGCAATGATCACCGGGGCACGCTTCATCCGGGCTCTCCTTCCGCCGCCGCACGGGGGGGCGGTTCCGCGCGGTTGTATTCGTCCCGGTCCTGGAACAGGGTGAACCGGTCGATGAAATTGAACCGCACGTTGTCGTTGGTCGGCCCGTTACGATGCTTGACCACATCCAGGATGGCCAGGGTCTGGTCGCCCGACTCCTCGTCGTCCTGATATTTGCAGGGGCGGCGGAGCATCAGCACGACGTCGGCGTCCTGTTCAATGGAGCCCGAATCGCGCAGGTCGGAAAGTTTGGGCGTCCCGGTTCCGCCGCGCGTTTCGGGCGCGCGGCTAAGCTGGCTGAGGCAGAGGACCGGCACCTTGAGCTCCTTGGCCATGGCCTTGATGCCGCCGGAAACGGCGGTGATTTCCACCTGCCGGCCCTGCCGGGCATAATCATCGGAATGCAGGAGCTGCAGGTAATCGATCACCACGAATTCAATGGCGTATTTCTTCTTGAGCCGGCGCGCCCGGGCCCGGATTTCATTGATGTCCAGCCCGGCGGAATCGTCGATGTAAATGGGGGCCTTGTTGAGGCGGGTGGACGCCTCGATCAACCGGTTGTGCTCGTCGCCATACCGGGCGATCATGCCGGAGGTGACGGTGGGCATGGAGACCTGGGCCTCGGTGCACAGCATCCGGAGAACGAGATCCTCCTTCGACATTTCCAGGCTGAACACCGCCACGGCGCGGGGGCGTTTATCGTTCATGCCGCGGCCCAGCGCCACATTCTGGACGATATTCATGGCCATGGAGGTCTTGCCCATGGACGGCCGCGCGGCCAGGATGATCATGTTGGACGGGCGCATGCCGTGCAGGACATGGTCCAGATTGCGGAACCCGGTGGCCAGCCCGCTGACCCCGTCGCGGGTGGTCAGGAGATGCTCCACCTGCTGCATGACGGCGAAAATGGCGTCGCCCCAGCGCGTGACGGCGCCGCGCTGGAGGTCGGCGCCGATATCGAAGAAACTCTGCTCCACCGAACTGAGCACGGCCGACGCGTCGCCCGTGTCGGCATAGCAGACGGATTCGGCGCGACGGGCCTTGTCGATGATCGTCCGCAGGAGAAATTTCTGGCGGACAATATCGATGTAATATTCGGCATGGGCGGACGTGGGAGTGGCTTCCATGAGCCCGTCCAAAAACAGGGGGCCCCCGGATTTTTCGAGGGTCCCGGCGGCGCGCATCCGCTCGGTCACGGTCAGCGAATCCACCGGCCGCCCATCGCGGGCCATGTCAAGAACGGCCTCCATCACCAGGCGATGAGCGGGAATATAAAACGCATCCGGCGTCAACTGGCCTTCAATACAAAGGTCCAGCACATGGGCCGCATCCAGCAAAACGGAACCCAGCACCCCCCGTTCGGCTTCTTCGCTATGCGGGGGCGCCCGGTCCAGGCGCGGAATCCGGGCCCCGGAGGAAGGCTCGCTGGGCATACCGCCTCTTCACGGTTACTTGTCTTCGACGACCCAAACCTTGATCACACACTCGACTTCAGGATGGAGCTTCACCGGCACATCGTAGGATCCCAGCGTCTTGATGGGTTCGGCCAGGTCAATGCGGCTCTTTTCCACCACGAATTGATTTTCCGCCAGCACCGCGGCAATGTCGGTCGTCGAAACGGACCCATAGAGGGTTTCCGAATCACCCGCTCCCGCCTTGGCGCGGATCGTGAACAGGCCCTCGCGCGACGCTTTGGCCAACAGGCCGGACTGGGTGCGGGCGCGGTCCAGGACCTTGCGGTTCTCCTCGTCCCGATCGCGGCGGATTTTCACCAGCCGGCGCCGGGTCGCCTCTGTCACGGGCGCGGCCAGCTTGCGGGGAAGCAGGTAATTGCGGGCAAAGCCGTCGGCCACGCGGACCACCGCGCCTTCAGCGCCCAGGTCTTTCACATCAGACATCAAAATGACTTCAATCGCCATGGCAGAGACTCCTTAACGAACAAGACCCATGACGCGGGCGCGCCGGATGGCGCGGGCCAGGCGACGCTGCATCTTGGGAGTCGTTCCCGTGATGCGGCTCGGCATGATCTTGCCCTGCTCGGTCATGAACTTCTTCAGTGTTTCGTAATCGCGGAAATCAATGGCTTTCACGCCCTCCGGATAACGGGAGCGCCTCCGGCCGGTGACATTCCAATCGGTGGTGGTGCTGGTGCGGCTCGCTGATCGTCCTCGTGCAAACATGACTCTCGGTCTCCTCTTCTCGCATTCCTGAACTTGCGCCTAAAACGGCAGGTTTTCATCATCCGGCGACCCAACGGGCGGCGGCGGCGGTTCCTCGCCGTCGGGCGCCGCCCGCGACGACGCGGCCGGTGCAGCAGACACCGCCGGCCGCCGGGCCGCCGGGACTCCGCCCTCCTCCGCGTCGCCCCGCTTGGGGACCCCCAGGAACTGGACGCGGTCGGCCAGCACGCGCAACGTGCTGGTCTTGCGCCCGTCCTTCTCCCACTCATCCATCTGCAGGCGCCCTTCGACAAAGGCCGGCGCCCCCTTGGCCAGATATTTACCGCAGGCTTCGCCCTGCTTGTCCCAGACCACAACGCTGATAAACAAGGTCTCTTCGCCATCCTCGCCCGAAGCCCGCTTGAACTTCCGGCTCACGGCCAGGCGAATATCACACACCGGCCGGCCGCTCTGCGTGTAGCGAAGCTCCGGGTCCTTGGTGAGATTCCCAATCAAAAAAACCTTGTTCAGGGAAGCCATAAAAGATGTTACGACTCCTTGGCCGGAACAGCAGCCGCGGCGGCCGCGGCTTTCGCCGCGAGCTTCCGGTCCTGCTCGACATTAACCAGCTGCATCCGGAAAATGTTCTCGTTCAGCTTGAACCGGGTCTGCATCGGGGCAATCTTGCTGGGATCCATCTTGAAGTCAATCCGCAGGTAAACCCCGCCTTCCCGCTTGTGCAGGGGAATGGCGAACGGCCGCCGGCCCATGGGCATGGTTTGCTCGATCACGCCGCCCAGGCGCTCAATTTCGGCGCGGGCCTTGGACGCGAACTCTTCCACGTTCTCGTCGCGTACGGTTTCCGTCAAGATAAACAGGGCTTCATAGGGCTTCAATTCGTCCTCCTCGTCACATACTTGGCCCGGCCTTCCGCCGGACCCACGCTTCACATCATCATGAGTTAAACCGATTCATCGCCGCGTCCGCGCCGTCCCGCAGAATGCAGGTTACCGCATCCGCCGCCCGGACCACCGCCTGGTCCACCACGTCCTTCGCCTCCCCCGAGAGAGGCTTCAGAACATGGGACACCAGATTCTCCCGCTCCGGATCCCGCCCGATGCCGACGCGCACCCGGATAAACTCGTCGGTCCCGATCGTGTCCAGAATGGACTTCAGCCCCCGATGCCCCCCGCTGCCCCCTTTTTTCCGAATTCGCAGCGAGCCGGCCGCCAAGTCCGCATCATCCAGAACGACAATCATATCTGAAGGAGCTATGCCGTTGCAACGTAAAATCGCCGCAACCGCCGCTCCGCTGTTATTCATGTAGGTCAGCGGTTGCGCCAGCACCATCCGCCGCCCCTCCAGGTCCGCCTTCACCACCCGCGCCTCAAGCCGCGAGCTCTCCCGGAGCGATTCGTTCAAACGCCGGGCCAGTTCGTCGATCACCCGGAAACCGGCGTTGTGCGGCGTATTTTCGTACTGCCGCCCCGGATTTCCAAGCCCCACGACCAGATTCACGGCGGCATCCTTCCTGCGGCGCCCGCCCGAACCGGCGGCCGATCAGGCGGCCCGGCACCGGACCGCCTCCGGTTCCAAGCCGGCTACTTCTTCTCCTTGGCGGAAGGGGCCTTCTTCCCCTTCTCCTCCCCGCCGGCCTTCTTCTCGCCAGCCTTCCCTTCCTCGGCCTCCCCCTCTTCGCCTTCCTTCTTCTTGGCGATGACTTCGGGTTCCGCCGCGGTAACCACTTCCCCTTCGGCAGGCTTGACTTCTTCCTCGACCTTCTGCTCGGTCACCGTGGCCACGGCCACATCCTTGGCCGTGATCAGCGTGATCGTCGGATCCAGGATAATCTCCCCGGCGTTCCGGCTCTGGCCAATGACCATGCCCGTCACGTCCATCGTGATCTCCTCGACCAGGTCGGCCGGCAGACACTCCACGGTCACGCTGCGCAGCAAATGCTGCAACACGCCGCCGCCAATGGTCACGCCCACCGGGTCGCCCACGAGCCGCAGGGGCAGGTCCACCCGCATCTTCTTGGTCATCGAGACCTCGAAAAAGTCCACGTGAACCAGTTCGCCGCTCACGGGATGGCGCTGCACCTCGCGAACCAGCACCTTCTTCTCGGCGCCCTCAAGGTCCATGGTCATCAGCAGGCTGGTGTTCATGTGTCCGCGCAGGAGCATCATGAAATCGTGTCCATTCACCTGGATAGGGCTCGACTCGGCCTTGTCGTTATAAATCACGGCCGGCACGATACCCTGAATGCGCAAACGGCGGGCTTCCGAGGTCCCCGCTTTCGCGCGCTTGTTCGCCACTACTTTGATTTCCTTGCCCATACTGAGTCTCTCCTGCCTGTCACTAGATGTGAAATAGATCCGAAATCGACTTGTCTTCGTGTATCCGGCGGATCGCCTCTCCGAACAGTTCCGCCACCGACAGCACCGTGATCGGCAAGCCGCTCCCGACCGGCACCGGCACGCTATCCGTCACGACCAGTTCGACGATGTCCGAGTTCTTCAGCCGCTCGATCCCGATCGGCGCCAGCACTGCATGCGTCACCGCCGCATAAACCGCCGTGGCCCCGTTCCGCTTCACGAAACTGGCCGCCGCACACAACGTGCCCGCCGTCGTCGTCAGGTCATCCACCAGGATGGCCGTCTTGCCCTTGACATCGCCCACCAGGCTGAACGCCTCGACCTCCGTCGGCCCCTTGCGCTCCTTGGCCACGATGGCCAGTCCGGCATCCAGCATCTGCGCATAGGCATGCGCCATCTTCAGCCCGCCGGTGTCGGGCGACACCACGACCGGATTGGGCAACTTCTTTTCCTTCAAATACTTGACGATCACCGGCGAGGCGTACAGATGATCCAGCGGGATATCAAAGAAGCCCTGGATTTGCTGGGCATGCAAGTCCAGCGTCAGCACCCGGTTCACGCCCGCCGCCACCAGCAGGTTCGCCACCAGCTTGGCCGTGATCGGCACCCGCGGCTGGTCTTTCCGGTCCTGCCGCGCATACCCGTAAAACGGAATGACCGCCGTGATCCGGGCCGTTGACGCCCGGCGCAAGGCGTCGGTCATGATCAGCAATTCCATCAGGTTCTCGTTCGGAGGCAAACACGTGGGCTGAACAACAAACACATCGTCACCGCGCACGTGTTCGTCGATCTTGACCCAGATCTCGCCCTCCGGAAAACGCCTGATCTTTGCCGCGCCCAGGGGAACACCGAGGAAATCGGCGATCTTCTGAGCCAGCGCCGGATTTGCACTGCCGCTAAAAATTTTCACTAAAGCCGCCCTTGAGCCAAAAACCCGTGGTTGCCCGACTAGGATTCGAACCTAGACTCTGACCTCCAAAGGGTCGTGTGCTACCATTACACTATCGGGCATCGTTTTCGCAACCCTGCTCCACATCGCCACATCCGACCGGCTTCGCAGGTTTTTTTCCAATTCCCGCGCATGCCCTTCGTCGCCGGCCAGAGCGAAAATCGACGAGCCGCTGCCCGACACCATCGCCCCCAATGCCCCCTCCTCGCGAAGGCGCGAAACCAGCATCCGTTCCAACGGATACTTGTCAAACACCGTCGATTCAAGGCTGTTGAATAGGTTCGACGCGGCCAGCCGCACGTTTCCCGTCAACAAAGCAGAACGCATATTGTTATAGGATTCTGGCGCGGAAGTCAAGAGGGTCTTGTATCTTTCATAAATATCACGGGTGGAGGTGCTGAAGCCGGGGTTGAGCACCACCAGCCACCAGGGCTCCAGGGACCGGCCGGCCGGCGCCTGAAGCGGAATAACCCGCTCGCCCATGCCTTCCACCGCCACCACACCCCCTCGCACCAGGGCCGGAATGTCGCTTCCCAGCCGGGCCGCCAGCTCCACCAGGCGGGTTTGAGGCAGGGCCGTCCCCCATATCCGGTTGAGGGTCGTCAAAGTCGTAGCCGCATCCGAGCTGCCGCCCCCCAGTCCGCCCCCGATGGGAATCCTCTTCTTGATCCGGATCCGGACGCCCAGCCGGCAACCCGTCTCCTGCTGAAGCAGGCGCGCCGCCCGGGTGGTCAGGTTGCCATCCGAATCCGCAATACTGACCCCGACAATTTCGGGAAGTTCGTCAAGGTCCATCTCGGTGCTGACCCCGCCGTCCGGCCGGATCTCAAAATCCATGTCGTCGCAAAGTGAAATGGGGGTCAACAGGCTGCGGAGGTCGTGATAGCCATCCGCGCGCTTCCCGAACACTTCCAGGAAGAGATTAATCTTGGCAGGAGCTTCCACCCGGGTTGTCACGCCTTTTCCCCCTAGAAAAAGAGCGGACGTTACACCACGCGCGAACTCCTGTCAAGCCGGCGGTTCCGCTTCGGGGGCCATCCTCCAAGGATCGTCCGGCCCGGCTCACTCCTCGTCCAATTGCCTCAACTGAAGCTGCCATTCCGTGTAAAACCGGCCCAGGGCATACCACCCCCGCCACATCACGCCCGTCAGCAGAAGGGCGCACACCACCACCACCGGCCAGCGCGGCATCAGCGCCGACCCCAGCAGGAACGTGACCCCCCCCACGGCGGCCATGGCCAGGCTGGTGATCACATTGGCCAGCAGCTGGCGGAGCCGGTAGATCCACGGCGCGCCCGACAGGGCCGGAATGCATAATTCCGCGGCCATCATGGCCAGCGCATGGCTTTTCCGGATAATGGTCACGTACATCGGCAGCGACACGACCATGCTCCCCAGCCAGAAGACCACATCCGGGCCGCCCGCCCAGTCCGGCACCCAATCGAAATACGCCGACCAGCGGGACAGATAGTGGGCCAGACCCATGACGGCGGCAATCAGCAGCAGGTTCAGGAAGACGACCCAGAACGACCGGCGCACAATGCGACCCACCACGCTGTCGAACCGCCGGTGCCCCATCCACTCCAGCCAACCCGAATACTGCCGGACCCGCTCCACCGCATGGGCCGGGATCCGGTCCGCCAACACCGGAATCACCCCATCCACAACCCGCATCAGCAGAGGATTAATGATCATCGTGGTCAGCACCACGCCCGCCGCAACCTGAAGCAATTCCGGGGGGAGCACCTTCAACCCCACGCCCAGCGCAGCGGCAATGAGCGCAAACTCGCACACCTGCGCCAGGCCCACCCCCGCCCGGAGGGCTGTGGCCGGAGCCAGCCCCACCCCCAGCGACGCCAGCAGGCACACCGTCGTTTTTCCGCCGATCACCAGCAGGCTGAGCAAACCGATCAAAGGCGCCTGCTCCCACAGGATCCGGGGATTCAACTCCAGCCCGATATACACAAAAAAGACCGCCACGAACAACTGGGCCAGCGGCCGGATCAGCGGCTCCCGGCGCTGGAACGCACTCGGCGACTCGCCGATCACCGCGCCAATCACAAACGCGCCAAGCGCCAGGCTCAAATCCAGCCGGTAGGCAATATAGCTGACCACAAACCCGAGCCCGGCCATGACCAGCAGCAACGTCTCCTGCTGCCCGGCCCGCTCCACATAGCGCAGCAATCGTGGAACGAGCAGGAAGCCGAACACCGTCACGCCGGTCAGAAAGGCGGCCAGCTCAAGCAGGCGCATCGCCACCGCGCCCGCCTGCACCGCCTGCTGGATCGCCAGTCCGTTCAACAAGGCAATAAGGCCGACGGACAGGATATCCTCCACCACCGTCACCCCCACCACGAAATGACCCAACCGCTCGCCGCCCTTCACCGCGCCCCCCTCCAGCAGCTTCGCCAGGACCACGGTCGAGGAGTCGCACAGGATCACGCCCAGGAACAGTCGCTGCAGGGTGCCCCATTTCAGGAAGCCCCCCGCCACCCATCCCAGCCACATCATGAACGCCACATCCAGCAGGGCCACAATCAGGGGCCCGTATCCGGTCCGTCTGACCCGGCTGGGATTGAAGCTCATCCCCAGCGACAGCATCAGGAAAATGATGCCCAGGGAACCCAGCGTCTGGATCGTGGCGGGCGAACTGACCACATACGTGGACGTATGCGGTCCCACCAGGACGCCCACCGCGATATACCCCAGCACGCGGGGAATACGGAAACGGTCGCAGCCAAGCGCCGCCAGCGCCGCCGCGACCACCACCACCGCCAAATCCGCTAAAAAGGGAAAGGAATCCATAACACTCACGTCCTAAAACGCAATTTTTCTCCCTGACTAGGCCCGCACCGCTTCCGCGCCAACGTTACCAATCGGCGTGAGCCGCGCCTCGCGGCGATACGCAAGATTGCCTGATTCGCACCATCTTCGTTTTTGCGGATCCGAAAAACAACCGTTTAATTTCTGCGGGTTTACCGGCCGGCCCCCCCCGGTATTATTCTGTTTTCATCGGCTAACGTTGCTGCTCTCGTGCGGCACGTGTCGGATTACTCATTCTCGAGCCACTTGCACCCCATCCGGCACCGATATATCCATGGCGATGCTGCCGTCTACCTGGCGCTCGTGTCGAACTTTGATCACACCCCGGGGTGTTGGAAAGCAGCCTTCCGCCCACTGCAGGTCTCCGAGAAAAGGCTTCACGCGCACCACCTTACAGCCCACTTCGGCAACCTGTATGCCCAATACGTGGGCAATCAGCCAGGCTGCGGGCCCAGACGACCAGCCATGGCACAGACGCCTGCATGCCCGCCTCCCGCGCCATGGGATTGTGCTGGGTCGGCCAATCGAGAAAGCCTTTCAGCGTGCAACGATGGTTCTCATTGATATGCGTCGCCAGGTTTCCAAACAAGGCATGGAGGTAGGCATGCTGAGCCTGAAGATACGCCAGATCGCCGGAATACCGGTACCAGTCGTGCTGACAACGGATCCACCAAAGCGAGTACGGCGGCATGCCGTTCATCCAGTTGCCGGCGGGTGTTGTCTCGCGCATGTAGTCGAGCGAGTCGGTCAGGACCTGCTGCTGACCGAAGACCGCCATCAGCGTCATCATTTCAGGATGCATGTCGCCCGTCCAGACCAGTCGGTCGCGCTTGATCCCGTCCCAGATGTACTCCTGGCAGCACAGATGCAAGGTGTGTGCGGCCGTGGCCCACACCTGGTTCAAACGCTCGTCATTGCACCTGAAAGAACCCAGTTGCCGCATCGGTCTCATCAGCGAAATCGCGCGGAGGGACTCCAAGCTCAACACGCCTTCTGAAACCAGATCCACCCTGACGAAGCGGAACCCGGAGTTGCCGATTTCGCGCGTCCCGAGCCACGGCAAGTCGATGACACCGTCCCGAATCGCATGGTCGTTGCATGCCCCGCGTTCGCCCAACTCGGCCATGGCCTCGGCTACCGACTCACCGAACCGCACACGAACCTTGACGTTCCTGCCGCTTGGACCTCCCGACGCCAATTGCACACCGCCATGCAATTCGATGCCGAAATCGACCAGCACCGATGCCGGCGCGCCCGTGTTCTCCATTCGACAGCCGGAACCCGCAAGGAACATCCCTTCCGGAACCTGGCCGTGCCTTTCCTTTAGCAGAATGCCCGCGTCGGCCACCGACGCCTGGTCGCTGTCTTCCGAGACCCACACGATCCGGGTCGGCGCCATAAACGTGCGCACCCGAGGATCGACGTCCCCATTGCGTGCCCTTGCAACACCCTCGCCTTGAAGCCTGTTGAGCATTTCCATTCCCACCATTGCCTGCCGAACGGGAGAAATCAGCGGCGCGGTTTACCGCGTACGTTGGATGCCTTGGTTCGGGCGGTCTTGAATTCGACTCCCGGCAGCCCCGCGAAGTGTTCGTCCTGCGTCCAAAGCGTGGCCTGTTCCGACCAAGCCGTTGACAAGATAAGGCTGTCCGCCATGGGAAGACGATGTTTGAGACTGATCAGAGCCGCACGGAGCGCGATCGAGTCCGTGACGTCCATCACCCGGCCTTGTTTCATCTGGCCAATTGCCTGCAGGGCCTTTGCCTCGTCGGCAACCGAATTCACTTTTTTGAAAACCTCATACAAGCAAATCACGGGAACAAGAAGGTTGTCCACGTCTTCGACCAGGGGCGCAAACACGTCGGCACTGGGGCCTTCAAACAAGAACTCGATCCATCCTGACGTGTCGACAACATTCATGTCCGATCCGCCTCGTCACGCTCAAAGCGGGCATCAAGCCCCTTGAGAAAGCCCCGCATGCTGCGCATGGGACGCACCGGGATCAGTTCGATGCGATCATCGAAGCTGATAACCTGCAAGCGTTCGCCGGCACGGATGCGGGACCGCTGTCTAACCGCAAGAGGAATCACGACCTGATATTTCGGAGATACGGTTACCGTGTCCATATCATCGATCTCCTTTTAGTGCTACATATACCAGATCGATAAGCGTATGGTCAACACATCCCTATCGCCGAACGTGGTGCTCAGCCGGAGCCGCGCCAGCGGCGATAGGCTGAGCGAATTGTTGGGCCATTTCTTAATGGTCCCTGTAATGCGTGCGACACTGCGCAATCAATAATTCTCCAGTGTCAATCTTGTACACCAGCCGATCTTTTTCGTTTATGCGACGGCTCCAGTACCCTGACAATCCCTTGAGTAACTCCGGGTTCCCAATCCCCTTATTCCCATTTCTCTCAATGTCTTGCAGCAAGACATTGATTCGCTTGAGCGTTTTCTTGTCTTGGGTTTGCCAGTAAACATAATCAGCCCACCCCTCATCCGAAAAAACTTTGTTCATGGGTTAGCTCTCGATTAGTGCGTGGGGGGTGCCTTTCCCAGACTCCAGATGACGAATGGATTTCTTAAGCACCTTCTGATTGGCGGGCGCATAAAATGGATCGTCGGCAATAATGTCAAAGGGAATTGCCCGTCGGACAAGAACTTGCCGTAGAAATATTCTGACAGCGGTCGTGGTATCCAACCCCGCCGCCAGAAAAAAACGATCCGCATCTTTTTTGAGCTGGTTGTCCAGCCGAACTTGTAACGTTGCTGTGCTCATGACGGTATCTCCATTTATGTGAATGCAATTGTATTTGATTTGCAATGTGTTCGCAACAATTTAATCTATCCTTAACGATGAGGGTGAACATGTGGCGCGCTTCGCGCCAAACGTTCATACCTCTTGTTGGGCGCCTATTTCCTTATGATGTCTCCGAGAAGATACGGGATTGATAACGCTCCTGCGAGTATCAGCGCGAAGATGATCGCTCCCCAGAACTGAATTCTTGAAAGTGAATTGCGCGAAATATAGAGTGGCGCGAAGCGCGCCATCTGGATCTTCGATCATCTTCTCTTTTTTGTGTCTTCCGCGATTTTCGTAGTTCACTCTTCTCCCGACGTAAATCATCTGTTTATCGTTCATCCCGAACAACGTGGTTCGCACCCTCCGAGTGACCCGGCGGCGGGTCACTCGGTAGCGGTGCCGCACGTTGTTGGACACGCCTATTGGTAATCAAGTAGAACTTTGGCGGATTGGCCAGAAGCGAACTTCTCAAATGCGGCCTCAGCATCCGCGATGGGGTAGCGATGCGAGATCAGGTCAAGAACCCGTAACCCGTTGCGATAGAGATCCAGCATCGGGCCAAATTCGGAGAAATGGTAGAGCCATGCTCCGACTGCCGTGATGTCGCGGCGAATAAACTGGCCGCTGGGAGAAATGGGGAGTGCCCCTTGTTCGCCGTTGAAAACAACCGTACCGGCGGTGCGCCCGGCGGCAAAACATGCCAGGGCTGTTTCCGGGCGCCCGGCGGCTTCGATGCAGGCGTCTGCGCCGGCGCCGGCGGTCAAGTCGCGCACTTGCGCAACGGAGTCGACTTCCTTCGCATTCACAATGTCGCTGGCTCCCAGATTCTTCGCTATCGCCAACCGTGTTGCGGAAACATCCACGGCAATCACGCAACGACCCAGGTGTGCCTGCATAAGCACATTGCCCAGTCCAATGGGACCCACTCCGAATATGGCCACGGTCTGTATACCCGGCGACGCGATCTTGGTGGACGTATGATAAGGCACGCCCAGCCCATCGCCTGTAAGCAATACACCCGCTTCCCATGCGACATCGGCGGGCAGTGGATGGCAGGCGTTGGCGGCGGCCAGAAAACGCTCCGCGTGCATGCTCCCATAGAACCTGAGTTTCGGGCACCACGTATAAGGCGTCTCCTCTATTGCGATAGGAATGTCCGATCCTGCTATCTTGTGTGTCCAACGCGGAGTTGACGGGGTCGGGCAACTCAGCGTTCCCGCGGCGCTTCGCCGCGGGAACGTGGCGGATCAGGCGCGGCTATTTGCCGCCGTCTGCAGCCGTCTGGGTGGATCGGGTCCCGCATTGTCGCGGCCTGTCCTCGTAGGATCCATGTTCGATGGCTGCCCGCCTTGCGATCATCAGGTTGTCGGGTGGCGTGAACCTGGGCACGGCGCAGGCGCTGCCCAGAACGTACCGTCCGCTCGGCTTGCCGTCTGTGACACACCGTGTAGCTTCGCGGTAGACCCTTTCCGGCGTCCCCTGCAGAAGCGTCAAACAACTCAGCCCGCCCATAAGCGTGAGCTTGTCACCAATCTTCTCCTTCGTGCGCCTGACGCTCATGCCGCTTTCAGGGTCTATTCCGTCCATTGCATCCACACCGACGCTGACTAAGTCATCGAGAAGCGGATCATAATTCCCACAACAATGCTTATAGCAGAACACACCCAGGTGGTGAAATTCACGGGCTACCTCGGCGTAAGCGGGTGCACAGAAACGGCGGTAGACATCCGGCGAGATGACGCTGGCTGAGGCGTAGGAGTCACCGATATACAGGCAGTCCACGCCGGCTCGAACAAAGGCTCTGCCCTTCTCGATTGAGATGGCCACGGCCTTGTCGATCAGCGCACAGGCCAGGACAGGGTCGTCATAGAAGAGCAACAACGCATGCTCCGCGCTCCCCACTTGCTCGACCATGAAGTTGATCGTCTGCGAAGAACACATGCCGACCACAAACAGCCCTTTTTCATGGGCATCCCTTGCGCAGCGCGTGACATCCTCAAAACAGCCCTGCTGAATATACTCGTCCGCCGTGGGGACGCCTATCGCTCTGACATCCGCCGGCGAGCGGATTGAGGATGTCGGTTCCACCGGGCGGAACTTGCCGCCACCCTGGACATCGTAATGTCCCTCGACCGTGCCGGTCCGCTGCGAGAATTGTATGACCTTCCCGTCCTCTTCGCGAACTACGCTGGCCCTGTACCAGGCAGCCGGAGGGCCCATACAGAACCGCACTGCGTCGGCACCGTATCGAACTGCGGCACCAAGCATGCAATCCTGTCCCAGTGCCGGATTCGCGAGGGCTTCCTCGAACCGCCGACCGCAGGCTACGCAAGCATGATCTGTGTAGATTGTGGGGAAGAATGGAACCCGATCGGGAAGATTCCCTGTGAGAACCTTCTGCATTCTCTCTCTGGATGTTGTTATCTTTGTGTCCATGTCCTGTTCGATCCAACGCATGTCGTGCGCCTGAGCCGCGCCAGCGGCGATACGCCGGAACGGCTGGTTCGAGACCATCATTTTGTTATTTGATTTCTCAAAAGCAATTGATCAATCGGAGCCCTCCGATTAATTTTCCTGCAACAATAAGCCAATAGATCCATCCGTCGTCGCCTTGCTCATATTCAGCGGACCCGAAAGGCAAATGGATGAACAAACTCTTTCCGGTATATATATCCAAGAATCCCCATAAAATCAAACCGCATCCGAGTATAAATCCAAGATTCATATTATGCTTTATCTCGAACGACCAGGATGGGCCTGAGCCGCGCCAGCGGCGATAGCATGTGAGCTTCCCCCCATCCCTTGGACAGGTTCCGGGGTAAAATAAGCGATAGTTGTCTGTGTGTCCACCTCCTTTCACGGTGTACCCTTTTGGGCGGCATGCCTGCGAGAGGCCCCGCTCCCTTGCGATCCGAGAATGGGCCAAACAGCT
>CAMDGM010000026.1 GCA_945898015.1 PVC group bacterium | reverse complement strand
CGCCTGCCGGACGCGAAACCCGGTCCTCATCCACGAAAACGGCGACATCAAGCATGTCATGCTCCACAACGACCAGCTTTACTGGTTTGACTTCGAAATGGTGTTCCGCTCCGGCGCGCATATCGAGGACCTTGTAGCCCGTGAAATCCTGGCCTATCTCAAAACCCTCGGCAGCTTCCTTCCCCCCGAACGCTTTCAGCTGTTTTTCAAGGAAACGATGGACCGCTATCCGGGCCGGAACTATCTCGAATGCGTGTACCCGTTTATGTTTAAAAACCGGAGTTTACTGAACCGGTTCGGTCGCTGGCTGGATTTCACCTTCCGCGCCCGCGCCCAGAAGCCACTCTCCAAATATCGCCTTGCCATCATGGTCCGCGACTATCTGGCGGCCCACCCCCGAACACCCTGACATGACGGCTCCGCGCGACCAACTTGCCATTCTTCTGGCGCCGCTCTCGCCCCGCTTGCTGGATGCCAGCACCCGGGGTTCCGGCTGGAACAGTGTCTGGCTCCTGACCGGCAACGGAAAACCGGTGGTACTGAAAATTTACGGCCGCAGACGCACACGACTCCGCGAATGGATGACACACCTGGCACAAACGCTTGGGGGCCGAACAGGATACACGGCGCCCGACCGGCAGCGAACAGAACGCCACGGCCTGCGACTCTGGCGTAAAAACGGCTTCGACGTCCCAAGGATCGGCTGTGAGCCGCTCCCGCTCCCGCCCCTGCCGGCACCCTTCCTGCTGATGGAATACCTGCCCGGGCCTTCCCTGGCCGCCTTCCTGGCCGACCCTGCAAGAACGCCAGGGGAAAAGGACGCCCTGTTCCTCCGCTTCCTGAGCGACTGGAGCAGGCGGCATGCAACCGCCCTGAACCTTGGAGAGCCCGCACTCCTGCAGGAACATCCGGGCCTCGACCATCTACTGGTATCGGGCGCCCGTTTGGTCACCTTCGACTTGGAAGTGGCCTATACCTCCCGGCGCCACATGGCGGAAGCCGTATCAGCGGAAATTGCAGGTTTTGTCCGCTCTCTCTTTAAAGTCCTGCCCGACCTTGAGGCACGCCATTTCCTGCGCCTCCTGAGCGACGCGTATCCGGATCGCACCCGCTTAGCCCGTGTCTACACGGATTTATTCGACAATCCCGTCCTGTCCCACCGCCTGCTCCACGCTCTGGACCGCCGTTTCCTGAGAAAACCAGGACGCCTGGACAAATATCTCGCCGCGGAACGCCTGCGCGACTCCTTGGTCGCCGAAAAATAAAAAGGGCGCGACTTCCGCCGCGCCCTTTTTGATGAATCAAGCCCGCCTCCTAGGTGGCGGCGTCTTTCTTCACTTCTTTGTCCAACTTCTTCTCCATGCCTTCGGGTGTGGTTGCTTTCGGTTCCTTTTTAGCAACAGGAACAAAGTTAATCCATTCCAGATAAGCCATCTCCGCGCCGTCCCCGCCGCGCTGGCCGATACGCGTGATGCGCGTATACCCGCCCTTTCGATCTTTAAACACGGGCGCTACTTCGCTGAACAACTGCGCCACCCGGTCTTCACGACGAAGCGTGGCAATCGCCTGACGGCGGCAATGCAGCGTTCCCGTCTTGGCCAACGTCACCATCTTCTCGGCCAGGGAACGGGCCAGCTTGGCCTTGACAATCGTGGTCCGGATCCGCCGGGCCGCAATCAAATTACTGACGAGCGAGGCCAGCAGCGCTTCCCGATGCGCCGAACTCCGCCCCAGTTTTACTGTTTTTCTTAAATGTCTCATATCTATCCTGCCTGGGCTCCGGCGACCCGTTCGGCCGCCGATGCAATTACTTCGTCTCCGCCACCGGTTGCTCCACGGGCTCCGTCGGCTTCAAAAGATCCGAATCGAACTTCATCCCGAGCGAGAGCCCGAGCTCCAAAAGCTTGCTCTTGATCTCGTTCAGGGATTTCTTTCCGAAATTACGGTACCGGAGCATCTCCTGTTCACTCTTCTGGGCAAGCTCGCCGACTGTGGTGATGTTCGCATTATTCAGGCAATTCGCCGCGCGCACACTCAGCTCAATCTCGTTCACGCTCATCCCGAGAACCCGGTGCAGTTTCTCGCGTTCCGCGTCAGCGCGCAACTCGGTTTCCTCGAATTCGATAACCTGATTGCTGAAGTTGACGAAGATGTCCAAGTGATGGCGCAGGATGCCCGACGACACGGTCATCGCATCATCCGGCGACACACGGCCGTCCGTCCACACTTCAATGACAAGTTTATCATAGTCTGTGCGCTGGCCAACCCGGGTGTTCTCCACCTGGAAGTTGACACGCCTGACCGGGGAGAAAATCGAATCGACCGGAATGCGCCCGATCTCCTGATCTTCCTTCTTGTTCCAGTCGGCCGGACAGAAACCGCGACCGGTCCGGATCTCCATCTCGACACTCAAGGCACCGTCATCGGCGAGCGTCGCGATGTGCTGAGTGGGATTAAGCACTTCCACCTTGCCGTCCGTATTGATGTCGGCGGCGGTCACGCTGGCGGCACCCTTTTTCTTCAGCGTCAACACATGATTTTCCCGGCTGAAGCCCTTCAACAACACCTTCTTGAGATTCAGAATGATGTCGGTGACGTCTTCCACGACTCCCGGAATGGCGCAGAATTCATGCGGCACCTTATCGATCTTGACCGCGGAAATAGCGGCGCCTTCCAAAGACGAAAGGAGCACGCGACGCAGGGAATTTCCCAGCGTCCGGCCATAGCCCGCCTCCAGCGGTTCCGCGATAAATTTCGCATAAGTGGCGGTAGCGCTGGCTTCATCCTTCACCAGCCGCTTCGGCATTTCAAATCGACTCAATCTTACTGGCATTGCTTGAACCCTTCCCACGGTCGGGGGGTGAGCCCCACTTCACTTACTTCTTGTACAGTTCCACCACAAGCTGTTCATTCACGAACGGCGCGATTTCGTCGCGTGTCGGAATCCGCAGAATCTCAGCGGCGCAATGATCCTTGTCCAGAATCATCCACACCGGAACCTGGTGTCCTCGTGCCTCGCCTGTTTCCATCACCGCTTTGGCGAGGGGACGATCGGCCTCGATGACCTCCAATTTGGACCCGGGCTTGACCTGCATGGATGGAATATTGACCGTGCGGCCGTTGAGCTTGATGTGGCGGTGCAACACGAACTGCCGCGCGGCCTTGCGGGACGCCGCAAAACCCAGACGGTACACGATGTTGTCCAACCGCATCTCCAACAGCTGGAGAAGGGACTCGCCCGTCACGCCGCGCTTCTGGAGGGCGCGCTCGAAAAAGAGGCGGAACTGGCCTTCCTGCAGACCATAAAATCTTTTCAGGCGCTGCTTCTCGCGCAACTGCTGCCCGTAATCCGAAAGCTTGCGTCCGCGGGCGCCATGCATGCCTGGGGCAGAACGCTTGCGCTCCGCAACCGGGCACTTTGCCATGTAACACCGGCTGCCCTTAAGAAACAGCTTCATTCCCTCCCTGCGACAAAGTCTGCAGGACGGTCCAATATATCTGCCCATCCGAATGTCTCCTCTTTCCGTTCCGCCACTGCGAATGTTAGACGCGCCGGCGCTTCTTGGGGCGGCAGCCGTTATGCGGCATTGGCGTCAGGTCCTTGATCACGGTCACCAACAAGCCCGTCGCCTGCAGAGCGCGAATGGCCGATTCACGGCCCGCACCAGGACCCTGAACCCGCACTTCCACCTCGGTCATGCCTTTCGTCACCGCCACACGGGCGGCTTCCTGTCCCACCACGGTAGCCGCGAAAGCCGTACTCTTGCGCGACCCCTTGAATCCGGCCCGGCCGGAACTGCTCCATGCAATCACGTTTCCATTGGGATCCGAGATCGACACCACCGTGTTGTTGAACGAGGCCAGAACATGGGCAACGCCCGTCGCGGAACCGCCTCGGAAGGCATTCTTGCGAACTCGGACGGCTTCCTTCTTCTCGCCACCCGCCTCAGCGGAGGCATCTGCGGCATCCGTTGCCGCCGGAACAGTCCCGGTCGCTTGCGCCTCCAGGACGTCCTGCTCTTTCGTTTCGTCTGCCATGCGATATCCTTGCCGTTGCTATCGATTTCCTTAATCTTTCTTGGCCACGGACCGGGCTTCCTTGCCCCGGATCGCTCCCACCGTCCGACGCGGACCTTTCCGCGTTCTCGCGTTGGTACTGGTACGCTGTCCGCGCACCGGCAGGCCCCGCTTGTGGCGAGTGCCGCGATAACTGCCGATGCTGATCAGACGGCGGATGTTTTGCGCGACTTCGCGGCGCAAATCACCTTCAGTCCGATACCCGGTCTGTAAAATACCTGAAATGCGATTGATTTCTTCATCGTTCAACTCATCCGCCTTTTTGGCGGGGTCCAGCTTGGCCTTCGCGACAATCGCTTTCGCGCGGGCCGGTCCGATTCCATAAATGTAACGCAACGCGTATTCGATGCGCTTTTTTCCAGGAATATCAACGCCCAGTATTCTCGGCATCTCTCTGCTCCTTTAACCCTGTCGCTGTTTGTGGCGCGGATTCGTGCAGGTGATACGCACCACGCCCTTGCGGCGCAGCACCTTGCAACGCTCACAAATCCGCTTAACCGAACTTCTGACTTTCATGCCTTCTCTCTCCTGAAAAAAATCAAAGCGTATTTATTTATCAAAACCCGTCCGTCTTGTCCAGTCCAATCGCAATATTTCCGCTCAAGGCGTCAATATCTCCGCCTCCCCATCCCGAATCGCCACCGTGTGCTCGAAATGAACCGATGGCAACCGGTCAAGCGTCCGGACCGTCCAGCCATCTTCCATCACTTCCACTTCGTACGTCCCCATGTTCACCATGGGCTCAATCGCCAAGGTCATGCCGGCCTTCAAAACCACCGGTCGGCCCGCGGAAACGAAGTTCGGAACCTGCGGCTCCTCATGCAACTTCCTCCCGATCCCGTGCCCCACGAACTGACGCACAACCGAAAACCCCCTTGATTCCACCGCCGTCTGCACCGCTCGCGAAATGTCGGTCACCGTATTGCCAGCCCGAGCCGCAAAGATACCTGCAGCCAGCGCGGACTCCCCCGCTGCCGCCAATCTCCTCACCGCGCCGTCCGTCACGCCCACCAACACCGTCCGCGCGCAATCCCCGATAAAACCTTCAAACTGAACGCCCACATCGACGCTCACCACATCGCCCGGCAATATCTGCCTCACCCCCGGAATGCCATGCACCACTTCGTCGTTGATCGAAAGACAAATCCCGCCCGGATACCCATGATAACCCCGAAATGCACTTTCTGCCCCGGCTTCGCGCATGAACCCGTCGGCAATCACTTCGATCTCACGAGTCGTCATGCCCGGGGCAATCGCCGCCACCACGCCATCCCGAACCCGCGCCGCAATCTGTCCGCTCCGCCGCATCCCCTCCAGCTCGCGATTGCTCTTGATCGAAATCACGCCCGGCTCAAGGCAGTCAGGATCCCGGCTTCCGTCTGCTCCGGAGTCCCCGTTGCGTCCACCGGGAAAAGGACTCCCCGCTCCCGGTAATAAGATCGTAATTCGGCCATCTGGCGCGCATACACCGCCAGCCGCCGCAGGATCGCCTCCTCGCGATCGTCCGGGCGCTGAACCAGGGCGCCGCCACACCGGTCACAAACCCCCGCGCTTTTGGGCGGAATAAACGTCACGTGGAAGCCAGCGCCACATGTCGCGCACACACGCCGACCGCCAAGCCGCTTCAGCACCACATCGTCGGGGGCTGTCAACTCGATTACCGCATCCACCCGGGCGCCGCGTTCAGTCAAGCCCTTGTCCAGCACCTGCGCCTGCGCCTGCGTGCGGGGAAATCCATCTAGCAGGCAATCCCCGCCCCCGTTCAGGTCCAGTTGCTCCTCCACCAAAGCCACCATCAAGCCGTCCGGGACAAGCTCGCCCCGTGTCATATGTCCCTGGGCCTGATGACCCAAGGAGGTCCCCTTTGCAATCGATTCCCTCAACAGGTCTCCCGTCGAAATGTGACGGCATCCGAGTCGAGCGTGCAGTCGCTCTGAAACAGTTCCCTTCCCCACTCCGGGCGGCCCCATTAACAACATAACCTTCATGGCGTGCCTCTCTGTCCTACCGCCGGCCGCGCAGTTTTCCCTTGGTCAGGAAACCGTCGTAATGGCGCATCAACAGATGGGACTCCACCTGCCGCATCGTATCCAGCATCACGCCCACCACAATCAGAAGACTCGTGCCGCCGAACAAAGAAGACATGATCCATGGCACTTCAAAGAGCCGATACAGGACTGTGGGGATCACGGCGATGACCGTCAGAAAGAGCGCTCCCGCGAGCGTGATTCGTGTCATGGTGAAGTCAAGAAACTCAGCGGTTGGCTTCCCCGGGCGGATGCCAGGAACATACCCGCCGTATTTCTTCAGGTCATCTGCAATCCGAACCGGATTGAACTGCGTGGAAACCCAAAAGTAGGAGAAAAACAAGATCATGAATCCATATAGGACCAGATACAAATTAGACTCGCTCGACAGAGATTCCCCGATCGCCCGGGTCAGTTCGAACTTGCGAAATAAGGCAGCCGGAAACATCAGGATCGCTTGGGCGAAGATAATCGGCATGACTCCCGAATAATTAATCCTCAACGGCATATACGTGTTCTGCCCGCCGTACACCTTCCGGCCCACCACCCGCTTTGCGTACTGGATAGGAATTTTTCGCTGCCCTTGCGTCAAGGCGATCGTTGCCATGATTACCACGAACAACATAATCAGAAGGGTGGCCATCATGAATATGTTGAACTGGTTGGCAAACATGTTCCCCGCCACCCGGATGGCATTCGGAATCCGGCTCACAATGCCGATGGTGATGATCAATGAAATGCCGTTTCCGATCCCGCGCGCCGTGATCTGTTCACCCAGCCACATAACCAGCATCGTTCCCGTTGTCATCGTCAAAACGGTCATCAGCCGGAACGCCAGCCCTTTGTGAATCACCAGATCCTCGTCAATCCCAAGCGCTTGTGGATTCTCGATCGCCGTGGCCATGAAAAAGGCCTGAACGAGACACAATCCCAAGGTCAGGTAACGGGTATACTGGGTCAGCTTCTGCCGGCCGGTGTCTCCCTCCCGCACGAGCTTCTCGAGCGCGGGAATGACGGCCGTCATGAGCTGGATGATGATCGAAGCGCTGATATAAGGCATAATCCCCAGCGCGCCGATTGCACAATTGCTCAGCGCGCCACCGCTGAACATATCCACAAGGCCCAGCAAACCGCCCCCCACACGCCCCTCGATATCTGCTACAAGTCGCTGTAACGCCGCCGCATCAACCCCTGGAACCGGGACGATGGCAACGAGCCGGACAGCAAAAATGAGCCCGAGCGTGAAGAAAATCCGCTTGCGCAACTCAGGTATTTTAAACGTATTTGAAAAAGCCGATAACATGTGCCCGCTATTGTTAGTTGCCCGTGTTTCGCGCGCCCTGGAGCCGCGGTTCGATTACCGCAACACCACCTGCTCGCAGGTTCCGCCAGCCTGCTCGATCTTCGCCTTCGCCGACTGACTGATTCCCTGTGCCTTCACGGTCAGCTTTTTGGTCAGCTCGCCACCGCCCAAAATCTTGACGCCCTGCCGCGATCCCTTGGCAAGCCCGGTCTTCCTCAGCAAGACGGCCGTCACTTCCGTGCCATTGTCAAAACACTCCAGGGCCCCGACATTGACGCCCACCAGCGTGATTGGATTCGGCTTTGTAAAACCGCGCTTGGGAATGCGGCGGATCAGCTTCATCTGGCCGCCCTCAAAACCCGCCTTGTGCTTGTGACCCGACCGGGCCATCTGTCCCTTGTGACCGGCGCCGCTGGTCTTGCCCATGCCAGACCCCATTCCCCGGCCCACGCGCTTGCGCGGTCTCCGGGCGCCCTTCCCGTTTTTCATCTCATGCAGCTTCATAGTCAAATCCCGGCTTCCTGGGTAATGGTTGTCTTCCTCAGATTACGCATCCCGAGCACCTCGTCTGCCGACCGCAACTGCTCCAACGCATCGACTGCGGCCTTGACGGCGTTCAGCTTGTTTCCGCTGCCGAACGATTTGGCGAGAATATCGCGAATCCCAGACAATTCGATGACCGCGCGTACGCCGCCGCCCGCGATCACACCGGTACCCGGGGATGCCGGCCGCAGCAGCACGCGTCCGCCGTCGCACTGCCCCGTCACTTCATGCGGAATCGTGTGATCCCGCATCGTGACATGAAACGTATTGCGCCGGGCCGCCTCGCCGCCCTTGCGAATCGCATCGGCCACCTCGTTCGCCTTGCCGAAACCGTACCCTACGTTTCCTCGGCGATCGCCCACGACCACCACGGCGCTGAAACTGAAACGCCGGCCGCCCTTGACGACCTTCGCGCAACGGTTAATAAACACCACGCGCTCCTCGTATTCGGCCTGCGCTTGCGTGTTCGCACGCTCGTCATTAAAGATTCCCGTGTCCGTCGTCATCGTGTCACATACTCCTTCGCACTAAAACTTGAGGCCCGCTTCGCGCGCGGCATCGGCCAACGCCTTGATCCGCCCGTGATACTGGAACCCGCCGCGGTCAAACACCACGCACTCGATCCCCTTGGCTTTCGCCGCTTCCGCCGCCAGCGTGCCAACCTGCTTGGCAATCGCCACGTTCATCGCGCGCTTTTCCGCGGGCGAAACGGCCGAAGCGAGCGTCCGCCCTTCCCCGTCATCGATAAACTGAACGTAAATCCGGCGGTTGGAAACCATGACGGCCATCCGAGGCCGAGCCGCCGTGCCTTTCACCTTGCGGCGGAGCCGTTCGTGCCGCTGGGTCCTGTTGTCTTTTCGTGTCATGACATTCATGCTTACGCCACCGTCTTTCCGGCCTTACGGCGCACATATTCGTTCACGTAGCGGATACCCTTACCCTTGTAAGGTTCAGGTTTGTAGAACGCCCGAAGACGGGCCGCCACCTCGCCGACGCGCTGCTTGTGCGCGCCGCTTACCATGATCTTGTTGTCCTTGACCGCGATCAGGATTCCCGCAGGCGCCTCAAATACAATCGGATGGGAATACCCGATGGTCAGGGTAATCTTGCCCCCCTGCACCGCCGCCTTGAAGCCCACCCCCTGAAGTTCCAGTTCGCGGGAATACCCGGTGGTCACGCCAATAACCATGTTGGCGATCTGACTGCGCGCCAAACCGTGTAAATTCATCGTCTCCGGGTTGTCACCCGGATTCTCAACGGTCACCACGGCCCCCTCCACGCGGGCCGTGATCGGCGCCGGAACCGCGTAGGAAAGCTCGCCCTTGGGCCCCTTCACCTTCACCTCAGGGCCTGCCAGTGAGACCGTCACACCACCCGGAATTGGAACCGGCATTTTGCCAATTCTTGACATGTTCACATCCTCGTTTCGCCCTTGACGGCGGATCGGCTTGAGTACGATCCGTCCCAGGCTTTTACCACACCATACACATCAGTTCGCCGCCGACTTTCGCCTTGCGGGCCTCACGGTCCGTCAGGATGCCGGAAGACGTCGTCAAAATCGCAATACCCAGGCCGCCCAGCACCCGAGGGACTTCCGTGGACACGACGTACCTCCGCAAGCCGGGGCTGCTCACGCGCCGGAGCCCCGTAATGCAGGGCTTTTTACCGTGATAATATTTCAACGACACCTTGAGCGTTTTCTTGGTGTCGACCTCTTCAACATACTCCTCGATATAGCCTTCCCGCTTCAAAATACGGGCAATTTCAGCTTTCATCTTGGAGTGACTCATCTCGACCGTCTTCAGTCCGGCCTGGTGGCCGTTCCGAATTCGCGTCAGCATATCGGCTATAGGATCGCTCTGCATATCATTCCACCTTACCAGCTCGCCTTGACCACACCTGGAATCTGGCCCACGGACGCCAGCTCACGAAAGCAAATACGACAGACTTGGAACTTCCGGATGAAGCCATGCCTGCGGCCGCAGCGTTTGCAGCGGTTGTAGGCGCGGGAACTGAACTTGGGCGGACGAGCCGCCTTCACCTCTAGACATGTCTTTGCCAACGCCTGTCTCCCTTATGCTTGCTTCTCGGAACCGGAACTGGCAAACGGCACGCCCAGCAGCGCCAACAACTGCTTGCAATGCTCGTCCGTCCGGGCCGTTGTCACGATTGTGATGTTCATGCCCTGAACTGTCTTCACGTTGTCCGGATCAATTTCCGGAAAAATCGTTTGCTCCGACAATCCCATCGAGTAGTTCCCCCGGCTGTCGAATCCGCGGGCCGGAACACCCCGGAAATCGCGAATGCGCGGAAGAGACAAATGAACCAGGCGCTCGAGGAAATCGTACATGCGGTTTCCACGCAATGTCACCTTGGCGCCCACATTCATGCCCTTGCGGACCTTGAAATTCGAAATGCTCTTGCGCGATTTTGTCACCACGGGCTTCTGCCCGCTGATCATCGCCAGCTCTCCCGTGAGAACCTTGAGCACGTCCTTGTCGATTGCCGCATCAAAACCCATGTTGAGGATGATCTTGTCCAGACGCGGCACCTGCATCCTGTTCTTCAGGCCCAGCCGTTTCTGGAGCTCCGGCACGACCTTCTCGCGATATGTCTCTTTCAGCAACATAGTTCCTCGATCCCCCGGCTACGCATCAAACGCGTGTCCGCATTGCTTACACTTCCGAACCCGGCCGCCATCGGCACGGCTGATTCCGGTCCGCACGCCTTTTTTACACTCCGGGCAGAACAACATCAGCTTGCTCACCCCCATCGCCATTTCCTTCTCGACGATGCCGCCCTTCGGATTGTCCTGGCTCTTCTTCGTATGGCGCTTCATCAGGTTGAATCCCTCGACGATCGCTCGCCCTTTTTCAGGAAACACCTGCAGGATTTTCCCTGTCTTGAGGGTCCCCGCCTTGTCGGCCGAGGCATTTTTCCCGCTGATCGCCACCACCACGTCATTCTTCTTGATCTTCATGCCTAAACAACCTCCGGCGCCAGCGAGATGATTTTCATAAAATTCTTCTCGCGTAATTCCCGGGCCACGGGTCCGAAAATCCGGGTTCCAAGCGGCTCAAGTTTGTCGTTCACCAACACCACCGCGTTCGTGTCAAACCGCAGGGCCGTACCATCTTGACGACGGATAGCCCGCTTGGTCCGAACAATGATCGCCTTCGAGGTCGACCCTTTTTTCACGAGCCCGCCGGGCTGCGCCTCTTTCACGGAAACGCGAATCACGTCCCCGATGTAGGCATACGACTTGCGCTGCCCATATACACGGAAACACATCACGCGACGCGCTCCGGTATTGTCCGCCACTTCGAGATTAGACTGTTCCTGAATCATCGCATTTCACCGTATTAGTCGAGTGCTTGCTTGTCGACAACCGCCACCAAACGCCAGCGTTTCAGCTTGCTCAGCGGACGGGTTTCCGAGATGCGGACGGTATCGCCAACCTTCGCCTCGCCCTTTTCATCGTGCGCGTAAAACCGTTTTTGGTCCCGGACTACTTTCCCGTAGACGGGGTGCGGCCAACGACGCTCGACCTCGACAATGAGGGTCTTCGCCATCTTGTTGCTCACCACGCGCCCCACGCGCTCCTTGCGTACCGCTCTGTTTTTTGCGTCTTCAGCCATGCTCGTTTCCTTGGGGTTACGCCTGTTTCCCCGGGTTCATCAGCGTCTTGATCCGGGCGATATCCCGGCGCAACGTCCGCAACCGTAACGGCTGCTCGACCTGCCCCGACGCCTTCCGGACCCTCAGGTTAAATAGCTCGCGATCCGTCTCCGCCAGCTTGGACCCGAGTTCTTCTTTCGACAACTCGCGTAATTGCTTCGCTTTCATCAAATCCCATCCCTTTAGCCGTGACGCGTCACGAATTTGGTCCGCAGAGGCAGCTTCGCCGCCGCCAAACGCAACGCTTCCTTGGCCAGCGGCTCCGGCACGCCGTCCACCTCAAAGAGCACCATGCCGGGGCGCACCACCGCCACCCAGTATTCCGGAGCGCCCTTGCCCTTGCCCTGACGGGTTTCGAGCGGCTTCTTGGTTACAGGCTTGTCCGGGAAAATCCGGATCCAAACCTTGCCCTTGCGTTTCATGTGACGATTGATTGACACCCGGCAGGCCTCAATCACAACGCCCCGAACCCATGTGCGCTCCAGGGCTTTCAACCCATATTCACCAAAGGCCAGAGTGCTGCCCGCATACGCGATTCCAGCACGATTGCCGCGCTGGACCTTGCGGTACTTCACCTTTTTAGGCATAAGCGCCATGGCTCTTCCCCCTCGATTCCTTGTCCGCTTCCGCTTTCGGCCGGCAGATCCAGACCTTCACACCAATGGCGCCGGCAGTCGTCCGGGCCTCCGTAAACCCATATTCAATATTCGCCCGGAGAGTGTGCAACGGAACACGCCCTTCCTTGTACCATTCGCTCCGGGATAGCTCAGCGCCACCCAGACGCCCCGATACGCGAATCTTGATCCCGTCCACACCCAGATCCATCGCCATCTTGATGGCCCGCTTCAACGCCCGGCGAAAAGAGACACGACGCTCCAGCTGGACCGCAATGTTCTCGGCCACCAGTTGCGCGTTCGTGTCCGGGTTCCGGACCTCGCGGATTTCGATGTAGAAATCTTTGCCCGTCTTCTGGGATAATTCCTGGCGAATCACCTCCAGGTCCGAGCCCTTGCGCCCGATGACCACACCCGGTCGGGCCGTGAAAATCGTGACACGCACGCGATTCGCGTAGCGTTCAATCAAAATCTCGGCAACGGCGGCTTCCTTGAGACGCTCTTTGATGAGCGCCCGGATCTCCTGATCCTCGTTCAACAAGGCGCCAAACGCCTTCTTGCCCGCAAACCACCTTGACCGCCATTCCTTGGTCACGGCAACGCGCAACCCAATCGGATTTACCTTCTGGCCCAATGTCTTGCTCCTTTCAAACCAATCCGGAACTAGGCGCCGGTGTTTCCGTCCGACAGCGTGATCTTAATGTGGCTGGTCCGCTTGCGAATCGGGCTCGCCGAACCACGGGACCGTGGCCAGGACCGCCGGAACACCGGACCGGGCGTCACCACCGCTTCCTTGACCTTTAAATCCTCGGCGGACAGGCTCGCGTTGTGTTCCGCGTTCGCAACCGCCGATTGAAGGGTTTTGCCGATCAACTTCGCGGCCTTCCGCGAGCTGAACTGCGTCACCTTGAGCGCCTGATCCACCGGCAAGCCCTGGATCGCCTTCGCCAGGTCCATCGCCTTCGACGGCGCAATTCGTACATATTTGGACAGTGCTGTGACTTCCATAACTCCGCTTTTCCTACTTCCCGTCCGTCACCACGACCAACCTGTCGCCAGCTCCCGGATAGGGCGCCCCGGACAACAGTTCCTCGATCACCGCACCGGCCATCCGGCGCCGAACATCCATCACGCGAACGCGCGCCAACGATTGCTTCTCCCGCATCACCATCAGAACCATTCCGGCCCTGACTCCCTGCCGCGCGCCAACGTCGATCACCAACATTCCCAATTCCCGGCTCACATCAAAAACCCGGGCCCCTCCACCCATGAGGATCGAGGACGACCCCTCTCCCGATGCCGCCGCCGGAGCCGCGCCCAGCGCTTTCGCGTCCAACCGAACCCGCAGCGCATCGTTTTCACTCCGCACCGCAGCTAATGCCGCCGACAAGTATCGCACTTGCCTCGAAGAGCCAATGTCGGCGCCAGCCTCGCCGCCAACCCCACCCTCGGCACGACTCCCAGAGCACGCGCCAAAAAGCAGAATCAACGCCAACCATGCCCCTTCAAACGACAGCCCAGTATTCTGCACAACACACGCCCGCCAGTCAATCGCGATCTTACACCGCGGTTTTACTTAAGCGCCACGGTCTTGTCCGTGTGAACCCCATGCTTGCGGAACACGCGGGTGGGCGAAAACTCTCCCAACCGATGTCCCACCATGTTTTCCGTAATATACACCGAAATATGCTGCTTGCCGTTATGGACGGCAAAGGTGTGCCCGATGAAATCCGGCACCACCATGGACCGGCGTGACCAGGTCTTGATCACGCGCTTTTCGCCGCTCTTGATGAGCCTCTCTACTTTTTTCATGAGGCTTTCATCGACAAACGGGCCCTTTTTCAGAGAACGTCCCATAGCTTACTTCTTTCTCCGGCTGATGATAAACTTTCCAGACGTCTTGCGTTTTTGCCGGGTTTTCTTGCCCTTGGTCAACTGACCCCACGGCGTCACCGGGTGGCCGCCGCCCGAGGTCCGGCCTTCGCCGCCGCCCATCGGATGATCCACAGGGTTCATGGCCACACCGCGCACGGTCGGACGAATGCCCAACCACCGCTTCCGTCCGGCCTTACCCGACTTGATATTTTCGTGGTCCACATTGCCAACCTGACCAATGGTCGCCATGCAGGTCAGCTTGATCTTGCGGACTTCCCCCGAGGGCATCTGCACGACGGCGTATTGCGCCTCCTTTGACATCACCTGCGCCACCCCGCCTGCGGAACGGACAATCTGACCGCCCTTGCCCGGGCGAAGCTCGAGGTTGTGCATCGGCAGGCCAAGTGGAATTTTGGCGATGGGGAGGCAATTCCCCAAGGTGGGTTCCGCGTCAGGACCTGACACGACCGTCGTGCCCACCGTGAGCCCAGCCGGACAAAGAATATAACGTTTCTCGCCATCCGCGTAAACCAGCAGCGCCAGACGGGCCGAACGGTTCGGGTCATATTCAACCGCCGCCACACGCGCCGGAATGCCATGCTTGTCCCGCTTGAAATCGATCAGACGATACAACCGTTTGTGACCACCACCCTGGTGGCGCACGGTAATCCGCCCCATATTGTTGCGGCCGCCCGCCTTCTTCAACGCCACCAGCAACGACCGCTCCGGCTGCTTCTTTTTCGTGAGCTCATCAAATGCGCTCAGGACCATGAAGCGACGGCTCTTCGTCGTCGGTTTAAAGCTTTTCAACGCCATAACTTACCCCACTGCTCGTCTCAACCGAGGTCAATTTTCTCGCCCGCCTTCAACGTCACCACGGCCTTTTTCCAGTCCGGCGTGCGCCCCGCGCGAGGGCTCTTTCCAGCCCTCTTTTCTTTTCCGCCGACAGACATGGTGTTCACGGCGACCACATGGACGTTGAACAACTTTTCCACCGAATGACGGATTTCGATCTTGTTGGCGTCCGGGGCCACCCGGAAAAGAAATTTATTTTCAGCCTGCAAACGAGTGCCCTTTTCGGTCACCAGCAGGGTTCGGATAATCTCATGTGGATTTTTCACGACGCTTTGCTCCCTTCCGCGGACAGGCGCGGCTTCAGAAGCTCCAGCGCAGCTTTCGTCACCACCACCTGATTGGCCCGAATCAATTCGTAGGTGTTGCACTCGGCCGCCGTCGCCAGCGCCACCCCGGGCAGATTGCGCAGGGCCAACAACACTTTCGCATCAACCTGATCCAGGATAAACAGGACCGACCCCTTCAGCCCAAGGTCCTTCATCAGCGCCGCAAAGAGCTTGGTCTTCGGCGCCTCCACGACGAGGCCCTCCAACACCATCAAAGCGCCGGCGGCCACCTTGTCGCTGAACGCGCGCCGGAAAGCCAGTCGCGTCACCTTCTTCGGCAACCGCTGCAGATAACTGCGGGGCACCGGCCCGAAAGCCACGCCGCCACCCTTCCAGACGGGAGACCGGCGGTAACCCGCCCGCGCCCGGCCTGTGCCCTTCTGCTTCCAGGGTTTTTTTCCGCTTCCCGCGGCAGTCCCCTTGGTCTTGGAACTGGCGGTTCCAGCCCGCAAACCGTTCTGGTAGGCCACCACGACGTCATGCATGGCCTGGGAGCCCTTGTCGGTCCCGGCCAGCAACCCCTCGGGCAGATCGACTGTGCCGACCGACCCGCCCTTACGATCTAGAATCTTGACGCTGCTCATGACGCTTTCTTAGCCTTCTTCAACGCCTTCCTGACCACCAGAATCCCCCCCACCGGCCCCGGCACCGCACCGTTCACCAGCAGCAGGTTGTCCTCCGGACGCACGGCCACGACACGCAGATTCTGCTGTGTCACGTTCTCGTGCCCGGTGTGGCCCGGCATGCGCTTGTTCTTGTGTACCCGGCCCGGATACGATCGACAACCGATCGAACCCACCCGCCGCTTGGAATGGCCGCCATGTGTGATTGGGCCGCCTTTCATGCGATAACGCTTCACCACGCCCTGGAAACCCAGGCCCTTGGAAACGCCTTGCACGTCCACGAAATCGACGCCTGCAAAAATGGAAGCCGTCACCGTATCCCCGGCCTTGTAGGCCTCCGGATCCGCGGCGCGGAACTCTTTTGCAAACTGTTTCGGAGCCGTGCCGGCTTTCTTGCAATGACCCACGCACGATTGGGTGGCGCGGGACTCCTTGCGATCGATAAAGCCCAATTGCACGGCGTCATATCCGTCTGCGGCTTTCGTCTTCTTCTGAAGGACCACACAGGGCCCCACCTCGAGGACGGTCACCGGAACCTGTTCGCCGCTTTCGCGGTATACCTGGGTCATGCCCAGTTTTCTGCCTAGCAAGCCTTCCATAACTGCACTCATATCTTGATGGTTATGTCCACACCCGCCGGCATATTGAGCTTTTTGAGCTCGTCGACGGTCTTGGCGGTCGGTTCCACAATGTCCAGCATGCGCTTGTGCGTGCGGACTTCAAACTGTTCCATTGACTTCTTGTCCGAATGCGGGCTCCGGTTCACGGAGTACCGCTCCATGCGAGTCGGCAATGGAATGGGACCCACCACGCGGGCTCCGGTCCGCCGGGCCGTCTCGACAATGTCGTTCACCGACTGGTCGAGGACGCCGTTATCGTAGGCTTTCAATCGAATGCGTATGCGCTGCCCATTCATGTTTCTTCACTCACCCTTTACTGTATCATCGCCTGCTGAATTGCCTCGGGCACCACGTCGAAGCTGAAGGGCTCCATCGTGTAGCTCGCCCGACCCTTGGTCAGAGATCGGATGGCCGTCGCGTAACCGAACAGTTCCGCCAAGGGCACCACCGCATGGACGATCTGCAGATTGCCCTTCGCGACCAGCTCTTTTACACGCCCCCGTCGCGCGTTCAAGTCACCCAGCACCTCGCCCATGGACTCGTTCGGAGTCAAAACGTCGACCTTCATGATCGGCTCCAACAACACCGGACGAGCGGCCTGGATCCCTTCCCTCGCGGCCATCGCCGCGGCCGTACGAAACGCCATCTCCGTGGAACTGAGCTCATTAAAAGCCCCTCCCACCACGTTCACACGCACATCGACCAACGGATAACCCGCCAGAATGCCTGTCACCAGGACATCCTGAAGGCCTTCCCGTAAACTGCTTCGAAACGCTTCCGGAATGCGATCAGAAGACACCGAAAAAGTAATTTGGTTGCCCTGCCCCCGCACGCCAGCCTCCACGGTCACCGCCACGCGTGCGAATTGAACCTGGCCGCCGATTTCCCGATCGAAACAGGATTCACCGGATCCCCGGCCCACCACGGTCTCGCGGTACGCCACCGTAGGCTTCCCCGCATTGGCCTGAACCTTGAATTCCCGCAACATCCGGTCTAAAAGAATTTCCAGGTGCAGTTCACCCATCCCGCTCAACAGGGTCTGCCCCGTTTCTTCGTTGACGCTGATCCGGCAAGTCGGATCTTCCGCCGCCAAAGTCTGGAGCGTTTCCACCAACTTTTCGCGGTCCCCCTGGCTGCGGGGCTCGATCGCCATCGCAATCACCGGCTCAGGAAACACAATCCGCTCGAGAACCACCGGCAGGTGCTCCGCACAAAGCGTATCGCCGGTCACCGTATCTTTCAATCCAATGACGGCTCCGATTTCACCCGAAAATAAAGTATCGATTTCCTCGCGGGAATCCGCGTGCAGCCGGACCAGCTTGCCAATCCGTTCCCGCTTGCGCGTCCGGGGATTATACACGTTCGAACCCTGCTTCAGCTGGCCCGAATACACCCGCACGAACACCAGGCGACCAAACGCATCCGTCGCCAACTTGAAAGCCAGCGCGGCCAGCGGACCCAGATCATCCGCCTCGCGGGCCTCTTTGCCGCCCGTTTTCGGATGCGTCCCCGATACGGCGCCGACATCCAGGGGACAGGGCAGAAAATCCACCACCGCATCCAGAAGGGGCTGTACGCCCTTGTTCTTCAAAGCGGATCCGCACAACACCGGCGTCATCCGATTCTGAATCGTCGCCCGCCGGATTCCCTCGCGCAATTGGGCAACAGGCACATCCGGGGATTCCAGATAGGCATTCAAAACCGCCTCATCCAGCTCGGCCACCTGCTCGATCATCTCGGCCCGCGCCTGCTCAGCCTCGGCCGCCATTCCCGCCGGAATCGGACGGAACTCAACCGTGCGGCCCATCGTGTCTTCCGTGAAATATAGCGCACGCATCTCGAGCAGGTCCACGACCCCCTCAAACTGATCCTCCTGCCCGATCGGAAGCTGCAACGGCACGGCAATCGCCCCTAGTTTCGCCCGGATCTGATCCAACACCCCGCGAAAATCGGCACCGCTCCGGTCCATCTTGTTGATGAACGCAATCCGCGGCACGTGATAACGATCCGCCTGGCGCCACACCGTCTCGGACTGCGGCTGGACTCCGCCCACCGCACAAAAAACCGCCACCGCCCCGTCCAGGACCCGCATGGACCGTTCCACTTCAACCGTGAAATCCACATGTCCGGGCGTGTCAATCAAGTTGATCTGATGATCGCGCCAGAAGCAAGTCGTCGCGGCGCTGGTGATCGTGATGCCGCGCTCTTTTTCCTGAATCATCCAATCCATGGTCGTGTTGCCATCATGCACCTCACCCATCCGGTGCACCCGTCCCGCATAAAACAGGATCCGCTCCGAAACCGTGGTTTTCCCGGCGTCGATATGGGCCGCAATCCCAAAATTGCGCAAGTGCGCCAAAGGACGCAGCCTCCCGGCCGCCTCCCGGCTCCGCGCCTCGCCTTTTTGGTTTTTTGGGGTCAACGTCGCAACCATTTTGAATCGTCTGTTCTTTTTTAGCAATCAAACGCCGGACGGCGAACCGCCCGGCGTCATCCCGAGTTCTGTTTCGTCCCTGATTCTACCAGCGATAATGCGCAAACGCCTTGTTCGCCTGAGCCATCTTGTGGGTGTCATCCCGCTTCTTGATGGCGTTGCCCTGCTCCTGATAAGCATCGAGCAATTCAAGCGCCAGCGCCCGCTTCATCGGCACACCCTTCCGGGCCAAGGCGTATCCAATGATCCAGCGAAAGGCCAACGCCATTTGCCGGCCCGGCGAAACTTCCACCGGAACTTGATACGTGGCACCTCCCACGCGCCGTGACTTCACCTCAACCCGCGGTTTGGCGTTGTCAATGGCCTTGTAGAGGACCTCTAAAGGATTGTCGGTTTTCACCTTCTCCTTCATAATGTCCAATGTGCTGTACACGATGTCCACGGCCACGGACTTTTTCCCGTCCCGCATCACCTGGTTGATGAGATGACTCACGACCTTGTCGTTATACTTCGGGTCGGCCGTCATCTCGCGCTGTTCCGCTCTGTGTCTTCTCGCCATCGGTAACCTGCCAGCCTTCGCTTACGACGCCGCCTTCGGCGTCTTCACTCCGTATTTCGACCTGCTCCGGTGACGACCGTCCACGCCCACGGAATCCAGCGTGCCACGCACGATGTGATACCGCACGCCCGGAAGATCCTTCACACGACCGCCGCGCACCAGCACCACGCTGTGCTCCTGAAGATTATGCCCCTCACCGGGGATATAAGCGGTCACCTCAAATCCGTTCGTCAGGCGCACGCGAGCCACCTTCCGTAACGCGGAATTAGGCTTCTTGGGCGTCTGCGTCTTAACCGTCAGACACACGCCCCGCCGCTGCGGATTCTTCGTGAGAGCGGGCGACTTGCTCTTATACTTGACCGGATTGCGCCCTTTTCTCACCAACTGATTGATTGTCGGCATAGCCTCGCCTTTCTCGAATCGATAGCAAAGGTTTTAAATATACAAGTTCTGATTGCCTCGTTGCAAGCAAAACCGTTCAACAATTAGCTTTTTTTCTCGGTATCCGGATCACTGGCCAGCGGGTTCTGCTCGGGAAGTTCGTGAATCGGCTCGCCCAAGGCAACCAGTTTGATGTTCCGGTAGGCCGGGAAACCCGTCCCCCCGGGAATCAGATGCCCCATGATGACGTTTTCCTTGAATCCGCGCAAATAATCCACACGCCCCAAGGTGGCCGCCTCGGTCAGGACGCGTGTCGTGTCCTGGAACGAGGCCGCCGAGATAAAGCTTTCCGTCTCCAGCGAGGCTTTCGTGATGCCCAGGAGCGCCGGCATGGCCGCCGCCGGCCGTTTGCCCTCCGCCATGGACTTCTCGTTCACTTCCTGGAACGTCTGCTTTTCAACCTGTTCCCCCCATAGGAACTCGGTGTCGCCCGGGTCCGTGATCCGGACCTTGCGCAACATCTGCCGCACGATGATCTCGATGTGCTTGTCGTTGATTTCAACGCCCTGGAGGCGATACACCTGCTGCACCTCGTTCACCAGATATTCCTGCAACTCTTTCGGGCCGCAGATTTCCAGAATTTCCTGAGGCACCACCGGGCCTTCCGTCAACTGCTGGCCCTTGCGAACATAGTCACCCTTGAACACGACCACGTGCTTGCCCATGGCAATCAGGTGCTCTTCCATGATGACGCCCGCCGCCTTCAGAGCCTCCAGCCCCTTCGACACATCCAGCGAAGGGTCCTCGGCGATGATCAGGCAGCGCTTGCCGTGGCGCGACGGGCCAAAATGAACGAAGCCCTCGATCTTCGCGATCTCGGCTGCGTCATGCGGGCGGCGCGCTTCAAACAACTCGGACACCCGCGGCAACCCGCCCGTGATATCCTTGGTCTTCGATTCCTTGCGCGGAGTCTTGGCCAGCACGCCGCCAGCCGCCACCCGGGCGCCCGTCTGCACCATCACGTGTGAGCCGGCGGGAAGGGTATAATGAAGCGTCTCCCCCTGGTCAGGCTTCAGCACAATCATCGGGTGCTGGTCTTCCTTGTGCTCCAGAACCACAATCCCCTTCAACCCGGTCGCGGCGTCCACTTCCTTGCGGATGGTCAGGTTGTCGTGGAAATCCTTGAACTCCACGCGGCCCGATTTTTCCGCCAGAATCGGCACGCTGTAGGGATCCCACTGGATGAAGCTCTGGCCCTTGCGAACACGCCCGCCATCCAGCACGGATACAATCGCGCCAATGGTCAGGACGTGCCGTTCAATCTCGCGGCCGTTTTCATCCGAGACAATCACGGCGCCGTTCTTGTTAAGGGCCACATTGTGCCCGTCATCGTTCTTCACATAACGAACATCCTCAAACCGCACCACGCCGTCATGCTTGGCGATCACGTGAGGCTGCTTGAATGTCGAGCTCGCGGTGCCGCCGATGTGGAACGTCCGCATCGTCAGCTGCGTGCCAGGCTCACCGATGGACTGCGCCGCGATGATGCCCACCGCGGTTCCCACTTCAACCTGCCGGCTCGTGGCCAGATCCCGCCCGTAGCACTGCGCGCAGATTCCACGCCGGGACTCACACGTCAGAACACTGCGAATGCGGATCTTTTCGACATCCGCCTTGAGCAACTTCTCGGCGATCACCTCGGAGATCTCCTCGCCGTTCTTCACGAGAATCTGCTTGGTGACGGGATCGACGACATCGTTCAGCGCCGTCCGCCCGACAACCCGGCTCGCCAGCGTGATCAGAACCTCGTCGCCCTCGCCAATCGCGGCCACTTCAATGCCGTTCAAGGTGTTGCAATCGTGCTCGACAATCCGCACGTCCTGAGAAACGTCCACCAGCTTGCGAGTCAAATAGCCGGCATCGGCCGTCTTCAGGGCCGTGTCCGCCAAACCCTTTCGGGCGCCGTGCGTGCTGATGAAATACTCGAGCACGCTCAGCCCTTCGCGGAAGTTGGACAGAATCGGTCGTTCAATGATCTCGCCCGAAGGCTTCGCCATCAGGCCTCGCATGCCGGCCAACTGCCGGATCTGCTGGCGACTGCCGCGCGCCTTGGAATCCACCATCATGAAAATCGGATTGGCCTCGTCCGCACCCAGATTGAGCTCGATCGCCTTATACAAGGCATTCGAGGTTTCATCCGTCGCCTGCGTCCAGATGTCGACGATCTTGTTGTAGCGTTCCCCGTCCGTGATGATGCCCCGCTTGTACTGGGAATCCACCTCGGCCACGGATTTCCGGGCGCGGTTGATGATCTCCGTCTTCTCGGGCGGAATGATCATGTCGCACATGCCGATCGAAATGCCGGCCAGGGTCGCATGTTCAAAGCCGAGGCTTTTCAGCTTGTCCAGGCAATTCACCGTCACCTCGTGACCGCCCACGTGGTAACAGTTCCAAATCAAGGAACCCAGAAAGCTCTTGTCCACCATGCGGTTGACAAAGCCCAGTTTGACCGGCCAGATCTCGTTGAAAAACACCCGCCCGACGGTCGTCATGATCCGCTTCGGCTCGGCGTTCCCGAAAATCGTCGCCTGCTTGTAATTGGGATTGCTGAACCAGATGCGGGTGTGGACCTTGACCGCCTTTTCGTCATAGGCCAGTCGAACGTCCTGCGCATCCGAAAAGAGCGACAAATGCTCCTTGGGATCGGGCAGGGCCTTGCGGAAGTCAATCTTCCGATCCTTCTGCGCCGGCGAGGTCATGTAATACACGCCCAGCGCAATATCTTGCGTCGGCGTCGTGATCGGCTTCCCGCTCGAAGGCGAAAAGATGTTGTTCGACGCCAGCATCAACAGGCGCGACTCCAGCTGCGCTTCAATCGAAAGCGGCACGTGCACGGCCATCTGATCGCCGTCAAAGTCGGCGTTGAACGCCGTACAAACCAGCGGGTGAATCCGGATCGCCTCGCCTTCCACCAGCACCGGCTCGAACGCCTGGATCGAAAGGCGATGCAGGGTGGGCGCGCGGTTCAGCATCACCGTCTTGTCGCGGGTCACCTCTTCGAGGATATCCCACACTTCGATGGTCTGCCGTTCGATCATCTTCTTCGCACTCCGCACGGTGTGCACAATGCCCAGCTCTTTAAGCCGGCGAATGATGAACGGCTCGAAGAGCACCAGCGCCATCTTCTTGGGAAGCCCGCACTGACGCAGGGAAAGTTCGGGGCCAATCACAATCACGGAGCGCCCGGAATAATCCACGCGCTTGCCCAGCAGGTTCTGACGGAAGCGTCCGCCCTTCCCCTTCAGCATGTCGCTAAGGGACTTCAGCGGGCGATTCCCCGCGCCCGTCACCGGACGGCCATGACGACCATTGTCGATCACGGCATCCACGGCCTCCTGAAGCATGCGCTTTTCGTTCCGGATAATCACGTCCGGCGTTTTAAGCTGCATGAGATTCTTGAGGCGGTTGTTCCGGTTGATCACGCGCCGATACAGGTCATTCAGGTCCGAAGTGGCGAACCGGCCGCCCTCCAGAGGCACGAGCGGACGCAAATCAGGCGGAATCACGGGCAACACCTCGATCACCATCCACTCGGGACGCGTCTCGCTGTTGCGGAATCCCTCAATGATTTTCGTGCGCTTGGAAAGCTTCTTCTTCTCCTGCTTGCTCTTCGTGTCGCGCATCTTCTCCTCGAGCAAGGCAATCTCCTCGTCGAGATTGATCTTGCGGAGCAAGTCGCGAATCGCCTCGGCGCCCATCTTGGCGATGAATTTCTCGCCGTATTTTTCGCACGCCTCGCGATACTCGGCTTCTTTCAGGATCTGCTTCTCCTGAAGCGGACACGCCGAGTCCGTATTGACTGAAACGACGACGTAATTCTCGTAATACAGAACGCATTCCAAGGCTCGAATGGGCATGTCCAGGACAAGCCCCAGCCGGGACGGCGTACACTTGAAGAACCAGATGTGCGAGACCGGCACCGCCAGTTCAATGTGTCCCATCCGCTCACGGCGCACACGAGCCAGAGTAATCTCCACCCCGCACCGGTCGCAGATCACGCCCTTATGCTTGATCCGCTTGTATTTACCGCAACTGCATTCCCAATCCCGGGTGGGGCCGAAGATGCGCTCGCAGAAGAGACCGCCTTTTTCCGGCTTGTAGGTCCGGTAATTGATCGTCTCGGGATTCTTGATCTCCCCGTGACTCCAGGAACGGATCGTCTCCGGAGACGCCAGCGTGATCCGCACCGAATCAAACCGCTGATTCTCGAAGCCGCCCAATTTTCGTTTAATCGTGGTCGTGTTCAATCCCGGCCTCCCGCCTGTGGAACCGCCGCCCTCTGTGTTTAGAGAGCCGGCAGATGACTTTCCTCGTTCGGAACTTCGACCCGGACGTCCAGGCCAATGCTGCGCAGTTCGTTCATCAGCACATTAAAGGACTCGGGGCGATCGGCCTCGAGTGTGTTTTCCCCCTTCACGATCGACTCGTAAATGTGCGTCCGTCCGGCAACGTCGTCGCTCTTGACGGTCATCAACTCCTGCAACGCGTATGCCGCGCCATAAGCTTCCAATGCCCAGACTTCCATTTCCCCCAACCGCTGGCCACCGTATTGAGCCTTGCCGCCGAGAGGTTGCTGCGTCACCAGCGAATAGGGCCCCACCGCACGGGCGTGGATCTTATCGCTCACCAAATGATGCAGCTTCATCATGTAGATCTGCCCCACCACCACGCGCTGGTCAAACGGCTCGCCCGTCCGCCCATCGTAGAGATAGGTTTTTCCGTCATCCGGGAAGCCGCTCTTCTTGAGCATGTCGTGGATGGCCTGCTCCGACACGCCGTCGAAAACCGGCGTCATGGCATACAGGCCCAGAGCCTTGCAGGCCATGCCGAGATGGGTCTCGAGCACCTGCCCCACGTTCATGCGCGACGGCACGCCCAGCGGGTTCAACACGATGTCCACCGGCTTCCCATCAGGCAGGAAGGGCATGTCGGCCTCGGGCAACACCCGGGCCACCACGCCCTTGTTACCATGCCGTCCCGCCATCTTGTCACCGACGGAGAGCTTCTTCTTGCTGGCAATATAAACCCGCACCTGCTTGATGATGCCGCGATCGAGGTCGTCCCCGCTCTGGATCTGCTCCACATGCCGGTTGTAATCCTCTTCCAACTCGAAGAATTTCTCGCGAAATTCGTCAATAATCTCCTGGATCTTCTGCTGGATCGGGCTGCTGTCAATCTGGATGTGCTCGCTCTCCTGAGCCAGCTTCCGCAGCAGGGTCTTCGTGATCTTGCGATTCGCCGGGATGATGATTTCCGCCGTCTCGACATTCACCACATCCAGGGGGATTTTCTCGCCCAACAGGATGTTGCTCAGCCGCTCCGTCAGATCCTCCACGAGCTCCTGGCGCTTGGACTTGTAATCCTCGCCCACATTCTTGGACTGGCGCCGCTTCTCGTTCTCGGTCATCTTCTGCTTTTCAAGCTCCTTCTGCGAGGAGACCTTGACGTCCATCACAATCCCGTAGGTGCCGCTCGGCACCGTGAGGGACGTATCACGAACATCCGCCGCCTTTTCGCCAAAAATGGCGCGCAGCAGGCGTTCCGCCGGATCAAGCTCGGTCTCGCTCTTGGGCGTGATCTTGCCCACGAGGATATCGCCCGGCTTCACCTCGGCGCCCTTGCAGATGACCCCGTCGGTGCCCAGGTTCCTCAGGGCCTCCTCGCCCACATTCGGGATGTCGCGCGTGATCTCCTCGGGACCCAGCTTGGTGTCACGGGCGCCCACGTCGAATTCCTGAATGTGAATCGAGCTGAACACGTCCTCGCGAACAATCCGTTCACTGATCAGGATCGCATCCTCGAAGTTGTAACCGCACCAGGGCATGAACGCCACAAGGACATTCTTGCCGAGGGCGAGTTCGCCGGAGCAGGTCGCCGGACCATCCGCCAGGACTTCGCCCTTCTTCACCTTCTGCCCCGTTTTAACACAGGGTTTCTGGTTGACGCATGTCCCCGCGTTGGAGCGCATGAACTTCCGCAGACTGTAGCACTTCTCGGCGGCGCCCTTCTTCGCGCCCTCACGGACCACACGGACTTCGGTCGCGGAAACATACGTCACCGTCCCGTCCTCCGCCGCCCGGACCATCACGCCGCTGTCCGCCGCAATCCGCCCCTCGAGCCCGGTCGCCACAAACGGCAGCTCCGTCGTCAGCAACGGCACCGCCTGGCGCATCATGTTGGAGCCCATCAAGGCCCGGTTGGCATCGTCGTGTTCCAGGAACGGGATCAATCCCGCCGCCACGGACACGACCTGCTTCGGCGACACGTCCATGTACTGGACATCCCCCTTGGGCACTTCCTTAAACTCACCCATGTGGCGCACCGGTACGGTGTCGTTCACAAACCGGCTGTGACTGTCCAGCACGGCGTTGGCCTGGGCGATCACGAACTGCTCCTCGCGGTCCGCGGTCAGGAAATCCACCTTATCCGTCACCCGGCCGTTTGTCACGATGCGATAGGGCGTTTCGAGGAACCCGTATTCGTTCACGCGGGCATAAATGCCGAGTGACGAAATCAATCCGATGTTCGGGCCTTCCGGTGTCTCGATCGGACAAATCCGACCGTAATGGCTGCTGTGCACGTCTCGCACTTCGAAGCCTGCCCGATCCCGGCTCAAACCGCCCGGGCCGAGGGCGCTCAACCGCCGCTTGTGCGCGAGCTCCGACAGCGGATTCGTCTGATCCATAAACTGGCTCAGCTGGCTACGGGTGAAGAAGTCCTTCACCACCGAGGCGAGCGTCTTGTGATTGACGAGCTTGGTCGGGGTCATCGGGCCGCTGGAGGTGTTGTCGTGCAGCGTCATCCGCTCACGGGCCAACCGTTCGGTCCGGCTCAACCCCACCCGGCACTGATTCTCGATCAATTCCCCCACCGTGCGCAACCGGCGGCTGCCCAGATGGTCGATGTCATCCACCGTGCCCTTGCCCTTGCGGATGCTGATCAAGTAGCGGACGGCCGCGATCACATCCTCACGGTGAAGCACGCGCTGACGATCCTCATCCTCGCCCTCGTAGCGCAGGTTCAGCTTCTGGTTGATCTTATAGCGGCCCACACGGCCCAGGTCATAGCGACGCTGATCAAAGAACAGCCGCTTCACGAGCTGGCGCGCATTGGACGGCGTCGGCGGATCGCCGGGACGCAGGCGCATGTAGATATCCCGGAGCGCATCATCCATGGAGCGGGTCGGGTCCGACTTCACGCTCTTCATCATGATGCCGTTGTCCCACGAGACGTTCACGACCGTCACCGACTTGATGCCCGCCGCACGGATCGTGCCGAGCACGCCCTTGGTCAGGGCCTCGTAACGCCGGGCCAGAACCTTCGCGGAGTCCACATCAATGACGTCTTCCTTGAACACCTTGTCGGTCAGCGTCTCGTCCGCGATTTTGGCATCGACGACGAACTCTTCAAAGGTATAGAACAGGCTCAGGATGTCCTCGTCCGTGCCCTTGGGCGCCGCCTTTTCGTCCTTGGCGGGCTTTTCCTCGCTCAGCGATTCAATCGCCCGCAGAAACGTGGTGGCGAGAAACTTCCGCCGGCGGTGGCGACGGTCCAGGTACATCCAGAGATGGTCGGAGGAGTCGAACTGGACTTCCACCCAGGACCCGCGGTCCGGAATGATCCGGAACGAATAAATCATGCTTCCGTTCGCATGGTTGGCCTGCTCGAAACAAATGCCGGGCGAACGGTGCAACTGGCTGACGATGACCCGCTCAGACCCGTTGACAATGAAGGCGCCCGACTCGGTCATCAGGGGAATGTCGCCCATGAACACCGACTCGCGACGCACCTCGGATCCCTCCTTGAGGTCAAACGTCACATACAGGGGGGCGGAATAGGTTTGTCCCTCTTTCAGGCACGAAACCGGATCCAGGGACGGCTTGTGGAACTCGTAGTGAGCGAAGTCCAGGACATACCGTCCGTCGTAACTCTCAATCGGGAAAACTTCCCTGAAAACGGCCTGCAACCCGACCCGTTTGCGACGATTCTCCGGAACATCCCACTGCAGGAAGTCCTTGTACGAGGCGGTCTGAATCTCGATGAGATTCGGCGGCTCGATCACATCCACGAGTTTCCCAAAGTCTTGTCTAGAAACCATTCGGCACCTGCTCGAGACGATTCAACATCAAGTAAGAAGGGGGACGGCGGCCGGCAAACGCCGGCCGCCCGAAACAAACATCCAATGTAACCTACTTGAGCTCGGCCTTGGCCCCCGCCTTCTCGAGCGACTCTTTAATCTTCTGGGCTTCTTCCTTCGTGACGCCTTCCTTCACAGGCTTCGGGGCGCCCTCGACCAGATCCTTGGACTCTTTCAGTCCCAGGCCTGTGATCGCGCGCACTTCCTTGATCACGTTGATCTTGTTCGGGCCGGCTTCCGTCAGCACCACGGTGAACTCGGTCTTCTCTTCCACCACAGGAGCCGCGCCAGCCGCCGCACCGCCGGCCGCCATCATCATGGGGGCCGCCGCGCTCACGCCCAGGCGCTGCTCCAGGGCCTTGACGAGCTGGGAAAGTTCGAGCACGCTCATTTTCTCAATGGCTTCCACGAACTCCAGCATTTTGCCTTCCAACTTGATTTCGTCTGACATGATCCAATTCTCCTTTTTACACTATTTTACGCTGCTGCGCTTTTTTTCTGTTCGACGGCCTTTAACACATACACGATGCTGCACAATTTCTGGCTCATCACGCCAACCAGGCGCGACATCGGGGCGGCCACCGTGCCGACCAGTTGAGCCAGAAGCACTTCGCGGGGCGGCAGGGAGGCCAGACTCTCAATGTCCGTCATGGACAAGAACCGGTCACCCAAGACCCCCGCTTTCATCGCCGGGCGGTTTTGCTTCTCCGCCTGGAACTTCTTGATCGCCTTCGCCGCGTCCACCACGTTCAAGCCGACCACCATCGCGGACGGCTGGGACAGATGGGCATCGAGGGCGTTCCATCCCTTTTCGCGCGCCACGAGCCGCAACAGGCTGTTTTTCACAACCTGAATACGGGCGCCCGAGGCTCGCAGGGAGGCACGAAGCGACGAGAACTGTTCAACGGTCATCCCGCGATAATCCGCCAGCAACAGAAACTCCGACGCATCAACCTTCTGCTTGATTTCCCTGAGGATCGCTTCTTTTTCCGGTCTCATGGACTCGGTTTCCTTTTCCTGTTAATCGCGCACGTTCGCGCGCAGCCCGACGCCCATCGTGGAGCTCAGCGTGCACCGCTTGATGAAAATGCCCTTGGCCGAGGCAGGCCGGGCCCCTTTCACCGCGGCAATCACCGCGTCCACATTCTCCACCAGCGCCTTCGTCTCGAAGCTGAGCTTGCCGAACGGCACGCCCACATTCCCGTGACGGTCCATTCGGAACTCCACGCGGCCGGCTTTGAACTGCTTCACCGCCCCCGCCGTGTCATCCGTTACAGTACCCGTCTTCGGGTTGGGCATCAGACCGCGCGGGCCGAGCATTTTGCCCAGCGTCCGCACCACTTTCATGGCGTCCTGCGTCGCGATCGCGACGTCGAACCCAGTCCAGCCGCCCTTGACTTTTTCGACGAGATCGTCCATCCCGACGAAGTCCGCACCCGCGCTCCGGGCCGCATCTGCCGCGGCGCCCGAGGCGAACACAGCCACGTGTACCGTCTTGCCTGACCCATTGGGCAGGCTGACTGTACCGCGCACCGTCTGGTCGGTTTTCTTCGGATCGACCCCGAGTCGAAAATGAATTTCAGCGGTTTCGTCGAATTTGGCGTACTTGTTAGCCTTCAGGAAATCCAGCGCTTCGGCCGGCTCATAAAGACGCTCTTCCACCTTCTCAACGATTGTCCGGTATTTTTTTCCATGCTTGGTCATACTACCCCACCACCTCTATGCCCATGCTCCGGGCCGTCCCCTCGATCACACGCATGGCCTGCTCTTCTTCGAAGGCGTTCATGTCCTTCGCCTTGGCGCGCGCGATTTCCCGCACCTGAGCCTTGGTCACCTTCCCTACCTTGTCCCGATTCGGCACGGCCGACCCCTTGGCCAACCCCGCCGCCTTCTTCAGCAGCGAGGAAGCCGGAGGGCTCTTCGTGATGAACGTGAAGGACCGGTCCTGATAGATGGTGATGATCACCGGCACAATAAGCCCCGCCAACGCCTGCGTCTCCGCATTAAAGCGCTTGCAGAACTCCATGATGTTCACGCCGTGCTGACCCAATGCCGGTCCCACCGGGGGGGCCGGATTCGCCTGACCCGCGGGGATCTGCAGCTTGACTTTCCCTGTTACCTTTTTTGCCATAACGCGCTTCCCATCCGGCTGCCGGTCGTTCGCGTCGCGTCCTATACGCTGCCGCCAGCCTGTCTGTTACCACGGTCAACACAGGAGGAGCTACGCCCGCTCCACCTGCCAGTACTCCAACTCCACCGGAGCCGTCCGGCCGAAAATCGCCACCGAGATCTTCAACCGCCCCCGTTCGGGATCGACTTCGACGATCGCCCCCGTGAAATTCATGAAAGGGCCGTCCGTAATCTTCACGTTCTCGCCCTTTTCAAACTGCACCTTGGGCTTCGCCTTGACCTTCTTGTCCTCCGCCTGATGCAGGATAACGTCCATCTCCTCCTGCCGCAGCGGCACGGGGTGCTCGTTGCCCCCGATGAACCCGATCACGCCCGGCGTCTCCCGGATGAAATACCACACTTTCTCGACAATCTTCCGGCTGTCATCGTAGAGGCCGATGTGCGCCAGCAGATAGCCCGGGAAAAACTTGCGGTTAATAGTCCGCTTGACGCCCTTCTTAACCTCCGTCACCTTTTCGACGGGAATCAGAACCTCGTCGATAAACTCGGTCATTTCTTCAGGCTGGAGCCGCTTCAGGATGCTGTCCCTGGCCTTCTGCTCCTGGCCCGTCAACGCCTGCAACACATACCATTCCTTGTTCATCGCATACACCGCCTAGCGAAGGAGAAGCCGGACCAGGTTAATGATGACCGCATCGCTCAGCCCCACAAAGAGGCTCAGCATGGCCACCGTGAACACAACCACGATCGTCGATTCGACCAGCTCGGACCGCGTGGGCCAGGTCGATTTGATCATCTCGACCCGCACCTCGCCGGTAAACCCGGAAAGCTTCGCGACCCACTGCTTGAGCTTGTCCTTCATCCCTCGCGGCCCCTTCCATTCCGGCTTCGCGCCGGCCTGTGTTGAAACTGGCAGGTCAGGAGGGAATTGAACCCCCAACAACCGGTTTTGGAGACCGGTGCTCTGCCAATTGAGCTACTGACCTGCAACCTGCGATACGGGCATTCCGCCTACTTCACTTCCCGGTGAAGAACGTGCTTCCGCTCAAAGCGGCAGTACTTCTTCAACTCGAGCCGATCGGGCGTCGTGCGTTTGTTTTTCGTCGTCGTGTAGTTGCGGCGTTTGCACTCCGTGCACGCCAATATCACCAAGTCGCGCGGCATATCGGTTCTTTCAGATTACGCGATCACTTCGGCAACCGTTCCGGCGCCGACCGTACGGCCGCCTTCGCGGATGGCGAAACGCATCGACTTTTCCATGGCCACCGGCACGATCAGCTTCACCTCGATCGAGATGTTGTCGCCCGGCTTCACCATCTCCACGCCCTCGGGCAGGCTCACGTCGCCCGTCACATCGGTGGTGCGGAAATAAAACTGCGGGCGGTACCCCTTGAAAAACGGGGTGTGCCGGCCGCCTTCATCCTTGCTCAGCACGTACACTTCAGCCTTGAAGGTGGTGTGCGGCGTAATCGAGCCGGGCTTCGCCAGCACCTGGCCGCGCTCCACATCTTCCTTCTTCATGCTGCGCAACAGGACGCCGATATTGTCGCCCGCCTGCCCCTGATCCAGCAGCTTGCGGAACATTTCCACGCCCGTCGCGATCGTCTTGACGGTCGGCTTGATGCCGACAATCGCCACTTCCTCGCCGACCTTGACGATGCCGCGCTCCACGCGCCCCGTCACCACGGTGCCGCGCCCTTCGATCGAAAACACGTCTTCGATCGGCATCAGGAACGCCTGATCCAGAATGCGGACCGGCTCCGGAATGTAGTTGTCCAGGGCGTTCATGAGCTCGGTGATCGGCTTGCAGGCCGGATCATCGATCGTCGTCGCCTGGCTCGCCGGCAGCGAACAACCGCGGATGATGGGCGAGTTGTCACCGTCGAATTTGTACTTGGTCAGCAGCTCGCGGACTTCCATCTCCACGAGTTCAAGCAGCTCGGGATCGTCCACCAGATCGATCTTGTTCAGGAACACCACGATCTTAGGCACGCCCACCTGATAGGCCAGCAGGATGTGCTCCCGCGTCTGGGGCATCGGCCCGTCGGCCGCGCTCACCACCAGGATCGCGCCGTCCATCTGCGCGGCGCCGGTGATCATGTTCTTGACATAATCAGCATGCCCGGGGCAATCGACGTGCGCATAATGGCGCTTTTCCGTGCTGTATTCGACGTGCGAGGTGGCAATCGTCAAAATCTTCGTCGGATCGCGGCGGCCCTGGGATTCGGAGGCCTTCGCCACCTGATCATAAGGAATATAGGTGGACAACCCCTTCAGAGACTGCACGCGCGTAATGGCGGCAGTCAGAGTCGTTTTACCATGATCGACGTGACCGATGGTCCCGACGTTGACGTGCGGCTTGTTGCGTTCAAACGATTCCTTCGCCATATCTGCCTCTCTTTTTTTCAGTCCTTCGCGACCATGTCCCAAATCAAACGCGCCCGTTGATGCGCTGGAGCCCACGAGCGGGATCGAACCGCTGACCTCGTCCTTACCAAGGACGTGCTCTACCAACTGAGCTACGTGGGCACCCCTTCTCCCTTACCCAGGGTCAGACGGCAAAACACTCCCCACCCTCTCCATTTTTCCGATGAAAAACGGATACAGAGACAGCAGAGAATGGCTCGAACACCCCGGTTTTTTCCCCGAAAAAAGCACCCGCTTTTACCGGTAAAAATGCAGACTAACTTACCAAATCAAAACGCAACGTCAAAGTTTTTCTTTTTTTTCTTTTTGGCGCCCTCGCCGCCGGCTCACATAAACCCAGCCATTGCCTCCCCGAATGCCCGGCAGCCAATCTCCGTGGCGCCCTCCATCTGGCGGGCAAAATCGTAGGTGACCCGGCGGGCGCCAATCGCCCCCTCCATCCCCTTGAGCACCAAATCCGCCGCTTCCGGCCACCCCATGTACCGGAACATCATTTCGCCCGAAAGAATCAGGGAGCCGGGATTGACCTTGTCCTGTCCCGCATATTTCGGCGCGGTGCCGTGCGTGGCTTCAAAGCAAGCCGCTCCGGTCACGTAATTGATGTTGGCCCCCGGCGCAATCCCGATGCCCCCCACGCAGGCGGCCAGCGCATCGGAAATGTAATCGCCATTCAAATTGAGCGTGGCGATGACCGAATAGTCCGCCGGACGCGTCAGGATCTGCTGCAAAAAAGCGTCCGCAATGCAATCTTTGACCAGGATATCCCGCCCTGTTTTCGGATTCTTGAACCGCAGCCAGGGCCCGCCGTCCACCGGTACCGCGCCAAATTCGTCGCGCGCCGTCTCGTAGCCCCAGTCCCGGAACGCCCCCTCCGTATACTTCATAATGTTGCCCTTGTGCACCAGCGTCACCGACGGGCGATCCTGGTCCACCGCATAGCGCAACGCGGCCCGTACCAGCCGCTTCGTGCCCTCGGACGAGACCGGCTTAATGCCGATCCCGGAGGTCTCGGGGAACCGGATCTTCTTCACGCCCATCTCCCCGCGCAGGAATTCGATCAGCCGGCGCACCTCCGGCGTGCCCGCCGCCCACTCGATGCCGGCGTAAATATCCTCGGAATTCTCCCGGAAAATCACCATGTCCGTCAACTCCGGTCGCTTGACCGGCGAGGGCACGCCCGTGAACCACCGCACCGGCCGCAGGCACACGTACAGGTCCAACTCCTGGCGCAGCGCCACATTCAGGCTCCGGATGCCCCCGCCCACCGGGGTCGTCAGCGGCCCTTTGATCGACACCACATAATCCCGGCACGCCTGCAGCGTCTCGGCCGGCAGCCACGTGCCCGGCCCATACACCGCATTGGCCTTCTCGCCCGCAAATATCTCCATCCAGACAGCCCGGCGTTTTCCGCCGTACGCCTTCTGCACGGCCGCATTCCACACGATCATGGCCGCCCGCGTAATGTCAGGGCCTATGCCATCCCCCTCAATGTAGGGAATCACCGGGCAGTCGGGCACCGTCAACACTCCGTCAGCGCCCATGCGGATCCGCTCGCCATCCTTCGGCACCTTGATTTTTCCACTCATGATCATCCCCGCTTGTTCGTTTGCGCTACCGGCCGGGAACGGCCGGCTCCACGCCCTACGGCCCTGGACACGGCGGTCCCCGCCGTTGAGATCCCCCATCAGGCCTTGAATGTGTTCAACAACCCGCCGGCCAGCAGGATCTTCCGCTGGCGATCCGTCAAGACCAGTTTCACGGGAATGTCCACCGCCTGCGTCTCATTGCGCACCACCACCGTGGCCGCGCCCTTCTCCAACGTCACCCGGATCAGGTCGATGCTCAGGCGATCGCCCGCCGCGATCTTCTCATACCCGGAGGGATCCTCAAACACCAGGGGGAGAATCCCGAAATTGATAAGGTTGGCCGTGTGTATCCGCTCGATCGACTTGGCGATCACAGCCTTCACGCCCAGATACATGGGACAGAGCGCCGCATGCTCGCGGCTCGACCCCTGCCCATAGCTCTCGCCCGCAACAATGAAGTTGTGCAGCCCGCTGTCCCTGTTTTGGGTCGCGCGCTTGGCAAAGCCCGGATCCACAGGCTCAAACACATATTGCGAATACGCCGGAATGTTGGACCGGTATTTCAGCCGCGCCCCCGCCGGCATGATGTGGTCGGTCGTGATCTTGTCGCCCACCCGGAGCGCGGCCACGCCCGCCAGCGTGACCGGCAGCGGCGCGTTGCGGGGCGGCTCGCCAATGTTCGGCCCCCGGGCCACCGTCACGCCGGAGGCGTCGGCCGGCGGAACAATGAACATCGAATCGTCAATCCGGAAGGCCTTCGGCATGACCACAACCGGATAGGGCACCTCGCGCTCCTTCATCGGATCCGCCACCGCCCCGCGCAGGGCCGCCAGCGCCGCCACCGGCGGACTGACCAGGTAAACACGGGCCGACGCCGTGCCCGACCGCCCCTCGAAGTTGCGATTGCTGGTGCGCAGGCTCACCGCGTCCGTCGCGGGCGAAAGCGAATTGCCGATGCAGAAGCCGCAGGCGCTTTCCAGAATCCGCGCCCCGGCGTTGATCAGATCCGCCAAACGGCCGTCCTCCGCCGCCATGGACAACACCTGTCGCGAACCCGGTGCCACGCCAAACGCCACCGTCGGAGCCACCTTCCGCCCCTTCAGAATCGCGGCCACGGTTTCCACGTCCTGCACCGACGAGTTCGTGCAGGACCCCACCAACACCTGCTGCACCGGCAGCCCCGCCAGGGAGGCGACGGTAACAATATGGTCCGGGGAATGCGGGGCGGCGGCCAGCGGTTCCACCCCGGACAGATCGAGCTCCACCGTTCGGGCATAGACCGCGTCGGGATCGGCGAGCAATTCCCGCCAGTCCTTCTCGCGCCCCTGGGCCTGCATGAAGAGACGCGTGACCGCATCACTCGGGAAGACGGAGGTGGTCACGCCGCATTCGGCGCCCATATTGGTGATGGTCGCCCGCTCGGGAACGGAAAGAGTCGCCACGCCGGGCCCTGCATATTCGAAAATGGCGCCGACGTTCCCCTTGGTGGAAAACACCTGAAGCACCTTGAGAATCACATCTTTGGCGGTAACCCACGGCCGCAGCCGGCCCGTGAGCTGGATGCGCACGATCCGCGGCGCGGTAAGATAAAAAGCCCCGCCGGCCATGGCCACGGCCACGTCCAGCCCGCCGGCCCCGATCGCAATCATGCCAATCCCGCCGCCCATCGGCGTATGCGAGTCGGCCCCCAGGAGCGTCTTGCCGGGCACGCCCAGCCGCTCGAGATGGACCTGGTGGCAGATCCCGTTGCCAGGCCTGGAAAACAGAATTCCGTAGCGGGCCGCCACGGTTTGCAGGTACCGGTGATCGTCCGCATTCTCGAAGCCCACCTGGATGGTGTTGTGATCCACATAGCTGACCGCCAGCTCGTTGCGGACACGGGGCAGACCCATGGCCTCGAACTGCAGGCACGCCATGGTGCCCGTCGCGTCCTGCGTCAACGTCTGGTCGATCCGGATGGCGATCTCCCCGCCCGGCGTCAGGCTGCCTTCGACGAGGTGCCCGCTCAGAATTTTCTCCGCCACCGTCATGCCCATGGCTACTCCCTTCCCATTAACAGCCGCTGCCGGCCGATATGCTCGCCCGGCTTGTCACGAATCACCGTGTCCCGTTTTCCGAGCCGTTCATCCGCCTCCGGAAAATCCAGCGTATAGTGCAGCCCCCGGCTTTCGTGCCGGCGGCGGGCGCTGCGCACAATGAGCTCCGCCACCGCGGCCAGATTGCGTAATTCCAGCACGTCCGCCGTAACCAGGTAATCCAGATAATACTGGCGGATTTCCGCCCGCAGCATCCGGATCCGCCGCAGGGCCCGCTCCAGGCGCTTGTCGGAGCGCACAATGCCCACGTAATCCCACATGCACGTCCGCACCTCGTTCCAGTTGTGCGCCACCACGATGGCCTCATCGCTCGGAACGGCGGTGCCGGACTGCCACGGGGGAATGGTCACCCGCCGCCCGCCGGCCCCCGCCGGATGATCGGCCAGGGTGCGCGCCAGGTTCCAGGCGCAGACCAGGGCTTCAAGAAGGGAGTTGCTCGCCAGCCGGTTGGCCCCGTGCAGCCCCGTGCAAGCCACTTCGCCCACGGCAAAAAGGCCGGGCATCGCCGTGGCGCCGTCCAACCCCGCCTGAACGCCCCCGCAGAAATAGTGAGCTGCCGGAACCACGGGAACCAGGTCTTTCGCCAGATCGAACCCGAATTGGCGGCAGACCGCATAAATATTGGGGAATCGTTTCCGCAAAAAGGACCGGGACTTGTGGCGCACATCCAGGTAGACGCATCGCGATCCCGTCCGCTTCATTTCACGGTCGATGGCCCGGGCCACAATGTCCCGCGGCGCCAGGGAGCCCCGCGAATCATAGCCCTCCATGAAGGGCCGGCCCGCGGCATCCACCAGCTGCGCCCCTTCGCCCCGGACCGCTTCGCTGATGAGAAACGACTTGGCCTGCGGATGATACAGGCACGTGGGATGAAACTGGATGAACTCCATATTCGCGATCGGGAGGCCCGCGCGCCATGCAATCGCCACGCCATCGCCGGTGGCAATGTCGGGGTTGCTGGTATAAAGATAAACCTTGCCGCCGCTGCCCGTGGCCAGGACGGTATGCGGCGCCCGAACACCAAAAATCTCGCCGGTTTCCCGGTTCAGGGCATACACGCCCACGCACCGCTGCTCCCCTCCCAAACCCAGCCAGCCCGTGGTGATCAGGTCGATAACCATGCAATTTTCCAGCACTGTGATTGCCGGATTGTGCAACACCTGCCGGAGCAGCGCCGTCTCCACCTCGCGGCCCGTAATGTCGCCCGCATGCAGCACGCGGCGCTGGGAATGCCCGCCCTCGCGACCCAGGTCGGGCGCAAAATCGACCCCCATCCGGCGCAATTCATCGATGCGATCCGGCCCTCCGCTCACAATGGCCCGCACCACCGCCTCATCGCACAACCCGGCGCCCGCCACCAACGTGTCCTGGACATGCTGTTCAAAGGAGTCGTCCGACGCCATCACGCACGCAATGCCCCCCTGGGCGTAGTTGGTGTTGCTTTCCGCCCGTGCTTTTTTGGTCAAAAGCAGAACCCGGCCCTGGGCGCCAAGGTGAATGGCCGACATCAAGCCGGCGATCCCGCTGCCTACAACCAGAAAATCGGTATCAATGGTCTTCATCATGATTGCGTGTTTCCAACCGCCTCAAATGGTTACATTTACCATGTCGCGCCCTGACTTCACAAGAAAGATGATAGAAGGCAGCGCTTCCTGCCTTGTATTTCCAGTTTTGTTCCGCCAGAATCCGGACATGTTTGCGCCCTCTGACGCTCCACCCGCTGTCACGGTTCCAACCGATGCGCCGCCTCTGGTCCGCATGACCGGAATCGGCAAACGATTCGGCTCCGTCTGGGTGCTACGCGAGGCCTCCATGGACATCCACGCCGGTGAAGTCCATGTGCTGGCCGGCGAAAATGGAGCCGGCAAAAGCACGTTCATCAAAATCCTGGCCGGAGTTTATCGCGATTATGAAGGAAGCATCGCCTTCAACGGCCAGCCGGTCCGCCCGGAATCGCCCCACCAGGCGGCCGCCCTCGGGGTGGCCGTCATCCATCAGGAACTCTCCCTGATCCCCTCCATGTCCGTCGCCGACAATCTCTTTCTCGGCCAACCTATTACCCGATTCGGCTTTGTCGATGGCCCCGCCCAACATACCCGAGCCCGGGAGTGGCTGGACCCGCTTGGGATCAACATCAGCCCCGCCCGGCTCGTCGAAGACCTTCCCGTCGGCGCCCAGCAGCTCATCGAAATCGCAAAGGCCGTCGGCCGTCAGGCCCGTGTTCTGGTCATGGACGAACCCACCAGCGCACTGAGCCAACCCGAAGTCGAAAAACTCTTTTCCCTGATCGCCGCCCTCAAACGGCGCGGATGCGGAATCCTGTACATTACCCACAAGATGGAGGAAATCGAGCGCATCGCAGACCGCCTCACCGTCTTGCGCGACGGCCAGCGGGTCGGATCGGCTCCGGCAGCCGAAATGAAAACAGACCGCCTGATCCGCCTCATGATCGGACGCGACATCGAGGCCCAATTCCCCCGCCATGCGCCCCATCCCGGGCCCGTCCGCCTGCGCCTCGATAACGTCAGCGTCTGTCCCGACGGACCCCGAACACCCCCTGCCGCTTGCAACATCACACTCGAGGTCCGGGCCGGAGAAATACTCGGCATCGGCGGCCTCCAGGGCTCCGGGGCCAGTGAATTGCTAACCGGAATATTTGGCGGTTATGGCGATACGGTGACCGGATCGATCTCCCTCGACGGGAAACCTTTCTCACCCCGCGCTCCCCGCCGGGCCATTGAAAGCGGCATTGCCTTGCTCACCCATGACCGCAAGGCGACAGGGTTGATCCTGTCCCTCTCGATCACCGCCAACGCCACCCTCGCGGGCCTTCCCGCTCTTTCGCCGGGCGGCTGGCGCAACCCGAATCGCGAACGCGCGGCAACCCAATCGCTGGCCTCCACCTTGAAATTGCGCGCCGCATCACTCGACATGCCGGCCGGCGAGCTTTCCGGCGGCAACCAACAAAAGGTCGTCTTGGCCAAATGGCTGCAGGCAAAGCCCCGGTTGCTCTTGCTGGACGAACCGACCCGCGGCATCGACATCGGCGCCAAGCGGGACATTTATCAACTCATGGATCGCCTGACGGCAGAAGGCATCGCCATTCTCCTGATCACCTCCGAGATGACTGAACTTCTGGCCATGAGCGACCGCCTGATCGTGATGCACCGGGGGCGCATCACGGCTGAGCTGACGAGGGCCGAAGCCACTCCGGAAACCGTTTTAGCCGCGGCCATGGGCCGGATTAAAGAGAAAGCTGCAGGATGATCAAACCCACTCCAAAATGGCTGCTCAGCCCCGCGGGCCGGGCGCTGGCCGCCCTCCTGCTGGTGGTGGCGCTCGGACTTGTCTTCAACGCGGACGGGGCGTTCTTCAAGCTCGGCACCCATCGCGACACCCTTCGCCAGGCGTCCACCTATGGCATCCTGGCCTGCGGCATGACCCTGGTGATCGTAGCCGGCGGCATCGACCTGGCCGTCGGCAGCGTGCTGGCCGTCGTATCCGTCGCCTTCTCCCTCATGACCATCCACGGAGGATGGTCACCCTGGCTCGCCATACCTCTTTGCCTCCTGCTGGGAGCCGCCTGTGGCGGCGTCTCCGGCGGCCTGGCCGCCTGGTGCCGGGTCCAGCCCTTCATCGCCACCCTGGCCATGATGGTTTTCGCCCGAGGCCTGGCAAAAACCATCAGCGGGGGCATGAAAGTGTCCACAGCCGTCCAGAACACCGACGGAACCTACCGCTATGTGGACGTGCCCCCCGTTTTCCGGGCCATCGATTCGCGGGTCCTGTCCGAGAACCTCTCCATGGTCACCGTCATTTTTGCCGTCTGCGCAATCATCGCCTGGCTGGCTCTTTCCCGTCACCGGTGGGGCCGCTATCTCCAGGCCATCGGCGGCAACGAAGAGGCGGCCCGACTCTCCGGCGTGCCGGTCAATATGGCCAAGCTGGCCGCCTACATGGCCTGCGGACTGCTGGCCGCCGTGGCCGGCCTCTGTCAGGCCGCCCAGGAGCAGCAGGGAGATCCGGAAGCCGGCGCAGGCTATGAATTGACCGCCATTGCCATGGTGGTCATCGGGGGCACCCACCTGATGGGCGGCCGGGGCGGCATCCTCCTGACCCTGATCGGCACCCTCACCATCGGATATCTCGATAAAATCCTGAGCATCAATGCCGTGCCCGAATCCCGCCGCCTGATGCTGACCGCCGTCATCATTGTGGCGGCGGTCTTGACACAACGGCACCGGCGCGTATAGGAAGAACAAGACAACCACGAAAGAAGGAGACTGGACATGAGAACGACCTCCCGACGGATCTGCCAGGCCCTGTTACTCGGATCGATGGCATCCCTGGCCGGAATCGCCAACACCGCGCCGGACGCTCCGCCGCCGGCCCCCGCGAAGACCCCGTTCACCATCGGCATGAGCCAGTGCAACCTGGGCGAGCCGTGGCGCGTGCAAATGAACGCCGATGTCAAGGCCGCCGCCGAGCGGCAGCCCGAACTCAAAGTCGTGTTCAAGGATGCCCAGAACGACACGCTCCGGCAACGGGCTCACGTGGAGGAGTTTGTGGGCGCCGGCGTAAACCTGATCATCATCAGCCCCAAGGAAGCCCAGCCCTTGACCGAGCCCGTCGCCAAAGCCATGAAAGCCGGCATTCCCGTCATTGTCCTCGACCGCGCGGTCCTGGGCGACCAGTACACCTGCTTCATCGGGGCAGACAACCGGAAAATTGGAAAGGCGGCGGGCGAATGGGTGGTCAAGAAGTTCGGCGGCAAGGGCAAGGTCGTTGAGTTAAAGGGACTCATGACCTCCACACCGGGACAGGACCGCAACGCCGGATTCCGTGAAGGCATCGCAGGCAGCGGGCTTGAGATCCTCTTCGAGGCCGACATGAAATGGCTGGAACCGGATGCCCGCAAGGAAATGGAATCAGCACTGGCCCGGTTCGACAAGATCGACGTGGTGTACGCGCACAACGATCCCGGCGCACACGGCGCCTATCTGGCCGCCAAGGCCGCCGGACGAGAAAAAGAGATATGCTTTGTCGGAATTGACGCTCTGCCCCAGGAAGGCGTGGCGTATGTGGCCCAGGGCCTTCTCAGCGCCACGTTCCAATACCCCACCGGCGGCGCAGAAGCCATCGATACGGCCATGAAAATCCTCAAAGGTGAAACCGTCCCCAAGAAAATCGTGCTCGGATCCCGCGTTTTCACCCGGGACAACCTGGTAAAAGGCGGCGACTTGATCAACTAACGACACCTCGGGAGGCGTTCTGATGGCGGAACCGCATAGGAATATCGCGACCGACTACATTCACGCCGCCTCGACTACGTTCTCCTTCCCGCCACTCACCCAATCCGCCTTGATCCAAGCCTCGACCTACTGAAGCTTCAGTTCACCGAAACGCTCAGGCACATGCGCGGTGACCTGGTACGTCGGCGACCAGCGGAGCGTCTCCCGATACATCTCGCCGGAGACTGCCTGCCGGAAAAAGTTGCCACAGAACACGCTGCCGGACCGCAGGCCGCCGGGCACCAGGGTATCCAGAGGCAGCGCCACGAGCACAGTCCATCGATTCCCCGTCAGGTCCGAAACCACCCGTGGCGCTGTAGGCCAAGCCCTTCCCTGTGTCGCAAAAGAAGCCCTTGATCATGTCGTCTTTCCCCCAGGCGACCGTTGTTGCAGCCGCCAACACCAGACTCCAGCCCAGGGCGTTCCGTCCGGCCCGCCCGATTTTCCGGTTGCCGGTCATATCCCGCTCCTTCACGCTGTACGGGGGTCACCCGTTTCCACCGACACATGCCGGCCTGCTTCCGCCAGCTCCAGCCTCGCGCCATCCCAAGTCGCCACCGCGGGCCCGCGGGCGGTCTGGAGAGTCCAGCGCCCCCCCTCCCCGTCCCAGGCGGCATCCGGCTCATCCGGACCCAGCACGGCAAAAAGCGTCAGCAGGCGGCACCGGTCCGCGCTGAGCGCCGCTTCGACAAAACTCTCGCGCCGCTGTTCCAGCGGCTCGCCGAGCCGGCCCTTGTCGAATGGCGCCTCATACGCCTGCTCCCCGCGGCGCAGGGCCAGCGCCAGGCCACCGGGCCACGCCACCCGCGCCGCCAGCCGCACACCCTCGTTCCGCACCATAAACCGCCCAACCGCATCCGGCTCGCCACGGTCGGCCGTATGCCACCTCAGCGAGATGGCACGGGAGTCCGGCAGCGCCGCCTCGTCCAGCACGGCCACCACACCGGGCAGCAGGTGAAGCAGGGTTCGCCGTACGACCTTCACCCCGACGTAATTGCCGGTGAGGTCCAGGATCCAGCCCCCGCCCCGCTCGTCGTCAAACGAGGCTGAGGTCCACCGGGCCCGGGCGGACGCGTCAGGCCTCTGGTCCGCGCCATCGAACGTCAGCACATTGTGCCCCCAGGCCGAAGCGTTGTAATAACGCCAGCGGTGAGGGCTGAAGAAATCGGCCGGATAGAGCGAAGGATTACCGGGATCGATGATCAGCCGCCGGCCGAACCCGTCGATACAGACCTGGCCGGCGTCGTGATGGCCGTGGGTTTCGCCCCCGCACCCGCCCTTGCCATAAACCACACAGGCCGTGCTCCGGGGATTCCAGTCCGACCGGCTGCTGTAGACCATCCCGTGGGCGGCATAGACGCGTCCCTTCGGCAAGCGGCCGGCCGGGCTCTGCACCTCCACGCCCGGATCGGGCCACAGCAGCGTTTTGACCCAGTCGCGCCGGTCGCCGGGCGGCTCGGGGTAGGCGTTCCAGAATCCCTGCAGCATGGGGTCGCGCGCGGCGGCGGCGATCGCCGCGCACTGGACCGTCACGGGCGGGGCATTGACATGGCCATCCCCGAGCGCGGCGATCCGGCCCGGCGGCAGGGTCATGGCCATGAGCCACCGACCGAACTGCGGAAAGGGGGCACGGGCCAGGCGGTTCTCACCGCCGCCCGTCCAATACCGGTGCGCCAGGTAGAACTCGACGGCCAACTGGGTCGCGTTGGCATATCCCACGGATTCGTTGAACTCGCCCTCCGACCCGAACTCCGCCAGATAACGCTCCATGCGCGGGAGGGCGATGTCGATCAGTTCCTTCGACTGCGGATGATCGTCCCCCAGCGCCATGCCGGTGATGCCGAGTCCGCCCACCACGCAGGTGGTCCAGTTGGTCAGGGCTTCGACAAAGCCGGCTTTCTCTTTCACAGCCCGTAGATAAGGCTGGATGCCGCACCGATCGAGCCCCTCCACGATCCAGGCCCGCTGTCCGGCGCTAAGCGCGGGCGCCAGCCAGTCGTAGGCCATGGACAGGGCGCCGCACAGCGCACCGGTGCGGAGATCGGCAGCGTTATAGCGGTGTGCCTTGTCGCGCCAGTCGGGCCAGAGTCGGGCATCGAACAAGGACTCCAACTGGAGCAGCGCCGAATCCCGGTGACGGGGATCGCCAGCCAGCAGGTGGGCCAGCGCGGCGTATTGGACGCGATGACAGACCGCGTTCACGATCGCCCAGTCGGGGTTTTCATGGCACGCCTGCATCTCGGACCGGCCCGGACACATTGAGCCGGGCAGCAGGGGCGGCTCGCCGGCCTCGCGGTTGGCGATATCCAGCAAGGCCTCCCACGCCAGCTTCGCCCCGCCCTGTTTGACGGCCTCCCGCAGGCTGGCCACGGTGTGAAGCCCGGCTACGGGCGTGGCCCGGATCAGGATATGAGGACGTTCGTGAGTCAGGCGCGTTGTCATGCTTTGGGCTTCTGCTTGTTGTCCGGCAAGCGGTAGGGTTCGCGGATTTCCGGCCAGGCCGGATCGAAGTCTTTCGTGTTGCGGGTCAGCAGCAGGCAGCCATGCACACGCGCGGTGGCAAGGATGATGGCATCGGGCAGCCTCAGGCGTCGTTGGGCGCGAAGGCGGATCGCCTCTTCCGCCACGGGCCCTTCTATCTCCAGGAGCTGGAATCCGGCGAGAAAAGCGCGTATGGCCGGCTCACGGGGAGTCTTCACGGCCCCCGCCATCACCTCCATCCAGGTCACCCGGCTGATTGCGGGCTCCTCGTATTCGAGGAGAACCGTCCGGGCCTTCTCCACACCGTTCAGAAAGTCGATCAGCAGATTCGTATCGAATACCGCTTTCACGACGGCCACTCGGAGCGCAGTTCGCGTTCGTAGGACAGGGCCTCCACCGGCTTGTCGCGCCAGATGCCAAACGCCTCCTCCGCCAGCCCCGCGTGGTGCGAGGTCAGATAGGTGGCAATAGCCTCCCGGATCAGGGTGGCGCGCGAGACGTGCTGCTTCGCCCGCAGCCGGTCAAGTTCGAGAACCTGCTCGCTGGGAATATCGACAATGGTTCGCGGCATGACTCAAACCTCCTGGATGATGACGATATCATATATCGTTATCATTTGCGTGTCAACTCCGTGAGAAACCCGTGTCCGGCCAGAAAGGCGTCCACGCGGGCGAGCGCGTTCGAGATTGTTCCGTCATCCCCGTATCCCGGGGTGATGAAGGCGTGATCCCGGCCCTCGACAGGCACCAGATCAACCGAATCACCGGCTTTTCGCATGGCCTCCGCGAATCGCTCCGACTGCCCCAACTTCGGCGTGTGGGCGAACTGCTTTGGGTTCACCATCACCAACGCTGGCAATCCAGCCGTCGTGATCAATGCCTGCACGATTTTACCAATTTGAAACGCCCTTCTCGCCGTGATCGTTCTTCGATATACCGAAGCAAAGGCAGGCGATCAGATGGGATTTAGCGAGGCTGGGAAGCTTCCGCCTCGGGAAAAAATCGGGGAAACCGTTTTTTCGTTGTCATAAGTCGTTGATAGTCAACGATAAAATGGTGGAGGCGGGGGGAGTCGAACCCCCGTCCGAGAAAGTGTTTCCAGAACATCTACGTGTGTGTTCCGTGTTTGGTTCTCATTCCGGCGGATGTCCACGGACAGGCTCCCGCCGGAACCAGCACCCACGCTTTATTTCGCCCCCAGCCCCGGGTACTCAGGCTGTGGACTATCCTGTTGTCGTCGCCTCGGCCCGCCTAACAGGTGTCAGCGGCGAGACGTCGCGTCAATTAAGCCGCGAGTGCCAGACTATCGTCGGCAGTTAACTTGTTTTCCCGGTTTTTTTACGAGGCCAACCGAGCTCCTCGGCACGCAATCCTGAACCCAATCCTTCACGTCGAAACCAGTACGCCCCCAGAGAATCAAACAACACCCATATATTATCACAGGTTCTTCCGAACGTCAATTTTCCCGGAAAAACTAGATCACGATCACGCTGTTCCTCGAGCCCAGTTTGTTGTCCACCGACTCCCGACAACCCGGATCGACCTGCCAGTCTCCATTCACAATGAACTTATACTCGTACTTTCCCGGCAGAAGCGGGACGGTGGCCGAATAGCCCACCCCCTGGGCTGAAGTCGCCTTAAGCGGATTCGCCTTGGGATCCCACGTGTTGAACGTTCCGGCAACGAACACCGCACTGCCCGGAGGCGCGGTCAACTTGAATAAAACTTTTCTCTTCATTTCACTGGTAGAATATTTCATGCTGCTTCTCCTTGTTGTCCGGTGCGGGCGTTACCCGCACCGGTTCCGCCCAGCTATTTGACCGCTTTAACAGGCGTCTTCTCGAGTGTAATGCCGTCCTTTTCAAGCTTGGCCTTGATCGTGGCAAAATCCTTCTTCACGGCATCCACGCATCCGCCGCAGCAAACATAAATCCGGGCTCCATCCTGATCCACATACTTGGCTTCACTGCCATCCCATAGTCGTCTCTTGAAGGCATAACTTACCATGATCCGCTCGGATTTCCGAGGGATATTCGTCGTCGGGCTATGGTTTTGAAAATGCGTGCGCTGGAGTTTTAGATTTCGTCTAGCTGTACGGGGCTTTCTCGAGCC
>CAMDGM010000025.1 GCA_945898015.1 PVC group bacterium | reverse complement strand
CGACACCGACTACAACGAAGAGAGCTTTTTCGTACGACACGCCTATTTTCTCGGCGCGAACGATCCCTACAGCTCCCTGAAAACCACGCTGAAAGCGGAGATCGACCCGGAAGCCTGGGCCACGCTCAACAGCGACACCTCCCGACCGTTCGAAAAGCCGACCAAGGGCCGGATAGCCGTGAAGGTGATCAATCATCTCGGGGATGAGGTGATGAAGGTGTTTAAGGTGGAGTGACGATCTATACCGAATTATACTTGAAATTGAGTATAAATGAGTATAAACGAGTATTAACAAGAGTGCAAAAAGCATGGACCCTATTAAAAATCCTTTTTCTCCCGGAGCAGGTTCCCCTCCACCAGAACTCGTAGGGCGGGATGGTGTGCTGGAACAGGCCCGTATCCTTTTAGGTCGGGTAAAGCAGAAAAGGTCTGAGAAAAGTATGTTGCTCACGGGTCTTCGCGGCGTGGGCAAGACCGTGTTACTCAACGAAATCGAGCGTTTGGCCAAAGCAGACGGCTACCAGACCATTGTCATCGAAGCGCACGAAGATAAACCACTGGGACCGCTCGTGGCTCAGTATCTTCGAGGTGTTCTGTTCGAATTGGATAGGATTGCCGGGGCCGGAGACAAAGCGAAAAGGGGTTTGCGTGTGTTACGCAGCTTCCTTGGGGCGTTAAAAGGCACTTACAACGACATCACCATTGGGTTGGACGTGGATCCCGAACAAGGTTCGGCGGATAGCGGGGACTTGGAAATCGATCTGCCCAACCTGTTTGTCGCGGTTGCCGAAGCCGCCGAGGAAAGAAAATGCGCGGTGGCCGTGCTCATCGATGAGATCCAGTATTTCAATCAAAAGGAACTCGGTGCGCTAATCATGGCGTTGCACAAGGTGCAGCAGCGCCGGCTTCCATTGGTGCTACTGGGCGCCGGCTTACCCATTCTACCCGGCCTGGCGGGAGAATCGAAATCATATGCGGAACGGTTGTTCAGTTTTCCTGAAATTGGCGCGCTGTCGGAAGAGGACACCGCCAAAGCGCTGCGGGAGCCGGCCCTGGCCGCTGGAGTTATTTTTGAGCCTCGGGCGTTGCAGGAAGTTTTCCAGGTGACGAAAGGGTATCCCTATTTCCTTCAGGAATGGGGCTACCAGTCATGGAATCAGGCTCCAACAAACGCGATAACCCTGGATGTCGTCAAGAATGCCACGCCGACAGTCATTGCGCGACTGGACCAGAATTTCTTTCGTGTCCGCTTTGACCGCTTGACGCCCAGCGAAAAGCGTTTCCTGCGCGCAGTTGCCGAACTTGGATCAGGCGCGCATCGCACCGGCGACATTGCCGAGACCTTGGACGTAAAAGTCACGAGCCTAGGACCTGTGCGGGCCAAGCTGATGAAGAAAGGGATGATCTACAGTCCTGCGCATGGCGATATGGCATTTACCGTCCCGTTGTTCGATGAGTTCATGATCCGGGCGATACCCCAGTTTAAACAGTAGAAGCGACGCGACATGGATTTTCTCATTGCCGACACTTTCACCGATAGCCTTGCCCGCCTGACCGGCGACGAGCAGAAGGCTGTCAAGACAACGGCGTTCGACTTGCAGGTCAATCCGGTAAACCCCGGCATGAGTTTCCACAAACTCGATAAGGCGAAGGACAAGAACTTCTGGTCGGTTCGTGTTGGTAGTGACCTCCGGCTGATCGTTCATAAAAGCGATGCCAGCCTTTTGCTCTGTTACGTGGATCACCACGACAAGGCATACGACTGGGCCGTCCGCCGGAAGGTGGAGACTCATCCCAAAACCGGCGCCGCGCAGTTGGTGGAAATTCGGGAGACAGTCAAGGAGATCGTTCTGCCGGTTTACGTGCAGACGGAACTTCCCGCTGTACCGAAACAAACCGTTGCGAAGCCACTCCTGTTCGCCGAGACGTCTGATGACGAACTACTCAGTTACGGGGTGCCCTCCGAGTGGCTTGCCGACGTCAAAAAGGCGACCGAGGACACATTGTTGGCCTTGGCCGACCACCTGCCGGCCGAGGCGGCGGAGGCTTTGCTTGAACTGGCTACTGGCGGGAAGCCACGCATACCTCAGCCCGCCGTGGTAGCGGTTAATCCATTCGATCATCCCGATGCCCAGCGTCGTTTCCGCGTGATGACCAACGTGGAGGAATTAAAGAGCGCCCTCGATTTCCCCTGGGAAAAGTGGGCTGTCTTTCTCCACCCGGAGCAACGCCAGTGGGTGGATTGCGATTATACCGGCCCGGCCCGCGTCTCCGGGTCCGCCGGCACCGGCAAAACCATCGTCGCCCTGCATCGGGCTGTCTATCTGGCGCGCAGACACCCCGATGCCCGCGTCCTGCTGACAACCTTTTCCGACACACTGGCGAATGCGTTGCACACCAAGTTGAGGCGACTTTTGGGCAGTGAACCGCGTCTGGCGGAGCGGATAGACGTTCATTCGCTCAACGCCATCGGGCTTCGGCTCTACAAGGCTCACATTGGGCCGGCAACGATTGCCAGTCGCAAGGTCATGCGCGAACTGATTCAATCGGCCGCAAACGCCATACCCGGCCACAAGTTCGGCCTGCATTTTCTGCTAACCGAATGGGACCAGGTGGTGGATGCCTGGCAGTTGGAGAATTGGGAGGCCTATCGCGATGTCGTTCGCCTCGGCAGAAAGACGCGGCTTCCCGAGGCTCAGCGCACGGTGTTGTGGTCCATCTTTGAGCTCGTTCGGGCCGCGTTGAAGGCGCGAAAGCTTGTCACGTACGCGGAGCTGTTCACCTCTTTGACGGTCGCGCTGCAGAAAAGCAAAAAGGTGGCCTTCGACTTCGCGGTGGTGGATGAGGCGCAGGACATCAGCGTGGCCCACATCCGGTTCTTTGCCGCTCTGGGCGGAAACCGGCCCAACGCGCTCTTTTTCGCCGGTGATCTTGGCCAGCGCATCTTTCAGCAGCCCTTCTCATGGAAGTCCCTGGGCGTGGACATCCGTGGGCGTTCCCGCACCTTGCGCGTTAATTACCGCACCTCCCACCAGATCCGCACGCAGGCGGACCGACTGCTCGGTCCGGCCGTAACCGACGTGGATGGCAACACAGAGGACCGGAGCGATACGATATCCGTGTTCAACGGCCCGCCTCCGACGTTTCTCTCGCTCAAGAGTGAACGTGAGGAGAGTAAGGCGGTTGCCGCCTGGATTGTGGAGCAGACCAAGGCCGGAGTGCTGCCGCATGAGTTTGGCGTGTTTGTCCGATCCGAAGCGCAATTGGACCGGGCGCGGGCTGCCGTCAAGGAGGCGGTCCTGGCATTCAAGATTCTCGATGAGCACGTTGAAACCGCCAGCGGCCACGTCTCCATCAGCACCATGCACCTTGCCAAGGGATTGGAGTTCCGCGCCGTGGTAGTCATGGCATGCGACGATGAGATCATTCCCTTGCAGGAGCGCATTGAGACGGTTGGCGACGATGCCGATCTGCAGGAAGTCTATGACACCGAACGCCATTTGCTTTACGTCGCCTGCACACGCGCAAGAGATCATTTGCTGGTTACGAGCGTCGAACCGGCGTCGGAGTTTCTGGATGATATGAAGGGATGAATGGTAGGATGCCCGCATGAGTTCTTCCTTTCGCATGGCCGGAATTCCGGGCTGGCGGTTGGGCGCGACGCTGGCCATTGCCCTGGGTTCGGCTTTTCTATTGTTCGGGTATGAGTTTGTGCGCAGTGTGGCGCAATCGCTCTTCGTGGAGGCGTACGGCACGGACAAGCTGCCGTGGGTCATGACCGCCGCCCCCGTGGGCACCTTGCTCCTGATCGTCGGTTATGGGCGGCTCTTGTCGGCGGTGGGGCCCCGGCTGGCGATCATCCTGAGCACCGCCTTTTCGGCTTTTGTGCTCCTGGCCTGTCACCGGGCGATCCTGGCCGGCTTCGCTCCCGCCACGGCCGTCCTTTATGTGTTCCGGGAAGCTTACATTGTTCTGCTGGTCGAGCAGGTGTGGTCGTTCCTCAACTCCACCCTCAACGATGGCGAAGGCCGCAAGCTCAATGGATTGGTCTGCGGGATTGCGTCGCTCGGCCCGATTGCGGGGGGGCTGGTGGTGCATGAGTTTGCCCAACACTGGGGCAGCGCCAACCTCCTGCTGATGGCGGTGGTGACGCTGGTGCCGGTGGGGCTGTTGTCGGCGTGGTCGTTCCACCTGGCCGGGGAGCCGGCGCCCAGCGCCGGAGAGGCGCAGGGCCGCCATGGGCATCTGGGGTGGGGCGAGCTGGTCCGCACGCCGGTGTTGTCCCGGATGGCGATCCTCATCATCCTGACGCAGACCGTCTCCACGGCGCTTGAACTGCACATGAATATCCGCGTCAAGGCCCTGATCCCGGACCCCGATGCGCGCACGGCCTGGTTTGGCGGCTTGTATGCCCTGCTGAACACCGGGGCGGCCGTGTTCCAGTTCATCGTGACGCCGCTGGCCTTGCGGCGCCTGTCGCTGGTGACGATCCATTCCGCCATTCCCATCCTCAACGGCGTGGCAGTCGGACTGGCGTTGTTCGTTCCCGGGCTGGCTCCGGCCGCCGCGGCGTATATGACATTCAAGATCCTGGATTATTCGATTTTCCGGGCCGGCAAGGAGATCCTGTATATTCCCCTCTCTTTTGATGCCCGTTACCGGGCCAAGGAGATGATCGACGCGTTTGGCTACCGGCTCGGAAAAGGGATGTCGTCGGCCGTCTTTGCCGCGCTACGCCAGGTCCGGGTGCTGCCGGCGGCTTTGTATCCCATGGTGGCGCTGGGTGCCCTGGCCGCCTGGCTGCCGCTGGCCCGCCGGATGGTGCGGGATTCGGCACCGGTCAAGGAGGGGCTGTCCGGATGAACCCGGACGACGTCCATCTATTGGCCGGGCTGTTCAGGCAAGCGCGTGACATCGTGTTCCTGACCGGAGCAGGGATGTCCACGGAGAGCGGCATTCCTGATTTTCGTTCTCCGAAGGGGTTGTATGCCGCCGGCGTGACCGAAGCGGTTTTCGACATTGAGGTGTTCCGCTCCCATCCGGAGGTGTTTTACGGATTTGTGCGCGACTATCTGCCCGCTTTCCGGGCGGCCCGGCCTCATGCGGGGCACCGGGCGATCACGACGCTGGCCGCCCGTCCTTTCGCAAACGTGTCCGTGATCACCCAGAATATTGACTCCTTGCATCAGGACGCGCGCAACCCGGTGGTGTTGCCGGTGCATGGGTCGCTGGCGGCCAGCGTCTGCCAGTCCTGCGGCGCGAGGACGCCGACGGCGGCGTTGTGGCCGCAGATTGAGTCCGGCCACGTGCCCCGCCACGCCTGCGGGGGCGTGTTCAAGCCGGAGGTGGTGTTTTACGGCGAGGTTCTGCCGGCCGAGGTGTTCCGGGCCGCGTCGAACCGGGTCTATGCCGCGGACCTGCTGGTGGTGTGCGGAACGTCGTTGGTGGTGAATCCGGCGGGCGGCCTGCCGCGCCAGCGCCAGCCATCGTGCAAAACGGTGATCCTCAATCAGGGCGAGACATGGCTGGACGCGGAGGCAGACCTGGTTCTGCGCGAGCCGGCGGGCGTGGTGCTGGAGGCGGCGGTGAGTCGCCTGTGAGAGCGGCACAACCCTGGCGCGGTGATCCATGTGCGTTTTCCGATGGTGGCGGGCCGTTCTCCCGTGGTTTGAGTTGATTTTCCAGAGGCTTCCGTTACTCTACCCGGCATGTCTACTTCCTCCCAGCGCTTTCCCGGAGCCCGGCATTTGCCGCCGGATCTGGAGCTGCTCCACGAAGATCGCGATCTCCTGGTCGTGGTCAAGCCGTCCGGCCTGCTGACCATGAGCACGGAGACGATCCGCGACCGGACCGCCTACTGGCTGCTGACCGATTATGTGCGCAAAGGGTGCGACAAGTCGCGCAATCGCATTTTCATCGTGCATCGGCTGGACCGCGACACGTCGGGCGTGCTGGTCTTCGCGAAAACCGCGGGCGCCAAGCAGCGCCTCCAGGACGAGTGGGAGGGGGTCGAGAAGCGCTACCTCGCCATCGCCCACGGCCATTTCACCCAGGCGGAGGGGACGATCAGCAGCTATCTGGCGGAAAACGAGGCGCACGTGGTTTATGCCACCACCAATCGGACGAAGGGTAAGCTGGCGTCCACGGAGTATCGTGTCATCAAAGAGATCAACGGGTTGAGCCTGCTCGACATCCGCCTGCTGACTGGCCGCAAGAACCAGATTCGCGTGCATCTGGCGGACAGCGGCCACCCGGTGGTGGGCGACGCCAAATACGGGCGGCCGAACGACCGGCACAAACAACTGGCCTTGCATGCCCGCGTCCTGTCGCTCACGCATCCGTTTTCCGGGCAGCGCATGGTCTTTGAAGCGCCGGCCCCGGCGATTTTCCACACGCTGGTCGGGGACTGGCCCCGGGAGGAGGTCCCTTGCGCCTGATCACCCATTCCGGAAGCGCGCATGCCGACGAGACCCTTTCGTGTGCCGTGCTGCTGGCCAGCGGGCGGGGGATCACCCGCATCGACCGGCTCGCCAAGGTGTCGGACGCGGAGCTGGCGGATCGGGAATGCCTGGTGCTGGATATCGGGGGCCGGCATGAGCCGGAGTTGCATAATTTCGACCACCACCAGTTTTCCGGCGACGCGCCCCCGTCCTGCACCTTTCAACTCGTTCTGGACTGGATGGGCCTCTACGGGGGGGCGTGCGTTTGGTTTCCCTGGCTGGAGCCCCTGGTGTGGGTCGATTCCAAAGGCAATGGCCAGACCGCCCGCCATTACGGCTGGCCGGAGGGGACCGTGGAGCAGCTGGAATCGCCCGTTGAACTGGCCTTGCGGGATGCGTTTTCGGCCTGTTCCACGCTCGTGCCCGGGGATCCGGTCTGGATGTGGTTGACCGCTGTTGGAGACTGGTTACTGGGAAAATTGTCGGCATTGGAAGCACGCTGGACGCTGTTTCAAAAAGAAGGGCGGATCCTTTCGGTACACGGACTCAAGGTGCTTTTCCTGGATCTTCCGCCGGGAACGAAGGAGCCCGGACTTGGCCTTGAGCAGATCCGGTTGAGGCTGGGCGGCGATATCGTGGCCCGCATTGTCCCCGACGCCCGGGGTGGCGGATATGCGTTGAAGCGGTTTGAGGATGATGCTCCTTGCCTTGATTTTTTGCGCCTCCGAAACGATCCCCGCATGGGGTTCATTCATGCGGGTGGTTTTCTGGCCACCACCCGGGCGCGTCTTGGCGATGCGGAGCTATTGGAGTTGCTTGAAAAAGCGTTTGTTGAACAGCCTCGATGAGGGGAGAGGGACCTGGGAAGGTCGATATTCATGAGTCATGCATTCACAATGATCCAGACTTCCGGCCCGCTCCGGGATTTAGTCGGACGACTGGCCGGCGAGCCCTGCGTGGCCCTCGACACCGAGTTTGTGTGGGAGCGCACGTTTTACGCGAGGCTTGGGCTGGTTCAGCTCGGTCTGGAGGACGGGTCCTGTTTTCTCATCGATACGGTGGCCGTGACGGACCTGTCACCGCTGGGCGAGTCGCTTGCGAATCCGGGTCTGGTGAAAATCCTGCACGATGCGCCGCAGGATCTCATGATTTTACGGCGGGCGACCGGCGCTCCGGCCCGTAACGTGTTTGACACCCGGCTGGCGGCGGGCTTTGCTGGCTTGACGTGCGAGACCTCGCTGCAGCGGCTGCTGGCGGATTTGCTGGACGTCCAGCTGCCCAAAGGCCACACCCGGGCCGACTGGATGGCCCGGCCTTTGTCCGCCGAGCAGCTGGACTATGCCGTGGACGATGTGTTGTATTTGCCCCGGGTGGCGGCGCTGCTACGGGACCGTGCTCGCGAAGCGGGCGTGGAGGCCTGGCTGGACGAGGAGCTGGGCTCGATTCACGAGGATGCCCTTTACGACGAACGGGCGCCGGAGGAGGCGTATCTCCGGATTCGCGCTGCGCCTTTCCTGCCGCCGCGCCAACAGGCGGTTCTGGCCGAGCTTGCGGCCTGGCGGGAACGGGAAGCCCGCGCGGCGGACCGGCCGCGGAAGCATGTGGCCGACGATCCCGAACTGGTGGCGGTGGCCAAGGGGCTGCCCCGGCAGGAAGTGGATTTTCCGAAATGCCGCGAGCTTGAGGTCCGAACCGCGCATCGGTATGGGGGGCATCTGCTGGCGGCGGTGGAGCGTGGCCTGGCCCGGCCGGAGACGGACCTGCCAGCCCTTCAGCCGGGGCCCGACGAGCGGCACGTCGGCCGGGAGCGGGTGGCGTCTGTCGGGGAGGCTATCCGGCTGGCGGCAGAGGCTTTCCGGATCGATCCCCGGGTGGTCAGCACCAAGAGCGATATCCTGTTATTGCTCGCGGAGGGGGCCACGGCGAGGCCGGAAAATCACCGTCTTCTGAGCGGGTGGCGAGCAAGGTTGCTGGGCGACAGCCTGAATTCGATTCTTCACACCGGTTAGAAGAAAGACTCCTCCAGGCAGTCCCGGGCGGCTTTGATCCAGGAGGCCTGATAGTTGCGCCCGCGGCGCAAGCGGATCAGGATCCGGCGCGAGGCGATGAGCCCGCGCAGGGCCACGGGTGCATAACGGTCGAGGACCATGGGCGGCTCCTTGCGGATTGCGGCCGTCATGGCTTCCAGCAGATCCAACGGCTCTTCAGTCTCCGGTTCCAGCACGAACTGCCACAGGGTATGGGGTGAATTCCGGATGGCGCCGGTGATCAGTTCGCATAAGGCCGCGCGGTGGGAAATCAGGCTGGATCCGCGAAAGACCCAGGCTTGACGGGCAAACCGGGGGCCTTTCGGGAGGAGTCGGGCGTCCGGCCAGGGCACGGGGATGACGGCGGGGTGGGGAAACAGGTCCGGCAGCGTCTGGCCGACAAAGCGCAGGGTGGGAATATCCGTCCGCAGCCGGGGTGTTGCGGTCAGGCGCGTTTCGATGGCCAGGAAGTCGTCGCGACTCATCCAGGGTGTTTCCAGGACGCCATAGGGGGGCAGTGGATCGTACTGGATATTCAGGCGGGCAGCCTGGCGCCGCAGGGTGGTGCCGGGAAGCATAAGCGTGTGCATGCACTGGATGTTAACGGAACGCGGGAATTGCAGGGCCCAATCCAGCGCTTTTTCCACGGCGGCCCGGGTTTGGAACGGCAACCCGATCATCAAGTCGAGCGTGACCCGGATGCCGCGTTCCGCCATCAGCAGGATGCCCTCGCCGGTCCGGGCCGGATCGGTGGGGCGGCCGATGGCTTTCAGCACCTTGGGGTCGAGGCTTTGAACGCCGGATTCGATATCGGTGAAATGGGCGGCGGCCAGGAGGTCGGCCTGCTCCACGGTCAACCGGTCGGCGCGCAGTTCGGCGAAGAAGGCCAGTTTGCGGTCGTGATTCAACTGGGCCAGCAGGCGGAGGGTTTCGGTGAATCGCGGGTGGGCGTTGAAGGTCGGGTCGACGAAGCGGATTTCGCGAGCGCCTTTTTTGCGTAGGATGCGGATCCGCTCGGCGATAGGCTCGGGGTTGAGGAGGCTGACCCGCCGGCGCAGGTGATGGTACCGGCAATAGGTGCAGCGCATGGGACAGCCGCGCGAGGTTTCCACATAGGCCATGCCCCGTGAATCAGGCGCCAGGCAGGGCCAGTCGGGAGGTGGAAGCTCCGTGCTCAAGGTCATTTCCGGAGGTTCCACGTCACCCCAGACATAGCCCCGTCCCCGTTTCCAGGCGGTGCCGGCGTCATGCGTCCGGGTTCCTTTTTGAAGGGCGGCCAGGATTTCCGGGAGCACCCGTTCGCCTTCGCCGATGGTGACCACATCGGCGGGACAGTGGGCAAAGAGCAGAGGGTGTTTTTTTGCGGTTTCCGGACCGCCGATCAAAATACGGGTCAGCGGGAGCGCCGTTTTCACCCGTCGCATCAGGGCCAGGGTCCGTTCAAGATTCCAGAGGTAGACGGTGCACGCAATAAAGCGGGGATGCATGCCGGTGATCGTGTCGAGAAGCGCGTCGTCGGTGGCGTTGTCGAATTCGGGCGGCAACCGGGCGATGTCGAGGTCCAGGGAGGACTGGCGGACCGCCCATTCCAGGTAGGCGGCGGCCAGATAGAGGTTTTCATGCTCGCCGGACACGATGTTGTCCAATTGCGGCAGTTGCACGAAGAGGAGGAGATCGGACATAGGGGAAACGATAGTACAATTCGGGTGTCTACGCAAGCCCGGGCCGCGGATATTGTGTTCCCTAATCGGGGTTAGACGTAGGGATAGTCGAAGGTGCGTTTAGACAAAGAGTCGGGACAGGAGGAATTCCACATCCGCCGGGGTAATTCGTTTTGGATTGGCCATTGTGGACCCGGATGAGAGCGTTTGGTCCAGGATCTCATTTTTCCGGAGAAGCGGCTGGCCTTTAAAGGGGTTTTGGATTTGGAGTGTGGCGAGGAGCGTGTTCGTGACGGTGGCGAAGTCTCCGCCGACCGTTTCGGACAGACGCATATATTTATCGCCCATGGCGGTCCGGTTCAGGGCGATGGCGGCGGGCAGGCAGAGTGCGCACACGAGGCCATGCGGCAGGTGATAAAAGGCGCCGAGGGGGTGGGCGAGACCGTGGATGACGCCGAGCCGCGCTTGAGCGAGCGCGATCCCGGCCAGGTGGCTGCCGGCCATAAGGGCGTCGGCCTCGGGGGCGTCAGCATGGGCAAACACCGGCGGTAACGCGGCGGCAATCAGGCCCAGGGCGGTTAGGGCCAAGGCATCGCTCGTGGCGTTGCTTTTGACGCTGATGAAGGCTTCGAGGGCTTGCGTGAAGGCGTCCATGCCGGCATGAGCGATGACATGGGCCGGGGATCCGGACAGCAAGCCGCCATCGAGGATGACGGCGCGTGCCATGAAGCGGTCGTCGCGGATTGACTTTTTGAGGGCGGTGTTCGAATCGGTCAGAACGGCGTTCGGTGTGGCTTCCGCCCCGGTTCCGGCGGTGGTGGGTGCGGCCAGAAAGGGAATACCCGCGTGGCGTGGCGTCTGGCCGGCGTGAAAGGCAGCCGTGGGAGCGGTTTCGTGGAACAGGCCGGCCGCGGTTTTCCCCAGGTCGAGCACGCTGCCCCCGCCGATCGCCGCGATCCACCCGGCCCGGGCGGTTTGGGCGGCGGCGCGCAGGGCGTCCGCCTGGTCGAGCGTGGGCTCGCCGCCGGGATGTTCCCATTCCGCCCATTCCACGAGGCCCCGGGCGGCGTCGTGAAGCCGGCCGTAGGCGACGCTCCGGCGGAACGAGGCGCCGTAAACGAGCAGGCCGCGCGGCCCGAATTCCCGGCCGAGCGCGGGCAGGGCGGTGATTTTGCCCCGTCCAAAAAGTGTGCGGGGGACGAGGAGGGTGGACTCGGGGAAGGGAATCATGCGCTGGCGCAAACAATGACCGCCAGGATTTCGAGCGTGGCGGAACCGTCGTTGACGACGGCATGAGAGGCGCCGCCTCCGGTCAGGACGGCATCGCCGGGATGGAGCCGGGTCTTGGTGGTTCCGTCGTCGAGCAGGCCGGTGCCGGCGAGCACATAGTAGAGTTCGTCCTCCTTGACGTGCGCATGGGGGCCGATGGTGGCGCCCGGGGGGATGAGCAGGGTGGCGCAGAGTCGGGCTTGGGCCGTGAACTCGTTGGGTTTGAAGGCGTGGCGGAACTGCACGGTGCCGAGCCCGCCGCGCAGGTTGGGCCGGTCTTCCAGGGGCATCTCGTTGAGTTTTCGGATCATGGTAGCCTCATTATGGTTTGAGCCCTTCGACGCAGTCGCAAGGCTTCTTTGCTCAGGGTATTCTTCTTATTCGCCCTTTTTCTGTTGTTTGCGCCTGCCATGAGCCCCTGTTCCGCATCCCTCGTCCGATCGCTCATGATCCGCTACTCGCTTGTATCCAAAACGGCATCGCTTCCCTATTTACGGCTTCACCAATTTCCAGACGTCCCGTCCCATGTGGTTGCCCGCCACCATCCACAGCGCGTCCCGGAACACGAACACGCTGGCCGCATGCCGGGGCGCCCAGGGCGTGCCGGGCACCTCCTCCCAATGCGACCCGTCGGCCGAGCACCAGACGTCGTTCCCGTTGCCGCCGGGCTTGCACACCCCCTCCAGAACCCAGAGCCTGTTGTCGAACACGGCCACGTCGTGATACTGCCGCGGTCGCCACGGCGCCTGCTCCGTGTGCCGCTCCCAGCGAATACCGTCCGCCGAACTCCAGACGTCGGCAAAGGAGTCCGTGTAGTAGGTGCCGCCGCCCAGGATCCAGAGGCGGCCGTCTTTCACCGCCGCTCCGCCGATCTGGCCGCGCGGCGCCCACGGCGCCCGCTCCGTCACCCGCTGCCAGGTTACCCCGTCGGCGCTGTTCCACACGTCGTTGTAGTGAGCCTCGATGACCGGTCCTGTCCAAACCGGGACGTGCCCCTGGATCCGCTTCGTGACAGGCTGGCCGCCCATCACCCAGATCCTGCCGTCGTGCACGACCGTGTAATGGAGGCACCGGGGCGCCCAAGGCACCCCGTCCGTCACCCGCGTCCAACTCCGGCCGTCCGTGGAAGTCCAGACGTCGGACTGGTAATGACCCAGCAGCGGATCGCCGCCGACGATCCACATCTTGTCCCGGTGCACCACGTAGCCGGCCGTATGCCGCGCCTCCCAGTCAGAGGCGGGATCGAAGGTGTTATCCAGGTGCGTGTTGGGCTTGACCAGGCTCCACTGCTTCCCGTCCCGCGAGTTCCACACCTCGTTGTTGCAGTTAGAATGAATAGGGTTGGTGGTCTTATCCGCGGGATTCCAGCCGCCGATGAGCCACATCGCGTCCTTGTAGACCAATGCCCCGGCGCCGTCCCGGGGTGGAAAAGCGGCCTGGTCCGTCACCCGCACCCACGCATATTTCTCCGAACCGCTCATAGTCCTCCTCCCGCTCACGAAACCACACTCGTTACAGCCCTTTGCACACATGGGCATGGTGCTACAGCTGTCCCGTTTTATAAATCCTTCAACCGAATGATTAAGGTGCCATGAAAGCTCAATTGTTATTGAGTCACGAAGGTCCCGTGTGGGTTTCTTGTTTAGTAATTTGTATAATTGGAAAGGGCATGTCAAACCCTTAATACTCGATGTCGTGCGAATGTTGCTTTATCAGGTGTTTTATCCTTTACTTGTGGTTATGAATTCCCGCAGCGCCTCCTTTTCCCTGGCCGTCTGGATTTTGCTGCCGATCGGGATCCACGCGGCCGATCTGCTTTGGAACGCCCCGGGCGGAGGCGTTTCGTCGTAACCGGCCGGTGCGACATTGGCGTCGGCGAGTATGGCTATTCGGTCCTGACCTCCGCACCCAACGCCGGCCTCCAGATCGGCCTCTCCACCAACAACCGGGCGCTTCTCCGCGTCGGCCGCCATTCCGCGATCTCTCCTTCCTTCAACCTGTCCTACCTGATGGCGTCGGGCCCCTTTAACGCCTTCCTGAGTTCCCTGGCCATCAATGTCCGCATCAACCATACGACGGGCGACTCCAAGGCCATTGTCGATCTTTCCAATGTCACCGAACCGGGCGTGATCGATATCGCCGACTCCCTTGTCATCGGTTATGAAGGCCGGGGCTACGGAGGGGCGCTGAAACTGTCCGACTCTCTGGACATGACCCTCGGCTCCCCTGGCAGGCGGGCCACTATCGACATCGGCAAGCGGGATAACGACGCCTCTTTCACCTGCGGGGCCTCACGCCTTTAACGCAGGCCAGGCGGGCGGCGGAATCTTCGATATCGCCGGGGTGCTGAAAATCGGCGTCAGTGGCGGAGGAACCTTGACGATCGGAGACAAGGTCGACGTCGTGCTGGGCTCCACGAACGGCCCCCGCGGAACCGTGCAGATCGGCACAGATGGCTATACGGCCATCCCCTCCATCATGACTCTGGGATCGGGCTCGATCAGCGCCTGCCTGACCAATCTGGTCATTGGAAGCCGGGATGGAAATACGGGCTGCGATTGCCAATTGAACGCGGCAAACGTCTCAACCGGGCGGCTGGAGGTCAGCGGCCAGATCGTCGTCGGCCGGGGCCGGAACAACACCAAAGGTTCCGTCCTGACCCTGGGGCCCGCCTTCGTGACGAGCGTCGGAAACTCCTCCAATCGGGCCTATATCGGTGTCTCCGACACCGCACACGCCGGACAGTGCCTCCTTACCGCCGGGGGCACCTTCACGGCGCATCTGAGAACCCTCCTGATCGGGTCCAACACCGTTTCGTCGGCGACCCCGGTGAACGGGGGGATCCTGGACCTGAACGGGGTGACAAACGGCCTGCTGGATGTAGACGGATCGGTCCAACTGGGCATCGGCTTCAACTACGGGGAGATGCGCCTTCCTGCCATTCCGGCCGTGGCCGGGGTTCTTCTGGTCGGTTCCTCCAACGCCGCTTACACCACCACGCGAGGCACGCTGATCATGACCGGCACGGTCTTCACCGTCACCAACAGCGTCTTTCTCGCCGGCCCCACCGCGGCCAACCGGGGGCGCATCCTTACCACCGTGGCGGGGGCTCCGGCGGGGCTCGACCTGGCCGCCAACGCCACCCTGAGTGTCAACTCCGGCATCATCAGCAACCGGTTCCTCAATCCCTCCGCCTTCCGGCCTGTCTACTGGGGGCTCCGGTGGGCCGGCGACCACACTAACGAGCTGGAAACCCTCCGCATCGCCGGCAAACTGGCCTGGTCGACCAACGACCTGACGGATCCCGGCCTCATCGGCCCGGTGCGGATTTTCCTGCAGGACGGCGTCACGTACCTCGGGGCTCCCATGCTGAAAAAAGGGGGATCCCTGATCTTCATCCGCTGACGGAGCGCTCCTTCACTTCGCCCGTTTCACGGCAACGCCAGCAGCCGCCGCGGGTTGAGCCGAAGCATGGCGTCAAGCTCCGGCTCGCTTAAACCCCATTCGCGAAGCGCGGGCAGCACCTCGCGGAAGAAATACAGGAACGGCGGCGGCGGCAGGTAATCGGCGGGTGCAAAGCCTTTGCCGGTTCCGCCATAGCCGTGGTCCAGGCTCACCACCAGGCGATCTCCCAGCCCGGCGTCAAAGACCCGGTGGATGGCCTCCGCCAGGGGGCGGTAGAACTGGGGCTGGGAGGCGTTCAGGTTGGTGGGCTGGAAACTGGCGCCACGGCGCATCCACGCCAGGAGGGTTTTAAGGTGCGCCGGATCGGTCATGTGCTGGGCCACATGCCCGATGCAGACCCGGTTCAGGTCCACGCCCATGGCGTCGAGCACGGCAAGCTGGCTGGACTCGCCCCCAAGCGCCGTGCAATGCGTGGTCAGAAGGGCACCGGTGGCGATCTGGGCCCGCGCCCCCGCCCGGAAGCATTTCAACTCGGCTGCGGTGAGCGGCGCCTGACTCGCCCCGAGCTTGATGGCCCCGGCCCGCACACCCGTGCCGTGGATACCGGAGCGGAGTTCGCCTATGCACATGTCGGCCAGCGCCTCCTCCGGCGACTCGCGGACAAAGGGCCAGATCTGCCGTTCCGGACGGTCCACCCAGTCGTACCCGAGTTCCATCTCCCGGTAAAAACCGGTACTCATGACGATGTGCACCCCGCTGGCCCGGGAGACCTCCGTGTAAAGCTCCGGCCAGCCCCGCCAGGGCGGCATGGTGACATCCAGATAGGCGGTCATGCCATGTTTCTCGCGGCACTCGCGCAACAAAGGCATCGCATGGGCCATGAGATAGTCCCGCCTCCCGGCGGACGGCTTCTCCTCCCAGACCGGCAACCCGCTGGCCGCGTCGAAAAAGTCACAGTGCAGGTGCTCGTGCATCAGCACCCGGTCAAAGGCTTCCGGGCCCACCGGGCCGAGAACGGTCATGATCTTGCCGCTGGCGTCAGGCTCCATACACGCTCCTGAATCAACAGGCCTCCGCCGCTGGCCTATTTATATGGCGGAAGGGGTGGGATTCGAACCCACGGCGCCTTGCGGCGCGTCGGTTTTCAAGACCGATGCTATCGTCCACTCAGCCACCCTTCCTTCGATTGTCAGGCGCTCACTATAATGGACTCGGACTGGCAAAGTCAACCGAACGGCTCGGCAGATTCAGGGAATCGCGGATCGTCACGGTCCCAAGGGTGCCGCGCCGCGTTTCTGAATTTCATTCGTGTTTCAAAAAAACTTTGTTTTTATTGAGGTCCCGCAGCCCAGTGAAGGGAGTTTTGGCTCCGGCAGCCCGGTGCAGTGGGTCCGGCCGGGCTGCAGGTGAGGGGCGCTCCGGAAGATCACGTCCGTCTTTTGCTCAAAGCCGAGATGGCGGGTAGTCATCGAAGAGTTGTTCTAGTCGTTAGGCGAAATGATAACCTTGCAGGTCTTAGATGATCCCAAAGGTACGCCAGTTGCACCTCTAAGCGTGATCGTAAACCATTCTTCCGGTTCACTTCTGCTATTCTTAACAATTGGGATACTGATCAATTTTGGCGACACGTCCCCACTCGTCCACGTCAGTGTTCCTTGCCGCTTATTATAATCAATTCCCCCGTCTATGGCGGTTCCGTTTAAGGTGGTGTAGTTAACACTAGCCGCACCCCTTCCGCTCCCTGTCCGAATGACCCGAACGTTTGCCGTCCATCCGACATCCGCGCTCACACTTATTCGCTGCTGTTCGAACTGCAAGTAGGGGGTTGAGTTGGCGCTAGCCGCTATATTGATAGTTGGGTCGGGGGCAGAATCCAGCGCTAATCCAGTTGGTGACGGCAAAAGGATCGTAAACCGCTTGGCAGGTTGCGTCAGTTTATCATCAGGCAAGCCAACGGCTATAGTTTTAGTTGACAACTCTTCGCAAGTCCAAGCTGCTACCCCATTTGTCGATAGGTCCTCGCAAGTGGTATACTTGGGAAAGGGCTCCCGTTTGTAGATCAACCAGTCACCATCGCCGCCTGAGTAGACGCGTAAGAACCGCACTCCCCGATCATCTTCGATGACGGATCCGATGGTGCTCCAGTCCTTTTGGCGTTTGATGATAAGTCCATCCAGTTCGTGATTGCGTTGACCCTTCTTGAACTTGGCGAGGGTCGGGTGGCTCACCTGCTGGCTGTCGGGTAGAAAGGCAGCCAGCGTGGTGCCGACTAAATATCGTCCATCCCGGGGAAGGTCGTTTTGGGTCAGAAGTTGGGGCAGGCGCTCACAAGTGGTGTAGACATTCCGCATGCTCCCATAAACCAGTTTTGAGCGGAGCGCCAATGGCGGAGCAAAGACCACACACCCGGTCATGGTTAATACAACTAGAATGCTCTTTAAGGCGAAGAAAATCGTCCGCTTCCGAAAAAGTAGTTGAAGGCGGTTTAGGCTGAACAAGGCGACGAGTACATAAAAAGGGATCGAATATATCTGATACCGGGGAGCTGCTACCGGGTTGTTTTCCGACGCATAGGTCAAGAGCGGGAGCAGGGTGCCTGTAAAAGCCGCCAGCCATATGATCCGAGCCTGTTTTTGCAGGAGGGTGTCGTTGCGCCCCCACCATACGGCCATAGACAAAATGAGCGACAGCCCGATGGCGCTACGGTCAATCGGTCGGAACAGCGCGAGCAGAGAGACTCCGAAATTTTGAAGCGCCTGAGGAATGCTGCCGAAGTGATCGATGAATTTCAATAAATCCCTCACATAATAAGTGGCAGTCCCAAAAGCGTTGTCGCTGGACGTTCCCGGTGGAAGGGCAACATACAAACGCAAGCCACCCTCGAAGAACAACACCACAGCGACCATAGACGTAGCAGCCTTCAAGCTAGCGGTCAAAAGTTTCCGCCTACACGAGGACGGCTGCGCTAACACCAGCAAGAAAGGAAACATAATCATGACTTGTAGGCGGAAAAGAAGCGCCACGCCGAAGACGGCCCCGAGTGTCCAAGTCGAGCCCGGTCGGCAAATCGCAAGCCAGAAAAGTGACATGGTAAAACACCAACAGACAGCGTCGGAAAGCGGGCGGGCTAGAGTGGTCATGAGTAAAACGTGAAAACCAAGAACCGCCAAGCCCAGCCAGGCATCAGGTTCCGGCAGAAAACGACAGAAAAGCAGGTAAAGAAAACAGAAGCCAATAACGGTAGCCGCTAGGCTGGGGATCCAGATTGGCCACAGGGCGAACCGCCCTTCGTAGGCAGACACGCTTCGGATCAAGCTGGCGATGGAAAGGGAGTACAGTTGATTCGGGTAGGATGCCATACGGATCGGAGAGACCGCACGATTGGAAAACTCATCGTAGGATTGAGCTTCCACAAAAGGATGGCGGGAGTTCAGAAGGCTCAAACCATTGGCGATATAACGATACGTGTCACCTTCATCAGAATGCGGAGTTATTAACCGGAACTCCAGCCACAGAATGAAAGATAGAATGGCTACTAATATCAAGCCAACCGACAACCGAAGTCGTGACCACTGAAATATATTGAAAATCCTAATTTCCCCGCGACTTTTCACCATAAAACCCATTTATCCACTCTTAAATTTGTAATTATGTTCAATGGTCAGGTGAAGTCAATATCATTAAGCCATATCATTAAGCCATATCATTAAGCACCCTAATCCTCGCCTAACGGCGGGGGTGGTTTTACAAAGTAAGCGCGACGTTTTGATTTCTCTACACAGGCAAGAAGGTGTAAGGAGCGCTGCCGGGGAGCCTTTGCCCGTGGATTGAGCAACCGAATGGCGTGTTTTCGGTGGTAATGGCAGCTCAAACAGAACTCATCGAGGATTTTTTCTTATATGCCCTCCCGGCCTCCCGATAACGCGCTTGAATAGCTTGCAAGTACTCTTGCTTCGATTTCCGCACCATAATCCATGCCTCCCGCTTCGGTAACATTTATTGTGGCGCAATGCGCCGATTCTTATCTCCTCAGATTCTTATTGAACCGGAGGGGGGGAATGATGAAAATGTCGGGATTCACGGGAGATTGACATGTCCGATCCGGAACAGAATGAATTTCGCGAGCAACGTCTCGCCAATATGAAAAAACTGGAAGAACTGGGCTATAAGCCTTTTGGCCGGGCGTTTGACAGAACCCGGATTGCCGAGGCGGCGGACGGGTTCGAGGAGGGCAAGTCTGTCCGCCTGGCGGGCCGGCTTCTTCAGGTGCGAAACATGGGCAAAAGCGCGTTCTGTAATCTGGCGGACGGCACCGGTCGCTTCCAGATCTATGTGCAGAAAAACGGGGTCGGTGACGCCGCCTATGAAGCTTTTTGTTATCTGGACGTGGGGGATCATATTGGCGTGGAGGGTACTTTTTTTGTGACGCGGACCGGGGAAAAGACGTTGAAGGTGTCGCGCTGGGAAATGCTGGGGAAAACCCTGTTGCCGCTTCCTGAAAAATGGCACGGGCTTCGCGACACGGAACAGCGCTATCGCCAGCGGTATCTTGACCTGATTGCAAACCCGGAGGTTCGCGAGGTCTTTAATCGCCGGATTGCCATGGTTCGCGAAATCCGGGATTACCTGCATGAGGAGGGGTTCCTCGAGGTGGAAACGCCGATGATGCAGCCTCAGGCGGGCGGCGCTGCGGCGCGTCCTTTTGTGACCCGGTATAATGCGTTGGCCACGGATATGGTCATGCGCATTGCGCCTGAACTTTACCTCAAACGCCTGCTCGTGGGCGGGTTTGACAAGGTCTTTGAGCTGAACCGGAACTTCCGCAACGAAGGGCTTGACCGAACGCATAACCCCGAATTCACGATGCTCGAGATTTACGAGGCTTACGCCGATTTGAAGCGCATGAAAGCCCTGATCGAGGGGTTGATCACCCGCGTGGCCATCAAGGTGTTCGGCGGTCTCAAGGTGGGCGAGGGAGACTCGATGATCGACTTCACGCTTCCCTGGCGTGAAGCCACCTATCGGGATTTGGTTTGTGAGCGGATGGGTGCGGATTGGTTTGAGCTGCCGGTCGAGTCCGCCCGGGCCCGGGCCGAAGGCGCCGGATTGGATATCGCACCGCACTGGGATCATTTGCTGATCACGCATGAAGTGTATGAAAAGCTGATCGAGAAATCGTTGATTCAGCCTACGTTTGTCACCCGCATTCCGGCGTCTTTAGTTCCGCTGGCCAAGCCGTGCGAGGACGATTCCACTGCGGCGGATGTGTTTGAGCTGGTTATTCGCGGCCAGGAAGTGGCGCCTGCCTATACGGAGATGAATGATCCGTTGCGGCAGCGGGAATCATTCGCCCGCCAGGCGGGCCAGGATGTCCAGAAGATTGATGAGGATTTCCTTGTTGCCCTGGAGCACGGCATGCCTCCGGCTGGCGGCATGGGCGTGGGAATTGATCGTTTGGCGATGATTCTGAACGGCGTGGATGCCATTCGCGATATTGTTTTATTTCCCCAGCTCCGCCCCCGGAAGGACGCATGAGCCCTTTGCCGTTTTCCCTGTTTCTCGCCCTTAAATACTTGAAGCCGAAACGTTCTTATTTTTCGGTGGTCACGTGTCTATCGCTTCTGGGCGTTCTGCTGGGGGTGGCGTTATTGGTCATTGTCCTGTCCGTCATGACGGGATTCGACGATGTGTGGCAGGACAAAATTCTCGGGTTCAACGCCCATGTGACGGTCAGCGCCGAGGGGGGGATTGTGCGCGAGCCGGCGGCGTTGATTGGCCCCCTTGAAGCCGTTCCGGGCGTCAAGGCGGCGGCTCCTTACATTCAGGGCCCCGTGATGATCCGGCATAAGGGCAGCGTGTATACGCCGCTTTTGCGGGGCGTTGATCCGATCCTGGAGGCCAAGGTCAGCCGGATTCCCACCAGCATGAATGAGGGTTCTTTCCCCTCTAAGCGTGGGGAGGTGACCGTCGGCCGGGATCTTGCGGAGCAGATGGGCATCCGGGTCGGGGACAAGTTGCTCGTCAATTCGCCCGCCAGCTTTTTAAGTGGAGACGAGATTCGCTTACCCGAAGAGCTTACGGTGAGCGGAATCTTTCGTGTGGGCATGTACGATTACGATATGCATTTCCTGGTCTGCACCTTGGAGACCGCTCGTGATGTGCATGGCTTGGTCGAGGGCGTTCATGCCGTTAATGTGATGACGATGGACCCGCAGAAAGCCGGGCTGACCGCCGGCCGTATTCGCAAGGCGCTCGGCCTCGATTATTCGGTCACCACCTGGATGGAGCAGAACGAGCAATTGTTTGGGGCGCTCCGGGTGGAAAAAAACATCATGTTTTTCCTGCTCATTTTTATTGCCATCGTAGCGGCCTTTGGCATCACCAACACGTTGATCACGCTGGCGGTTCAGAAAACACGCGAGATCGGGCTGCTGAAGGCCATTGGTTTTCCCACCCGCCGGGTGATGAATCTCTTTTTCGTGCTGGGGTTCGCTCAGGGCGTGGCGGGCACGGCGGCTGGAGTTGGCTTCGGGATGCTTGTGCTGCGCTATCGGAATGATCTCTTGGGGTGGATTTCAGATACCTTCGGCATGGAGCTTTTGCCACGGGAATTGTACCATTTAAGCGAGATCCCGTCTCGAACCACGCTGGGGGATGTCGCGGTTGTCGCCGTGTCGGTAATCGTCATCTGCACCTTGGCGGGTGTTATTCCCGCCTGGCGTGCGGCTCGCCTGGACCCTGTTGAAGCGTTGAGGAACGAATGAGTCAGTCGCCCGCCAGTTTGCTTCGTGCCGAGGGGGTGGGGGTTTCCTATCGTCTCGCCGGCAAGACGTTGCCGGTGCTTGAGGATGTTTCGATTTCGATTTTCGCGGGAGAGCGGGTGGCGATCGTCGGCCCGAGCGGGGCGGGGAAGAGCACGCTTTTGCATGTTCTGGGCGGACTTCAAAACCCCACCGGCGGCCGCGTGTTTATCCAGGAGCAGGACGTTTACCGCATGCCGTCGGCCACCCGTACGGCGATGCGGGCCAAGCGGATCGGGTTTGTGTTTCAGTCGTATCACCTTTTGCCAGAACTGGACGTGCTTGAGAATGTGATGTTGCCCGCCATGGCCGTGGGTCGCCTCAACTCGGAGGTCCGGGCCTCCGGCCTGAGGCTGCTGAAAGCCGTTGGCCTGGAGGAGCGTTGGAATCATACTCCGTTGGAGTTGTCAGGCGGCGAACAGCAACGCGTGGCTTTGGCCCGATCGCTGATGAATGACCCGGAAATCCTGTTTGCCGACGAACCCACGGGCAGCCTGGACAGCAAAACAGGCGCGTTGGTGTTGCGCTATCTTTTTGAGCTCACCGCCTCCCGGTCACGCACGCTGGTCATTGTGACCCACAACGCCGAGGTGGCCGCCGCCTGCATGCGCACCATCCGGATGAAAGACGGGCGAGTCGAGGATTGAGGCCGAACGCGTGTCGCTAGGAGCGGGGCGTGCCAAAGAGTATGCGCATGAGGGCGTCGCCCTTCAAAGCCCCTAATGAGCCACGGGCACACGCCGCTTCATCGAATGCCGGCGTTCCATCGGGTTGTTCGTGTTGGCTCCAGATGGAAACGGGCACCGGCGTGCGGGTGTGTTTGCCGGTGGCGATGGGAACGGGGTGATCCGGCAGAACCGCAAACGTGGTGGCGGGGTTTGCCGAGGACATAACCCGGCCGATCAAACGCTTGTCGAATTCCTCGATCGTCCGGATTTTAAGCTTCAAATCCTGCGCGTGACTGACCTCGTCGATGGCTTCCACGTGCACAAAAACAAAGTCATGGGTTTGAATGGCAGCCAAGGCGGCATCGGCTTTGCCCTCGTAATTCGTGTCGATATAGCCGGTGGCCCCGGGGACTTTGATGACCTCCATGCCAAGGCACCGGCCCAGGCCGTTGATCACATCCACGGCCGAGATGACCGCGGCAGAAATGCCGAACCGGTCGGTGATTTTACGCATGGCGCCGGATTTCCCGCCACTCCACGGCCAGATGTGGTTGGCCGGCTTGCCTTTGAGCAATTCGGCGGCCGCGGTCATCAGGTCGTGCAGCACCTTGGCGGTATAGGCGCCATCCGGGGAAGCCGGCATCGGCAGATGGCGGGAAATCGGGTTGCCGTGATTGTCGTCCGGCTTGCCGCAACGGACAGCCGCAGTGAATTCGGGGCCTGATAAAACCAGCAGATTGCGGTAGCTGACGCCCGGGTAAAAACGGATTTTGGGAGTGGCCAGCGCCCGGTTGAGCAGATGGATGGCGGCCTCGGCGTCGACTTGCGAAATGTGCCCGCCGGAAAAGTCGGTCAGGATGCCCTCGGAGTTCACGGATACGAGGTTGACGCGAAAGCAGACATCATGAGGGCCGAGCGATATTCCCTGGCTGCCCGCTTCGAGGGGGCCGCGCCCGCACATTTCGGTTTTCAAGTCGCATCCCAGGACGGACATGTTGGCCACATCACTGGAGGTGGGGAATCCCTCGGGAAGCGTCAGCAGCGTGCCGCTGCGACCGTTCCGGGCGATGGCGTCCATATGGGGTTTAAAGGCGACCTGAAGCGGAGTCCGGTTCCCCAGTTCAGACAAGGGTTCGTCGGCCATGCCGTCGCCGAGAAAAAGGATAGTTTTTTTTGACGCGTTCAAGTGAATCATTATGGCAGAGGCTCAGAGGGGTGTCAACGCCGCGATACGGGTGTGAAGAATCGTATTTTTTTCTTTTTGATTGGGTAGGGGTGGCGTATGATTAAGCGATTTTTTGAAGCCTGAAGTGATGCGGGATGATCCGCGTTGGCAAGGAGCATGGGGATGAGAATTTTATCGGGTATTCAGCCCTCTGGAAAGTTGCACCTGGGCAATTATTTCGGGATGATGAAGCCGGCGCTTGAATTGCAGCAGAAGGGGGACGCCTATCTGTTTATTGCCAATTTTCACGCCTTGACGACTGTATCAAATCCTCAGGAACTCCGGGATCACTCTCGCGACGTTGCCTTGGATTTTCTGGCGTGCGGTCTGGATCCCGAGAAGACCGTTTTTTTCCGCCAGAGCGATGTCCCGGAAGTCTGCGAGCTCACCTGGTATCTATCCTGTGTCACCACCATGGGCCTGCTGGAGCGATGTCATTCTTATAAAGACAAAGTGGACAAGGGCATTTTGCCAACCCATGCGTTGTTTGCCTACCCGGTTTTGATGGCAGCGGACATTTTGGCTTACCAGTCCAACCTCGTGCCGGTCGGCAAGGATCAGAAGCAGCACCTGGAAGTGACCCGTGATATTGCGATCCGGTTTAACAATGTATATGGGCCTGTTTTTACCGTCCCCGAACCGTTTATTCAGGATTCGGTGGCGGTGGTGCCGGGCCTTGACGGCCATAAAATGTCCAAGTCCTACGACAACACGATTGAGATTTTCGGAGACGAAAAGAAGACGCGCAAACGGATCATGTCCATTGTCACGGACAGCACGCCTTTGGAGGCCTCGAAGAATCCGGACACCTGCAACGTGTTTGCCCTGTTCTCCCTGTTTGCGTCGGAGTCGGAACGCGAGGCCCTGGCCGCGCGGTACCGGGCGGGCGGGATGGGATATGGCGAGGCCAAGAAAGCCCTGTTTGAGATTTTTTGGGCCCGGTTTGAGCCTTTTCGGGTTAAGCGTGCCGAGCTGGCCGCCCAGCCGGATTATGTGGATGCGGTGTTGCGTCGAGGCGCGGAGCGAGCTCGCGTGGAAGCCGTCAAAACACTCGACCGGGTACGCCACTTGATGGGTGTTAATTGAGGAGAGCCGCGTGACAAGTCGTTCCGCAACCGGGCAGGATGATTACAAGGTCGACCTCGAGGTGTTCGAGGGCCCCTTGGATTTGCTCCTGTATTTGATCAAGAAAGACGAGCTCGAAATCTGCGACATCGAGATCAACCGCATCACGTCCCAGTATGTTGAATATTTGGGCTTGATGCAGATGCTCGACCTCGACATCGCCGGCGAGTTTATCGTGATGGCGGCGACGCTCATGATGATCAAAAGTCGGATGTTGCTTCCGGTGGAGGAACGTCCCGAGATGGAGGACGAGGAAGAGGACCCACGCTGGGACCTGGTCCGCCAGCTCCTCGAATATAAAAAGTTCAAAGACGCCGCCCGGCATCTGGATTCGCTGGCTCAGGCGCGGGACAACATGTTCAGCAAGGGCGGCGAGGCTCCGGCGTTCGAGCCCGAGCCGGGCCTCGGGCTCGACGAGGTGAGCCTGTTTGACCTGATCTCTGCGCTCAACGACGCCCTGAAGCGCGTCAGCGCCATTGAGTTTGGCACCATTGTTGACGATCCGTTCACGGTGGCCGATAAGATTGAAGACCTTTTGACGCGCACTCGCGCCGGTCATCGCTTCATGTTGTCGGACATTTTCGGACAGGCGGCGACGCGTAACGAGATCACCTGCACCTTCCTGGCTTTGCTGGAGTTGATCCGCCTGCATCAGGTCCGGGTCCGGCAATCGGATGAGTTTGGCGACATTGAAATTGCAGCCTTTGATCCTTCTGAGATGCCGTTGACGATTCCGGAGCCCGAGATTCAGCCGGCGGTCCGGCCCGCGCGCCGAAAGAAGGCGCCACCTCAAGCAGAAGTCGTCGAGCCGCCGGGCGAGGAAGAAGAAGTTTCCGATCAGGCGGATCAGGTCGATCAGTCTGACGAGGCCGATCCGTCAGATCCGTCCGGGGCCCCCGATGACAAGGATGAAGAAGACGAGGGCGATGGCGACGAAGATGACGACGAGGATGACGACGACGAGGATGATGAGGACGAGGACGACGATGATGATGAGGACGAGGACGACGAGGATGACGACGAGGACGACGAGGATGATGAATCGGAACGTGAGGATGATCAGGATTCGGATAAAAAAGACGGTCCGCCAGCAAGCGGCCGATAAGGGCGAGGCACGACATGGACGGTTCTGAAACAGCGGCCATTCCGGCACTAAAACAGATCATCGGGGCTCTGGTTTTCGGGGCAAAAAAGCCCCTTACGGCCCGCGAGATCCGGAAAAATATAGAGGAAGTGGCGGAGACATTAGGGGGCTTGTTTGCGCCTTACGCCTCCTTAAAGGATCGGGATGTCCGGGAGGCGTTGGACGCGCTGTCTGCGGATGCGGCCCGCGCTCAGATTGGGTTCACGGTTGTGGAAGGGCCCGATGGATTCGTGTTCCAGACGGATTCGGACTGCGGGCCGTGGCTTCGGCATTTACTGGACCTGGGGCGCGGGCAGCGCTTGTCCCGCCCGGCTCTGGAAACGCTCGCGATTATTGCCTACAAGCAGCCGATCACCAAGGCGGATATTGAAGCGGTCCGCGGGGTCAGCATTGACCACATTCTCAAGACCCTCATGGAGGCGCAGCTCGTCCGTATTATGGGGCGGAGCGAACTTCCCGGGCGCCCGCTTCTTTATGGTACGACGAACCTCTTCCTTGAGCATTTCGGCCTGAAAGACGTTACGGAATTGCCCAAACTGGATGAACTGGCGCGGCTGGACACGGTTCGGCGCGCTCGTGCGGCCGAAGCCGCGGCTCGCCAAGCGCCCTCGGTTGACGCGCCGGCAGCCGAAGAACCCGAACCGCCTGTGGCCGAAGAACCGTCCACGGTCGAAACGGCATCCCCGGAAGGAGGCGTGGCATCATGAAAACGGATTATTTAGCCAATCCCTGGATCAAGAGTCTTTCGGTATACGAGCCGGGAAAGCCTATCGAGGAAGTGGCGCGCGAGCTTGGCTTTGACGACATTGAGTCGATCGCCAAACTGGCCTCCAATGAGAACGCGCTTGGCCCTTCGCCAAAAGCGGTCAAGGCGATGGTGGCCTGTGCCGCTCAAATGCACCGGTATCCCGACGGGGGGGGCTATTACCTGCGGCAAGCCCTTGCCCGCAAGCTTAACACGGACATGAACTCCCTGGTGCTCGGGTCCGGCAGCAATGAGCTGATTGAAATGATCGCCCACGTTTTCCTTCGAAAAGGGCTGAATCTCGTGATGGCCGACCGGGCCTTTGTGGTGTATCGGCTGGTGGCGGCCGCCGAGGAGGCCTCGACCATTGCCGTCCCCATGATGAAAGACGGTTTTACGCACGACCTGGGGGCGATGCTGAAGGCGATCACACCCCGGACGCGCGTGGTGTTTATTGCGAACCCGAACAACCCTACGGGGACGGTGGTGGAGCCCCGGGCCATTGACGCGTTCATGGACAAGGTTCCGGACCATGTGGTGACGGTTTTTGACGAAGCGTATATTGAACTGATGGCGCCGGATCGTCAGCCGGACACCCTCCGCTATGTGCGGGAGGGCCGAAAGGTGATTCTGTTGCGCACCTTTTCAAAGGCTTACGGGCTTGCGGGCCTGCGCATCGGTTATGCCGTGGCGGCGCCAGTCTGTGCGGATTTGCTTCACCGGGTTCGCCAGCCGTTCAACGTCAACGCCATGGCCCAGGCGGCGGCGATTGCCGCGCTGGATGATGATGCCTTTGTGGTTCGCACCCGTCGCATGGTGCGCAACGGGTTGGCCTATTTCGAAAAGGAATGTCGGCGTGCCGGCCTTGAGACCGTTCCGAGCGCCGCGAATTTCTTTCTGGTCAAGGTCGGGCAGGGCCGCGAGGTGTTCAAGGCGCTTCAATTGGAGAAGGTCATCGTCCGGCCCATGGACGGGTATGGTCTGCCGGACTATGTGCGGGTGACCGTAGGCACGGCTTCCGAGAATGCACATTGCATGAAGGCGCTTCTCAAGGTTCTGGGTTGTCCGGTGCGAAAAGGGCGTCCATGAGGGGGTTGATCATCACCATCGACGGGCCGTCGGCTTCCGGAAAATCCACGGTGGCGCGGGGTGTGGCGGCTGCGCTGGGATATCGCCATGTGGATTCCGGCGCTCTTTACCGGGCGATTACCTGGCAGGTTCTGGAGGCGGGCGTCAAGCCGGACGACATGGTGGGCGTGACGCGGGTGCTGGCGGCGCTGACTCTGGAATGGTTGCCCGGCGAGCACGCTTTCCTGTTTCGTCTGGCCGGCCGGGAACCTGGCCCGGAAATCCGTTCTCCGGCGGTGGCGGCCGCGGTCAGCGCGGTGGCGGCCATTCCGGCGGTACGGGAATGGGCCAACCGGGCCTTCCGGCAGACGCCGGAATGGGGCGGGGTGGTCATGGACGGCCGGGACATCGGGTCCGTGGTGTTTCCGGAGGCCCGGCACAAGTTTTACCTGGATGCGGATCCGTCTGTGCGCGCGAAGCGCCGGCTCGGGGAACAGACGGGCGATGGGGCGGGGGCGGGCCTGGACGGCGTTCTCGAGGCGTTGAAACGCCGTGATGCGTTTGACAGGGCTCGCCGGGAGGCGCCCCTTGCGGTGCCGCCGGGAGCGCGTGTGATTGATACGGGAGCCCTGACGCAGGCCGAGGTGGTTCGAACGGTTCTTGATGGTGTTCAAACGGAAGAGGCACGGCGATGAATTTCGAATTGAACGATGTCCGGGATGTCTGGTCAGCGGTCCCCACTCCCTTCACCCGGGCCGGCGAGCTGGATGTGCCCTCCGTCAAACGCATGGTGGAGCACCATCTTCGGCTGGGCGTGAGAGGGTTGTTCGTGGGTGGAACCAATGGCGAGGGGCCGTGGATGACCGACAGCCAGAGGCGGTTGATGGTCCGGTCCGTGGTGGCGGCGGCGAGGGGGCGGCTTCCGGTTACGGCGCAGGTTTCGGACAATTCAACCTGCCGGATCGTGGCCAACATGAAAGCCGCCAAGGAGGATGGCGCCGATGCGGCCATTATCGCACCGCCTTCATTTTTGCTTAACGCGACCCCGGAGAATGTGCGGGACCTTTACGTGGACGCCATCCGTGCGTGTCCCTTGCCGGTGGGGATTTACGACCGCGGCAAGAACAGCGCTGTCGCCGTGCCGATGAAAGCGCTCAAGGCGATCATGCTGGAGAAGAAGGTGGTGATGCTGAAAGACAGCAGCGGCGATCCCGAGCGCCGCGACTATTTCGCGGCGATTCGCCGGAAACGACGCGACCTTCGCATTCTCAACGGGGACGAATTCAACTGTGTGGCGTATATCAAGGCCGGCTATGATGGCGTCCTGCTGGGTGGCGGCGTATTCAACGGCTATCTGGCCAGGCTGATTGTCGAGGCGGCCCGCAAAGACGACGGGCCCCTGGCGGATCGGCTTCAGAAGAAGATGAACCAGATGATGTATGCCGTGTATGGAGGCAAAAAGATTTCTTGCTGGCTGGCGGGCGAGAAGCGCCTCCTGGTCGAGCTTGGAATCTTCAGCACGTGGCATAATCTGCTGCGCTACCCGTTGACGCCGGCCTGCGAACGCGCTGTCTTGCGGGTGATGCGGACGGACCGCGACCTGTTATTGCCTTAAGGGGGATGTCGTGATGAGAACGACGGCGATAGCCTTTGATTTCGACGGCACCTTGATTCGTGGCGGCTGGGACAAGGGCGTTCATATTTTATATGCCTCCTATGTGGCGTGCGTGGAACAGGGATTCGCGGATGTGGTGCCGCCCGCTGACTTGGACCGGCACCTGCCGCTCATGGTCAAGGCCTACATGAATTATATGGGATCCCCGCGTTTCCAGCAGTTGTCGGCGATCGTCAACGCGGTGCTCAACGGGATCCCGTATGCCGTCGAGACCCCCGTTGCGTTAAAGGCGGATGCGGCGCATCTGGCGGCTTACGGGGCGGTTCAGAACCGATATAACGAGGTCTATTCCGCTTTGAACGATGTTGCCGCCCGGCTCTTCTGGCGGCCTTTTCCCAGTGTGCGGGAAACGCTTGCGGAGCTCGCGAAAACGCATGACCTGTTTATTGCCTCGGGTGTCCTTCAGGATATCCTGGACGGCGATTTGGCCAAACATGCGTTCGATCTATCCGTGTTTAAAGGCATTTTCGGGTCGAACCGCACGGGGGGCGCCGATAAGGGGCAGATTCTTCAGGAAATCCTCGCAAAAGGGTATCGAACGGTGCTGTTCTGCGGTGACTCCAGCAAGGATTGCGAATACGCCAATGCGGCCAAGGTCCGTTTTTTCCGGGTGCGGAATGACGCCAGCTACGGCGCACTTCTCGCCCTGTTGAAACGGGGTGAGTGGCCGGATGAATCCGTGCCCTGGTCCGAGGGATCGGATTTGGCGGGTTATTATAGGGATAAGGCGGTGAAGCCCATCAGGGCCTTTATCGCCGGCCGTCCGATGACATTCGAGGCCATTTCCACCTGGATCAATTCATAAGCGGAGGCAGTTCAATGGAGACGCGAGTGACGCTTAAAGGGCGGAGTCTGTTGACGCTGACAGATCTTTCCGACATGGAGTTTTCTTACATTCTGGATTTAGCCGAGCAGCTTAAGCGCAAGAAGAAATCCGGAGTCCGGGGACATTTGCTGGACGGCAAGAACATTGCCTTGATTTTTGAGAAATCCTCAACCCGAACCCGCTGTGCCTTTGTGGTTGCGGCCTCCGACGAAGGCGCCACCGCGGAATATCTTGGCGTGAACGATATCCATTTTGGCAAGAAGGAAACCGTGGCGGATACGGCCCGTGTACTGGGTCGTTTTTTCGATGGCATTGCCTTCCGGGGGTTTAAGCAGGAGACGGTGAGCCAGCTGGCGGCCCGCTCGGGCATTCCGGTTTGGAACGCGCTTACGGATGACTGGCATCCCACGCAAGTGTTTGCGGATTTGATGACGGTCAAGGAGCGCTTTGGACGCCTTTCCGGCCTCACATTCGTTTATGTCGGCGACGGGCGCAATAACATGGTTAACTCGCTTATGTTTGGGTGTTCGCGCAGCGGCATGCGATTCGTTAACTGTACGCCGAAGGAGTTAGCCCCGTCTTCCGAGCTTGTTGAGCAGGCCCGTCTTCAGGCCCGGTTCGGCGGCACGGTTGAGGTCATTCATGACCCCCGCCGTGCCGTGGACGGCGCTCACGTTCTGTACACGGATGTGTGGGTTTCAATGGGCGAGGAGACCAAATTTGCAGAACGGGTGAAACTGCTCAAGGCCTATCAGGTCAATCAGGCCTTGCTTGAGGCTACCGGACGTGTTAAATCCGGCGACCTGTTGTTTCTTCACTGCCTGCCGGCCTATCATGACGATAAAACGGAGGTCACCGCCACCTCTGGAGCGCTGGAAGTGTCGGATGAGGTGTTTGAAGGTCCGTTTTCGAGGGTGTTTGATCAGGCTGAGAATCGGATGCATACGATCAAGGCGATCATGGTGGCCACGTTGACGTCGGAAGGGGGCGTGTCATGAAGCAGTTTGATTTGTCTGCGATGGGGTGGGATGCCTTTCATGCGCTTAGCGTCACCGAGAAGGCGTCCTACTTCGATCTCGACGGCCGGCCTTACAATGTCATTGTGGCCCAGCAGTTTGATCGTGCCCGGTTGGAAGAACTGGGCACGCTGGCCACGGCGATTCGGCGTGTTGCAAAAACTGAAGACGGGATGGCGTTCCTGGCGCGCCAACTTCCTCACAAGCGGGCTATGCTCTATTTCACCCAGCCCAGCAGTCGTACGTTCCTCTCCTTCACCGCGGCCTGTCAGATCCTGGGCATGCCGGTGGGCGAGGTTCGTGATACGGCCACCTCGTCCGAGGTCAAGGGTGAGTCGCGGGAAGATTCCGTCCGGACGTTCAGCTCGTATTACGATATGCTGGTGATGCGGGAAAACCTGGGTGGGTTGGCTGAGAAAATGGCCTGGGTTTTTGCGCATTCGGACCGGCCTGTGCCGATTATCAACGCCGGATCGGGCAAGGACCAACATCCTACGCAGGCGTTGTTGGACATTTATACGCTCCAGCGCAGTTTTGAAAATCGCGGTGGCATTGATGGGAAGACCATCGTGTTTGTCGGCGACTTGCTTCGCGGCCGTACGGTTCGGTCGCTGGCCTGGTTGCTTGCCAACTACCGCGGTGTCCGTCAGCGGTTTGTGGCGCCGCCTTCGCTTCAAGTCGCTCCTGATATTCTGGATTTGCTCAAGCGGGCTGGGGTGGATTATGAGGTCAGCGATGACTTTGAAAGCGCTATCCCCGGGGCGGACGCCATATATATGACGCGCATCCAGGATGAGTGGGATCAGCCCGGGCAAAAGCCGCTTGCCAACATTGAGCGGTTTAGCTTCCGTGTTGAACATCTCCAGCGGATGCGAGCGGATGCCGTGCTTTTGCATCCTTTTCCGCGTCGCCAGGAAATAGCCGTCGAGGTGGATCGGGATCCGCGCGCCATGTATTGGCGTCAAATGCGGAATGGGATGTGGATTCGTGCGGCCTTGATAGCCGAAATTTTCGGCCGGGATCAGGTTATCCGGGATTATCGAAAAACATGAAACGCGTTCAGCTCATCTTGTGGCAAGCGGTCTGCGTCCTGACGCTGGTTGGCGCCTTTCCGGCCGCCGCATCCCGGTCGGTGTCGCCGGTATTTGAGGCCGGCCTGTTCATTTCCCGGACGGCTTCGCCTCTGGCTCCTGGCTCGACCCGGATTCGGATTGCGGGTCCAGTTGCCGAGCGTGTTCAGGCGTCCAGCGGTCGCACGTTCTGTGCGCTTCGTCCCGTGGCTGCCGCGGTTCGCGATCCGGCGGCCCAAACGTCGACGACCCATGTGCTGTGGCCTCTGTTGACCTCGAAACGGTGGGGGAATGATCGCAGTTGGAATTCGGCCCTGCTGATATGGGGGCGCGACGCGGATGTCCAAAGCGCCACGTCCCAATGGAGCCTGATCGCCTTCCCGGTTCTGGCGATGGGCAGGACCGCCGAGGGCACCAATTACGGTGCGGTGTTTCCGCTTGGCGGCCATTTGGAAGAGTTTGCCGGGTGGGATGAGATCGATTTTGTTATGTTTCCCTTGTATTCGCATTCGCGCCAGGGTGATTTGAATACGTGGAACCTGTTTTTCCCCATCATCTCCTGGACACGAGCCAAGGACGAAGCCCGGTTTCGTGTTTTCCCGCTCTACGGCCAGGCGCGGGAACCCGGTATTCGCCGGCGGTTCATTTTGTGGCCGCTGTGGAATGAAGCCCACTACCGCGCGCCTCAGCATGAGGGGTATTCCTTTATGCTTTTCCCGCTCTTCGGGCGGGTTAATCTCGACAATCAGCAGTCTTGGATGGCGCTCCCCCCCCTGTTTCGATATACCCGCGCGGGGGATAAACGCGAGATCATGGCGCCCTGGCCGATTGTGCAGATCAAGCGGGGTGGCGAGGATGAGTTAACCTATGTTTGGCCGCTGTGGGGCGTCCGGAATCGGCCCCATTTTGAAAAGCGCTTTATCCTGTGGCCGCTGGGGGCCTATGAACGTGTCGAACGGCCGCCTGTGACGCTCACGAGGCGTTGGTTTGTGCCCTTTTATTATCATGAGCGTCAGGTTGAAGCAGGTTCGGGGAAAGACAGTCCCACGGTGATCGAACGGCATGTCCGAATCTGGCCCCTGGCTACTTATCAGCGGAGTCAGGATGCGATGCAATTTCATATGCTGGAACTCTGGCCTGCGGCTTCCGTCGATGCGGTCGAGCGGCTTTATGCGCCGTTTTGGACGCTTTACTCGCACGAGCGGAAAGGGGATGCGAGTGTGGATGAATTGCTTTGGGGCCTGTTTCGACGAACTCGGATGAAAGGGGAGGTGAACACCTCCGTGTTTCCGCTTGTGTCTTGGGGCGGCACCACGGATAATACCGAGAAACGGTGGGATGTGCTCAAGGGGTTAATCAGGTATGAGCGGGAGGCCGGAGTGAGACGATGGCGATTTTTATACTTTATGCGGTTTGAATAATGCGGACAGTCCTTAGAGAGCCAAAATTCACGACTCCCCCGGATAGTTTTGTTCACGGGTTGGGGCGGTCTTTTCTTGAGGTGTTATATGAAGTCGGTCAAGCCACGCTGCTGATGCTGGCCGGTCTGGCGGCGATGCGTTTCCTGGCTGTTCGTCGATCCCGGGATGCCGCCGTGCGCCAGCTTTACATTGCGGGGCTGAAGAGTCTTCCTGTGGTAACCGTGGTAGCCGGGTTTACGGGCATGATCTTGGCGTTGCAGACCGGGTTGACCTTGCGCCGGTTCTCTCAGGAAGTGAACATCGGCACCGCGGTCATGGTTTCCATGTTGCGGGAGATGGGCCCCTTTATGACGGCGCTGATCCTGGCGGCCAGCGTGGGCTCATCGATTGCCGCCCAGATCGGGACCATGACCATTTCAGAGGAGGTGGCGGCGCTAGAGGTGATGTCCATTGATCCGATCCGCTTCCTTGTGATGCCCCGGCTGGTGGCGCTGGCGGTGATGACGCCCCTGCTTTCTTTCTATTCGACGGTGATGGGCGTGCTGGGCGGCGGATTGGTGGGGGTCACCCAGCTCGGGGTCTCATGGACGGCCTATTTGGATAATGCCACGCGATTCGCCGACAACAAGGACCTGTATGTGGGCATGTTAAAGGCGCTGTGCTTCGGGCTGGTCATTGCCACCATGGCGTGTCACCAGGGGTTCGCCACCACCAAGGGTGCGGTTGGCGTGGGGAATGCAACCCGCCGGACGGTTATCGTTTCATTTCTGGTTATCCTGGTTGTGGGGTATTTTATCACGCGGCTGTTTTACGTATGATCCGTTTCGAAAAAGTGTGCAAAGCGTTTGGTGCCCAGCAGGTACTCGACCGGGTGGATCTGACGATCCACAAGGGGGAGACTTTCGTGATTGTGGGCTCGTCGGGCATGGGGAAGAGCGTGACGCTTAAGCACATGATTCGCCTGTTGACGCCGGATTCGGGGCGTATTTTTGTGGGCGACGACTGCATCAACGAGGCGTCCGACAAAGAGATGCCCCGCATTCGAGACCGCTTTGGCGTGCTGTTTCAAAATGGCGCCCTTCTGGCGTGGCTGTCGGTATTCGAAAACGTCGCCTTGCCGCTTCGGGAGCGCACCGCGATGACCGAAGAGGAGATTGAGGTGCGGGTGGCGGAATGCCTGGATCTGGTTGAACTGGCTTCCGCCGCCACAAAGTTTCCGGACGAAATTTCGGGTGGAATGCGCAAACGGGCCGGATTGGCCCGTGCCATTGTGATGAAGCCCGAAATCATCCTGTATGACGAGCCGACGTCAGGATTGGATCCTGTCATTTCCCGCTCGATCGATCGGCTGATCGATGACATGCGTGTCAAGCTGGGTGTCACCAGTGTGGTGGTGACCCATGATATGCATAGCGCGCTCGGGATTGCCACCCGTATTGCCATGATTGCGGGTGGCCGGTTTGTGGAGATCGCGTCGCCGCCCGATTTTATCCGGTCGGAACATCCGGATGTGAAGGAGTTTCTTGAGGCACAATACATCACCCGTCGGGGTGGTTGGGAAGCATGAGGTAATATATGGCCAGACAGCGTTTGACGGAAGTTCGCCTGGAGTTGGTGGTTGGGGCGTTTGTGTTTATTGTTTTTCTCATGCTGGGGGCCTTCACCATCATGTTGACTCGGGAGAATATCTTTCGAAAGCAATATCCCGTTGAGGTTATATTCAGTGAAATCAGCACGCTTCGGGAAGGCGATAATGTCGTGGTGCGTGGCATGCCGGTTGGCAAGGTGAAGAAGCTCGACCTCAAGCGGGACGGGGTCAAAGTGACTTGCTCCCTGAATGATGATCTCCCGATTCATGCGGATTACAAAATCAAAATTGTCTCCACATCCATGCTGGGCGGAAAGGCGTTGCAAATCGACTTAGGCACCACGAACACCCCGCATCTTGCCGCCGGGACCCGGTTAAGGGGCGGGGCTCCCACGGATCTGATCGATGAGGCCTCGCAGGTGGTGGCCGATATCCGCCGGACCCTAAATGAAGGGAAGGTGATGGAAAACGTCAGTGACTCCGCCCGTTCTCTCCGGGAGATCACGCAGAAGATCAACACGGGCGAGGGCCTGTTGGGTCGACTTCTCAATGACACCTCCATGGCCGATGATTTCAAGGCGCTTTCAACGCAGGTCCGGGAAGTGGCCGGACGCATCGAGCGCAATGAGGGGACGCTTGGAAAGCTTTTGTCCAGCGATGACACGCTGTATACCAATTTAGCGGCGACGGTGGCTTCCTTGAAGTCCATTTCCGACCGTCTTGAGAAAGGTGAAGGTACGCTAGGACGCCTGATGAGCAAGGACGACACGATCTATCAGGACCTTCAATCGTCGGTGGCCTCGGTCAAGAAAATCACCGAACGGCTTGAAAAGGGCGACGGCTTAGTTGGGAAACTCCTCTCGCCCGATGAAACCATCTACCAGGATCTCAGGGATGCGGTAGCCTCGCTTAAGTCAACGGCTGAAAAAATCGACAAGGGCGAAGGGACGATCGGGAAACTGGTTAACGATGCCGCCGTGTATGAGGACTTGAAGACGGCCATGCGGGAAGTCAAGGCGATGGTGGAGGACTATCGTGAGACGACACCCGTTGTATCCTTTGGTACGTTGCTCGTGGGCACCCTATAGCAGGCCTGCGCCCATTAACTGCTCAGGCACAGGATGGCCACACCGCCCAGGACGGTTATCAAGGCGATGGTTTTGGCTTTGATGTTTTCATCCTTGAAAAGGGCCGCTCCCACGGCGAACGCCAATACCACATTGGATCGCCGAATCAGGGAGACGATGGAGATGGGAACGCCGGGTTCGCTGAGCGCCTTGAAATACAACCAGTCCGCACCCACCAGGAGTAATCCAACTGCCGGAATGCTCCATCGCCATTGAAATGACGTGCGCGTCAGGCCCGATGTGCGTTGAAGGAGAATGGCGATTCCGAGGACAACGACCAAGTCCACGCAAAACCAGAACTGGACCGTCTCGCGTGGGATTTTGCAGGTTTGAAGGAGGTATTTGTCGAATAATGCGGATGCCGCGCCAAGCAGAGTGGCGGAAAAGGCCTGTAAAACGCCAGCGTGACGCCCAAAATGGATGCCTTCCTTTTTTCCGAGGACGGAAAAAAGGCCGTATCCGGCCACGACCAGGAGCATGCCCCCGGCCTGCGCTCCAGTCGGTCGTTCCCCAAAAAGAAGAATGGCGCCGGCCAGAGTCCAGAGGGGGGCGCTGGCCCGGATCGGGGACATGATCGAGATGGGTAACGCCCGCATGGCGTAATACGCCAAAATCCAGGATCCTGACACCAGAAGTGTTTTCAGCAGAATCAAGTTGAATTCATGCCGGGTGAGCGTCAGGACCAGACTCCCTTGACCGCTCAGCATCGTGGCGGCGACGAAGGCTGCTGAGCCAATCGCCGTAGCCAGCCAGAGTACGGGCATCACGGCATTATTTTGAACGCTATGTTTTTTGGCGACATCGTAGAGGCCAAGCCCCACCGCGGAGGCCAAAATCAAGAAGATCCACATGATGTCGATTCCTGTTGCTGTGCCTCAGGCGAAGGAATTTAGCCGATTCCGGTTTTGCGAAGCGTGTCGAACATGGCCATGAGGTTGGCCGTGGGTGTCTTGGCCTGAATGTTGTGAATGGCGTTATAAACAAATCCGCCGTTACGGCCAAAAATCCTGATCCGGGATTCCACTTCGCGAGCCACGGCTTCGGGAGTGCCAAACGGCAGGGTCTTCTGGGTGTCCACGCCGCCACCCCAAAAGACAAGCTGTGCTCCAAAACTGGATTTTAATGCCTGGGGTTCCATGCCCATGGCCGAGCATTGGACGGGATTGAGTATGTCGAAGCCGGCTTCAATGAAATCGGGAATCAGCGCCTGGATGGATCCGCAGGAATGGATGAACGCCTTCCAGGTCGTATGGGCGTGAATCCAGTCGTTTACGGCTTTATGATAGGGCATGAAGAGCGAACGGTATAGCGGTGTGGATAGAAAAGGGCCGTTTTGCGTTCCGAAATCCGCGCCGGTGGTGAATACAGCTTCAATTTTGTTACCCACCTTGTCGTGGATACGAGCGAGATTTGCGATGCCCGTTTCGCACTGTTTTGAGAAAACGGCATGAACATAGTCTTGCCGGGAGACGGTGCTGACATACCACTCTTCAATATCACGTATACCTTTTGGGTTTTTCAGGAACGGAGCGGGCACCAGCGCAATATCTCCGAAAGCGGTGCCGCCAAAATTCGCCAGGATCGCCTTGTCGGTAGTTTTGTAAAGGCGGTCGGCTTCGCCGGCAAAGTGATTCAGGTCGGCATCGGTGATGGGCGTGAATTCTTCGAGATTATTGTTCGGGTCCAGATGATCGTCGTCAATCGGCGGCTGGCGGATAAGCGAGTCGAAATAGAAGCCGCCGGCCGGCATGCGACCGCTGGGTGGCGCTGTTTTGTCACCCTCCGGATACTGGAGCACATCTCCGTTGGGCTCGGTAGCAATGTTGAACAGGCGGGGGACGAGAACGGGTGTGCCGTCGTTCAACCGCCACTCCTTCCATCCCTCGTTGGCGAATCCGAACAGGTTACGCGGGCCGCTCAAGCCGACCACGTCAATGCCGAGGCAGTCCATCAGGTCAGGGGCGATTTCTCCCAGCATCTGGTAGGGTTCCGTGACTTTAACCGGGGTGCCGGGCGTGTCTAATCCGTAGGCCTGGCGAAGCTGGTAGACGACGCCGACGTGGATGCCGGTGGTGGCGCAGGCTCCAAAGTCAACGGGGATACGGTCTGCTTCGCGATGTTGTAATGCGGCACGAACCCGGTCGCGAGAGGTCATTGTGATTCCTTTGTTCTAAGTGTTTTTATTATGGCAGGCATCCTGTATTCCGGCAAGTGCGGCTTGATGCGTGCGGGCTGACGCGCCGATTGAACCGCCCTGGCGAAGTACGGCGCTTCAACCTTGTGAAAGACCACGTGCCTTTTGTATAATAGAAAGAGTACGAAAGGGTATGGTATGACGCGCTTGTTAAGTAGCACCGCTTCGGGAGAGTCACTGGCGCCAGTAGGCGCGTCCTCGTGGAACGTGGCGGGGGTTAATTATGACAATTCAGCCGTGAAATTCTGGTCGGTCCTTTTGGACGAAGTGGTTGAGGATTTTCACGGCGCCGATGGTTTTACGGTAGAAGGTGCGTGCGATGATCTTCTGGTTCCCGACATGCTGGATACGGCGCGCCTTTTTTCAGAGGAGTTGGCGAGCCTGGAAGACGACGACGAGATGGACGACACCATGCAGGAGTTAACGCAGGAGTTGGAGCTGATCGGGCCTCCGCCCATTGTCCGCGCCAGCGTGACATCGGGCCTCCGAACGGTTTGCAGTCGGGAGCTGCCCGAGGAGGTCATCGACGCCGAGCTTCTGCCCGTTTTCCTGGTTTGGCCCCTGGAGTGGGCCGGGCTTTCCGAGTACGGGTGGAATCGACACCAGGTGAATGGCCAGTTTACGGCTTCTGATTCTGCGCGGGGACTGACCTATACGGTGCGGTTTTCCCTTGATAATCACCATGTGCGAGAGGGTTTGTTCCACCGCAAGCTGGCTGTTTGGTTTGAGCGAAAAGCACTTGCAACGGCGTGAGGCTCAACGCGTCTGCGGTTGACTCCAAAACTCGTTCACCCGGGCGACAGGATCTTCCGTTTCAAGCAGTTCGTGTCGCCAGTATTCCGGCAGTTTTTCCCGGTAAAGCTTGGACTGGAATCGCTTGCCGAGCAGCATCACGAAGCCGCGGTCGGTTTCCGAGCGGATGACCCGCCCGCCCGCCTGAACAGCGCGGACCACGCCTGGGGTCACATAGGCCAGCTCGAAGCCCTTGCCTTTCCCATCGTGTGATTCGTAATAGTGTTCGAGAAGTTTTAACTCCGGGCAGACCATGGGGAGGCCGGGGCCTACGATAAAAGCTCCGATAGCCAGATGGCCGGGATAATCGACCCCTTCGGCGAACACACCGCCTTGCACGCCACATAGGATGACGGTGCCGTTGGTGTTTTCCTTCAGTCGCTTAAGTACGGTTTCGGTTTTCATGGCGGGCTTTTGGATAATCACGTCGAAATCCCCGGCTGGGAATCGACTCGCCACCAAGTCCCGGAACGTGAAGCTTGTGAAAAACGCCAGGTAATTCCCTTTTCGAAGCTGGATGGTTTGCGTGATGATTGAGGCAATGGCGGCGGCGTCCCGGTCGCGGGCGCGAAAAGAGGTGTCCACGGTGGGCACGGCCAGGATAAGCCGGTTTTCACGGGGGAACGGGGATGCCAGTTCAACGGTGACCGAGACGTTGGGCTCCACGCCTAGCATGCGGGCGTAATAGGCAAATGGGGTCAGGGTGGCGCTCATATAGAGGGTGAAAGCGAAGCGGTTCGATTGTTGAAGAATGAATACGGCCGGGTTGAGGCAGAGCAATCGAAGACCATCTTTCTCCCACAATGAGGCGAACAGGGCTGGGTCACAGGCCGCGCACGAGCAAAACGTGCGTAACGTGAACAGTGTTTCCAGGAGAGGGTCCTGGCTGAGTCGGCCGCCGTCACCCCGGCGGAGTTGTTCGCGCGGGAAAAGGGGAGGTCGTCCGGCCAGGGCGAGAAAGCAACTGGTGAGGCAGGTGTCAAGGCTGGCTTGGATATCCTTGAAATAACAGCGATCGATCTCCGCGGTGAACGAGAGGATTTCACCGTTTTCTTCCCGCATGCCGCCCCACGCCGCCCGTTGATGCCGGCAGATGGAGTCCAGCATTTTTCCGGCATCCCGCAAGGCTTCAGAATCGGTTCCCAGGCATACCGTGGCGATGCGGTCCATTGCGGCAACGTCGAGTTTGGGCGAATAAAAATCCGCAACCCGGGACGGGAGGTTATGCGCTTCGTCCACAATCAGATCAATCGGCCGGTCGCGGATTTCCATCAGCATTTTCAGGGTTACGCCAGGATGGAAGACATAGTTGTAGTCCGCCACGATGACGGTCGCCTTTCGTGCCAGGGCAAGGGTGGTTTCGAAGGGACACAGGTCGGCTTCGAGCGCGGCCTGCGTGATGACTTCGCCTGTCAGTACAGCCTTGTGAATCAGCTTGTCTTCCAAGCCGGAGGCGATCAGGCGCGCATGAAAATTGTCAATTTGCGGGCAGCGCCCCGCGACGCATTGCCAGTCGGGGAAGGGGCAGGACCGCTCTTTGGCGGTAATCTGGACCGCCAGGGCTCCGCCGTGGGGTGGAAGCATGGCGGCCAAGGTGCGCAGGGCCAGTTCCTGTTGGGAAATGCGGGAGGTCAGGAAAAAGACGAGGCCATCGGTTTCCAGGGCATGCTTTACCACGGGGAATAAAGCGGCGGCGGTTTTCCCGATTCCCGTGGGTGCGGAACACATCATGGTGCGGCCGGCTGCGCATGCCGTGCCGATGTCGTAAACGAGAACGCGCTGGGATTCGCGCAGGCCCGCATGGGGAAAAGGCATGGTGCCGGCCAAGGCCCGGCGCCGCCGCCGGTGCTCGGCATCCTGTTCGACTTCGTCGATCAGCACATCAAGTCGATCCAGCACCAGTCGACTCACGTGTTCGGGCTCGAAGGGCACGTCGAAGGCTCTCGTTGTGCCATCGGTCGCCTCGATGTAGATGACGCGACAGGCCCGGATCGGGGTGTCAGCCCGGTGAAGCAACAGGGCGTAAAACAGGACCTGTTCGGCGTGGGCCGGATCGAGTGCCCAGGCTTGAACGCCAACGCCGGGAAGAAGGAGCGATTTGATCTCTTCGACCTCAACACCGACGATGGCGGGGGATTGACGAACCCGGTCAATGCGCCCTTCGAGGCGAACCGTCAGGTTGCGATGGAGAAATGATTCGGAAACGGACACCTCGGTCCTGACCTGATCCGGCGATTCGTCCCCTTGGGTGTCCGTATGCACCAGGGAGCCTGCCCGCATGCGCAAGGCCCCTCCAAGCCCTTCCCGGGTAACCGGAACAAGAGGGGTGCTGAGCAGGTCGTGCACGCTCACGAAGAGGGTGCGAGTTTTTTCATCGTAGCGGATCAAGTCGTTGCCTTTTTCACCCTCTAGGGGACGTTCGTCGCCGGGGAGACGTATTGCATGAGGTGGATTTTCATTTCTAACGAAGAGGCGATTATGGCTGTTTGAGTCCGGGTGTCAAGCGCCCACGTGCACATCATATGCGATAGTGCTTGAGCTGCAGGTTCGTCTGTGATCATATTTCAACATGAGAGACCGCGTGACAAGCGCATGCGAAACCAGGAGGCACCCGTGACCCTCGAGCAAGTGGACGGACTTGATGTATCCGAGGGGTTGGAGAGGTGTATGAACAACCGGATCCTGTACCGGGACGTGTTGCTTGAATTCCGTGAGCGTTATGGCGATTTGGCAGGCCGGCTTGAGGCGCTATTTGCCGCCGATCAGTGGGCGGATGCGGAAGCCTTGACCCATGCGGTTAAGGGGACATCCGGCATGCTGAGCGCAAACGATCTATACGCCGCCGCCACGGCGCTTAACGCAACCCTCAAGCTCGCCCGCGATTCCGGCAGGCCGCCTGGCCAACTGAAAGAGGATATGGAATTGTTTCGACGGGAACTGGTCCGGCTGTTGACAGGGATCAATAAGCTCGGCAGCTAAATAGGAAAAGGGGTTCCCTTGACAGCGGCGTCAGGCGCTGTCACAATTTACACGTTTTCTGAGAACCGTGGGCGCAAGACAAGTCATTTTTGCTGGCAGGAACAAAAGTATGAAAACCAGGCCCTCCACAACGCTTGACCCGGAGTCTGTACGCCAGATCGTGGCCGAAAGCGCCTTGCTGATCGCGTCGCTTGCCGCGCAGGCGGACATGATTTCAGCGTCAGCGGAGGGCTGTGTGAACGCCCTTAAAGCCGGCGGAAAAATCCTGACTGCCGGCAACGGTGGCAGCGCGGCGGAGGCCCTTCACATGGCGGAGGAGTTTACCGGGCGGTTTCGCGGAAATCGACCGTCTTTGCCCGCCCTTTCGCTCGTGTCGGACTGTACGGCATTAACGTGTATCGCCAATGACTTTGGCTATGATTTCGTGTTTTCCCGACAAATTGAAGGTTTAGGGAAGGCCGGCGATGTGCTGGTGCTTTTCAGCACAAGCGGAAATGCCCTGAATCTTGAAAAAGCGCTTCAGGCCGCCCACGCCAAGGGAATGAAGGTCTTGTGCCTCCTGGGTAAAACCGGTGGGTGCCTGAAAGGGCGTGGAGATTGGGAAATCCTGGTTCGTGCACAGCAAACCGAGCGTATCCAGGAAGCCCACCAAGTCGTGCTCCATCTCATTCTCGAAGCGGCTGAACGGGCGTTTCCGCCGGCATGACGCCCGATGTCGTACGGGCTGCGGTGGAGAAGGCGCTGGGCAAGGTGCATCCTCGTCTCATGCGGAAACCGGGTGATACCGACGCACTTAAGGCCCGAATTGCGGCCGAACCTCTGGTGGCTAAAGGGTTCGCCCGCTTGATGGAGCAGGCTGACAGCGTTAAGGAAATGCCTTTGCTTGAGCCGGTGTTGACCGGGCGTCGATTGTTGTCGGTTTCACGTGAGTGTCTTTCCCGTATGGTCACGCTCGGGCAGGCCTGGCGATTGACCGGGGATCCCCAGTTTGTTGACCGGGCGGTGGCGGAGATGCGCAACGTCTGCCGATTTCCGGATTGGAACCCCCGGCATTTCCTGGATACGGCGGAGATGAGCCTGGCCGTGTCCATAGGGCTGGACTGGTTCCATGAGGCGATCAGTCCGGATATTCGGCAAGAAGTGGCTCGAGGGTTGACGGATAAGGGGCTGGATGCCGGGGAAAGAGACCCGCCAGGAAGGTGGGTCACGGCCACGAACAACTGGTCTCAGGTCTGTCATTGCGGTATGGTGGCCGCCGCGCTGACGCTCATGGAGTCGGATCCGGACCGCGCTGTGCGGGTGATTCAACGGATGTTGGTGAATATTCCCGGAGCCATGAAGGTTTATAATCCGGATGGTGGGTACCCGGAAGGCCCGATGTATTGGGATTATGGCACGATGTTCACGATCATGCTGGTCGACACCCTGGAAAGTGTCCTGGGGACGGATTTTGGCCTCTCCGCAAGCCCCGGGTTTGATCAGACCGGTCTCTATATTCAAGAGGTCACGGGCCCCCTGCGCCTGCCTTTTAATTATTCGGATTGCAGCTCTAATCGCTATGCCTCGAGCGCGATGTATTGGTTCGCCACCCGGTTTGGCACGCCCGTGGACCCCGACTGGAGAGCCGCGCTGGCTGAAACCTGGAGCGATTCAAATCGAAGCCCGCGTTTTTCGCTGGAGCTTCTGTGGCTACCTCCGGAGTCACGGTCCGGCACCTGCCGCTTGCCGTTGGACTGGCAGGATCGAGGCGCGACGCCGATCGCGGTTCACCGCAGCCGATGGGGCGATTCACGGGCTTTGTTTGTGGGCGTCAAGGCCGGCAGCCCGGCTCACAGCCACGGGCAGATGGACTGCGGGTCATTTGTGTTGGATGCCGATGGTGTACGATGGGCCTTGGACTTGGGGTCCGAGGATTATCACCGAGTCGAATCGCGCGGTTTGGATTTGTGGAGTTCCGGTCAAGGGTCTGACCGTTGGCGGATTTTCAGGCTTAACAATCACAGCCATAACACGCTGACCATTGATGGCGCGCTTCAGGTTGCAAGCGGGGCTTGTCCAATTACCCAGTTCGAAGTCGATTCGGACACGCCGTACACCCGCGTGGAGTTGAGTCCGGTTTATCGGGGACAGGCTGGCCGGGTTGTTCGCACGGTCATCCTGCCCGGGCGGGAGTCCGTCGTGATTCGCGATTTTCTCGGGGGGCTGAGGCCGGGCTCTCAGGTGCGATGGGGGCTGATGACCCGGGCAGACGTGGTCCTGAATGGCGCGTGTCCGCGTCTGGAACAGGCCGGTGAATCGCTGAGAATGGAAGCTCGTGGAACGATGATTTTCAACTGGCGCGTGATCGACGTCAGCGCTCCGGTAGCGGACTTCGATTCGCCAAATCCCGGCATGCGGATGGTCTGTTTTGACGTCAGCGCTCCGGCGTCCGGCGAAGTATCGTTCGAGGTGAGGCTGATGCCTGGAAGCGTTCCGCGCCGAGCGGATCCGTGGTGGAACGCGAAGCTTGAGAGCGTGGAGTAAGCGTGTGGGGTTTTCGTTTTTCGAGAACGCACAGCAAGAACGTTCTATAAATCGGATGAAGGCCACAATACAGCACGAGGCTGATTCCGGTAGAGTAAACGCCATGGAAACACTTCGGCGAGCGGACCGGATTTCCACCCGTGAATGGATTGACGAAAACAAGGCGTTTCGTCATCATGAATGGAGTCGTTGTGTTATCCTGACGCCCGAGCCGGAGGAACGCTGATTATGAAATTTGATCCGACTAAGATGGCCGACTGGCAGATTGCCGAAGCGGCAGAAGTGGGCTTAAAACCGTTCAATCAGGTGGGGCGCGAGGCCGGATTTCGTGAGGATGAGCTGATTCCCATGGGGAGGCTAGTCGGGAAAATCGATTACCTGAAGGCGTTCTCCCGAATTGAGGCGTTTCCAACGGGGAAGTACATTGACGTCACCGCCATCACCCCCACGCCTCTGGGCGAGGGGAAGACCACCACGACGCTCGGGTTAGTCGAGGGGCTTGGCAAGCTCGGCAAGCGTGTCAGCGGCGCCATTCGCCAGCCCAGTGGCGGCCCCACATTCAACATCAAGGGGTCGGCTGCCGGAGGCGGGCTTTCCCAATGCCTGCCCTTGACGCCGTTTTCTTTTGGATTGACCGGGGATATTGACGCGATTACCAACGCCCACAATTTGGGCATGGTGGCCTTGACCGCGCGGATTCAGCACGAGGCCAATTATGATGATGCCCGGCTGGCAAAAAGCGGGCTGAAGCGGCTGGACATCGATCCCGCCCGGATATCCATGCGGTGGGCCATTGATTTCTGCGCGCAGGCGCTTCGCCAGATTACGATCGGGAAAGGGTCCCCGATGGACGGGTTCGAGATGGAATCCGGGTTCCAGATCACGGTTTCCAGCGAGATCATGGCCATTCTGGCCGTGGTGAAGGATCTTGCTGATCTTCGCGAGCGGATGGGAAAGATCGTGGTGGGCTACGATAAACGAGGACGCGAAGTGACGACCCACGATCTTGAGGTCGACGGCGCCATGACCGCGTGGATGCTCAACGCCATCAACCCGACGCTGCTCCAGACGCTGGAAGGCCAGCCCATGTTCGTGCATGCGGGACCCTTCGCCAACATCGCGATTGGGCAGAGTTCGATTATCGCCGACCAACTTGGAACGCGACTGAGCGAGTACCATGTGACGGAGAGCGGATTTGCAGCGGATATCGGGTTCGAGAAATTCTGGAATCTAAAGTGTCGGTATTCCGGGCTTGTCCCCAACGCGGTTGTGCTGGTGGCCACGGTGCGGGCTCTTAAAATGCATGGGGGCGGGCCCGAAGTGAAGCCCGGCAAGAAGCTGGACGAAGCCTATACGAAAGAAAACCTTGGGCTGCTCGAAAAGGGCTGCGAAAACCTGGTTGCTCACATTGAGATCGTGAAGAAGAGCGGCGTGCGCCCGGTGGTATGCATCAACAGTTTCCATACGGATTCACCTGCCGAGATCGCCTTGATCCGCCGGATCGCCGAACAGCATGGGGCGTTCGCGGCTTTGTCCCGCCATTGGTTGAAGGGCGGCGAGGGGGCCCTCGAACTCGCCGAGGCCGTGATCGCGGCCTCGAGCGAGAAGAATCAGTTCAAGTTCCTTTACGAGCTCAGCATGCCGCTTCGCGAGCGGATCGAGAAGATCGCCCGCGAGGTGTACGGCGCGGACGGCGTTTCCTACACGGACGAGGCGCTGGCCCGGGCCAAGGAGTTGGAAGCGGATCCGAAAACCTCCACCATGGGCACCTGCATGGTCAAGACGCACCTGAGCCTGTCCCACGATCCGGCGGCCAAGGGCCGGCCGAAGGGCTGGACCCTGCCGATCCGCGACGTGCTGGTCTACCGCGGCGCGGGCTTCGTGGTGCCGGTCGCGGGCGCGATTAAGCTGATGCCGGGCACGGCCAGCGATCCGGCCTTTCGTCGGATCGATGTGGATGTGAACACCGGCAAGGTGCGCGGGTTGTTTTAAGAAGAGGAATATCTTTGGTAATAACGGATAGTGGAGTTTAAGCGGTCGAGTTAAGATTAGGATGACGAGTGGTAAAAATATGAAAAGCCATATTGCGAAGAAAATCTATCATGTCGAAGTGCTGACGCCTAAGCAGGCGAGCGAGACGCTTGAAGAGGACATGAAGAAGTTTGCCGAGAAGTATACGAAGGTGCTGGACGCGGGATATATGACCTGCATCACCGACAATCCGATGGGCAACTTGAGTTATCAGGCCACCGAGATGATTTCCGAACTGGGGTTGCCGGTCAAGCCCGAGCAGGTGATGCTGCACCTCAACACCTTCCACACGCGTTCGCATCTCGACGAGATTCTGAACAAGGCCCAGGAGCTCGGCATCCAACATATCCTCACGATCTCCGGCGACGGCAGCGAGCGCCTGCCCAAGCTGAGCGCCGAGGCGATCGGCATGTCGGTCAACACGGTGACATCCGTGGAACTCATGCAATTCATCAACAAAAAATATCCCGGCGTGTTCACGCTCGGCGTGGCGTTCAATCCCTACGAACCGCAGGATCACGAATGGGAGAAGATGCACCGCAAGGTCGACGCGGGCGCGAAATTCATCATCACCCAGCCCGTGCTCGGGAAAGACGAGCGGATCGAGAAGGTCAAGTCGTTCGGCCTGCCGATCGTCGTTGAGGCCTGGATGTCCAAGAAGATCAGCCTGCTCTCCAAGTGCGTGGGCTACGAGATTCCCGAGGGCACGCCTTACGATCCAATGGCCACCCTCAAGGACTTGATTGGCATATACCCGGATTGCGGGTTTTACCTGGCCATGGTGGGCGTGAAAACGCAACTTCCCCTGGTCAAGGATATCTGGAAGTAACAGGGAGAAACGGCATGACGGCGCGTATTATCGATGGCAAAGCGGTGGCCGGAAAAATCCGCGAGGAACTTCGGCGCGACGTGGAAATCCTAAAAGCCAAGGGCGTGACTCCCGGGCTTGGCGTCATCCTGGTGGGGGACAATCCCGCGTCCATTTCCTACGTGACCGCCAAGGAAAGAGCGTGCGAGGAGATTGGCATCTTTTCCGACGATCACCGGCTCCCCGCAGACACGCCGCAGAAGGATCTTCTGGCGTGGGTGGCCCGCATGAATGCCGATCCCAAAATCGACGGCATTCTGGTACAACTTCCGCTTCAGCGCCACCATGACGAGGAGCAGGTTCTGCTGGCGGTCAGTCCGGATAAGGATGTGGATGGCTTTCATCCTGTCAGCGTGGGCAAGATGATGCTGGGGCAGGAGACCTTTTTGCCCTGCACGCCTCACGGCGTTGTGCAACTCCTGATCCACAGCGGCGTCAAGCTTGACGGCGCCCACGTGGTCGTTGTCGGACGCAGTAATATCGTCGGCAAGCCCGTGGCCAACATGCTCCTCCAGAAGTCGCCCACCGGCAACGCCACGGTTACCATCTGCCATACCCGCACGCCGGATATCGGCAAATTCACCCGCCAGGCAGACATTGTCATTGCCGCGGCCGGGAAACCCAACACGATTACCGCTGACATGATCCGCGAGGGCGCGGTCGTGATCGACGTGGGCGTGAACCGGATCGCGGACCCCTTGAGGAAGTCGGGGTTCCGTCTGGCCGGCGATGTGGATTTTGAGGGGATGCTGGGGAAAGCCAGTTTGATCACCCCCGTGCCGGGCGGGGTAGGGCCCATGACCATCACGATGCTGTTGTTCAACACGGTGATGTCCGCGAAGCGCAGGGCGCGCGGCGAGCGTTAGGCGCTGGTCGAACGGTCGTTCCACGTGGGCCACAAACGTGCTATTCCCATGTGATGCGCCTCCCACGTAATCCGACCTTATTGGGTGTAAGACAGAATTCTGATACCCCTTTAAAGACGGGGCCTTAATGGCACGCTTTGTGGCTGACTGGCGGAAAGGTTGAGCGGGCGTGCCCGCCGTGGTGGGTCGCGTCGTTTCGGGCGCAAATGGCCGGCCGCTTTCGGGCGGATC
>CAMDGM010000024.1 GCA_945898015.1 PVC group bacterium | reverse complement strand
TAGTTAAAAGGCCGGTATTGGGTGGATAGGACTACTTCGTCCTATCCGGGACGAAGGATGTCCACTATGCATAATCCGTTCAATGACAAGACGTTTCGCCTCGAAGAGTTTGCCGAATACCTGCTCCGAAATCGACTGGCCCGCGAGGGCCATTCCAAATTCTTCGTCTTTTGGGTCCGTAAGTTCCTGGAGAAAGCCCCTGCCGACCCCAAGTTGACCCTGTCCGACCGGGTGGATCAGTTTCTGCTTGGCCTTCAAGCGGATCAACGATACGAGACTTGGCAAATCGAACAGGCCGAACGGGCCATCCGCCTTTACTTCCACAATTTCCAGAGCAACACGGAATGGAAAACCACAACGGAGAAGCGCGTCACTCCGGGTCCGGACGGTTCGATTCCCCGCGTTGACGCGCTCGCGGAAACCCGTCGGTTGCTTCGGTTGCGCCACTAGCCGCGCTTATTGCACGCGACCTGCTTAATGTAAACCTGTCACGCCAGCAGCTCTTCCGCGAAATGGCACGCGCTGCAGCGGCCTTCGGCCACGTTCCGGAGCGGGGGGATTTTTTCGGCGCAGACCGCCTGCGCCCGGTGACAGCGGGGATGGAACGGACAGCCGCGCGGAACGTCCGTGGCCGACGGCACATCGCCTTTCAGCACAATCCGCCGTTTCGGCGCCAGCCCGGGATCCAGGTCGGCATCCACGTCCGGCACGGCCGACAGCAGGGCCTCGGTGTAGGGATGCGCCGGGTTCTCGAACAGCGCCCCGGTCGGCCCGCTTTCCACCACCCGCCCCAGATACATCACCACCACCCGCGCGCACAGGGTGCGCACCACCGCCAGATCATGCGCAATAAACAGGTAGGCAATCCCCCGGTCCGCCTGAAGCCGGCGCATGAGGTTGATGATCTGCGCCTGCACCGACACATCAAGCGCCGAAACCGGCTCGTCCGCGATGATCAGCTTCGGCCCCGTGGCCAGCGCCCGCGCCATGCCGATGCGCTGGCGCTGCCCGCCGCTGAACTCGTGCGGATACCGCTCCGCATAGTCTCCGGGCAACCCCACCAGCTGCAACAACTCGGCCACTCGCGCCGCACGCTCCGCCTTCCCCCGCAGGCCGTGAATCGCCAGCACCTCGCCGATCGCCGTGCCAATGGACATGCGCGGATTCAGGGAATCAAACGGATCCTGGAAAATCATCTGCACCTGACGCCGGAACGCCGCCAGGCGCGCGCCCGCCAGTCCGGCCACATCCTCCCCCCGGAACCGGATCGCCCCCCCCGCCGGCTTCCACAATTTCAAAATGGCGCGGCCCAGCGTGGTCTTGCCCGACCCGCTCTCCCCCACCACGCCCAGGCTCTCGCCCTCCTCCATGGAAAGGCTGACCTGTTCCACCGCCCGCAACACGCGGCGCCGGCGGCCCTGGCCGGACACGAACTGCACGGACAGATTTTCTATTTCCAGAAGTGGCATCGCACGATCCTTTCCGTTCCAGCCTCTTCCTCCACGGGCGTCTCCACGCGGCAGCGGTCGGCGGCTTTCGGACAGCGGGGATGAAAGGAGCAGCCGGGCGGCAGGTCCGCCAGGCTGGGAATCGATCCATGCACCTCGGTCAGCTCTCTGACGGGCACCCGCAGCCGCGGCACCGCCCGGAGCAGCGCCCGGGTGTAGGGATGGCGGGGCTCGGTCAACACGTCCCGGGTGGGTCCAGACTCGACCATACGGCCCGCGTACATGACATGAATGTCGCGCGCCATGCGGGCGACCAGCCCGAAGTTGTGGGTGATGAGCAGAATGCCCATGCCGAGCTGCTTCTGCAAATCGGCCAGCAGTTCCAGGATCTGGGCCTGGATCGTCACGTCCAGCGCCGTGGTGGGCTCGTCCGCCACCAGCAGGCGGGGCTTGCAGGCCAGCGCCATGGCGATCATCACGCGCTGCTGCATGCCGCCGCTCATCTCGTGGGGATAGGACCGGCAGCGGCGCTCGGGATCCGGCAGGCCCACCAGCCGCATCAGGCGCACGGCCTCGCGGTCCGGATCGGCGGCGCTGGCATGAGCCCGCACCGCCTCGGCGATCTGCCAGCCCACGGTGAACACCGGATTCAGCGAGGTGGACGGTTCCTGAAAAATATAGGCGATCCGCCCCCCGCGCAGCTTCCGCAGGCGCCGGTCGTCCAACGCCAGCACATCCTCGCCTTCAAACAAAATCGACCCGCCCGCATAATAGGCGGACCCCGGCAGCAACCGGGCCAGCGACAGGGCGGTCACGCTCTTGCCCGAGCCGCTTTCGCCGACCACCGCGGTGGTCTCGCCCGCGCGGATCGAAAACGAGACGCCATCCACGGCCTTCACCGGCCGGGCGGCATCGGCGGTCCGGAAAAAGACCTTCAACCCGGACACCTTGAGCAGGTCGCTCACTTCTCCCCATCCCCCGTTTCACCGGAACCGGAGCCGAATGGCGCCGCCTCAACGGTCTCGCCTTTTTTCAAAAGCACCTCAACCTTTTTCTCCACCTCGTTGAGCTTGCCGGTGCAGAAGCGGATCAGCGTCTGCCCCTCCTCGAACCGCGCCATCATCTCGTCCAGGCCCAGCGACCCATCCTCCATCTGCCCGACGATGGTCTCGAGGCGCGCCAGCGCCTGTTCGAACGTTCCTTCACGCCCTTCGGCTTCATCCGTCTTTTTACGTGTCATGGTCCGGGATCACCTCCGATTGGAATTCTCCGTCTCTCACCCGGGTGCGCAACCGCAGGCCCGGCCGCACCGCGCGGACCGACTGCACCACCCGCCCCTGCCCGTCCAGGGTCACACTGTAGCCACGGGTCAGAATCGCAAGCGGATTCAACGCGCGCAGCTGGGCCGCCCGTTGGAGCACAACGGCCCGGCGCGCCTCCAGCGCCACGCGGGGAGCCCGGGCCAGCCGGCCGGCCACGCCGTCGAGCTGCTGGCCTGTGTTCCGCGCCCGGTTCTCGAGCGCGCGGCGCATCCCGGCTTTCCAGCGAATCAACTGTTCCCGGCTTTGCCGCGCCAGCTGGCCCGGCTCCCGGAATCCCGGGCTGCCGGCAGCCGCTTCCAGCCGGCGGCGGGCCGCCCCGACGGCCTCCCGCAACCCCGCGCGCAAACCGCCCTTGAGCGTCTCCAGCCGCTGGGCCCAGGCCCGGCGCCGCTCCAGACCCATCGCCAGCCGCCGCGAAACCCCCCGCAGCTGCTCCTCCAGGTCCGTCTTGCGCCCCACCACCATCTCGGCCGCCGCAGAGGGTGTCGGGGCTCGCACATCGGCTACAAAATCGCAAATCGTGAAATCAACTTCGTGGCCGACCGCGGAGATCACCGGAATGCGGGAAGCCGCCACGGCCCGGGCCACCACCTCCTCGTTAAAGCACCAGAGATCCTCAAGACTGCCGCCCCCGCGGCCCACGATCAGCACATCCAAACCGCCAGTCCGGTTCAACCGGTCAATCCACCCGGCGATGTCCTCCGCCGCGCCCGCGCCCTGCACCCGGGCCGGGGCAATCACGACATGCAGGTTGGGGAACCGCATCGCGAACACCTTGAGAATATCCTGGATGGCCGCGCCCGTGGGCGAGGTGACCACCCCGATGTGGCGCGGCAGGGCGGGCAGCGGGCGCTTGCGCGCCGGATCGAACAGGCCCTCGGCCTGCAGCCGAGCCTTGAGCGACTCGAACTGCCGCAACAGGTCCCCTTTGGCATCCCGCAACTCCACCTGGCGGACGGCAAGCTGGTACTGGCCGCCCTTTTCAAAGACCGTCACCGCGCCCGTCACCCGCACGGCCATGCCGTCGGCGGGCCGCGCCCGGAGCCCGCGCATAGCGCTTTTCCAGATGACTGCCTGGATCTGGGCGCCCTCGTCCTTGAGCGTGAAATAGCAATGGCCCGAAGCCGGGATGCGGAGATTCGACACCTCGCCCTCCACCCACACCTCGGGAAAGGAACCCTCCAGGGACATCCGGATCAGGCGCGTCAGCTGCGAGACGGTCCGCACCGGCGGCTCCGCCGGGCGCGCGGCGTTCTGGAACAAGTCGTCCATGAATTCCCCCGGCGGCCGGAGCCGCCCTATTTCACCAGCTTTTCCCGGATCCGCTTGATGGACCGGCACCGGCCGGTCGCCTCGTCGACCTCCAGCAGCACCCCGTCCAGCTCCACGCCCTCGGTGGCCACCTCGAATCGGGTTGGCATGCCGGTCAGGAAGGTCGACAGCACGGCGGGCACCGAACGGCCAATGATGGAATCCTTGGGGCCCGTCATGCCCAGGTCGGTGATGGCGGCCGTGCCGCCCGGCATAATGCGCTCATCCGCCGTCTGCACATGCGTATGGGTTCCGCACACCGCCGTCACCCGCCCGTCCAGGTGCCGGCTCAGGGCGATCTTTTCCGACGTCGCCTCGGCATGCATATCCACCAGGATCACCCGGCCCAGGTTCGGCTCCTTGGTCAAAATGGCGTCCACCGCCCGGAACGGACAATCCAGGGGATTCATGAACACCCGGCCCAGCAGGGCGATCACGGTGACACGCACCCCGTTTTTCTCGATGGTCACCCAGCCCCGCCCGGGCGCGCCGGGAACGAAATTGGCCGGGCGGATAACCGCGGGAAGCGATTTGATGTCATGCACGAATTCCCGCTGGTCCCAGGCGTGATCGCCCAGGGTCAGGACATCGGCGCCGGCGGAAAAAAGCTCCTCGGCCATGGGCCGGGTGATCCCCTTTCCGCCCGCCGCATTCTCCGCGTTGGCGACCACGAAATCCACGGACTTGTCACGCCGCAGGCGGGTGACCGTGCAGGCGAACACCCCCCGGCCCGGATTTCCCACAATATCGCCCACCATCAGGATGCGCATCATTTCGCGTACTCCACCGCCCGCGTTTCGCGGATCACCACCACCTTGATCTGCCCGGGATACTGAAGCTCGCTCTCGATCTTCTTGCTGATGTTGCGGGCCATCACCAGGGAGGCGTTGTCGTCCACCTTTTCCGGCACCACGATCACGCGAATCTCGCGGCCCGCCTGGATGGCGTAGCTTTTCTCGACGCCACCGAACCCATTGGCGATGGCCTCCAGCTTCTCCAGCCGCTTGATGTAGATTTCCGTCGTTTCCGACCGGGCGCCGGGCCGGGACCCGGAAATCGAATCCGCGGCGGCCACCAGCGTGGCATACAGGCTCTCCGGCGGAACTTCCTCATGATGGGCGGCCACGGCATTGACCACTACCGGCAGCTCGTTGTGCCGGCGCAGGAAATCGCCGCCAATGACAGCGTGCCCCCCCTCAACCTCGTGATCCATGGCCTTGCCGATGTCGTGGAGCAGGCCGATCCGCTTGGCAAGCGTGGGGTCGAGTCCCAGACTCGGCGCCATCAACCCCATCAGGTGGGCCACCTCCCGGCTGTGCATGAGGACGTTCTGCGTATAGCTGCTGCGGAACCGGAGCCGGCCCAGCATGCGGAGCACCTCGGGATCGGCGCCCTGCATGCCGCACTGGTACGCGGCTTCGATGCCGGCTTCCCGGATGGTCGTGTCAATCTCTTCCCGGACCTTGTTGACCACCTCTTCAATCCGGGCGGGATGAATCCGGCCGTCGGAGATCAGGCGCTCGAGCGACTGGCGGGCGATCTCGCGCCGGACCGGATCGAAGGCGGAAACCACGACCGCCTCGGGCGTGTCGTCGATCAACAGGTTGACGCCGGTCACGCTTTCCAGCGTCCGGATATTGCGGCCGTCGCGGCCGATGATGCGGCCCTTCATGTCGTCCGACGGGAGGGACACGGTGCTGGTCATCGACTCACAGGCATGGCTGGCGGCATACCGCTGGATGGCGAGGGTGACAATCTTGCCGGCCTCGCGCTCCGCCGTTTCGCGGGCATGCTCCTGGGAACGGCGGATCAGCCCGCCCACTTCATTGTGCAGCTCGCTCTCCACGCGGGTCAGAAGCAACTGCTTGGCTTCTTCCTGGGTCATGCCGGCGATCTTCTGAAGCCGGAGCTTCTGCTCGTCAAACTGGCGGGCCAAATCCGCGCGGGCCGCGGCCAGCTCGGCGCGGACGGCAGTCAGCTCGCCCTCGCGCTTGACCAGATCCGCCTCGCGTTCCGACACCCCCCGGTCCCGGCGTTCGATCAGCGCCACTTTACGCTCGAGGTTCTCCTCGCGCTGTTTCATCCGCTCTTCCTGGGCCGCCAACTCCACCTTGCGGGACTTGCTGGAGTTCTCGAACTCCTCCTTGGCCTTATGGACTTCTTCCCGGGCCTGGATACGGGCCTCCTTGCGGAGCGACTCGGCTTCACGCTGGGCTTGCGTGACCACGTCATCCGCACGCCCCTTCGCATCTTTCGTCCTCATCCGGGCCATCGCCGAACTGATCCAGTATCCCCCCGCTCCACCCAGCAGGAGTCCTGCCAGCGCGCCAACGATCAAGCTGATCGTAGTATTCATATCTTACACCCTTCTCCCTTTGTTGTTGTGTTCGTGTTTTCAACCGAGGCCCGCGCGGAACTAATTCCCGCACCGGCATCGGCTCCATAAATCATTCGCCCGGTGACCACAGCGTCCAGCAACACATCATGCCCGTCCACCGGAACGGCGGACACGATCTGCCATTCGAAGGCCAGCCCCGCCTTGAACGCCCGGGCCGCGCCCGCGAGCAGACGGTCATAACAGCCCCACCCATGCCCCAGCCGCCGGCCCGCCGCATCAAATGCCACCCCGGGCACCACGATCAAATCCATCTCGCCGGCGTCCACCCAGTCCGGCTCCGCCGGCTCGGAAATGCCGAGAGCCCCGACGCGCAACGGCGTGCCGGGAGCAAAACGACACAGCCCGTAATCCGCGGGCCCGCCCCGGCGTGCCGGAACCGCCACCTTTTTCCCGGCCTCAAAACAGGCCTGCAAAATCCTGTCCGTCGCCACCTCTCCGGGGGCGGCCAGATAACACGCCACGTGGCGGGCGCGGACAAACACAGGCATGGCGCACAGGCGGTCCTGCGCGGCCACGGAGTCGGCAGCGGAAACAACGGGATCCCGGCCCGCACGACGCGCTTTCATCTCCCGGCGGAGATCGGCTTTCATGCGGCACCCCCTTCCGCATCCGGCGTCACCACCCGGGGCACGCGACGCGCCTTCCAGCCTTCCATCCGCTGGCGGATGACCGCTTCATAGCCCTGATTGGACGGCTCGTAATACACCGCGTCGGAGGGCATGTATTCCTGGTCCACGAAATGCCCCTCGAAATCGTGGGCATATTGATAGCCCTCGTGGCCCAGCCTGGCGGAACCGGAGTAATGCGTGTCCCTCAAATGCGAGGGCACGGAAAGCACCCGGCCGGCCTTCACATCGGCAAGGGCCTTGTCGACCGCCACAATCGCGGCATTGCTTTTGGGTGCGGTCGCCAGATAGGTAACCGTCTGGGCAAGCGTGATGCGGGCCTCCGGCATGCCCAGAAACTCGACGGCATTCAGGGCCGACACCGCCAGCGTGAGGCCGCGGGGATCGGCGTTTCCGATATCCTCCGAAGCCAGGACAATCAACCGCCGGGCAATGAAACGCGGGTCCTCGCCCGCATAGATCATTTTGGCCAGCCAGTAAACGGCCGCCTGGGGATCGGAGCCCCGGACGCTTTTGATGAAGGCCGAAATCGTGTCGTAGTGGCCGTCCTCATCGTGATCGTAAACCACGGCCTTTTTCTGGATCGACTCGGCCGCCACATCGCGGGTGACGCGCACGACCCCGTCGATTCCCGGCGGTGTGGTCAAGGCCGCCACCTCCAGCGCGCCCAGCGCGCGGCGGGCATCGCCTTCGCAGACCCGGGCCAGATGACTCAGCGCCTCGTCGTCGGCCTCCACGCGCCAGCCGGCCAGTCCGCGCTCGTCAACCAGAGCCCGGCGCAGAAGGGTCAGGATGGCCTCCTCGCCCAGGGGCTGAAGCTCGAAGACAAGGGACCGCGACGTGAGGGGACTGTTGATGAAAAAGAAAGGATTGTGGGTCGTGGCGCCAATCAGGGTGATGGTGCCGTCCTCGACGTAAGGCAGGAGAATATCCTGTTGGGATTTGTTGAAATGGTGGATCTCGTCGATGAAGAGGATGGTGGAAACCGCCTCCCGCATCCGGCGATGCCGGGCGGCTTCCAGCAGGCCGCGGAGGGTGGCCACGTTGGCCAGCACCCCGCTGGTGCGCTCGAAGCGCCGCCGGGTCACCCGCGCAATCACCTCGGCAATGGAGGTTTTTCCGCTGCCCGGAGGCCCGTACAGGATCAGGCTGCTCAGCCGGTCGGCCAGAATGGCGCGCCGCAGAAGCCCGTGCTCGCCCAGGACCGAATCCTGCCCCACGATTTCATCGAGGGTATGGGGGCGCATCCGGGCCGCGAGAGGCTCGCGGTCACCGATCGTTCCCGGCGTCTTTTCCTGTGCGTCAAACAAATCCATGAAAAAATAAACCCCACCTTGTCGTAAAGGTCGTTGAGCTCGTTACCTCAACATGCGAGGTGGGAACCATATCCGGCGTCTTCCAAGTCCCGACAAGCGGGCATGCGGGCAACGCCGTATTCAAGCTCCCGTGTAATCATAAAGGGTAAGAGCATCTGACCTATACACGGTCAAGGCAGGGAAAGTGTGAGAAACAGGATGTTTGCCTGTCAAAGAACAGCTGGACCGATCTCCGGAGGTTCCCACCCAATGGGAACGACCCCGTGCTGTGCGCCGCCCGGGAAAACGATTCTCCCGCTCATCACAACACCTTGCGGATGATCCGCTTGCGCCAATCGGATTATCACCGGAGTTGCGGCCCGGCTTGCCTTCACCAGAAGGAAAACCAGGAAAAATCCCGCCACTACCGGCAAATAATTTTCCACAGCTTGCATACGTCCTGCTACTCTCACTGATTCCCGCCGGCTTGCGCCGGCCGGAGCTTACTCGCGAATCTCCGCCTGGAGGTCGCTCGCAATCCCCGCCTTGATACTATTATGATAGCCGTTCGCTTCTTCATCCGTCAAGGTTTTCTCGTGAGATTGATAGGTCAAGGTGCAGGCCATGCTCTTCCGGCCCGGCCCGACATGCTCCCCGCGATACACATCGAACAAACGCACCTGGCGTAACTCCCCGGGCGCCTGTTTCAGGATGGCCTGAAGGATGTCCTCGTAACGCACCGACTCGGCCACAATCAAGGCCACATCGCGCTCGACCGAGGGATACGCCGGAATGGGTCGGGACGCCGGCACGTCAAACACATGGCCCCCCAGCATCGCCGCATCCAGTTCGGCCACGGCCACGGGTTCGGTGATCCGCCATTCCCGGGCAATCGACGAACGCAGCACGCCGGCCACACCGCAGACCGTCCCGTTCAGCAAGACCCGGGCGCCCATGCCGGGCTCAGCCCAGGGAAGTTCCGCGCTTTCAAACACCGGGTTGGCCAGACGCATGCCGCCCGCCCGGCGGACCGGCACGCGAAGCGTGGCGCACACGCTCTCCAGAAGGCCCTTGAGCCAGGCAAAGGATTCCTCCTCGCCCGGCGCCTGCCCGCGGTCCATGACGCCCCGCCCCGCCTTCCCCATCAGGCCCAATGCCACCATATCGGTCTCGGCGAAGCTTCCGTCGGCCTTGAGTGTGAACACCCGGCCCGCCTCGAACAGGGCGGCCTCCGCCCTCTGGCGGGACCGGTTCCGGCCCAGCGTCTCCACCAGTTGCGGAATCAGGGACGGCCGCAGGATCGTCTGGTCGGCGCTGATCGGATTGGGCAGCTTGACGCGGCCGGCCGCCCCCCCGGGATCGAACAGGTTGAGCAGCTTGTCGCTCGTAAACGTGTAATTCATGATCTCGCAAAGGCCCAGCCCGGCCAGCTGCCGGCTGATCTCGAGCCGCGCCCGGACCGGGCGGTCGGTGGCATCCGGAACCAGCCGCGCCGTGGGCGCCGGGGCCGGAATCCGGTCAAGCCCGTGAATGCGGGCCACTTCCTCGATCAAATCGACCTCCTGGGCCAGGTCCACGCGAAAGGTCGGCACCTCCACGGTCACGGACTCCGCATCCGCGGCGGCCAGGCCCAATTCGAGGGACCGGAAAATGGCGGTCATGACGGCGGGTTCCAGCGGCATGCCCAGCAAGTCGCGCGCGCGGGAAAAGCGAAGCGTGACCCGCTTCTTCCGGGGCGGAGTCGGAAAGGCATCCACCGAGCCGCGGGCGATCGTGGCGCCCGCGTGGGCCGCCATCAGCGCCGCCGCGCGCCGGCCCGCCCAGTCGGCGCCAAGCACATCGGCGCCCCGCTCGAACCGGTAGGCCGATTCGCTCGTCAGCCCGAGGGCTTTGGACGTCCACCGGATGCCGGCCGGCTGGAAGCAGGCGCTTTCGAGCAACACCTCGGCCGTGTCGTCGGCGATTCCGCTCTCCTCGCCGCCCATGATCCCCGCCAGGGCCACGGGACGCTCGGCGTCACAAATCATCAGCATGCGGGCGCCCAGCTTGCGCTCCACGCCGTCCAGGGTCTTCATGACTTCGCCATCGCGGGCGCGACGCACCACGATTCGCTCCCCGCGCACGCGGCGCAGGTCAAACGCATGCAGCGGATGGCCGCACTCCAGCATCACGTAATTGGTGATGTCCACCACATTGCTGATGGCGCGAAGGCCCGCGAGTTGAAGCCGTTTCTTCATCCATTCCGGCGAAGGCCCGACGGCCAGGCCGGTCAGCAGGCGCGCGGTGTACCGGGGGCAGAGCTCCGGGTCCTCGATCGCCACCGCAATCCGGGCCGCCGCCGGGGCGCCCGTTTCCGGCGCCTCCACGGAGGGCCGTTTCACCGGCCGGCCCAGCAGGGCGCCGACTTCGCGGGCGATGCCGATCAAACTGAGGCAATCGGGCCGGTTCGGCGTGACTTCGGCGACCAGCACAGCCTCGGGCGGGCCTAAAATTTTTGACAACGGCGTTCCGGGCACGGCCTCGGCAGGCAGGCGCAGTAGCCCGCCGTGATCCGCCGAAAGGCCCAGCTCGTCCTCGGCACAAAGCATGCCGCTGCTGGGCACCCCGCGGATCTTGGCGGGCTTGATGACCAGGCCGTTCGCCAGCACCGCGCCAATCGTGGCCAGCGCGACTTTCATGCCCAGCTCCACATTCGGCGCCCCACACACCACTTCCAGGGGAGCCTCAGCGCCACGGGCCACCGTCACGAGGCGGAGCTTGTCGGCGTTCGGATGGGGGCGGATGGCGGTCACCTCGGCGGCCACACAGCCCTTGTAATCGGACCCGATCGTCTCGATGCCCTCGATCTCGAGGCCGGAAAACGTGAGGCGGTCCGCCAATTCGCGGGGCGAAACGCCCTCCAGGCTCACATAGTCGTTCAGCCAGCTCAGGGGGATTCTCATGAGAATTGCTCCAGGAAGCGGACGTCGTTTTCGTACAGCAGCCGGATGTCCTCGATGCCAAACTTGATCATGGCAATGCGTTCCACGCCCATGCCGAAGGCGTAGCCGGTAAAGGCCTCCGGCTCATACCCCACATTGGCAAAGACGCGGGGATTGACCATGCCCGCCCCGGAAATCTCGATCCAGCCGCTCTGCTTGCACACGCGGCACCCCGCCCCCTTGCACATGTGGCAGGAAAAATCATATTCCACGCTGGGCTCCGTGAACGGGAAGAAATGGGGCCGGAAGCGCACCTTGACGTCCGCGCCCATCATCTCGCGGGCAAAATGGGTGATATCCCCCTTGAGGTCGGCCATGGACACCTGGCGGTCCACGTAGAGGCCCTCGATCTGGTGGAAGTTGGCGCTATGGGTGGCGTCGGTGGTGTCGCGCCGGTAACAGCGGCCCGGCGCGATAATACGGACCGGGGGACGGCGGCCCTCCATGACGCGGATCTGGACCGGCGAAGTCTGGGTCCGGAGCAGGGTCTTGTCGTTAAGCCAGAAGGTGTCCTGGACATCCCGGGACGGATGGTCAGCCGGGGTGTTGAGGGCATCGAAATTGTGCCATTCGGTTTCCAGGTCGGGCCCGTCGGCCACGGTGAAGCCGAGCCCGTGAAAAATGCGGACGGCCTCCTCGATGACCTGCGAAACGGGGTGGCGGGAGCCGCACGCCCGCCAGTTTCCCGGGAGGGTGCCGTCGAACGGGGCGCGGTGGGCGGCGCGGCCGGCGGCCTCGATGGCCTCCCGGCGGACGGCCAGGGTGTCACCCAGCTCCTGTTTGAGCTCGTTGGCGTACCGCCCTGCGAGCGGGCGTTCGGCGGGATCCATGTCCTTGAGCCCCGTCATGATGTCGGGCAACAGGCCCTTGCGGCCGAGATATTTCACCCGCACGGCTTCAAGGGCGTCGGCGGTGGGCGCGGCGGCGGCTTCGTCGAGCGCCTGGCGTTTAAGTTCCTGGATGTCGTTCGCCTTCATGGATGCCTTTCGCTGGAAACAAAAAAACACGGCCAACCGCGCGGTTGGCCGTGTTCAGAGTGCCGGGTTCCGAAACGTCCGGTCAGGCCAGCGCGCTCTTGGCCTGCGCGACCAGCTGGGTAAAGCTCTCGGGATCACGGACGGCGATCTCGGCCAGCATCTTGCGATTCAGCCCGACCTTGGCCTTGGTCAACCCCTGGACAAACCGGCTGTACGTGATGCCCGCCTGGCGGCAGGCGGCGGACATGCGGACGATCCACAGGGCGCGGTAGGTGCGCTTTTTCTGCTTGCGGTGATCCGTCGCCATGCGCATGGCGCGATCCACGGCCTCGGTGGCCTGACGAAACAGCTTGCTCCGCTTGCCGCGGAAACCGGCGGCTTGCTTTAATACTCTTTTCCGGCGCTTACGGGACGCCGGAGCATTAGTTGCCCTAGGCATAAGTGAACCCTTTCAACCTTTCAACATCTTGCGGATGTTCATCTCGAACGAATGACTGAGGACCCCGGCTTTACGCAGGTGCCGCTTCTGTTTCCGGGTCTTGCCGGTATTCAGATGGCTCTTGCACGGACGGCCAAATTTGACCCGCCCGTTGGCCGTGACCTTGAACCGTTTGGCAACGGCTTTTCTCGTCTTTTGCTTCCCCATACACTTGTCCTTGATTAAAAATAAAGGCGATAGGTTACCGGATCGATCTCCGGCTGTCCAGTTTTTTTCTTCCGGCCGGCTTGACGAACCGCCGCGCGATCAGCGCTTGCCTGATTTAGGGCCCAGGATCATGATGATCTGGTTCCCGATCAGCCGCGGGGCCTGGTCCACCACGCACACATCCGTCACGGCCTTGACCACGCGTTCCATGACCTGCATGCCCAGTTCCCGGTGCGCATTCTCCCGGCCCCGGAAATAAAGCGATGCCTTGACCTTGTGCCCCTTCTCGAAGAACCCCCGGATGTGGTTGACCTTGGTCTCGAAATCGTGCTCCGCCACATTCGAATGGAACTTGCACTCCTTGAGGGCCGAGGAAGCCTGGTGCTTCTTCGCTTCCTTTTCCTTCCGTTTCTGCTCGTACAGAAACTTGCCGAAATCCATGATCTTGCAAACCGGCGGATCCACGTTGGGTGAGATCTCCACCAGATCGAGCCCCTGCGCGCGCGCATCGGCACGGGCCTGGTTCGTGGGAATGATCCCGATCATATTCCCGTCGGCGGCAATACACCGGACACGGGGAACCCTGATCTTCTCATTGACTCGAATCAGTTGCGGACGAATAACCTACCTCCTCTGCTGCGGGCCGCCACCAGGCAGGCCCTACGTTGACCACCTGACGTTTCGTTATTCCAAGCCCCGGCGCGCTTCCTCGTCCCTCAGCTTCGCCAGAAACGCCTCCAGCTCCATCGCGCCCAGATCCCCCAGGGACCGGCTGCGCACCGCCACCCGGTTCTGCTCGACCTCGCGGCCGCCCAGCACCGCCATATACGGAATCTTGTCCACCTGCGCCTCGCGAATCTTGGCGCCCAGCTTGCCGGAACCGGCATCCACGGAAACCCGGAAGCCCGCCTGGCGGAGCGTGTCGGCCAGCGTTTGAGCCGCTTCGGCCTGCTTGTCGGTCAGGGGCAGCACCCGCACCTGCTCCGGCGCCAGCCACAGGGGGAAGGCGCCCGCGTAATGCTCGATCAACACGCCGAAAAACCGCTCCAGGCTTCCGAGCAGGGCCCGGTGCACCATGTACGGGCGATGGTCCAGCCCGTCCGAACCGGTGTACACCAGGTCGAACCGCTCCGGCAGATTGAAATCGAACTGCACCGTCGTCATCTGCCATTCGCGGCCAATCGCATCCCGCACCTTGAGGTCGATCTTGGGCCCGTAAAACGCGCCGCCCCCGACATCCACCTTGTAGGCCAGCCCTTCGGCCTTCAGGGCGTTCTCGAGCGACAGGGTGGCCTGGTCCCACCGCGCGGCCTCGCCCACCGCCTTGGCGGGGCGGGTGGACAGATAGGCCGTAATCTGGGTGAACCCGAAGGCTTTCCACATGGCCAGGGCGAACCGGACCGCCCGGGCAACCTCCGCCTCGACCTGCTCGGGCGTGCAAAAGATATGGGCATCGTCCTGGGTGAACCCCCGGACGCGCAGCAGGCCATGCAGGGCCCCGCTGTCCTCGTAGCGGTACACCGTGCCCAGCTCCGCCCAGCGCAGCGGCAGGTCACGGTAGGAGCGTTTGCGGCTCTTGAAAATCTGGATGTGAAAGGGGCAGTTCATCGGCTTGACGTAATAGGCCGTCTCGTCGACGAGCATGGACGCGTACATGCCCTGCTTGTAAAAGTCCAGATGTCCGGAGGTCTGCCATAGCCCCGCCTGCCCGATGTGGGGCGAATAGAGCAGGTCATACCCGCCCTTGAAATGCTCCTGGCGCCAAAATTCCTCGATGATCGCCCGGATCCGCGCGCCCTTGGGGTGCCAGTGGATCAGGCCCGGCCCCACGTCGTCCTGCACGCTGAATAAATCGAGCTCCTTGCCCAGCTTGCGATGGTCCCGCTTCTGGGCCTCTTCCAGCTGATGCAGGTACTCGGCCAGCGCCTCGCTGGATTCGCGGACCACGCCACTGATGCGCTGAAGCATCGGATTCTTCTCGGTGCCGCGGAAATACGAGCCCGCCACCATCATGAGCTTGAACGCCTTGACCGCGCCCGTGCCCGCCACGTGGGGCCCCCGGCACAAATCGAGAAAATCGCCGCACCGGAACAGGGTGATGACTTCACCCTCGGGAATGTCGGCCAGGCGCTCCAGCTTGAACCGGGTCTGCCCCGCCGCTTTCAGCAGGTCCGCGGCCTGCGCCCGGGAGACCTCCAGGCGCTCGAACGGCAGATTGGCGGCCACCAGGCGGGCCATCTCAGCCTCGATTTCCGGAAAATCTTCCGGCGTCAGCTTGCGGGGCATGTCGATATCGTAGTAAAAGCCGGTGTCCGTGGCGGGTCCGATGTCAAGCTGGATGCCCTTGTAAAGCCGGCAAAGGGCGGCGGCCAACACATGGGCCGCGCTGTGACGCAACACTTCCTGTTCCTGTTCCAAAGAGATAATCTCCTCGCCGCGGCGTTCAAAAACGGGCACGCCAACGCCCTTGTATTCTGAATAAACCTGACTTTTAATAATTGCACGCCGGCCTCCCCCCTGTCAACGACGCAATTTGGCAGGAAACCCGGGCGGAAAATAACTGAACATCCCCCTTTACAAGGCAAGCCGGGTTCGGCTATCTTGCTCGCCTCACTTTTATGGGGCGGTAGCTCAGTTTGGTAGAGCGCCAGAATCGCACTCTGGAGGCCGTGGGTTCGATCCCCATCCGCTCCAAATCCCCATCCCTGGCCGGCCGTTGCACTCGCGTGTCACGGGTTATTCGTGGCGCAGGGCGTCGATGGGATCCAGCCGCGCGGCCTTGCGCGCGGGGAAAAAGCCGAACACCACGCCCACGGCAGCCGAAAACAGGAACGATATCAGGACAATCGGCGCGTTCAGCACGAACGGGATGCCGAGCACCCCCGCCAGCGCGAGGGAGGAACCCAGCGCCACCAGGATGCCAATCAGCCCGCCGAAGGACGACAGGACCACCGCCTCCACCAGAAACTGCAACAGCACCTCCCGCTCCAGGGCCCCGATGGCCAGCCGCGTGCCGATCTCCCGCGTCCGCTCCGTCACCGACACCAGCATAATGTTCATGATGCCGATGCCGCCGACCAGCAGGCTCACCGCCGCCACCGCGCCCAGCAGCGAGGTCAGCACCCGGGTCGTGCCCGAGAGCATCGTCGCGATCTCCTTCAGGTCAAACACATCAAAATTATCCTCCTCCGACTCCGAGAGATGCCGGCGCGCGCGCAGCACCCGCGTAATCGCCTCCTCGGCCTTCGCGGTCGACTCCCCGTCCCGCACCGACACCTGGATCATGCCCACGTCCGTATTGCCCGCCACGCGGCGATGGAAAGTGCGCAGGGGGATGACCACGATGTCGTCCTGATCGCTCCCCATCGTGGATTGCCCCTTGGCCTCGAGCAGGCCGATCACCTCGCACGACAGCTTGTTCAGCCGGATCCGGCTGCCGATGGGATCGCGCGTCCCGAACAGCTTGGCGCGCACCGTCTCGCCGATCACGCACACCGCCGAGCCGGACCGCACGTCGGAGGCCGTAAACAGCCGCCCGCTCTTGAGCTGGCGGTTGCTGACCCGGAAATACTGCTCCGAGCTCCCCGTGACCGCCGTATTCCAATTCTCGTTCGCGAAGATCGCCGTCATGGCGCTCCCGGCCGTGGGCGCCACCGCGGCCAGCGCCGGCACGTCCCGGGCCAGGGCCTCGGCGTCGGCCAGCTTGAAGGGCGCCGCGCCCGTCGACTGGGCCGGCCCCATGTGCTTGCCAGGGCGGATCATGAGCAGGTTGCTGCCCAGGGAGGCGATCTGCTCGGTGACCTGCCGGGTCGCCCCGCCGCCGAGCGTCACCAGGATGATCACGGCGGCCACGCCGATGATGATGCCCAGCATCGTGAGGAACGAGCGCATCGTGTTCCGGCGCAGTTCCCGCAAGGCCAGAAGAACAGCATTCCACAGCATCACCCACCTCCGGTATGCGAATGGTCCGTTTCAATCAAACCGTCGCGGAAGCGGATGGTCCGCTTCGCGTAGGCGGCCATGTCGGGCTCGTGCGTCACCATAATCACGGTCACCCCGTGATCGCGGTTGATCGCCGTCAGCAGATGCATGATCTCCGCGCTCCGCGCGGAGTCGAGGTTGCCGGTCGGTTCATCGGCCAGCAGCACCACGGGGCGGGTGACCATCGCGCGGGCAATGGCCACGCGCTGCTGCTGACCGCCGGACAGTTCGCCCGGCGTGTGGTGCTCCCACCCCGTCAGCCCCACCTGCGCCAGCGCCTGCCGCGCCTGGGCCCGCCGCACGCCTGGCGAGTCACCCCGATAGATCAGCGGCAGCTCGACGTTCTCCAGGGCCGAGGTGCGGTTGAGCAGGTTGAACCCCTGGAACACAAAGCCGAGATAGTTCCGCCTCAGCCGCGCGCGCGGGTTGTGCGTCAGCCCCCCGACCTCCACGCCCAGGAACCGGTAGGTCCCGCTCGTGGGCGTATCCAGGCAGCCCAGGATGTTCATGGCCGTGCTCTTGCCAGACCCGCTTGGCCCCATGACGGCCACGAACTCGCCCTGGACGATCGCCAGATCCACTCCGCCCAGCGCATGCACCGCGGCATCGCCGGTCCCGTAGACCCGGGTGACGCCGGCCAGCTCGATCAGCGCCGGCCCCGTGCTGGTTGACTCGTTCCCGTTCATTTCCCGGCCGCCAGCAGTTCGGTCACCACGTCCATGCCCGGCTCGAGCGCGCCGCCCGTGATCTCGGTCTGGATGCCGTCGGACATCCCCGTGGTCACCGGCACGGTCTTGAGCTGGCCGTCCAGCAGCACATAAACCTTGGGCTCCTTGCCGTTTTTGGCCGACCCAGGCTGCTTTGTCTCCCGGCGCGGGGGATGCGGAATGAGCGAGCTGAGCACACTCTTCTTGACCGCCGTCGCCCCGGCGGCGGGCGCCTGCGGCGGTTCGAAGCGCAGCGCGGCGATGGGCACCAGCAGCGCGTTTTCCGCCTTCCGGGTCGTGATCACCGCGGTCGCCGTCATGCCCGGCCGGAGGGACAGGTCGTCGTTGCTCACCTTCAGCACCGTGGTGTAGGTGACCACGCCATCGGTCGTCTTGGAGCCAAACCGCACCTGGGTGATGGTGGCGGGAAAACGGCGGTCCGGATAGGCGTCCACCGTGAACGTCGCCTCCAGCCCCTCCCGCACCCGTCCCACGTCGGCTTCGTCCACGTCCACCTGCAACTCCAGCTTCGCCAGGTCTTCCGCCAGCGTGAACAGAACCGGCGCCGAGAACGAGGCGGCCACGGTCTGGCCGGGCTCGATCTGGCGGGTCAGCACCACACCGTTGACCGGCGAGTGAATCACGGCCTTATCCATGTCCGACCGGGTGAGATCAAGCGCGGCCTGCGCCTGGACCACGTCTGCCTTCGCGCTCGCGAGCCCGGCTTTGGCGCGGGCGACGGACGCCTGCTGCGCCTGGAATTCAAACTCGGACGGCACCTTGCCGCCGCTCAGTTCGCGCACGTGCGCCAGCCGGGCCAGTTGCGCCTCCGCCTCCTGCTGGGTGGCCTCGGCTTCCAGCACTTTCGCGCGCACCGCCGCCAGGCCGGCCTCGGCCTGCAGCACCTGCGCCGCCAGTTTCGTGGTGTCGATCCGCACCAGCACCTGCCCCACCGTGACCCGGTCGTTGTAGTCGACCTCCACGGTCTTGATCGTGCCCGACACTTCGGAACCCACGTCAACCTCGTTTACAGGCACCAGCGTGCCGGTGGCGCTGACCGTCTCCACCAGGTTACCCCGGGTCGCCGGTTGCGTCGCGTACCGGGGCCCCCCGGCCGCACGGGTGCGGGCGCGGTAGACAAAGAATGCCGCGACCGCCGCAGCGAGCACGAAGAAAACGATCAGGAAGAGGCGGAGGCGCCGCCGGGAGGGATGCTCCTGCAAGCCCAGCGTTTTAGCCACGTCCAGCGTCTGTAAAGGTTGGGGGGTATTCATCGTGTTCGAACTCCTGTCACTGGCTCGTCATTTCCGGTTCGCCGGCCTCTCCCGCGGCAGGGGACCATCCGCCGCCCAGCGCCTTGTAGAGGCGGATGAGATCGGAGGTGGTGTCCGCCTGGCAGGAAGCCAGCGAGTTCTGCACGATCAGCAGGGACTGCTGGGTGCTGAGCACCGTCTGAAAATCGGCCAGCCCGGAGGCATACGTGTCGCGCGCCAGGCGGAAGGCGCTCACGCCCGCCGCCTCGGCCTCCTGCAGGGCGCGCTGCCGGGCCTGGTCGTTCGCGTAGGCGACCAGCGCATCCTCGACGTCCCTGAGCGCGGTCAGCACGGCCGCCTCATAGGCGGCCAGGGCCTCCTCCTGAAGCGCCGTCTGGATGGCCACCTTCTGCCGGATCCGCCCGCCGTCAAACACAGCGGCCCCCGCGTTGAGCAGGCCCTGGGCCGTCCGTGCGCCAGCGGTGAACAAATCGTGAAAGACCAGCGCCTCGACACCAATCGAGCCGCTCAGCGACAGGTCGGGATAGCGGGCCGCCTCGGCCACTCCGATCTGCGCGGTCTGAACCGCCAGCTTGCGCTCCGCGGCCCGCACGTCGGGCCGCTGCCGCAGCACATCGGCCGGCACGCCCACCGCGATCGACGGCCCGGCCGACGGAACCGCCGACGGGCCCGCCGCCAGTTCCGCGGCAAGGCGGCCCGGCGCCTCGCCGAGCAGGACGGCCAGCTGATGCTCGGCCTGGTCCAGGCTGGTGCGGATCACCGGGAGCGAGGCGCGCGTCTGCTCCAGGCTCATGCGCGCCTGGTCCACATCCAACTGCGTGACGAGGTTTGCCTGCTGCCGCCAGCGGGTAAGGTCATAGGTCTCCACCTGTGCGGCCAGGTTCGTGCCAATGATCGCCAGCCGCGCCTGGCAGGAGCGGACCTGCACATAGTTCAGCGCCACCTCCGCGAGGAGCGAGACCGTCACGTCGCGCAGGGATTCCTGCGAGGCCTGCAACGAGGCTTCCGCCGATTCCGCCGCGCGCCGCTTTCCCCCGAACAAGTCCAACTCCCAACTCGCGTCGAATCCGCCGGCATAGGTCGTCGCGCTTCCGCCCGTCTGTCCGCCGGTGCGGGTCCGCCGCGCGGAGGCGGAGACCGATGCCGTGGGCAGGCGGTCCGCATCCGCCAAGCCGCGCTGCGCGCGCGCCTGGCGCAGCCGCGCCTCGGCCTGCCGGACGTCGAGATTGTTCCGTTCGGCGCGAGCCACGAGGCCGGTCAGCACGGGATCGTTAAACACGCGCCACCACTGGCCCAGCGTCCCCGGATCCAGGAGACCGTTCGAAACGGCGCCCTCCACACGGGAGGTCCAATTCGTCGGCGTGGGCACCTCGGGCTTGCGGTAATCCGGTCCCACGGTCATGCACCCCCCTAGCAGGAACGCCGCCAGGCCGGGGACAACAAACATGGAAATCGATCGGATCGCGGTCATCGGGCGTCTCCCTTCAAAATCCGGGCCCCGGCACTCCAGCCGGTGGTCCGGCGCACCTCCCGGATGCCCGCTAAACTGAAGCGGGTGATATGGGCCGCCAGGGCGGGCCCGTCAATGGCCAGCATGGGCGGGGCGTGGCGGCGCGCGCCGGGCGGGCCCCCCCGCCGATGGCGTTCGTGCATCAGCGCCACGAAACACTGGGCATGGGTGCTCATCTCGCAAAGCTGCACTTCCTGCTCGGTCGCGCGCGGGCCGAGGAGTTCGCAGACAAGGGCCAGGTGCGTCCGCCGCAGCGGGGTGATCGACCGGTGCATGACTTCGGCCAGCAACCCGGTCGGGTGGCTCATCTCCCGGTGGGCAATGTCCAGGTCCCGGCTCTCCGAATCCATGAACCGCTTGACCTGCGCCTGGATGTGGCCGCGCAGCCGCTCCTCCGCCGGCGCGTCCGGAGCCACGCCACCATCCGGAGGATAGGCGGCGATGCTGCGCTCGAACTCGTGCCGCCACGCGGCGGCATACAAGTCTTCCTTGCCGCCGAAGTGATAGTTCACGGCGGCGATATTGGCGCCCGCCGCCCGGCAGATGGCGGCCGTGGTCGTGTCGCGGAAGCCCTTCTCCGCGAAGAGCACCCCCGCGGCGTCGAGCAGCCGTTTCCGGGTCTCCACTCCATCCGCGCGTGTCGTCGTCATGTCGTCTCCCTGACGCTGGCCTCTTAATTCAAATATCAATTTAAATTAACCGTTTGAGTTAGTCAACGGAAAATATCGTTAAGATCAAGGGTCGACTTCATTTGACGCCGGCAGAGGCGGCCGCCTGCAAATCATAGCAGGCTATGCCCTTTTTGCTCAGGCGGAGATAGAGTTTACCGTCGGCAAAGGCTGGCGACGAGCAACCGACAGGGCTGGCTTCCATTTTGGCGGTCGCCATCCGCTCGGGCTTCTCCGGGGCGGCGCGGAACATCGCGAGCCCGGGGCCACCGCTCAGGGCAATCAGCCGTCCACCCGCAATAATCGGAGAAGAAATTTCGACCTTGATGCCTTCGCTCCACTCCCACGCCACCTTGCCGTCGGCCCGCGCGACGCAGACGACCTTGTTGCCGCCCACGGCATACACGTGTTCGCCGTAGATCAGCGGACTGGCGCCGCGATCCTTCAGCGGCACTTTCCAGAGCAACTCCGCCTTTTCGGCCGAAAGACGATAGGCGGACAGCCCAACCGCCTCGTTGCCCCCCAGCAGAACCATTTGATCCCCCTCGACGACAGGGGTCGAGTACATCCCGCCCGCCACACTCCACAAGACGCTTCCGTCCTTGGCGTCCACACAAAAACATTTTTTTTCCGTATTGCAGATCAAAAGGTTCCGTCCACCGTTCTTCCACAGGAGGGGCGAACTCACCGACGGCCCGACCTTTTCCTGCGTCCAAAGGATGTCGCCGGTATCCGGCTTGAAGGCCGTCAGCGGCCCGGCCATGGCGATGACTTGGTCCGCCAGAACGAGGACCGAAGAGCACATCGTCTCGCTCCACTTCGCGCTCGGAACGCCCTTGCCCTGGACTGCCCAGAGCCGTTTGCCGTCCCGTGCATCCAGGCAATACACCGTGCCTGCGGCGCCGAGGCCGTACAGTCGACCGTTGGCGATGCAGGGCGTGCCGGACGACGCCGCGCTGTTCGTGCCGATGGGGAAGGCCTGCTTCCAGACGGTTTTTCCGTCCGCGGCATCGAAGCAGAAGAACAGATCCGCAGCGCCTTCCTTGGCGGGCGGCTTGGACGTGCCATAGAGATACACCCGGTCGCCGGCCACCACCGGGCTGCCCAGGCTGTCCTTCGGCACGGGCTCGCTCATCCAGAGCTTCGCCGGACCCGTCGGGCCCCAGGCTTCCGCGAGTGTCACATCGCCCGGGGCCACGCCCGTCCGATCCGGCCCGCGCCATTGCGGCCAGTCGCCCGCCGCAGCCTCGCCAATCGCCAATCCCATCCAAGCAACCCGGGCCAGAGCGGCAACGTAAGTGGTGATCATGGGGGTCTCCTTCAGGGGGCTCCGTTACTTGACATCAAGGACCGCGCGAAAGCCGAACTTGGCCGTGGCAGACGGCGGGTGCTGGGTGCGACTGCTGGACCGGGCCGGGCTCCGGTCGATCGGACTCCCGCGCAGCACGCGACTTTTGCCCTCGGCCGGCCCCTGCGGATCGACCGCTGCCTCCGCCGTATACGGGGCGTACCAGTCCGAAACCCACTGCAGGACGTTCCCGTACAAGTCGTAAAGCCCCCAGGGGTTTGGCGGCTTGAGGCCGACGGCATGCACCTGTCCGACCGCATTGCTCCCGAACCAGGCAACCTCGGCGGCCCGGGAAAAGCTCTTGTCGTCCTCGCCGAAGAAAGAGCTGTTCGTCGAGCCGGCGCGGCACGCGTATTCCCACTCGGCCTCGGTCGGCAAGCGTCCGGTTCGGCCGGCCTTCTCCCCAATCTTTCTGCACCCGTCGACGGCGGACGGCCAGGTCTCGGACGCCGGGAGTTTCGGCTCCTTGACGGCGCCGGGCCCCGTGCCGCCCAGTTGCGCCACCTGCTCACGGGTCACGGTGCAGGCACTCAGGTAGAACGGCCGTGTGAGGGTCACCTCGTGGACCGGCAATTCGCTTGCCTTGCTCTTTACGGAAGCTCCCATAATGAACCGGCCGGCCGGGATAAGCACGAAAGGCATGGTTACGCCGTTGCCCAGATCCACGCTGATGGCGGCTTCGCCGATGCCGACGCGTTTGGCGTATTCCGCTTGTGTTTCCCGGCCGTCCCACAGGGGATAGGTGCGTGCCGCCGGATTTTCCGCCGACAGCGCTGTCACCGTGAGCAAACTTGCCGCGATCATGGCTCCGATCTTCATGGGGTCCGTCCTTGTTTGCCAGTCGAAAAAAACCGGACGCTGCCAGCACGGGCGCCAGGCTCCGCGAATCCTATATGATTACGCAACCATTACGATACCTTGCAGCGGTCTTCCGTGTCAAACGAAAACCACTGGCAGATCGACCACCGGGTGTAAGACAAAATTCTGATGGCAGCAAGAAAAGGCCTTATTTCTGCTGGCTTGAGATATACAGATGAATATACCTGTGACCGGGAGAATGTGATGCTTCCGTGTGGGGCGTCGTCAACGTTGAATCGCGACAGGCCTGTTGGTTGCCCGTGTGGGCGTGCCCGCTGTGGCGGGTTCCGAAAGAAGCCCATGAACCCGAGCTTCCTCCCTTAAAACCAATATAACTGGGGCTTCTAACGGGAACCCTTCGGCAAGCTCAGGGCAAGCCAAAATCGCGCGCTGCCCAAGCGTGCTCGGCAGAGCCGCGAGCGCGCGAGTGGAACCGGTTGCGGCGTTTCGATCAGGCGGAATAGGACGATGCGATTTTGAGGCGGAGGCGGCTGACGACGGGGTGAACTGGCCTCGTGGCCGTGAACCCCCAGTCGGAAGCCGGCTACGCCCAAAAGCGCGCGTCCGATTCCGCCCGAAACGCCGCAACCCTCTGCTACGCACGGCTACGGAGAGCAAGCCAGCACAGCCGACAACACCAACCGCCAGACAACCACGCTGCGGCTCACGGGGACGTTCGCCCTCCAACACGGGCTCAAAAAAAGACCAGCTTCTACAAGTAAGGCAGGCGCACCTCGCGCAACAGGCCCTTGGGAATTTCCACGACAAACCGGGACTGCCGGCAGAAATTGATCGAGCCGTCCCGCCCGCGCCGGATTTCGGGCTGGCATAAAAACAGCTCGTCCTTGGCGCGCGTGATGGCCACATAAAACAGCCGCCGCTCCTCGGCTTCGCCGTCCGCGTTTTCCGTGATCGCCCGGGTTTGGGGAAACATCCCGTCCGTAGCCCACAGCACAAACACCACTTTCCACTCCAGCCCCTTGGCCTGGTGCACCGTGCTGAGCCGCAGCGACGCCCGGTCCTCCACCGTCGACGCCTCGGCGTCCAGGTTCGTCATCAGCGCCACCTCGCTTAAAAACGCCTCCAGCGTGGCATACTTCCCCGTGAACCGCGCCATTTCCTGGATATCCTCCAGCCGGTTCTCGGCATTCTCGAACACCCGCTGCAGATGCCCCTTGTAAAATTTCTCCAGGAACTCCTCGATCAAGTCCGCCGGCGTCATCCCCGTCCCCTCGCAGCCCCGCTCGAAGACCTGAGCAATCGCCTTCCACCCCACCCGCGCGGCCGCCGGCAGAACCTCGCCCACCTGGCGCCGCTGCGCCTCGTCCTGCGGCACGAAGGACTGCCCCAGCTTGTCCCACACCTTCTGGGACGTCCTCAGGCCGACCCCCGGCAACAGCTCCAGCAGGCGGGTGAACGACAGCGAGTCCCTCGGATTCTGGAACAGGCGCAACAGCGCGCAGACGTCCTTGATGTGCGCCTGCTCGAAGAACCGGATGCCGGAGGTGATGACGAACGGGATCCGCTCCCGCGTCAGATACAGCTGCAATTCCATGGCATGATAGTGCGCGCGGTACAGCACGGCCATCTCGTCGGGCCGATAGCCCGCGCGCTGCAGCCGCCGCACCTGCTCCGCGATATACCGCCCCTGCGCATCTCCGTCCCGGATCCGGGCCGACACCGGCAGGAGGTGCTTCTCGCGGACGCTGCGCAGATGCTTCTGGAACTGCTCCGGATTTCCCGCAATGCAGGCATTGGCCACCTCCAGGATCTCCGGCGTGCTGCGGTAGTTGGTCTCCAGCTTGAAAATCCGGGCATCCGTGTAGCGGTCCTTGAAGGTCATGATGTTTCGGTAATCCGCCCCGCGCCAGGAGTAGATGCTCTGGAAATCGTCGCCCACCACCAGCAGGTTGCGGTGCGTGGCCGCAATCGCATGCACCCACTCGCTCTGCACGGCGTTCGTGTCCTGGAACTCGTCCACCAGCACATGCCGGAACCGGCCCTGGTAATGGCGCAGCACGTCCGGATGCTCCTTGAACAGGCGCAGCCCGTTGACCAGCAGATCGTCGAAATCCATGGCCCCCATCTTCAGCTTGGCGGCGGCATACCGGCCGCCCACCGCCAGCATGGCCTCCAGATTGACATCCAGCATGTCCTGGAACCGGGCGGTTAGCACCTCGCGCAACGGCTTGCCCGTGTTGGCCGCGTGGCTGATCGCGGCCAGCACCACCTGGGCCTTGGGGAACGTCTCCGTATCCAGCTTCAGCTCCTTGACCGCCTTCTTGACCAGGGACTCCGAGTCGTCGCTGTCCAGGATGGTGTAATCCGGGGCATACCCCAGCAGGCTCGCATGCCGCCGCAGGATCCGGTTGGCCATGTGGTGGAAGGTGCCGCCCCACAGGGAGCTCACGCCGTCGCCCACCAGCTGCCGGGCGCGGTCCAGCATCTCCCGCGCCGCCTTGTTGGTGAAGGTCAGCAGCAGGATCGCCTCCGGCGGAACCCCGCTGAAGACGAGATGCGCCACGCGGTAGACCAGGGTGCGCGTTTTACCGGTGCCGGCGGCCGCCAGCACCAGGATCGGGCCGTCCGGGGCCATGACCGCCGCCAGCTGCTCCCCGTTCAGCGCCTTTGCGAACATATCCTGATGGTCTGTCATGGTGCTGCGCATCCGTTCATCGGAAATGGGTGTCGTTTCAGGTTCATATGGGATCCGAAGCCTTTCGCAACGGATGATCCTATGTATCGTGTCCGTCCCTTTCCGGCAAGCGTTTTGTCTTTCACCCCCGCTAGTTCCTCTCGCCTTCTCCCGCCCCTGTTAGCTACCATGCCCCAGTTGGTTTCGAGTAAGGAGTTGTGGCGCCGGCAAACCTGCCGAAACATAACGGTTGCACTTCTGATGAAGAACAGGAATGATGGGGCGCTGAACACTGAGGAACCAAAGAAACATGTTTAGAGACATCATCAGGCCCGAATCAACACGGGCCGAATGGGACGCCATTCGGGAGAGCATTTATACCCGAATACGCGGGTCTATGGGCACTTTCCCAAAAATTAATTTCGTCCCGCGGATGGAAGTCCTCGGAGAAGAGCAATGTCATGGCTTGCGTCTCCAACACATTCGTTTTCAAGCCATTGCCGATATCACGACGCATGGCACACTGGTGCTACCTCCGACACTTGAACGTGGCGTTAAGCGCCCGGCCGTCCTGTGCATTCACGGCACGGACCAGCAACTCGCGCATCGTAACGTCCTTTCGCCGGAATTGAAACCCAACCGTCAGTATGCTATTGAGCTTTCTCAACGCGGTTTGATTACCCTTGCCGTTGATCAGTTCGCCTTCGGCGATGGCAATTCCGGACGTTCGCAAGCTGAGATTATCGATTCCTTTTACAGGCAGTATCCAGATTGGTCGCTGGACGGCATCCGGCTTTATATCCACCAGTGCGCCCTTGGACTACTTTCTGCCCATCCCTCGGTGGACGCCACACGTCTTGGCTGTATGGGCCACTCGCTTGGCGGGCGGGCCTCGGTTTATCTGGCGGCCTTTGATCAACGCATCAAGGCGTCGGTGCCCTCAGCGGGCATCAGCCCGAATCTGACCAACGTTTTCCGCAACCCTCCGGGAAAGAGCAGCCTGAGCCCTCGACTCGACGCAGAAATAAGCCGTGGCGGTGTTCCCCCATTCGAGTATCAGGAGTTGCTGTCGCTTATTGCCCCGCGAGCGGTCCTCTTGCTCGAACCCTGGAACGACACCTGCAATCCCATGATTGAACCCGTTTTCAGATGTTTCGAAAAGGCCCGGTTTGTCTTTCAGCTTTGCGGGGCTCCTGAGAACCTGCAAATTCTCTGTCATGGTGACGGGCACGACACAAGCCAGCGCGTACGAAGCTATGCCTATGCCTGGCTTGAAGAGAAATTGAAAATGATCGAGGACCCGGTTCCCAACAAGCCGGATGCAGGCTAAAGCGGCAGAAGAGGGCCTAAAGCGGTCCGGTCACCGGCGCCACGTTAGAAAAGAAAGGAAAGGACCCACATGAAGACGTTCTTGGCAGCAACATGCGCAGGGGTGATGCTCGAACTAAGCGTTCTGGGAGGAGAACCGGTAAAGAATGTGCTCGCCGACATTCCGTACGCGGACGACCAACCGGGGAAGCGGAAACTCATCGACGAAAAACACCTTTTCGTCATGCAAGTCGCGCTGAAGCCCGGCCAGCAAGTTCCGCAACACAACGCCAACTCGAATGTCCATCTGCTGATTCTTGAGGGCGCCGTGATCGTAACTTTGGACGGCAAGGATACCCTCGCCAGCAAGGGAGACCTCCTTCCGGTCATGTTCAAGACGCTCATGAGCGTGCGGAATGACTCCAAGGAGAACGCCTCATTCCTGAATATCCGAAGCCCGAATCCAAGCGAAATGAAACCTTGAGCCCCGAACCACGGCCTGCGGCGGCCGTGAAGAAGACGCTGGTATAACCGTGTCGCTGGCGGTCGATCAGGAAAGGCCATCCCGCGTGCGCCGCATCCGATCGAGCAGCCAGCAGCTCAGCGTCTTGGCGTCCTGAATCGCGCCCTCCGCAATCAAGGCCTCCACCTGCGGCGCCGTCAGGAAAAGCGGGCGGACACGTTCATCCTCATCCAACGCCTGCCGGCCCGGCTCCGCCGCCAGCCGGGCATAAAAGAGGTGCAGGCACTCGCACGCATAGCCGGGCGACGCGAAGATCCGGCCCAGCGCAATCAGCTCGCTCGCGCGGTACCCGGTCTCCTCCTCCACCTCGCGCCGGGCGCAGGCGGCGGGCTCCTCGCCCGGCTCCAGGCAGCCCGCCACCACTTCCATCATCCGCCGCCCCACGGCGCACCGGTATTGCTCCACCAGCACAAAGCGGCCGTCGGGTAACTCGGCCAGGATGGCGGTCGCCCCCGGATGCCGGACCACCTCGCGCCGGGCCGTGGTCCCGTCGCCCATATCCACCGTCAGCACGTCCACCTTCAGCAGGCGGCCTGAAAAAACAGACCGGGTATCGATAATGCGCTCATCGGGAATCGGTGTTGCTTCGGAATTCATGAAAGCCAGCCTCTCGCAATTAATGAACCTGGGCGTTAAACCCCTCAGTCCGGCACACGTTTTGTCTCCGCCGCCGCAACCGGCACGGCGCCGATATCCGTCCCATCGTGAGCCGCCCCCTTGAGCGCGGGATTCGTCGGCGCATACCCCGCCCGGACCCACTTGATCAGATGCAAGATGATATCGTCCCCGCCCAGCCGCTGCTGCGTCCGCACGCCTTCGCGAAGGACATGCAGGCTGGCCCATTCCCAGCTGGTGCGCCATTTGCCGACATCCCCCGTCGGGCGCGTGCCCAGGCCCGGTTCGGGATTGTCACCGGCGCCAATATACCGGTACAGGATGGGCAGCCCCCATTCGATCACCGTCGCGTGAAGCACCGTGTCCCCCACGGCATACGGCCGGTCCGGCGTGGCCGACCATTCCCCGCGCGTCGGCGTGACGCCCAGCGCCTTGGTGGCATAGAGCGGCAGGTCGCGCTGGTAATCCAAGAACCGGGGGTCCGCGTCGACATCATGCTCGCCCGGCATCCGGGACCAATTGCCGATATACCCTTTCCCCCAATTCGCGAAATGGCCTTTGTTGGGAAAGTCGACGGCGCTGTCCGGCGTATACTTCCAGCCCGTATTATAATCGATATCCCCGGGCGCCCCGACGTCCCGGGTGGGCGGCGCCCCCCGCTGATCGCCACCCATGCTGTGGATATCGTTCATTTTGAAGAACTTGGCTTCCCGGCCCGGCAGCTGCGGATTCCACAGGATGTTCGACCGAAACGACTTGACCACGCCGGTGCTGGTATTGCCATGCTCGGAATACTGGATTGCCGCAAAGCTCCGGTGATCCGTGAAGCCACCGAACCAGGTGTTGTGCTCGAAGGTCAGCTGGGTGGTGTTGGCCGGCCCCAGGATCGCCGTCATCTCGCCGCTGGAATAGCCGTAGAGATTGGGCAGGAAGATGCAGCGCCGGCAGCCGGGCTGCGAAAACAGCCACTCGCCCGAATCGTAATTGCTCACGCCGGCGTGCGACAGCACGAGCCCCTCCAGCTCCACGGGATACCGGCTGGTGCCGTGAATGACATGCGGATTGTCGAGGTCTCCATCCAGGCACACGAACGAGTCGGCCAGCCGGCCGGTGACGTGGCGCCAGCGGTTGAAGATGCGGAAAAAGTTGCCCTCGCACCGGGCCCAGGGCGCGGACTGCCACAGCACATCCAGCCCGCCGCCAAAGTAGTTGCCGGTGATCGTGTAGCCCTCGGCCATGGTGCTCTCCACCGCGGCGACATCAAAGACGTTTCCCATCACCTCGCGCATGCCATTGCTCGCCGAACCGCCAAGCAATGCCGAAAAAACGAACTTCCCCGCCGTCCGCTCATGGACATTCCGGTTATGGCGGAACACGCCGCCCGGGTATCTCGCCATCGCGATCCGGATCGTGCCGCATCGCGTGAAGACGCTATCCTGCACATCCCAGATCACGCCGCCGGGCCGGCGGAACCACCCCAGGTCCCAGCCGGGCGTCCGGGCGTCGCCCAGGCGCGTGATCTCCCCATACGCCGACTGGAACTGGCCGCCATTCTGCTTGTCGCCCCGCATGAAATAGCCGCCCCCCCCCAGCGGATCGGAATCGAGGACCGCGTGGGCGCCGGCCGTGCCGGCCAGCACAAACCCGCGGGACGCCAGATCCCCGGACGCATAGAACTTGTAACAGGTCCCCGTTGGCGCCGCCGCCTTCGAGGCATCCCACCGCCACGTGCCGCCGCCCCGCACCACAACCGCAGTGGTGGTGGCATCCAATCCCGCGGTATAGACAACGTCGCCCCGGACGCGAAGGAGACCGCCGGAAGCGATCACCAGCGCCCCCGACTTCTGCAGGTTGGCCGCCAGAGTCCCATTGGTGCCGGAAGCCCCCAGTATCCTCGCATCGGAAACGGTAACCGTGACCCCGTCACGGACGACAATCGTGTCGCCGTCCCCGGGAATGCCGCCGTCCCAGGTTTTCGGCGATGCCCAATCACCACCGAGAACGGCGGTGCGCTCCACCCCCTGCACGCCGGCGAGGGTCGTCAAAAACGCAGCCGCCGCGGCAACCATCCTGCGTGACACGTTGTCCATCACAACCTCTTTTTTCATAACGACAGCCCCCTTTCATAACGTATTCGCCCTCCCGGAAAAAGCTTATTCCGGTGCGCCCCGGGCGATTCCACACTTGCTTTTCCGCGCCTTTTCCCCTATCTTGTGCCGCTCAAACCCAAGGAGAACTAGACATGGCAACCATCTGTGACATCATCGCCCGTGAAATCATCGACTCCCGCGGCAACCCGACCGTGGAAGTGGACGTCCTGCTCGAATCCGGAGTCAAGGGCACCGCCGCCGTTCCCTCCGGCGCCTCCACCGGCGAAAACGAAGCAGTCGAACTCCGCGACGGCGACAAGAAGCGTTTCGGCGGCAAAGGCGTGCTCACCGCCGTCAAGAACGTCAACGACATCATCACCCCCGAGTTGGTTGGCCTCGACTCGCGCGATCAGGTCACGCTGGACCGCACCATGATCGAGCTCGACGGCACGCCCACCAAGAGCAAGCTGGGCGCCAACGCCATTCTCGCGGTCTCCCTGGCCGCCGCCAAGGCCGCCGCCGAATACAGCGGCCTGCCTCTCTACCGCTACATCGGCGGCGCCAATGCCAAGGTGCTCCCCGTGCCCATGATGAACATCCTGAACGGCGGCGCCCATTCCGACGCCCCCGTGGACCTGCAGGAGTTCATGATCATGCCCAAGGGCGCCAAGAGCTTCTCCGAAGCCCTGCGCATGGGCGCCGAAACCTTCCACGCGCTCAAGGGCGTGCTCAAGGCCATGAAGCTCAGCACGGCCGTGGGCGACGAAGGCGGCTTCGCCCCCAACCTCAAGAGCAACGAGCAGGCGCTCGAAGTCATCATCGAGGCCATCAAGAAGGCCGGCTACAAGCCCGGCAAGGATATCGTCATCGCCCTCGATCCCGCCGCCAGCGAATTCTACGACACCGCCAAGAAGCGCTACGTGTTCAAAAAGAGCGACGGATCCTCCCGCACCTCGGCGGAAATGGTCAAGTTCTACCAGAACCTGCAGAAGAAGTACCCCATCTTCAGCATCGAGGACGGCATGGCCGAGGGCGACTGGGACGGCTGGAAGCAGATCACCGACGCCATGGGCGCCAACACCCAGCTCGTGGGCGACGACCTGTTCGTCACCAACGTCAAGTTCCTGAAGCGCGGCATCGACACCGGCACCGCCAACGCCATCCTCGTCAAGGTCAACCAGATCGGCTCGCTCACGGAAACGCTCGACGCCATGGAGATGGCCTTCAAGGCCGGCTACAAGGCCGTGGTCAGCCATCGCTCGGGCGAGACCGAGGATACGACCATCGCCGATATCGCCGTGGCCACCAACGCCGGCCAGATCAAAACCGGCTCGCTCTGCCGGACCGACCGGATCTGCAAGTACAACCAGCTCCTCCGCATCGAACAGGAACTGGGCGACAACGCGATCTACGCCGGCACGCTCTGGAAATAGCCGGCTGCGTCATCCCGAAAACCGAACAGGCCGCCGGACTTTTCCGGCGGCCTGTTTTTTCCCTTGCACCCATGCCCTATCGCGCTAGACTATCCGGCATCTTCAACCTCTTTCAGCGGCACCATGAATAACACGTTTTGGACTCTTCTTTTTAAAATCTCCCTGTTCGTGGTGATTGCCGTCAGCGTCATCGGGGTGCTCTATATCTTCATTCCCGAATACACCCGCATGAGCGACTTGCGGCAGAAAAAGGAAGAACTGCTCGCCAAAAACACGGACATCGAAACCCGCATCCACGATTACCAGAACCGGCAGACCCAGTTCCACACCGATCCCCGGTTCGTCGAGCGCCTCGTGCGCGAACAGTTCGGCATGGTCCGCGAATCCGAGACCATCTACAAGGTCATCCACGACGCCCCCCAGGTCGGCCCCGTCGCGCCCGCCGGCAAGTAACGCCGCAATCCTTACGCCTCCAGCAACCGCGTCACCGCCTCCGCCACTTCCGGCACCTTGATTTCCGCCAGGCAGGCCAAGTCCCGGCACGGATGCTGATAGCCGAATACCGCGCACGGCGAACAGGCCAGGTTCCGCCGAATCACGCGGTGCCGCGCATCCGCCAGCCCCCACTTGCGCGGATCGCCCGGCCCGAACAGCACCACCGTGCTGACGCCCAACGCCGCCGCCAGATGCGCCACGCCGGAATCGCCCCCCGCAAACACGCGGCTTTGCGCCAGCATCCAGGCGGTCTCGGCCAGGGACAGGCGGCCCGTCCAATCCGCCAAACGGCCATCGCCCAAATCCACCTGACGCCGCACGGCCTCGCTCACACCCCGGTCCTCCGGGCCGCCCACCAGCACCACGCGATTTCGCCCCTCCGCCAGCAGACTCCGGACCAGTTGCGCAAACCGGTCCCCGCCCCACCGCTTGCCCTCGCTGGTGCCGCCGGCATGCACCGCCACCAGCCGGCCTCCTGCGGCCAGGCGCTCCGCCTCTTCCCGGATCACCGTCCGCACCTTGCCAAACGCGGGCCGCAGGCTTCCCTCCAGCCGATAACCTCCACCCGCCACGCCCAGCGGCTCCAGTAGCCGGAGAAATTGAAGTCCTTCGTAACCTTCCATCTCGTACCCGATCAGGTGGGTGTAGAGCGGGTTCCGGATCGGATTGACCTTGAACCCGATCCGCACCGGCGCGCCCGAGGCCAGCGCGAGCAGGGCGGAAAGGTGATGGAACTGCTCCGTATCCACCGCCACGTCATACCGCCGCCGCCTCACCGCCATCCACACCCGGAGCGGCGCCGCATCGGCTTCCAAAATCTCCAGCGGCAGACCGGAGAGCGCCAGCACCTCCCGGTTCCGGCGCTCGCACACCACATCCACCGCCACGCCGGGAAAGGCCTCAATCAGCCGGCGAAGAACGGGAATCAACAGGATCATATCCCCCATCCCGCCCGGCCGGATGACGAGAATCCGCTCCGGCGGGAGATCACCCAACGGACTCGCGCTCTCGCCGTCCTCACCCTGACGATGCCGCCACCACCCGGCCAGGCGGCAGCAGGCCGGACCCAGCGTGGCATCCAGGGTCTTCAACAAGCCCGCCCGCCAAGCCTCCGCCGCCGGCCGCCGGGGCCAGCCCAAACCCACCCAGATCCCCCAGCCGCACAGCGTCAGACCCAAGGCCAGCCAATCCCACCCCGTGCGACCAAATGTAAGCTGGACCTGCCCGGACCCGGGATACACCAGAAGGAAACCCGGTGTCACCCGATACACCTCGCCCTCCTTCGAACGCCAATCCGGATCGAACATGCTGGCCACGATGTGCGGTTGGCCGGGGGCCGTGGTCCGGAACCCAAACCGGCCCTCCACGCCGCCGGCCTCTTCCACCATCTCCCCCGCCGTGGTCGGTATGCCAAACACCGGCGGCATGCCGGCCTGCGACACGCCCGCATCCTTCACCGCGGCCAGATAACGCCGGAACATCACCTCGTCAATCACCGGACCCGGAAACCGCCCGGCGGCCCGGCTGCCGGGCTCCAGGAACACAAATGGCTGCTCCAGCGCTTCAAACGTATACAGCCATTCCAGGGCGCACTCCTTCCACCGCGTGGTCAGCACGCCCACGGGCTGAAACTTCGGAATCCGCACATATCGGCCGTCATGCGTAGTCAGCTCGAACAACGTCCAGCCGTCCTCGTTCCGGAGCGTACGCCATTCGGGCAGCGCCGCAAAAGCCGCCCGGACCTCCGGGCTCCGCGCGATGAAATGCTTCACATTGAACAACCGGAAGTGCGCAGTGGCATGCGCCGGATTAAACGACGACGGCTTGACGATCTCCGGAAATCCCGCCGCATTCAGGGACGATTCACTTTGCAGGTAATAGGCGAACATCGAGCCCACGGCGGAGTTGACCAGCCCCCCCTCGAGCACCGGCTTTCCGATCAGATGCGGAACCGCTTCAAACACCCGCACGGAGCCCAACACCGTATTCCCGGCGTTCAGTTCGTTGGCCAGCCGCCCCGGCGTGCCGCGCAACGGCTCGATCAGTCGCTGGAACACCGGCCATTCCGGCTTGCGCTCCAAGCCCTCATAATTCCATTCCGCACACGGCCTCGCCGGCGGCGCCGCTTCCACGCCCGGGCGGACCGCCCAGGAATCGTCGCGTTCCGCCATCTCCACCGTCGCCAGCGCGGCCAGCGCCAGCGCGGCCGTCATGAGCCATTCCTTCCGCCGCCCCGCCAGCAGGAGCCCCGCCCCGCAGGCCGCCAGCGCCAGCCAGGCGAAATAGAGGAAAGGCCACAGACGGATGTTCACGAAAACCGGCGATAGCATCGAGCCCTTCCAGAACAGCAGGAACGCCACCACCCCCATCCAAAAAAACAGCCCGACCGCCTTCGTTCCCCGCCGCCATGCCACCAGCGCCGCCGCCACCACCAGCGGCAACAACCAAGGCGCATACGGCGGCAGCGTCTGCCCCAGCGCCACGTTCCAAGCCGTGCCAAAATCCATGCTGGACGCGCGCCGGATCACCAGCGGCAGGAGCCACCAGGCCGTCATGAGAACCGCCAACAGGCCCTCGCCCGCCAACAGGCCCGCGGTCTTCACAAACCGGCGTTCGCGCAGGTAGAGAAACGGGATGAACGCGATTGTCAGGCCCGCCATGACGCTGGTGAAAAAATGGGACATCAGCGTCAGCACCAACAACAACACGGTCCGGACCCGGAACACCCCGTCGTCGGCATCGCGCCAGGCCGAGGCCACCGCCAGCAGCATGAGCGGAAAGCTCAGGCTGTTGGCGATCATGCCCGCCAGGGTGCTCGACAGGTTCACGCCCCACATCGAATGCGTGCGGACAAAGAGAAACAGAACGGACGCCACGGCCAGAAGCATAGGCGCCGGCCGGGGCAGCCGCATCAGGCGGCCCGCGCCCCAGGCGCAAACCGGAAGCATAAACACACCCAAAACGGTGACCAGTTTGAACGCGATGTTGAACGGCGCCACCTGACTGAGCAGCGCCATCAACAGGTAGGGCAAGGGAAAGTAATACCGGAACATCGGAAACCCGCACCACCAGCCGCCGGCCCACGACACAATCTGCCCTTCGCCGAACAGGGTCTTCGCCAGGTGCGAGGCAAGATATAAATGCGCAGGCGTGTCGCCCCCGGCTGTCGTCGTATCCAGCATCAGGAGCCGCCAGGGAATATGCCCCAGCATGAATCCGGCTATCACGGCCAGCAACGCTGCGGTCCCCCACCCCAATGCGCGGCGTTCAAACTCCGGAGGGCGGGGCTCAGGTTTCACGGGAGCGCCGTCCTTTCCCGCCGGCCTGGGCGATCACAAACAGGAGCGCCAGAATCATCGCCACCGCAAAGGCCAGCCCCGGCCAGGGAAACGCGGTGGCGCCGCCGCGTTCCAGCGTAATCACGCCCCGCGCCGCCATTTCGCGAACAGGGCCACGGCCGGCTTCGGTGACGATGATAAAGACCGGATACACGCTGCCCGCGCGGCCGGTCCGATTGGACAACGCCGCCTCCACCATCACCGGGCGGCCCGGAAAGAGCGCCACCGTACGGTCGGGCATGTCACACGCCAAATCGTCCGCCACCAGGAGCCGCAGCGACACCGTCGCCGGAGACGCCCCGGCCTGAAGCCACAGCCGGGCACGCAGGCGGCCGGTATCCGTGAGCACCGCAGGAACCAGCGTGGCGGACACACGGGCCGGCCCCGGCGCGGCGCCGGCTTGCACCGGTCTGACAGCAACGGTGGAAAACGGATAGCCATTGCCGTCCCGGTAACGCACCCGGAATTCCGCCATATGCAGGCCCGGGGGAAGCGCGGACGATGGGAAAATCATCTCCGCCTCGGACGAGGCCTCCGGGGCCAGATCCACTGGCGCGTTCGTGCGGGCCAGACCGGCCAGCACCCCCTCGACACGGACCTCGCGGGCGGCCTCATCTCCGGAATTCTGAAGCACCACCAGGACCGAGGTCTCCTCGGCGTTCGCGTGACTCATCACCGCCACATCCAGCCGGATGACGCCCGCGAACACCGCCGGGGCGACCAGCAGAAGCGCCCCTGCTATCCGTGCTGCTTTCATAAGTTGTCCACAAGCGGCCGGTGATCAATGCTCCAGACGAACGGATTCGTGCCCTTTTTCAATGCGCCCGATCCGGATCGGCTGGGCACGGCTAGCCTTCAGCGCGGCCAGGGCCTTGGCCTCATCCGCCTTCCGCACCACGATCACCATGCCAATGCCCATATTGAACACGCGGTACATCTCTTCGCGATCCACGCGCCCCGCCTCCTGCAGAAAGGCGAACAGGGGCGGCACCTTCCAGGCCGACCGGTCGAACACCGCCGTCACGCCCTTCGGCAACACCCGCGGCACATTGTCCGGGAACCCGCCGCCCGTAATATGGGCCAGGCCGCAGATGCGGACGCTGCGCTGGAGCGCCGTGACCGGCTTCAGGTAACTACGGTGCACAGCCAACAGCAACTCCGCCACGCTTTTCGTGGTGCCCGGGAATAGGTCCTTCACTTTGAGCCCCGCCGTTTCGAAGATAATCTTGCGGGCCAGGGAATAGCCGTTCGTGTGCAGGCCCGAGGAGGGCAGGCCAATGATGACGTCGCCGGGCCGGATAGCCTGGCCCGTGATAACCGCCCGCTTATCCACCACCCCCACGATCGTGCCGACGAGGTCATACTCGCCCGGCGGATAGACACCCGGCATCTCGGCGGTCTCGCCGCCGAGCAGGGCGCATCCGTTTTGCCGGCAGGCCACGCACATCCCCTTGACCAGATCGGCCATAACCCGGCGGTCCACCTTGGAGGTGCCGATATAATCCATGAAAAAGAGGGGCTTGGCGCCCTGCACCAAGATGTCGTTGACGCAGTGGTTGACAATGTCCTGCCCCACCGTGTCGTGCCGGCCCGTGAGGGTGGCAATCTTGAGCTTGGTGCCCACGCCGTCCGTGCTGGCCACGAGAATCTGGTCCTTGCCGGGCGACCGGAACATGCCGCCGAACGACCCGATGCCGGTCAGGACGCCGGAGGTGGCCGTGGTTTTGACCATCTTCTTGATGGCGTCGATCCCCGCCATCTTCTCGTCGATATTCACGCCGGCCGCCGCATACGCGGAAACGCTTTTCTTCTTCATGCCCGCTCCCTTCACAATCCCACCGCCTTGAACGTGCGGTTCACATCCTTGAAATGGACGCCCAGATCGAACACCCGCTCCAGGTCCGCAGGCGTGACCTTGCTCATGAGCTCCGCGTCAGCCGCCACCAGGCCTTTGAGCTCCCGGCCTGTTTCCCACGCGGCCATGGCGTCCTTCTGCACCATCCGGTAGGCCACCTCGCGGGCGAACCCTTTTTCCGTGAGGAGCAGCAGAACCTGCTGGGAATGGATCAGGCCGTGGGTCATGTCCAGGTTGGCCTTCATGCGGGCCGGGAACACGCGGAGATTCTCGACCAGCTTGGTCAGGCCCGTAAGCATATGGTCGAGGGCGATGGTGCTGTCCGGCATGATGACCCGCTCGACGGAGGAATGCGAGATGTCGCGCTCGTGCCACAGGGCCACGTTTTCCAGGGCCGCCACATGATTGCCCCGCAGCAGGCGGGCCAGCCCGCAAAGCTTTTCGCCCGTAATGGGATTTTTCTTGTGCGGCATGGCGGAGGAGCCCTTCTGCTCCTTGCCGAAATACTCCTCCACCTCGTGCACTTCCGTGCGCTGAAGGTGGCGGAACTCCTGCGCCCAGCGCTCCACCGACGCGCCGACCAGGGCAATCGCGCCGATGTATTCCGCATGGCGGTCGCGTTGCAGAATCTGCGTGGAGATCGCCGCCGGCGCCAGGCCGAGCTTGCGGCAGACATACGCCTCCACCCGGGGACTGAGGTGGGCATGGGTGCCCACGGCGCCGGAAAGCTGGCCTACCCGCACATTCTCGCGCGCCGCCACGAGCCGTTTCAGGGCCCGGCCGAACTCGTCATACATGAGCGCCATCTTGAGGCCGAAGGTGATGGGCTCGGCGTGGATGCCATGCGAACGCCCGATCATAGGGGTGAACTTGTATCGCCGGGCTTTCTTCGCCGCCGCCGCCCGCACCGCCTTGACCCCGCGGATCAGGATGTCCGCGGCCTGAACCATCTGCACGGCGAGGGCGGTGTCGAGCACGTCGGAGCTGGTCATGCCCTTGTGAATGAAGCGGGAGGAAGGCCCCACGTGTTCGGCCACATTGGTGAGAAAGGCGATGACGTCGTGGTTGACCTTTTTCTCGATCGCATTGATCCGCTTGACCTCGAATGTGGCCTTTTCGCGGATGGCCTTGAGATCGGCGGCCGGAACCTGCCCCATCTGGTGCATGGCCTCGCAGGCCAGGATCTCGATCTTCAGCCAGATGGCAAATTTGTTCTCGTCCGTCCAGATGGCGCCCATTTCAGGGCCGGTATAACGTGGTATCATGGCCGCTCCTCTAATTAGCGCACCAGTATAGAAAGCCGCCGGAGAACTGTCAGCCTAAAACTGGAGGGCCTATGCCGGAAAATTGGACTTTTGAAGAACGGACTCCTTCGCGTATACTCTTCACGCACGCACCCCTGGCGTCAATAGGACACGGGTGGCATCGTCCGGTTATCAATATAAAGGGCGCCGATGAACCTCACGGATAGAAACATTCTGCGTAAGCTGGCCGGCGAATACCTTCTCCTCTCCCGGCAAGAGCGCTTTCTGGAAAACCGCAAGCTGCACCGCGCGGTGAACGACCTGAAGCCGATCCGGCCCGTCGTCCTGATCGATGAACTGCCCTGGACCGAAATGGCGATCGGCGACGAACTGACCCTGCGGTGCGAGGATCCGGTCCTGCGCCAGGTGGAATGGTTCCTGCGCTCGACCCTCTACAAGGCCCGGCATCTGCCGGCCGACATGATCCTCACCCCGTACGTGCCGGTTCACAAAAAGATCAAATCCACGGGAATCGGCATCTCGGTTGACGAACGGACGCTGGCCCAGGAAGGGCGCGACACGATCCGGTCGCACGAATATCACGACCAGCTCGCCACGGACGCCGACCTCGACAAGCTCCACCCGACGGTCATCTCCTACGACCCGGAAGACACCCTGCGGCGATTTCACCTCGTCGGGGACGCAATCGGCGACATCCTGCCGGTGCGTCTCAAAGGGATTGAATATGCGTCGTTCCAGACCTGGGATGACGTGTCGATGTACCGCGGCGTCAACAACCTGCTGGTCGACCTGGCGGACCGCCCCGAGTTCATGCACCGCCTGGTGCGCAAGCTGCACGACATCCGATGGGATGCGATCAGGCAGACCGAGGCGCTGGGCTTGTTCGACCACGACCCCCACTCCCTGCACTGCACGCCCATCCTGGCAAGCGACTTGCCGGGGGCCGGTTTTGACGGGGAGCATGTCACCTTGAAGAACGTCTGGGGCCGGGCCGTGGCCCAGATCTTCGCCTCGGTATCGGGGGCGATGCACGAGGAGTTCGACATCGATTATATCAAGGAGCCCCTGTCCCATTGCGGGCTGGTCTATTACGGCTGCTGCGAACCGCTCGACCGGAAGATGGACATCGTCCAAAAGATCCCGAACCTGCGCAAAGTTTCGATCACGCCGTGGGCGGACGTCAACATCGCCGCGGAAGCGATCGGCCGGAAGTATGTGCTCTCGTCCAAACCCAACCCGGCATCCGTCGCCACCGACCGCCTGGACCCCGTCCAGCTCCGCAAGGAGATCGGGACCATCCTGAAAGCCTGCCAACGCCACGGCTGCTCCTGCGACCTGGTCCTCAAGGACATCAGCACCTGCAACGGCCGGCCTGAAAACATCTTCGAGTGGGAACGCATCGTCATGGAAATGGTGAAAAACGGCTAGAGCGTGACGTTTCCCGGATCCTGCGCCTTGCAGCGCGATTCGATCAACCGCGTGGCGGCCACCGTTTGCCGGGGAACCGTTGAACCGTGAACCCCTGAACCTATCTTCCCTCCGCCCTTCCCCGCCTAACAGCCTACGCCCAAACACCCTCTCTCCCCCGCTCAACCCAAAGCCACCCGCCGGCCCCCGTTCCCGATTTAAGCCCAAAGTGAAATGTAAAGACAGACCCTCAGCATGACGTCTTCTCTGGTAGGCCGGGCGCTACGAGCCCGGCGTCTCACACTTTCTGGTGCTTTTCATGGCATAGCTATTCGTGTAGCCGTGCCGCGCTCGTAGCGCGCGGCCTACACAGACCGTACGCTTTATTCACAGCTTCTACGAGCCCGGCATCTATCTGCCTCACCACTCTCTCGTCACCATCCCCCGCGCCGTGCTCGCGCTGGCATCCCGCTCACCCCAAAGCCACCCGCCGGCCCCCGTTCCCGATTTAAGCCCATTGTGAAATGCGAAGCCCAAACCCCTTGGCCACCAAAGAATACGCTTGCACCGAAGTAGCCTATAAGCTACATTTGGAAGAATGAAAGAGCGGGAACTTCGGGAGTACCTGACAGAAACGGGCGACAACCCCTTTCGGGAATGGCTTCACTCTCTTCGTGATCTACAGGGACGTGCCCGGATACGGGTCAGGCTCAACCGGGTCCGCCTCGGTAACCTCGGCGACTGCAAGCCGGTGGGCGACGGGGTCATGGAACTTCGGATGGATTTCGGTCCGGGATACCGGGTTTATTTCGGACAGGACGGAGACATTCTCGTGATCCTGCTCTGCGGTGGAGACAAACGATCGCAAACGCGGGACATTGCAACCGCTAAACACTATTGGCAGTCATACAAACGGAGGACATCATGAGCAAAACCTCAACCAGTTATCGGGAAGGTCTCGTTAAAGACCTTGCCAACCCCGAAGAGGCGGCGGCCTATCTCAACGCCGCGCTCGAAGAGGGTTCTCAAGAAGTCTTCCTGTTGGCCCTTCGCGACATCGCCGAAACAAAAGGTATGGCCCGTCTTTCCAAGAAGGCTCACCTGAATCGTGAGAGCATGTACCGTATGCTTTCCGGCAAAGGCAACCCCCAACTCTCCAGCCTCGCATCCATTCTGAAAAGTGCCGGCCTGCGACTCGCCGTCGAGGTGAGCGAACCAAAGGTTGCGTAGACGGCTTATTCAAGCTAAACAGCCTCTCCCCCACTCACCCCAAATCCACCAGCCGGCCCCCGTTCCCGATTTAAGCCCAACGTGAAATGAGAAAACAAATCCCCTCAGCCCACGGAGAAGAGAATTACCACGGAACACACCGAACACACGGAAAACGAGAAGAACGGCGGGGAAGCCCCGCACCCCCTCAAGCGTCTTCTCTGGCAGGCCGGGCGCTACGAAGCTGTAAATTAATCGCGCGCCTCGATTTATTGGCTGAGGTAGGCCGGGCGCTACGAGCCCGGCGTCTCACACTTTCTGGTGCTTTTCCCGGCATATCTATTCGTGTAGCCGTGCCGCGCTCGTAGCGCGCGGCCTACACAGACCGTACGCTTCATTTTATTCACAGCTTCTACGAGCCCGGCATCTATCTGCCTCACCACTCTCTCGCCACCATGCCCCGCGCCGTGCTCGCGCTGGCATCCCGCTCACCCCAAAGCCACCAGCCGGCCCCCGTTCCCGATTTAAGCCCAATGTAAAATGAGAATACCTGTGCAACTTAATTTCTAAACACAGGGCTGACCCCAATGCCCGCGCGCGCTTTGTGTCATTTACAGCACCCTTTCCTTGTTGGTTAGTTGCCGACGTTGTTTCCTGTCAATTCATTGTGCCCAACGGCCGGCGTGTGCCGCTCGGTGCCCGCCGCGGGAACCGAGTAGGCGCGACGCCGTGGTTCGCCTTCCCTAGACCTTCACGCCTTCACCTCAGTCAGCAAACCACTGCGCGGTCGATATCTCCTTATGGTATTCCGCCAGGAAGGCATGAACGCTCTTGACGGTCTTTCCCCGCACAACGTTACCATCTTTTGCGGTATCGCAGGTGACTTGGATGCAACCGTAAGATGACGTTTCATTTCTGTCGCGCAAAACAGGGTAGATGTACGTGATTGATTTCACCTGTGTATCGCTGTCAACAGGCCAACTATCTGGGATGCTCGTACCGACCGCATCCAATCCTTGGAAGAAGAGGCCGCGCGATGCGCTCTCACCTTCGATAGTCAGGCTAATTGGCCTGCCCAATTTGGTCACCAAGCCTGCAAAAGATGCTCCAACGATGATTCCTTTGCTGCTGATCACTGCCTGAATCTCGTCTTCATGTTTGTGTTTTATGGCCTCTTGCTGTTGACGTCGTTTCTCACTGGCGAGTGCATCCTCCTGCTGCCGTTTCTGCTTCACAACCAAGTTGTCTGCTGCCACGTTCGCGCCACTTGCTCTCTCGGGATATCTCGCCGCATAGGTCCTGTATGCGTTCACTGTATTGAGACGACATGCTTCCTGCCATTCACACTCCGCGGGTGACATGCAACCTGCGAGACTGGCGAACGCCGCCAAGAGGAGTAACGCTTTGACGAGTGCTTGGGTCCCGTTCAAGTGTTTCCCCTCTTTTCGAGTACGTACACAACCACGTTCTCTCGGTAATTCTTGTTCGCGCATTGCCGCCGACTTGCTTGCCTGGTGTCCATTCATTTTCGCTCTCCTTATTGCTCTGTTAATCGCACTTCAAGATATTACTGATGCCCGCACAGGCGAACGCGCCCGTTCGCATCCACACTCAAAGGCCGGGTTATGGGCTTTTTGATGATGCTTCGACTACAACGCGGAAACCCACCATGTCCGGCGACTTGTTGACCATCCGTGATGCCGAGCGATACCAAGAAGCGGGCATCATCCAAAACCATGAAGCTCCGCCGCGCAGCACGCGTTGTTCGCCAGTCTCAGGCCCCTTTGGATCTACGGCCGTACTTTTCGCGTAGTACTCCTCATCAAACCAATCAGCACACCACTCCCAGAGTTGCCCGTGCATATCGAACAGTCCCCATGCGTTGGGCTTCTTCTCCCCCACTGGGTGAGTTGTCTCCTCCGAATTCTGACCGGTCCAAGCGTAATCGCCCAACTTGCTGCTGTCGTTGCCGAAATAGTAGGCGGTTGTAGTCCCTGCCCGGCATGCATACTCCCACTCCGCCTCGGTTGGCAATCGGACCGTTCTTCCGCTCTGAGTACTAATTTGCCTACAGAAGGCTACCGCATCATCCCAACTGACGCTGTCGACTGGATTCTTGGGTCCATTGAAACTGCTTGGGTTCTTCCCCATCACTTTCTCGTATTGCTCCTGTGTAACAAGGAATTTTCCCATGTAGTAGGACTTGCTTATAGTAACGTCGTGCTGCGGCACATCCCAGGCTTCCTTGCCGAATGTATACTGGGCACCGCCAGTGGAGACCTTCTCCTCTCCGCCCTTTTCGACGGGCGTACTGCCCATCATGAACTTGCCAGATGGAATCGGTACGAGTTCAAGGGTGATCCCCCCTCCGAGATCCAAAACAAGATTCGTACCCCGTTGCCCGTTGTCTGTTGCCTGTCTGTCCTGCTCGTGAACACCTTTCGTACCCTGTTGCCCGTTGTCTGTTGTCTGTCTGTCCTGCTCGTGAACACCTACCGCGACGAATTCAGGGCTGCCGGAGCCATTCATCCGGACAGCCGTGTGTCTGTCCTGCGCGTGAACGCCTATCGCGACGACTGCCACGAGTCCACACGCAATCATGATTCGCCTTCTCGAACTTCCGACGAACATCCACTTCATCGTTCCTTCTCCTTTTCTCTTCTCGGTTCGGCTCGGTCTATCTTCCGCCATTGCCGCGTATCAGGATCTCGGTCTCCTTCTTGCCCTTGCGGACGGCAGCCCCCAAGGGAGTTTCTTTGTAGTTGTCAATTGCATTCACGTTTGCACCGTTTTTCAAGAGAATCGAGGTTATCTCCGACTTCCCTTCTCCGGCCGCCACATGAAGTGCAGTTTCCCCTGTCCATGACTTTGCATTCACCTGCGCACCTGCTTGCAGCAGTATCTTGATTGTCGAAAGGTGGTCGTTGATAGTTGCCTTTATGATGGGAGGACAACTGCAGCCTGGGGGTCCATCTGGTTTGGCCCCCTTCGACAACAGGAGTGAGACGAGTTGATCATTCCCGTCATTGATGGCCAACCAGAGAGGGTAGATGTCTTTCCTGAATGTAACAGTTCCGCCTTGCCCTGGTCCGTCCCCCCGCCCTATTGGAACGTTGTTACGGTAGACGCGGCCACCGTCCGCCGTAGCCACGACTTCAGTGCGTTGGCCGGCATTCGGATCGGTTCCAGCGTTCAGAAGTTCGGTCACGACTTCCGGGATCCCTGGATCGCATGCGGCCAACAGGTATTTCAGACCGTTGTCCTTGACCAGTTGCGGGTCAGCGGCGATCAGTTGTCTGCACCGCGCGGTGTCTTTCGCCTTGATGGCATCAGACATTGCGTTGTCGTTCTGCCAGCGCATGTCCGTTGCACATGACGATACGAAAAGCATACCCATTAGGACTGCCATTGGCCGAATTGCTTTCATAGTGTACTCCTGTTCTGTTGTGTGTTGATTTACTTCAGAGTCTATTTGGCCCCGTGTTTCCTCAAGAGGTCGGCTGCCTCCTCAAATTTGTTCGCCGTGCAGTACTCAAGCAGCGACATTCCGTCCGTTCCAGCAAGCACCACCTCGCCGGGCGAGCCACTGGTAGTAACCTTGTTGCCGAACCTAACGACCTTCACAGTCATCCCATCATCTGTAGTAACAGTGGAACTTGTCTTCTCCAAATTCCCATCCGTCGCGGTCCTTTGACTCGATGGCACGTAACCGACAATGCGGACTGAGTTAGGATCAACGCCCGCCTCCAGCAAACGCTTCATCTCTGTAAGGACATCACTCGTCTTGGCTCTTGGTTCAAAGGTTGTTGGTTCTTTTTCCGCACTTAGAATCTTGAGTGTCTCCTCGTTTGACATTGCTGCCCCTGAGTGGATCTTACGTTGACCTTCGCTGAGCCTTTCGACAGGAGAAAGACTAACGACAAGCTCACCGAGGCTCTTTCTGTCGTCTGTGGATGCCGGCACGTATTGGGGCAGTTGATCTTCTTTGCTGACCGTTGTGTTTATGGCGGTGTTGATCGCAACGATCTTCCCACCCTCCGTGTCTTCGGCAGAAGACGGGTACTTCGCGATTGCGTTCACTGACGCCGCCAAGTCGTCATCACGGATCAGATACCACGTGGAGACCACCAGTCGCGTGACCTTGCCGTTCATCACACCTGCGTTCATACCAAGGTCAAGTTTGTCGGGCGTATGACCGATGATCTTAGAAGCGTCATTGACCCTATCTACCAAGAGTGCCTTTGTCTCGGGATCAACGAGTTTCTTGAGTGTAAGATCATCTTTCAGTCTGGCTTCAAGAATGTCAATTCTCTTTGCGCGCAGTTCCAGTCTTGCGCGTTCTGTCGCGTTGGGCTGTGCAGTCAGAAACGCCCTGATTTGTGCCGCATCTGCAGATCGTGCAATGTCTGCGTCCGCCGGTCCTTTGCCTTGGGGACTTGGGATGGAATTGCTGGACACTGACGTCATGACACGTGTTGCGACTGTAGACGTGTCCGCTGGCTCCGTTTGAGCCGTCCGTTCTGACTCCATGGGGTGTTCGGGTTTCACAATTGCGAAGCTGTCAACACAAGCCTTGAGTTGGGGACCAACCTTCGTCCATTGCGCCTCTGTCGCCATGGCAGTAGACTGGTAAAGCAATGAGTTCTGTAGTACACTCTTCGTGTAAACGTGATTCCGGGTATTGCCGTTCCCCGGCCAGCTGCACTCAAAGACAACTGTAGTCTGATCCAGCTTCTGTTCTGCCAATACAACCGCTCCCACGTTCTTGGATTCTTGCCTGAACCTGGTGGCAAACATGTCTATGTTACCCCTGAACGGCAAACCTGTAATTACAACGTTTGGGGCGAATCCGTCAGTTGCGGGGAGTCTCATTCTGTCCCCTGTCTGACCCTTGATAAGCGGGGATATCGAATACTGATTAGGGAGTACTTTGATCCCGTCGCCATGCCAGTCACCCACCAACTGATGTCCATCGGGCCAAGTATTTGTGCATGGGCCATTGGGTTTGCCGTCAACCCAGACGCCCACGAGGCTCTCGCCATTCGGCCAAGTATATGTGCCTTGTCCGTTGCGTGTGTCGCCTATCCACCCACCTACGTAGATGTCGCCATTTGGCCACGTCATCGTGCCTTGCCCATTGTATTTGTCGTTCCCCCATGAGCCAGTGTATGTCCTGCCATCCGACCACGTCATCGTGCCTTGCCCGCTGCGCTTGGTGTCAATCCACGCGCCCACGTAACTCTCGCCATTCGACCAAGTATATGTGCCTTGCCCATTGCATTTGTCGTCAAGCCAGCCGCCCACGTAGGTGTCGCCATTTTCCCACGTCATCGCGCCTTGCCCATTGTGTTTGTCGTCAATCCAGCCGCCTACGTAGGTGTCGCCATTTTTCCACGTCATCGCGCCTTGCCCATTGCGTTTATCATCAAGCCACGCGCCGTTGTATTCTCTTCCGTCTCCCCACGCGCAAGTGCCTTGACCGTGGCGCTTGCCGTCAACATGCTCTCCAGTGTACCGTCCCGCAGCTTCCCTCCTCATGAATTCAAAAGCCATAGCCGTCCGATGGGCCTCGTGCCAGCTTGATTTGAACATCCAAAAGGGGAAGAAGTCCCACACGCAAGCAGAACGCTGCAAATGGAGATGGTCCTGTGGGCCGAAAACCACTTCCACTTGAGACCAACCGGAAGGATCCAGTAAACCACAGGCCACACTGCTCTCCAAATTCCAGTTGACTCCAACCTCTCTGATGGACGTATATGGCCAGGTCGTGGATTGTGCAAATGATGTGATCGTATCGCCTTCAGGGAAGGAAGCGAGTACCCGGACGCACGTGAAGTTCGTATCGGATGCGCCCATTGGCAGTCCCCAACCCTCGCCATGGCTCTTAACATAGGCATCAATGCGACTGACCGCGTCGGCACGTGACATCGATTGTTCCCCAGTTAGACGATATGTACCACACCCGGTGGAGACAAGAAGACACCCGAGCATGATGAAGGACATTGCCTGCGGCCATCTGTGCATATGAATGTCTCCCGTTGACCCCAGACGCCAGTACATGGGTGTGCAGTCTGTTTTTCGTTGCGTCATTGCCTGGGATCTCTTGAGCGTTTGGCGCAAAATGTTCTTGATTTTCTGGCAGACGAGATTCGGTTTGCTTGGCATCGGGGTGCACCTTCTTCGTGGTTCATGTGGGACATGCATACCATGTGGATTGTTCAGCGGGCATAGCGCCGGCTCCTGTGCCCGTTTCTACGCCGCGGTTAGGTTGTCTGCTGCCAGATTCGTAGAATTGATTTCCTTTGGATATTGCCCCTCATAAAGGATCAAGTTCGCCAGGGTGGTGCTTCCTGAATCACCGCATAGCTCAATTAAACACGCCGCCTTCAATCATATCGCAAACCGCGGTGCGTGCTATGTTCTGCATGATCGCATCGGGAACTCTCGAAAGGTTGTGTTCACCCAAACACACTGCGAGCGCTGGCAGCCAAAGGAGACCAGTATAGGAGTCCCTGTAGTTCTTCCTCCATAGGACAGTCCCTTTCCCATCGGCCACCTTGATCTCAATATCAGCCGTGGATTTATAGAACGTTGGAATCGTGAAGAGCGTCAATCCGGACACAACACCCCACAGTGTGACAACGGCCTCACTGGGACTAAAAGTGCATGTTTGAGAGCAAGATATCAGGAGATCGTTAGGCGCCATCGTGCGCTTGGCTTCCTTGCAAGCAAACACGTTGCGAGTGGCCGTTTCGGTGAACTCAATAACCTTCGTTTCGGTGAGCTCACCAACCGTGTCGTTCAGACACTGGACGGATACACCATGGCTGTCCATCCACGTCCATCGGAAGTAGTTTGCTTTCAGACCGGCCTGTTTCAGGGAATCTTCAAGAGCCTCAGAAATTCCGATCGTTCCCGCCCATCCCCTCAGTCTCATTTGCCCCACGCCAATCACCTTTTGACTTGAACCCAAGTCGGGAACCATCTGTTGCTTAACCCGTGGACACACCGGTCCAATATACGCCGAAGCCCATGCCCTAAGTTCATCGGGTTGCATCCAGGTCAGTTGAGTGATCCCCTCGGTTTGGAGCGAAAGCCATTTATGGCTTTTGTGCGCAAACATATCGATTGAATATTCCATCCTACTTGTTGGTTGGATATCACTTGTTTGTTGAATAATGACCCGATGGATGGCCGCTGGCTTCCCGTCCGGCGTTCTGGCGGGTGGCGCGTCGGGTAGTAGCCCGCTTTTGAACGAGGCGCAGCCGCACATGAAAGATACAATGCCGAAGGCAAGAACGAATATGGCCAGGCGCGCCGGCACCATTTGGGGTTTTCCAAAAATGTCCAACCGGCGCATTTGCCCCCGTAACTTCTGCAAGATCATTGAACCTCCCGTTACTATTCGATTAATCCCAACTAACGTTATATCAGAAGTCACTACTGTCCGGTTAAATTTGAGCCAATCACGCGATCAGCCTTGTAGATACGCACTGTAACGAATGTCATGAGATTTTTCGATTTCAATTTGCGGCTCCTTTGGGCCAGCCTTTCCTCCAACCAAACGAGGGAAGGCGCTCATCATG
>CAMDGM010000023.1 GCA_945898015.1 PVC group bacterium | reverse complement strand
CAAGCCGCAGCGCGTCGCCCACGGCCCGACTTTCTCCCAAATAATGAAACGCTCCCAGAAGCTCGTCGAACCGCTTGCGCTCTTTAGCGCCAACAATAGCGATTTCAACCGGTTTCCCGCTCAGAGATCCGGGCTCCAAGCGCCTCTCTGTCTGCATGTGTTTGCTTTTCATCCAGTATAGAAAAGCAAATTAGGGCGGATTTGTCTACAAAAAAGTGTTCCCCTTGTAAAATGGCCTTATTCGCTGGCAAAGGAAAAGACCATGCGAAGACCATTGCGACGCCTGCCCCCGCACCCACTCCTCGACCTCCGAGCGAAAGACGACGTCCCCTATGGCATAGCGGCTGGCCTTCATCGCCTCCTCCAGCACATCATCCGGCGCGCCCAGCACCTGCCGCATATACCGTGGCTAGAGCACGATCCTGTCCCGCTCCAGCGCGTCACGCAACTGCTCAAGAAAGCGCGCGTAGTCGTCCTCGCCATAAAACACCGGCTGGTTTATGAATTCCGCTTCAATGACCGGACCACACCCGCCATGTGCCTGGTCCTGCTCCAGGCGAAGCACGCCTGAGGCGATGGCTGATTCTCCGCGTCACAAGCCCCTCCCCCGGATTTCCACGACGCCGTAGACATCCAAACGCGGCACGATAAAAGTCAACTCCCCACCCCCGGCTGTGAAAGGCAGCGACGCGGCTTTACGCGATTCGGGTTCGTGGAACCGGACGCTGGACACGCGGGCATTCGCCGGCAGCAGGAAGCGGCATGCCGTGTTTTCCACCGGCACGGGACACTCCGCGGCGGGGGTCTGGGGAAGTCCGGCCGCCTTCGTTTCATCGCGATCGTAGTTGACCAGATGCAACACCCGCCTGCCCCACCCCCGCCAGGCGGCGGCCTTCACGGTCCAGGGCGCGTCGATCCGCCAAACGCTTCGCGCCTTGAGCCCGTCGGCCAGGGCCGGGGCCGAAACCGTCGACACGGCGTGAACCGCGCCGCCACTCCTGGCAAATGCCTCCAATCGTTCCGCCATCGCCGGCTCAAGCCGAATGCTTAACGGCACGAGCACCGTCTTGTATCGCGCCAATCGGTTGGAATCGGAGAACCCGTCGGCCATGACGTCAAAAACCAGTTGCCGTTCGCTCAGAAGGCGGCCGATTTCGCGGAACTCGTCGCCTGCTTGCCGTTGGCCCGCCTGGACCGAAGCGCGGGGATAGAAAAGCGCGCAGTCGGAGTCCGATTGCAAGCCCTCGAAAAGGTCCGGAAACACGCGCGGAAACCGCAGGTATTCCGACAGTGCCGAATAACCGGCCGGGTCCGATAAGTTCATATACAACCCCATCCCCGAGCCGCCCGTGGCCAGTCCTTCAGCGACGCTGTTTTTCATGCGAACCGGCTCATACTTGCCCAGCATGAACGGTTTGCCGCGGCCCAGTTCGCGCAGGTACAGGCAATTGACCCAGCCGTCACCCAGTTTGCGGTCCTCAATTTTTGTCGGCCCGTAGCCGCCGCTGTACCAGAAGTAGTGTTCCCCCCGACCCCACTCCTCCAGAGGGAGAAACGCGCGCTCCTCGGTTACCCCCACGTCGCCCAGATGATTCCAGGTGGAGACAATCAAATCTTTTTTAAGGGATCGTCCATATTGCAGGTAGACCTCGTCGAACGACCGCTTGAAGGCCGCAGCGCCCCAGCGCATCGCCTCCCGGTCCAATGCCGGCGCATCGGGGGCGGGATAACCGGGAATCTGCGCCGCGATCCGCTCGAACCGGTGCGTGACCAAATCGACGATGCCGAACCGGGCGCTCAGCGCTTCCGCGGAAAATCGTTCGCCAAGCCAATGGCGGAAATCCGCCTGGCAGTAAGGGCAGGCGCAACTCCACCGGTAATTGTAGTTCGCCATCACCCCGTCGAGTCCGGTGGAGACGGCCAGCTTGAGCATGGCCTTGAGGAGGGCGCGCGCATGCGGACTGCTGGGGCATAAGCCGACATAGGTCACATAGTGCACATTCGACAGCACATTCCCTGCGGCGTCCCGCATCAGAAGTTCACGCACATCCGGATGGGGGCGCGGCCCCAACAGATCCTCGGGCCACCCTTTTTCATAAAAAGCGAGGAACCCGTTTGTCTTGCCCGGATCGGCAATCACATTGACCGTCTGGAAATGCCCCACCACTTTCAGGCCGAGTTTGTGGATCTTGCGGTTCACTTCCCGCTGCACGGTTAGCGCTTCGCGCTGACCGGAGACCGGCAGTTGCATGGGATAACCGGTCGATCCCGGGTCGTCCGCATACCCGTGAAACATCGGGCCGTAGAATCCGCACTGAACGATCTCGGGCCGCACCTCCCGGAGAAACCGTTCGAACACCGCGTTGGTGGTGCCGCCCCAGGCAACACAAAAAGAACGAAAACTGAAATCGGGATCCGGCAAATCGGCATGCAGGCCGGCGCTCGAGGTGGTCCAGGCGGCCAGAAGCAGGCAGCAGAAAAGGGCCGTTTTCATTCTTCGCCAAGGCTCCGGAGTCATTAGCATCCCATAGGAACTCCCGGATACCTTCCGGATTCCGTGTCCAATTTGAATGACAGGGGGGAGGTAAGTCAACCCCGAAAAATCGTCGCAAAAATAACCTGGCCTCGGGGCCGTTCCGCCTATACTCACCGGCGTATGAAAAAAACAGTTGAACCACCGGCGCATGACTGCGCAACCCCGAGACCAGCGAAGACATCCTACAGCGTTCTGCGGCAAATCGTCCACTGGATTCCGGAGGGGCTCCCCGACCGGCTCGCCCAAGAAGCGGGCGCCGACATCCGGAAGCCAGAAAGTCCGTCGTGCGCTGCAATCCAGTCATGATCCCCATCAGCAGTCTCCGATTGTGTCTAAGCCCGTTGTCCGTTGAACTCGCGCACCGCCTCTACCATGGCCACACCATTGGCCACAGGCGTGCGGGCCTGGACGTTGTGGATGGCGTTGAACACGAACCCTCCTTGCGTCGAAAGAATCGCGCACCGTTCCAGCACCTGCTCACGGACTTGAGCCGGGGTCCCGAACGGCAGAATCTTCTGCGTATCGATGCCGCCGCCCCAAAAGACCAGCCGATCCCCGTATTTCTCCTTAAGCGCCCTGGGATCCATGCCGGTGGCGGAGCATTGGACTGGATTGATGATATCGAAGCCGGCCTTGATAAAGTGCTCCATGAAGGGTTCCACCGCCCCGCAGGAATGCTTGAATGTCTTCCAGGTCGTATGCCGGCGGATCCAGTCATTCATTTTCTTGTAGTAGGGCAGCCAGAGCTCGTCAAAGGCGACCGTCGAGCAGAACTGCCCGCTCTGCGTCCCGAAATCGGTTCCGCACAGGAACACCGCATCCACCTTGTCCCCGACCACGGCATGGATCTTTTCGAGATTGAGCAAAGCAGCCGCGATCTGTTTCTGGAACATCGCATGGACATAGTCCTGCCGGATGGCGGTCGTCACATACCATTCCGCAATATCCCGGATGCCTTTGGGGTGCTTCAGGAAAGGTCCGGGAACCAGGGCAATGTCCCCGAAGGCGGTCCCGCCGAAATTGGCGATCACACCCCGGCCTGAAGCCGCCGCCTTATTGGCCTCCCGCGCGAAATGAGCCAGCGCCTCCGGGGAGACAGGGCCGAATTCCTCGGTGTTGTCATCGGGGTTCAGTCGCTCCTCGTCGATCGGCGGCTGCCGGATGATTGTGTCGAAGAAATAGCCCCCTTCCGGCAAGTGGCCACTCGGCGGCACCGACGTGTCGCCCTCGGGATAGATGTAGACATCCTTGCCCTTGACCGTGACGTTGAACTGCCCTGGAACCAGCACCGTCTGCCCCCAGGGCGCTTGCCATTCCTTCCACTGCTCCAACGCAAACCCAAAAAGAGTGGTCCGCCCATAGATGCCGGTCGTATCCACACCTAGGGCATCCTTGAGCTCGTCGTCAACCTCCCCGAGCATTTGATACGGCTCGATGACCTTGACCGGCCTGCGCTCCAGTCCGTAATGCTCGCGTAGCGCCGCCACCACGGACACATGGATGCCCGTAACCGCCGTGCCGCCAAAGTCCATGGGGACCGGCCCATCCTTGTGGGTAAGCGCTCTCAGCAGTCTCTCTCGTCGATTCATGGTTGGTTCCCCGGGGTTGACGACCGTGCTCAATCAAACCGCTACACTCGTCACTTCACGCGATAGATGGCAGCACTCTTACGATCCACGTCCACCACGCACTTCCCGTCGCGGATCGGGATCGCCTCAGTTCTGATAGGAAATGCGCGTTCCGTGAGCCCCATGGCCCGCATCAATTCCGCCCGGCCCTTCTCGTACCCACCGCAGGGGCACGGATCCCACCAGACCGACAGCTCCGGCACTGACCGTTCGAGCGCGCAGGTGTTCACGGTCGTCGGAATCCTTCGCTCCTGTCCCGACAGCCTTCCCATTCCCCCGCTCTGGACCCTCATGGCCGCTTCATCAGGACCAGAGCGTTCCCCACCGGGCGGGGATGCCCATCGGATGGGTGATTCAACACTCTTCCCTCATACCAGAGCGTTGAGGACCCGCCTCCATCCAGATTGATGGCATCGGTGCAACCCAGCCGCCGCATGAACCCGGCCAGTTCATGATGACTCATACCGACGGCCGTGGCCGGTTGACGGCCATCTACCACGACAAACCAGATCCTGCTGCCCGCAAGACCGAGCGCGGTACGAGGGGCACGGTTCGAGTCCGCCGGATTCGTCAGCAACTTGCCGTCGGCAAGCAACATCGGACCCCCTGCCATGGCGGTCCGCACCCCCGTCATGTCCGGATCGCAGGCGGTACGGAGCATTACGATGTCACCCACCTTGACGACGAGCGGCTGGGCGGCCGCGGTCTGGGCCACGCTCAGAACCAGGCCATCGCGCGGAATCGATGAATCGCCTGACTGTCGCGCTTCGCTCACCCGTGCCGTGTAGACGCCGCAGGCGCTCAGGGGCAGCCACCGCGCATCAGGCGTTGCGCGCTGCAACACCCATTCACGGGTCCCCGTGGCCGTCTGGGTTGACCGCCCGAACCGGGGCGTATAGAGCACGAGGGGAACCGCCCGCACCTCGCTCTTGAAGTCCAGCGTGGAGCAGTTGACGCTGAAGGGCGTTTCCCGACCGTTCGGCCAGGTCACCGTCAGCCGCGCGCCGACCTGGCCCAGTTGCGGACGGCCCCGCGCGTCGATCCAAAAGGCGGTGGCCGGCGGCGCCGCGACCAGTTCGCCCTCCTCGATGCACAGCCCCTGGAGCGTGCCGAAATATCGCGGTTCGCCTTGGAACTCGAAATAGTCGCCGTTGATCGCCGCCACCGGATGGCCCAGCCCCTGCGGCAGGCTCGCGACCATGTCCGGCACGGTTTCGTTCCCCTGCACACCCGCGCCGACGGTCGCCGCAACCGCCAGGTCCCCGCGGGCGAGATCGAAACTCACCACGTGAATCGACTGGGGGCCGGCTTCCGCCAGGTGCCGGTACTCCACCCCTGCGGCCGGTTCAGCGGCAAGAGCCGTGGCCCCAACCACCATGAGAGCGGCCCATGCCATCACGAACCGGCGCGAAGGTAAAGTCGCGGTCCTCTTCCGGGTGATCGGCACTTTCATGGCTTTCCTTCCGTTTGAGCAGGATTTCGGGCCGCGACGTATGCCTGATAATCCCGATACAGCCGCACCGCCGGCTCGCCGCCGGGCTTCAACCGCGCGCCGGGCGCGCACAACAGGCCGGGATATTGATAGGCGCAGATGTATTCCAGGGAATCCATCTGCCCCATTTCCCGCTTCAGCAGTTCCATCGGTTGGGGGATGAGCGGCGTCGGAATCCACTGTTCCGTGCCGTCCGGCAGCGTCTTCGTGTACCCGTCCCTGTGCGCGCCGGGCTTGCCGGGATGTTCGAACCCGAAGATCTCCAGGTCCCACCAGTGGTGGCAGCCCGCGGCGTCGCACCACGCCTGCATGCGGCGGACGGCCTCCGGCGGCTGCTTCTGATAGACCTGGAAACAGGCGATGTCGCACTGCCGCAGGAGTTCCGGCCAGACATCGGCCGCCTCGCCGACATTGGCGTCCGGCGCGACCATCAGCAGCGTGTGCGGCGCCAGCTCCCGGACGGTCTCCCGCAGCCCCTTGAAAAACGCCAGCACCTCGGACCGGAACTCGTCCGTGGCGTCCCAGTAGCGCTGTTCATGGGGCCGCAGCGGACCGCTCAGCTCCTCGGACACATACCAGCCATGGAGCGAATCGTGCCGCCGGTACATCGACCACAACTCGCGCAGCACGTCCCGGTGCCAGGCCAGCGACCCGGCCGTGTAGTCGAAATGGGCGTACAGTCCCATCCCCAGGAACACGCGCATCCCCTGCTTGTCCGCCTCGTCCAGGATGGTGTCGACCGGATCCCCGCACGGCAATTCCACCCGGCCCGGCCAGAGCCGCGAGGGGTAGTAGGCGCGTCCGGCATAGGTTTCGCGATAGTTTTCCGCCGTCATCTGGTGATAGTGGCGGCCGTACCAGACCGGATTCCGCCAGGTCTCCTGGACGATGATCGTGCGCATGCCGAGCGCCTTCATGCCCCGCACCAGTTCGCGCCAGTCGTCCGCCGTGAACTGCGAGAGTTCCCGGTTCCAGTACAGCCCTTCGTCCTCGCTCCAGTGGGTCAGCCCCACCCAGGCGCCGCCGATGAGCCGCGGGCTCCGGGTCGCGGACGGCAACACGGTGACGGACCGGGCGACCGCCGGCAACGGCTGGCCCTCCACGCTGACCGACAGGACAAAGGTTCGATCCCCGTTCATTCCTTCCGTCGTGAGCCGGATGCCGCGGGCGACGACTTCTCCCGCGCCCAGGTCCAGCGTTTCCGCCGCGCCGACGGCCGCGCCGTCATGGGTCAGCGCGACCTTGACGGAACGCGCCGGCACGCCACCCGCGTCGATCGTCCAGCGGATATCCAGTTCCACCCGGTCCGTCACCGGCCCGGGCGGCGTGACGGTCAGGTAACTTTTTACGGGATGCCCGTCAGGTGAAGACGTCATCGGCTGTTCAACCCCATCTCCCGCATCAGTTCCGTCCGGCCCTTCTCGTACCCGCCGCAGGGACATGGATCCCACCAGACCGAAAGCTCCGGGACCGACCGCTCCAGCGCGCAGGTGTTCACGGTCGTGGGCATGCGCTCGAAGATCCGCCGGTACAAGTCGCACCCCGGCAACACGTCCCCGAAGGTCAGCCCCAGGATCTGCAGGATTCGCAGATCCTTGAGTTCGTTGAACAGCCCGCCCGAGTTCACGAAGCCCGGCCCCATGCAGGTCCCGCGGGCGGTGCAGCGCGCCCCGCACGGCGCGCACATCATCGCGTCCGCCCCGCCGACCAGCTCGATCCGCGTCTCCGGGCGCTCCAGGATGAGCTGGAACAGCTCCGGCAGGTTGTCGTCCTTGAACGGCGGGCGGATGCCCCGCCCGTACTGGGCCACCGCGCAGAGGAGGATGTGCGGGCGGACGCGAACCGCCGCGGCGGCGCGCATCGCCTCCAGCGAGGAGGCCTTGTCCCGCTCCATCCCGGGGTTGTCCCGCGGGGGAAAGATCGTGTCCATCCCCGTCTCCCGCGCGCGCTCATAGAGGCCCGTGCCGGCCAGTGGGCATCCTTGCCAGGCCGGACTGGTGGCCTCGCCATACCCGCAGATGCCGGAAACCGAGGTGCACGCCTTGCGCGCCCGCGCCACGGCGATGCGCGCCGGCAGAACCGTTCCCGGTGAGAGGTCCATGCGGAAGAGAACCTCCATGTCCTGCTTCTGCCGGAAGCCGGCGTCTGGCGCAGGATCCGCACTGTCCCGGGGCGACTGGAAGGCGAACGAGTCATCCGACCGGCACGTCAGGGCCAGCGGAAGGCCGGGATCGCGGCGGATCGCCTCCGCGAGTTGGGCGATCGCCTCGGGCGCTGGAACAGCCGCCGGCTGTTCCAGCGCGCAGAAAAGGCAAAGCAGATGGTGCGGGCGTATTTCGATGGTGTTGTTGTGGTCGTTGTTCTTCATGTAGCAATCCTCGCGCTCATCGTTCTCCTGCCAGCCCGCCTGTTTCCGAATCACTTCTCCCGATACAGCACCACCGGCCCCATGAGCCCGCCGGTGCCGAGTTCGTTGAGCCAGTTTACAAGGCAGATGGGCACGCGGTTCATCCGCCTCCTGCCATGATCCCGCCGTCAATGGTCAACGCCGCGCCGGTGATCCAGGAAGCGTCGTCACTTGCGAGGAACAGCGCCGCCTTCGCAATGTCCTCCGGCGTGCCCAGCCGCTTGAGCGGCATCCGATCCGCCACGGCCTGCACGGCCTTCTCCGGATCCGGGAAAGCCTTCGCGGAGTCCCACAGCAGCGGCGTGTCCACCTGGCCCGGACACAGGATGTTGACCCGGATCGTCGGGGCGAGATCGAGGGCCAACTGCCGGACCAGGGGGATCAGGGCGCCCTTGCTGGCGCAGTACGCCGGGTGGTTGGGGAATCCCTTGTACGCGGCGATCGAGCCATTGACCACGATGCTGCCGCCGCCGCCCTTCAACATCGCCGGCGCCGCCAGCTTGATCAGGTAGTAGACGGCGTTCAGGTTGACGTCGATCGTCCGTTTCCACACCTCCAGCGGCGCCTCCAGCACGCCGCCGATGCCGAGAATGCCGGCGTTGGGGACCAGTATCTGAACCCCGCCGAAACGCTGGACCGCCGTATCCACCAGTCGCTGGTTCGTCTCCACCTCCGCGATGTCGCCCGCAACGAACGCCGCCGCCCCGCCGCGGGCCACGATGCCGTCCACGACCTCATTCCCGCGGGCCTCGTCGCGTCCGCTGATAACAACACACGCGCCTTCCGCGGCGAACAGCTCCGCGATCCCCCGCCCCATCCCGCTGGTGCCGCCGGTGACGATCGCGACTTTGTTTTTGAGTTTGTCCATGTCGGTATTCTCCTGCGGCTGACTATAGCCGCGTCACGATCTGGTCCAGCGGTTTGCGTGAATTGGGTTGGGAAGGCTTGGCGGCGTAGCCCAGCGGAGTCATGGCAACCGGCTCGAGTTCCACCGGCAGCCGCAAGGCGGCGCGTACATTCTTCGGATCAAAGGCGCAGATCCAGCAGGTTCCGAGCCCTTCCGCGGTGGCGGCCAGGACGATATGCTCAAACAGGATCGCCAGATCGATGTCCGCGTGATTCTTCTGGTCGGCCCAGCGCACCCAGGCGTCGGCGGGCCGGCTGCAGGCCACAATAGCCAGCGGCGCCCGGGCCGCCCAATCCTGCTTCTCCGGCCCAAAGAGCGCCTGACGCACCGCCTCGTCCCGAACCACGTACAAATGCCACGGCTGGCGGTTGCACGCCGACGGCGCCAGGCGCGCCGCTTCCAGGATGCGCGCCAGGGTCGCATCCGGCACCGCCTGGTCCGTGTAGGCCCGCACACTCAGCCGCTCCCGAATCACGTCGTAGAATTCCATATCGCAGCTCCTCTCTTCTTACATCCGCGCCAGCCACCGGGCATACTCGATCAGCGAGAACGGCAGACGGAAACACTCCGTCTCCGGCCGATCCACGCGCTCCAACAGCCGCGCGGCCGCGCCGTCGGCGCGCGCCCCTTCGACGCTGTCGCAGAACTCCACCATGGCCTGCGCGTAGTCCGTCAGCAGGCTCGCGTAGGGAACGAGCGCGCCCGCCACCTGCGGCGGTATCAGCGCGCGGTTGAACCGCCCCTTGAAATCCGTCAGCGGCGCCAGCCGCTCCCGCACCCCGGCCAGAAGCGCCTTCCGCGCCGATCCGGCCGGCGGCCCGTCGCCAAACGCCGGCAGGTTGGCCTCGCTCGACAGGAACCCGTCGCCGGGGCGGGCAAACCACTCGGCTGTGAACCACCGCGACAGCTCGACGCCCAACTCCGCGACTTCCTCTCCCATCAGCTCCGCGAGATGCCGCCGCATCGAGGCCCGCGGATCGTAGCCGCGCGGGGTCGCGAAGTAGTCGCCCGCGCAGCCGAACACCGGCAGGTTCAGCAGGTAATGGTTCTGGGGATTGAGCACGATCCCGGAACAGAGCTCGGGCAGGTGCGCGCCCCGCCCCTGGTAGGGGCTCCAGTGCAGCGTGTTCAGCGAGTTGTCCCGCACGTTGAAGTTGTCCCACAGGAAGGGACGGCGCCCGAAGTTCTCGAAGTACCGGCGGGCGCCTTCGTCGGAAAACGTTCGCGGGCAGATACCATCCGTACCGGAATCGACTCCCGTAACCACGGTCTCGATGCGCGGGTCCAGGAGCGCGTGCAGCCGGCACAGGTACCGCGACTTGTCCGCCGTCATGTACTGCGTGGGGCAGAAGAGAAAACGGGCCGCCGCGCACCGCGCCGCGAGGGCTTCCGCCATGCCGTTCATCGCGCGGGCCTGGCGTTCGGCCAAGCGCTCGCCCGCCTCCGTATCGAAGTCGCTGACGCCGTTCGCGTCGTCGTACAGGAGGGGAAAGAACGTACAACCGAGATCGACAAACGGCTGCAACTTGTCCATCAGCGCCCGCCGGTGCTCCGGGCGGTCCGGGTCGAAGCTTGTCCCCGGCGAAATCGCATAGGAGAACTCCACCTGCTGCCGCCGCGCTTCGTTCGCCAACTCGGTGAAGCGCCGCCACTCCTCCGCCGGGTACGGCGCCTCCCACCGGAGGCGGTGGTAGGGATCGTCCCGCGGCCCGTAGATGTAGAGGTTCATGTTCCAGCCGCGCAAGTGGCGGATGAGATGCAGCCGCTCCTCGTGCGACCACATCGGCCCGTAGAACCCCTCGATCACACCGCGATAACGCGGCCATTCCGGCGTCTTCATTCGATTCCTTCCCCGTCTCGGCCACTCAGAAACGATACGTTGATTGTCTTCTGCCCGTCGCCGGCATCAGCGGGTTGCCAGTTCCGCCGAGAGATCCAGGTAGCGCTTGATCGCATCCGGCGGCACGTTCCACGGGATGTGATTCCCGATGCACATCATGTACCCCCTCGACATCCGGCCCGTCTCCGCCATCCGTTCCACCATGGCGCGGATCTCCGCCGGCTGGTTCCGCATCAGGATGCGGTTGTCGCCCTCCCCGGCGAGGAAGCAGTCCTTGTACGTGCGCGCCAGCCGCTTGTAGTCCGTGAACGGCTCGCTGACGATCCCCCGCGCCCCGCACGCCATCACGTCGTCCGCGTACGCATCCACGCACCCGTCCACCATGAAGATCACTTCCTTGCCCGCCTTGCGCAGGATGTCCCAGTACTCCTGGTACCGCGGAAAGATGAACTTCCGCATCCACTCCGGGCTGCACACCGGCCCGTTCGAGAGCACGATGTCGTCGTGGCAGATCGCGAAGTTGACCGGCAGGCGCGCAAACGCGCGGAACACCCGCCGGTTGATCTCCGCGAACTCGTCCATGATCCGCTCGAACTCCGGCTCCAGGCACAGCATCAGGAAGTTCTCGTAGCCGAACACCAGCATCGGCCACATGAACATCGTGTTGTAGAAGAAGACGGACGCCGACGACCCCTCGGGCGCCCGGTCGCCCCACTCGGCCGGGAACGCCCCGCGGTACCGCCGGTAGATGGCCTCCTCGCTGCCGAAGTCGCCTTCCTCCACCGTGCGCCATCCCGTGAAGTCCGCCTGTTCCAGCGGGCTGAACTTCAGCATGTCCTCGAGGCTCCGGAACCGGTGCGCCGCCACGTCCTGCTGCCAGTGGTCGCGGTACGAGTCACCCCACCGGCCTTTTCCCTTGTCCTGCTGGGCCTCCAGCCGCGGGATCGGGTCGTCCGTTTCCGGCACTCCCAGCCGGAGTTGGGGGTACAACTCCTGCAGGCGAAGCCGGCACTGGCGCGGATGATCGTAGCGATCGATCCCGGCCAGATAGGTCTCGGCGTCCGGGCACGACCAGTGCTCCCAATGCTCGATCCGCTTGGGCCCCCGGCCCATGTACGTGAGATAGATGTTGTCCGTCATTTCGTCCCTCAGCTCTTTCAAGTTCCTCATCCGTGCTCTTGGGCGACTCGCCGGCCCCATGCACTCGGGCTGCTCCAGTGCCGCCGCGCGGGGGTCGGCTATATCACGCCCCCACCGCTTCCATCGCCAGGCGCGCCCACTCGAAGAGGCGCTGCGGTTCGTACTTCACCGTGCTGATGTCCTTGAGAATCAGTTCCAGCGGACAGCCATGCCGGGCGCAGGCATCCACCGACGCCTGCAGGTGCTCGCGCACGGCCTGCGCATTGAACTGCGGCCACGCCAGCAGGGCCGGGTTCGGCTTGCGCGAAAAGACGTAGTCACCCTTGATCTCGCCCGCGCCCAACTCTTCGTCCACCCAGGGGCTCATCGACACTTTGCGCACGTTGGGGATCTTTCGCACCTGCGCCATCTTACGGTCGAGAGGTTCGCAGCAGCCATAGTAGACGCACCCGAAACGCCGGAAGACCGGCAGGCACGGATCGATCTCGAACTCCTCGAACATCGCCGGTGACACGGTGGAGAACATCTGCGCCATGCTGAACATCCACAGATCCCGGGTGCGCGGACGGGTCGGATCGAAGCCCGGCCCCGGCAACTCGTCCGTCCAGGCGCCGGTGCAGTGAACCAGCGGCTGGGGGTGACACAGCAGCCCCTGCGCCTCCAATTGATCCAGCAGGCTGAGGTTGCCGTTGACCACCCGACGCACGAGCTCGGCCATGAAGTCCGGGCGATCGATCAGCGCGTACAGGGCGCCTTCCACGCCCATCCAGAAACTGATGGGATCCCAGACGGTCATGTAGGAGGGGTCGTATCCTTCCTCGACAACGCCGAGAATGCCGTCGAACAGCCCGTGCGCCACCTCCAAGCGACGGCTCGTCTCAGCCGGGTCGTGCGTGACAACCGGTGTCTTGATTTTGTCCAGATCGGCATCGGTCTCGAACTGGTTGAAGAACTGATGCCCGACGATCCCGCTGGTGGGATCGCTCACCGCGACCGTCTCCTTGACCGCGACGCCGTGCCCCGAACTCTCGATCGCCCGGGGCACCCGGATGAAGGATTCCACCACCATGTCCACGGGGAAGTGGCGCCACTGATAGAGCAGCTTGCGCAGGTGGTTTTCGTATTGCCGGCATTCGGGGTCCTGGCATCGAAGGGTCAGTTCGTCATCCAGGTTCATCTCGTTCCAGCAAACCTGGTCGATCATGACCATGGGTCGGTCCGGCTTCAGGGCGTTCAGCTTGCGCCACAGCGCCCGTTTTTCATCCTGCACCGGCAGCGCGGCGATCTCCGCCACCTGCGAAGCCAACTCCTTAACGATCGATGTATCACGCCGATTCATCACGAACTATCCTTCCCCGTGTTTCAGAACAGGATGGCCCCGGAGCGGTCAATGCCGCCCGCCTGCGGCTGCAAATACGTGCCGTCGAATGCGGCGCCGCCCAGCACGGCGCCGTCCGGCCCACGTCGCACGTGCAGCAGCGAGGCGTCCGTGGACATCCCGTCGACTTCCCCGATCATCTGGCACAGGCGCCAGTTCCACACCACCGTGTCCGAGGAACCGTCCGCCCATTCCAACACCAGCTTCCAGTAGCGCCGGTCATTCGTCTTCTCGAACATCCGGGTCCGGACCGTCGGCGGGGTCGTCCCCTCGAACGGGATCAGCACCGTGGCCATGTCGAGCCAAGCCTGCTTCATCGGCTTCTGCTCGACCACGAGCTGGGGCGCGGGCCCATAGCCCTGCTGCGTCGGGATCCACCCGCGCAGGGGGGCGCGCTCGCCGGCATGAACCGACAGCTCGAACGCCTCGGCGCCCAGGGGGAAAAGCATGAGCAGGTTCGGCCCCTCGCAACACGTATGCACCGTCCGGGCCCGGTCATCGAGCACGACCGGCCCTTCGTCGAACTGCCAGTTGAGCTCGATCGACGGTTGCCGACGCTCATCCGTGACGGGGTGGCGCGTGAAATTGTCGATCGCCACGGCGAAGCGGCCGTGAACCCACACGAGCGCGCGATGATGGCTGCCCCAGATGCCGTCCCCGGCCTGACACGTCCCGTCGTCCGCGCCGCACCAGTAGCCCCCTGTGTATTCCGACGCCACCACGTCATATCCTTCGGCGCCGAAGTGCCGCGTTTCTGCCGGGTTGGACGGGGACTGGTTCCACCCGTTGAGGTTCAGCGTATTGTGGGCGCGCGTCGAGCGGCCGTGGGCGCTCATCGGGTCGCTGCCCTCATACGAAAGCCAGCCCGGATCGACCAGGATGGGGCGGCCTTTGACGTGGAACTGGATGCTGTTGCGGCCGGCATGGAAGTGGCAACTGCCGTACAGGGATGCATCGAAGGTCAGGTAGTCCGCCCGCGGCGTCCAGTCCGCGCGCAGCAGGGCGTGGCCGGCATCCGGAAAGAACCGCGACGGGGGCGGGAGCGTGTCGGGCAATCCCGCCCGGGCGCGGAAGGCGGCGCGCCCCTCCCGGGCCGGGCTGCGGTAGTCCGGGTTGCGGATGCCCTGGCAGTCGTGCAGCGCGTTCCAGGCGCCGTTCGGCGCCGTCGCGGCCAGCGAGTAGTCGTACATGCGCGCGACCCCTTCCGCGTCCACGGCCAGTCCGAGTTCCGGCATGGCCCGCCCCAGCGTCCAGCACCGGTCCATGACCGTGGTCATCCAGTGGTGATAGGAGGGATTGCGCTCGTAATGGCAGCCGTCGGGCAGCACCTGCCGGGTGAAGGCATCGTTGAGGACCCGAACGGCGAAGTCGCGCAGGGACCGAGCCGCCGGGTGAGGCTCGAGCAACAGGCCGCCGACCAACAGACCGTCGGCATTGGCGATCCGCCAGTTGATCTCCGGCGCGATATGCCGCCGCAGATAGTCCATCTGCGCCAGCACGGAGTCGAGCAGCGCCGACACAAAACCGTCGTCGTACACGGAGCTCTTCAGGAAGACCGGCAACGTGCTCAGCCACCCGCCGCCCTGGCTATGTCCCAGCCGGGTGCACAGATTCAGCACGCTGTCATACGGCGAGGCCTGCCAGCCTTCCCGCGTCGGGTGCGTGGCGATCCAGTCTTCGATGCAGTCACGCGCGGCCCTGGCATAATCGTCGTGGCCTGTAGCGCGATAGCCGGCCGCCAATGGTCCCAGCCACTTGAAACGGTTCAACTGCGCGCGCCATTCCTGGTGCGGGTGCTGCGGCCCGCTCCAGGCGATCCCGCGCCGCCCCACCGCGGTCGGCAGGATCCCATTGGCGTGGAAGTGGATCACACCGGCACACGCGTCGTCGGCCACGGCGCGTGTGCTGTCATTCCACTCGGGAATCCCGTCGCCCCACACCGCCGCCAATCGCGCCGCGTTGTTCGATATCTGCTCGCGTGTCGGTCGCATCCCGGATCACCCTCCGCCCGCCAGGATGCCGCCGTCGATCGTCCGCTGCCACGCGTCGAGGGGGGCGTCCCGTACTCCGCCGAGGCCGAGCACTCCAGCGTTGGGCACCAGGATATCGATGTGGCGAAACTGCCAGAAGGCGGCATCCACCAAACGTTGATTGGTTTCGACCTGCGCAATCTGGTGACTGATCACTGATCACTCGCTTGTTTTGGGCCTAGCGCAGGGGCGCTGAGTCGGCATTGGTGTAGCTTTTCCGGTCATGCGCCACCGGTTCGTACGCCTTGCGGCCATCCCTCAGGATCGTCTTCAGTTCGTCGTCGCTCAGGGGAACGGACGAGCGCTTGACCGGCACATCGAGTTGCTCCTCGTTGGTCGGACGGTTGACTCCCTGGGTTCCCCAAAAGAGTTCGCCGCTGGTCCAAACGGTATGGTTGAAGCAACTATGGTGATTCCGGTACATGTGATGGATCAACTTGCGGCAACGCTCAATCCACAAAGGCCGCTCCTTGACGCGATCGGTATTCAGGTACTCGTAGCGGAGGCGCAAGTATTCCACATATCCCAGGTAATCGTTGATGCGCCGCTTGAGCGCCGGATCATCCGCAAGACGCAGGGCTTCATCCATGTCCCGGAAAGAGTCGGCGATTTCCGGTTCGTTCAACTTCCAACTGGAAGCCCAGCGTTCGAGCATGCGCTGCATGGGAACCCGGGCGCCGCCGAACGCTTTGGCGTAGAAGTCCTCATAGATGGCGCCGACATCCTGTTCCGGCTCCCACCCGAGCCGCGATACCATATAGAGTGCCGGTCCCACCGCCCCGCTCGAATAGGTCGTTTCGAGGTTGAAGCAACGCACCTTGTTCTCATACCAGAACTTCACCCGCTTGGGGTAGCCGTCATGGAAGTCGAGATTGGGCTCATCGCCCCCCCATGAAGTAATGCACCAATAATCATAAACCCCGAGGTTGCCGCATTTCCTGCCCCATGCCTGGATCAACTGGTCGGCGGGAAGCCCCGAGGTGTTGAAGCCATAGGCAGCGACCTGCACGATCATGTTCGGCTCCAGAGCGATGTTCGGGGGCGGACTGTGCATGTTGTAGGCGTAGAGGCCGACGTAGGCGTAGGGGCTCAGCGGCCGGATGGCGCGCGCCACATGATTGGCCAGCGAGAAGACGCGGTCGGTGATGGACCCGAGTTTCACGCAGTTCGCACACTCGCAGTGGTCGTAGCCGTCGGACGGTTCGACGCTCAGTACGAAGATGCTCCTCGGATTTTGCTTGGCGATGATGTCCTTGCAGGCCACAACCCGGCTCTTGACAAACAGGTCGATGACATCGGGATTGGAATAACACAGCTTCATGGTTTCCGGATTCGAAAACGGCACCCGCTTCCCCTTCACTTCCGCGCGGTACTCAGGATGCGCCTCGAAGAGGGTTTTGTTCCCGTTGATGAAGTCCTGGTAGTAGTGGCCGGGCAACTTGTAGGAACCGCCGAAACGGTTCCTTTCGATCCAGGTCACCCACCGGGCGGTGGCCAAGCCCTCGGGATCGTACTTATGAGCCAACGATTCCACTCCACCGGTGCCGAAGATACCGCGGGATTGGAAGGCCGGCCAGGACGCCGCGCTGACCTTGACGCCGATGCCCGGCAGTTTTGGGATAAGGGTCCAGTGGTCGCCGGGAAAGAACCATCGGCACCCCAGCATGTCCAGATAGGTGTAGACGGCATGCTGGAGGCCCAGATCGCCATTGCCCACCAGATACAGCTTGTTCTTCCCATCCGACTGGATCAGGAACGCTTCCGGCCCCTTGCCATCGAGCGAGCGCAGTCCGGGCAGCGTGAGTCCGGAAGCGTCGGCTCGCGCCAGGACGATTCCCTGCGCCGCATCGTTGGTGGCCGTGTCAAAGGATCGGCCCGTGATCTGGCGCAGGGCGTTCGTCAAATCCTCGACTATTGCATCGAGCCGGACCCACGGAGCCGATTCCTTTTTGTTCAGCGCGGGGGGCACCCAGCGCAGCACAATCTCCTCGGGCTTCGAAAGCAATATGATCCGGTTCCCGTACGAAGATTTGGAAACGTTCTTCGCCTCCGCTCGCAAAGCGGCGGACGATTCGGAGGTCCGCAGCCTGTTTCCGCTGCCGTCCAGATACTCGACGGTGGCGAAAAGGCTTTGCGAGAACGCGAAGCACATCAGCCATATGACCACATTCGTCTTCATCTTTGACTTCTCGTTTCTGTTAGCGGTGCTCCCGTGCATAAGATGCCGGGATACTGGCAGGCGCGGAGATGCGTCGCCGAGATGATGGCCACCCCTGACTTGGGCAAGTCCGTCACTTGCGACCACGGGTTGCCGGTACCCCGTCACCGTATCGTGATGAGGGTTCCGCCTGCCCTCGTTGCCGGGATCGACGAAACATGGAACCCGACATAGGTGTTGGTTGAGTCATAGTAAATTGCGGCCTTGTTTTGCCAAAAGGCCGGCAAGTCAGGGCCGTCGCTGATCGTCAGGGCGCCGGAATTCGTATAACCCTTCAAGGCATTGGTATGGTCACCTGCCCAGCGCAACCCCCAATACGGCCCGAGCTGGGTCGGGGCGCCGGCAAACACGATGCCCATCTTGCCGTTCAGGGTCAAGGCGCCGACACTGGTATTCGCCATGTCCAGTCCGCCGGCAATGCCCGCCACATAATTCGTGACATATCCGCCGGCGTTGATAGAGACGGTCCCCGACACAGCGGCCACGCCGCCATTGCTCAAGATCAAACCGTTTCCGGTTCCGGCATTATTGACCGTCAAAGTCCCGGTCGTGCGCCACACCGAGCCGCTCCCGCTGACGAACACCCTGTTGCTGTTGGCGGCGGTCCCAGTAAAGCCTATATAGCCGGCGAGGTTGTACACCATGCCGCCGTTGGCGATCGTCAGTTGATTGCCCCAGCCGGCGCGGCCCACGCAGAGAAACACACTATTGCTCCAGACACTGCCCGGGCCCGTGACCAGCCCCGCGTTATTGTTGTCGCCGGCATTATAACCGATATAAGTGGCGATACTGCCGGTCATATACACCATGCCGCCGTTGGCGATTGCCAATTGGTTGCCCGACCCGGGGTTGCCCACTACGAAGTTATTGGCCTTATTGTTCCAGACGCTGCCCGTCCCGGTGACCAGCACCGTGTTGGAGCTGGAACCATAGCCGATGGCGCCAAAAGTGCCCTTGTTGTACACCGTGCCGCCGTTGGTGATCGTCAGTTGATTGCCCCCGCCGGATTGGCCCACGTAGAGAAAGCCGCTATTGGTCCAGACCCCGCCACCGGTGACCAGTACCGTATTGGAGCCGCCAATAGCGCCAATATTGCCGTCAGTGTTATACACCGTACCGCTGTTGGCGATCGTCAGTTGGTTGCCCACGTAGTTCAGGCTGAGAGGGCCGCTATTGCGCCAAACGCTGTTCGTTCCGGTGACCAGCGCCGTGTTATTGCCGGAGCTGGCAGCAGCGCTCAAAGTGCCGTCGGTGGCATACACCGTGCCGCCATTGGTGATCGTCAGTCGATTCCCCCCGCCACTTCTGCCCAAGTAGAGACCTGCGCTGTTGGTCCAGACGCTGCCATTCCCGGTGACCAGCACGGTGTTGTTGCTGGAGGTGGACGCAAATCCGATATAACCAATTCCGTTATACACCATGCCGCCGTTGGCGATCGTCAGTTGGTTGCCCGCGCCATCGTAGGCCATGTAGAGGGTGCTATTGTTGCTCCAGACACTGCCCGTGTCCGTGACCAGCACGGTGTTGTTGCTGGCGGTGGCGCCAAAGCCCCCGACCATGGCGTAAGTACTACCGGTAACGAGCAGTTTCCCGACGTTCGTGACGACCAGTGCACCGCCATAGTAATCCATCTTGTAGTTGCCAGACCAATTACTGGTCACGCCGTTAACCGTGAGGGTCTGGTTGTTACCCGAGTACTGGGCGTGAACGGTCGCCGCCGTCAACGCCAAGACTACGGTTACGAAACCTCTTTTCGTGAACGCCACCGCCCGGCTTCGTCCAGAAACTACGCCAAGGCAAGCCAGCACTCGCCGAACCCGCGAAAGAATCATGGAACTATTCATGACCATCGCCTCCTCGTTGTTACCCGCCTACTCCACCACGATTAAAGAATATTACCACGAATCCCTGCTTGCGTAATTGTGATTTTCATGCATATATACCCACCATCATGCGAAAACCAGACAACACCGACCGATCGGCTGGGCCAAAGGTCGACGACATCAGGCTCTTCAGCGGGCCGTCTCAGCGCGTATTCTGTCGCATGGGGAACGACCTCACGCGACTCATCGTTGTCGTCAGCGGCGTCTATCGCGCGACGGTCGACACCGCGCGGGGCCGGCAGTACATCCGAGCCGAGCCCGGACACGTCGTCCTCTGGCCTCGCGGCACAGAAGACACCGACGAGAGCGAACCGGGAAAGCCTCTCCGCTGTCTCTGCATGGAACTCCACTGGCCCAACATGCCTCCGGATCTGCCGTTCATGGTCCGGGACTCCGAGCACATGATCGATCTGCTCGCGAACCGCCTCCTTGCCCGCGCGCACGATCCTGTACGCAAGGGTGTTCTGGATTGGGTAGCTCACGCCTATCTGGCGGCGCTACTCGCTGAATTTGTCGTTCTGACGGAAGCGGCCGCGGACAACCTGCTGGCGCGGGTTGCCCAGTATACGGAGGAGCACATGCAGGAGCGAATTCGTCGCGCTGAGCTGGCCCGCCACGTGGGAATGGACCCGGATCACTTCGGGCGCAAGTACCGACAGCTTACGGGCCGCACGCCCCTGGAAGATGTGCGGCGGCGGAAGGCCGCCTACGCCAAGCACGTTCTTCACTTGTCGCCCGCGTGGCCCCTGGAGCGGGTCGCGAAACTCGCCGGCATACGGGACGCCTCCGCTCTCTCCCGCCTGCTGAAGCAGTACGCCGGCACCTCCGCCCGCGACATCAAGCGCGCAGCCAAGAGCAATAGGAGGTGATGTCGAGGGACGCAGACAGGTGCGGCCCGTAAACACGGCGATCGAGGATTCTGGGCTACCGCCCATACACCGACAGCACATCCACACCGTCCAGGTCCAGCGTCGCCGCGGTCTCGAACTTGAAAGGTCCGTTCGCCGCCGCCTTGAAGTCCCCCTTCAACGCGCCCTTGCGCGCCGACACCACCCGCGCCGGTTCGCGCTCCGAGCGCACCACGACGGTCACGTTGGATTGCACGCTGCCGCTCCAGTTGAGCAACGTCACCGCCACCCCGAGGTCGCTATGCAACGCGAGCGCCTCGATCTGGGGCCGATCCACGGTCACCGGAAGCGTCACACCCGCCTTGCGCACCGGCTCCGAGATCAATTCGCGCCACCCCGCGGCCAATCCCGAACGGGCGTAACAGATGCCGGGGAAACAGGCAAACCGCAGAATCCGTCCCCGCTTGACCGCCTTCTCCGTCAAAAGTGGCGCCCCGTCGGCGAACGCCGCCCGCACGTCGGCGCCCTTCAGCGTCAAGCGCTCTCTGTCCCCGAACGAGGGCGCCGTGTTTGTGCCCATCCTGACCGCGGGACCTTCCGGCATGCCGTTGTTCGGGCCGCCACCGGGACGCACCGCCCGGTCGGGTTCCGCGCCCGCGGCGGACACCAGCAGACGCAGGGATTGGTGATACCGGTCGAACAAGCCGCTGCCCGCCGTCATGACAAGGGTCCCGCCGTCCCGGACCCATCGCAAGAGGCCCTCGGCCGCTTCTTCCGGAAGGTCCGGCGCCGTCAGGTAGATCACCTTGTAAGGCTTGAGCTCGCCATTGGCGCAGGCGTCCTCGTCGATCGCCTGCACGGGGATGGCCATGCGTTGCAGGGCCTGGTAGATCCCGTAGGTTTCCGACATATACGCCATATGCCGGTGATACATGTAGGGATTGGTGGCGTCCTGCAACGCGCCTGGCGGGACGTCCTGCCCATCGAAGTCCCAGAGCTGCGCGCTTTGCGGCATCAGGATCGCCGTTTCCGGTTTGCGCATCCGCCCGGGATAAAGCAGATCCTCCGCCCGCCCGACGATGCCCATGCCCAGCGAGAGCGGCTTGAACACCGCCGGGTTCTCGGAATAGCAGTTGCCCGGAAAGTAGTACTCCGGCCCGAACGTGAAGAACTCTATCGTCTTGGCGCCCTGGCCCACCAGCGCGAGGATCTTCTGGGCCATACCCTCGGGCGACTGGCCGGATTCGCGCGGGATGACCAGCGCGCCGAAACCGACTCCGGAGATCTCGCCCGCCGAGCGGACGCGCGTGGCGTAATACGACCACTGGGAGGCCCAGTCATCGCCAAACCAGTCTTCGGTAGACACGCAGGTGGCGCCGCGCAGACGTCCGAACTCGAGCCAATCGTGCTGCCCCGTGGCCACATTCGGGTCTTTGGCATCCCGGTTGTGCCCGGTCAGACCGGGCTCGTACAAACTGCCGATGAAGTTATTGAAATTCACCATGACCGGGAAGCCGGTTCCCAGTTCGGCCTCGTAGGCGCGGGTGACCTCGGAGAAGTAACGCGACGAGGCCCACGGCACGAAACGATTCGACCAGTAGAACAGGCGGCGGGAGGGCAGGTCCGTATACTCACGGCGCCCGATCAGGCGCACGTCCTTCCAGTCGGCGCGCCCGAGATCGCGCGGCGAGAGCCCCCGCTCGCGCAAATAGACGTGAAAGCTCTCCAGAGCGGCGGGATCCTCATTGAACTGCCGATAGACCTTCGGGTAATACCAGCCCGGCTCGTCGCTGGTCACCCAGAAGGCGAACTCCTCGCGTTTCCACCCGGCGGCGAGCGCGGCCCTGATCTTGTCGGCCACAAACTTGCGCAATACCTCGTGCCGGTTGGTCGCGAAATCGAAGGCGTATCCCGGCGGGCAGTACACGGCGCCCCAGATCCGATTGACGCCCGCTTCGCGAACAGCCGGGGTGAAACCGGCGGGAACCTCGGACATGGCGTTGAAACCCAGACCGGCCAAACGCTGAATGCCCTCACGCCAGCACACGGCGTCCGTGTCATAGCCTTCGTAGCGATCGCCGAACACGATGCGTTTCGGACGGTCCGGGGGCGGCAGCACGGCGTCGCGCATCGCGGCGTCGTACACCCGCCGGCCGTGACCGGCGAACGTGTCGATGTGAACGGTCCGCTTCGCGTCGCGCCAGAGGATCACGCCGACCGTCGTTCCGTGCAACTCCGCCGGCGTGCGGTTCGTCTCGCCGTCGGCGATACGGGTTTCGACCTCCAGATCGAGCCGTCCTGCGGCTTTACCAGGACGCTCGACAAAGCAGAGGGTTGTGAATTGCCAGAGAGGGTTGCGGCTGTTGTGCCCCTCCGAGAGTTCGGCCTGGATATTCTGGCGAGTCGACTCCACCCACGGGCTCCATTCCAGGCCCTGGAAGGCCCGCTGCCCGCCGCGCGTGGGCTCAGCCCCGTCCATGAGTCCGTCGATGTCGTCCTTCTGGAGCTTCAGCGGAACGCTGCGCGCGAGCCCCACGGTAAACAAGTCCCCCGCCGCCGGTGCTGCGCCGTCGGCTTTGATCACGCGGACGCGAACCGCGAAGTCAGGCACTTCCGATGACGGCGGACCGCCGAGCGCGGGCACAACACACCCCAGGACAAGCGCGATCACGGCCGAGAGCGGCGATCCCCGCTTGATACGCGAGCCGCAACGACGGGCCTGCCACTGCGAAACGAGTATTTGTGACACTTCCAACATGCTCATCATAAACCTCCTTGGATTCTCTGTCCCTCACGATAGCGTAACCGGCCCCAAGCATGTATGCCGGAAAGCTGCAATCTTGGCCACTTTTGTGCTCAATAACAACGCGTGCGGTCTCTCGATGCCCGGACCCAGGGCGAATACTGAGGTCATACACTCCGCATCACTTCACGGCTGCAGAAACGTGACATCCCTGTCCCCCTCGCCGCGCCCTCGCCCTGCTCGACCGTGTAATTGGAGCGCTTGTTTCATCGTATCCTCCTGCCGATGATGAACCGGCTGCATAAAGGTAATTTTGTCGCTGTTGTATGTCATAAGGGGTCCTTTCTCCTCTTAATACCGGCAGTTTTTCCAGAACAGCTCGAGCATGAATTCGTAGTCCGAAACAGTCACGCTCGGGGGAATGGAATGATCGGACATGTAAACATAAGGAGCCCGCAGGGCCTTCATCCCGTTGAGCTTGCCCAGGCATTCTTCCCGGATGCGCTCGCGGTTGCCGCTCTCCAGGGCGCGGATATCGATGTTGCCCATGAAGCAGAGCCGGTCCTTGTACTGTTCAGCCAGCTTCACCACATGCATGCCGGTCTTGGCTTCCATCGCCTGGATGCAGTCCACGCCGGACTCGATGATGCTGTCGATATGCGGGCGGAAGTCGCCACAGGTGTGCAGAATGATCGGGAGACGGTAGTCCTTGAACAAACTAAAGAGCTTCTTGTGATACGGCAGAATCATCTCGCGATGGCAGGCCGGCGAAGCGAAGCAGCTCGCCGTATAACCCAAGTCCTCGTAGATGTGGAGTCCATCGGGGAGTCCCACTTCCCGGAACATCAACTCGAAATAGTCCAGGTACTTGCCGGTCAGCAGGGAACAGATGTCGTGAATCCATTCCGGTTCCAACAGAAGGCATTCGAGCATGGCGACATCGCCCAGGATGCGGCGCAGGTCTTCGAACACGAAGAGGCTGTCATAGGTCACAAACTCCTCGCCGGCCATGGCTTGCGCATAGCTCGTCTTGAGTCCGGGAAGATCCACATGGTCCCGGACGTTGACCGCCGCAAGCGCGTCGCGGAAGTCCCGCTTCCAGACCTCCGGCGAGGAGATCATGAAGTCCACGTGCTCCGGCGTGCCCGCCTTGCTTTTCCAGGTCTTCAGCGAGGCGCCCCACCCATCCCGCTTCACGATCCAGTCGTCCGACTCTTCGACGACACAGGCCAGGTCCGGCCGCGGCGCCGGTGCCGCAAACCAGCACAAGCCGCGCAGGTCCAGGTTGAAACGCCGGACGAAGTCGGTGTCCGGCGCGATACCTTGGGCGCGCCAGGCGTTCTCGACGATGAACGGCCAAAACGACTCGTTTAGCCCAACCCGGTCGGGCAGTTGCTTGTTCAACAGGGTTTTGATGATTTCGCGTTTGGTCATGATATCTCTCCCAGCTTGTTGCCGTCAGGCCCCCACCACTTCCATCGCCAGGCGCGCCCACTCCCTCACGATGGATCTATCGCGACCTTGGATCATGTTCGATCTCCTTCGCGCCGTCTTTTTGTCCTTCATGCATGTCGCTCCCCATATACCCGCCCCGCCACGGGATGCGGACCGTGAACGGGTCCCGGCCCGGCCGCCGGATGCGGACGGCAATGGCGTCATCCGTGTTTTCTACGATCTCGCCCCGGATCGGCGGTACGTCGCCGCGCGCCGGCAGCAGCAGCCAGGCGAAGGCCGAAGTCCGCTCGATGCGGGCCGTGTAAACCGAGGCCGGGCTTGACTCCCAGTTGTTGTAGCCATGGGCATACCAGCCCTGCATGGTCCCGTGGATGCCCGCCGGCTCCTGGCCCTTGACGGTCTCCACCGCCCAGTCAAACCCGGCCACCGGCGCGATCCTCAGGTTCCCGACGCCGGGATCAACCGTCCGCACGGTCTGGCCCTCGATCGCCACCGTGCAGCGCGGATGCCAATGCCAGAGCGCATCGAGCTTGCGCGGCCGGTCCGTCTCGATCCGGTCGGCGACGATGATCAGCCACTCGTTGCGAGATGAACCGGGAGATCCCTCGACTTCGCTCGGGATGACAGGTAGGCACACCACGGCCCGCGTGTGCGCGGCCCGGCCCGCCAGGCGGCCGGAGTAGATCTCCTCGAAGAACTCGTCGCAAGAGCCCCGCGCGAAGGTCAACTCCGGGGTAATGAGATAGTCCTCCTCGGACACCGGCTTGTCGACTGCGCCCGGCCCCATTGCCTGGCCGCGATCGTCGATCAGGATCACGTTGTGCGCCACCGACAGGCCGGCATACTTGCCCTGGAAGCGCCCCTCTGCGCTCTCGAAGGCATAGGTGAAGCGGCCGGGATCGACCAGCAGGTCGCGGCCGTTTGCATGGAGGGACAGATGAAGCTTGTCGCAGTGCGCGTGCCCCATGCCCAGCGGCCCGATGTCGAAGAACATCCACAAGACATCGGCATCCCACCCGCTGCGCGCCATGACCTGGCCCGCCCATGGGAAGATCAGCGAGGGCCCCTGCTTCGGTTTCGCGCCCTGCTCGCCGTGGGTGGCGATGTAGAGCCAGTCCGGCCTCTGGTAATCACGCGCCGCCTTGATCAGCAACTCCCGGTAGTCGCTCAGGTCCGAATCGTTGTTCTGCGGGCCGCAGCCGTCGGGCCGCAGGGAGTAGGCCAGGTAGTTCCACATCTTCTCCAACCAATCCCGGTATCCCGGCGGGAGCGGGATGCCCGCATCGCGGCAGACATCCGCGTAGTGGCTGAAGTCTTTTAACGACACATAATGGTAGCCGCTCGTGAGCTCCATCTGCACCCCGTCGGGATAGATCTGCTCCGGCATCGAGCGGAGCAGTGTCTCGCCGCTGTACGCCTGCCAGGCCGTGGCCTCGCGGAATTCCGGCCATGCCGCCGCGATCAGGCCCAGCGCCGACAGCTCGGTGGTGATCCAGTTGCCGCCGGGTTTGTGAAAGTGGAGCAGGTAGTGGGCATGATCCGGCAGGCTCGTCAGCATCAGGAGCCGCGTCGCGTCGCTGAGGAGGCTGTCCTGCTGAAGCGCGTAGAAGATGATCGCCCATTGCTTCACGCGCAGCGCCGTCTCCAGTCCGCGCCATCGGGCGTCGAGCGTGTCCCGGGCGAGGTAGGGGAGGCTGGAAACAACCCAGTCGCGGAGCAGATCATCCATCCACCGGACATACCGCGCGTTGCCGGTCTTTCGGTAAGCCGCCAGCACGCCCGGCAGGTATTCCTGGCGGTTCAGATTCCACACCCAACCCCTGTCGGACTGGATGGCCTCCTCGACCCAGTCGATCCGTCCGTCCGCCAGGCGATACCGGTGGTCCCGCCCGTAATCCGTGAAGATGCCGTCCACCAGTTTCTCCACGCCCTCGTCGCGCCCGTTTCCGGGCTGAACCGCCGATCCGCGCAGCCACTTCCCGGAATCGCCGGTCCGGTAATAGTCCAGCAGGGCGCGGCAGGCCGCAGCCGTGTCGCCGCGCCTCACCGCCGCCTTTACCGCCTGGAGCCCGGCCCGGTCAAGATCCAGCGCCTCGAACAGCGCCTGGACCCGATCGGGATAAGTCTCAAGAACCCGTGTCACGGTTGTTTCTGAAGCCATTTTGTCGACCCTTCGATGTTTTTGTTGTGGCATATTATTGCCTGAAAAGCCTGTGCTATTTGATTGCATTGTTTAGCGTTTTATACTTTAATCTGCAAACGTAATGACCAACATGAATTACAGAAAATATCGCCAGACTGGCGCTGCTGCCTCCTTTGTTGAAGCACTGGCCGAAACAGGGGTTCTCACATTCTCTCTTTCTGAACTTGTTGATGGAACTGGACTTTCGACGATTGCCGCCTCAGGACAATTGCTTCGCTTGGGGGAGCGGGTTGTCAGGGTTTCTCCGCGCCAGCCCTTCTTTCTGATTGTCGAATCGTCATGCCGACCCATGGGTGCGCCTCCCGTGGAGTGGTGGCTTGACGCCTATTTCCGCTGGCTGCACCATCCTTACTACCTTGCTCTCCAGTCCGCCGCCGAGACCTACAATTCGGCGCCTCAGGCCGTTCAGGTTACGCAAGTCATTACCGACATTCCGCGACGGGAGATATCTTTGGGACGCGTTCGTATCCGTTTTTTTGCGAAACGCCAACCGGAACGAACCCCCGTGCAGCAACCGACGAACGCCTATGCGCCGATCCGAATCAGTACCCCTGAAGCCACCGCACTGGATCTGGTTCGCTACGCTTCCCGAATCGGCGGCATGGGCCGGGTCCAGGAAACCCTCAGACCCCTCCTGCCCTCGTTTCGCATGTCGGCCCTGAAATCGGCGCTGGATGCCGAGGACATACCCGCCGTCGCGCAACGGCTCGGATATCTGATTGATATGGAGGGGGAAGACCATCTTGCCGAAATCGTTCATCGTTGGCTGCCCTCCCGAATAGCACGAGTCTCACTCGAAGCATCGAAACTGCCCCTGACGGAGACGGCCCGGTCGCGCCGGTGGCGTCTGTTGGTCCCTGAGGGCCGATCATCATGAACCCCTTGACGCGTCAAGACGTTCTCGCCCACCAGGCCATTGTCCCCTGGCCGAGCCAGCGCCAGGTCGAACAGGACCTGCTGCTGTGCCGGACCATGGCGGCCGTGTTCGGTGATGCATTCCTGAGCGCACAAGTGGCCATGCGCGGCGGTACTCTGCTCCACAAGGTCTATCTCGCCCCAGCCGTGCGCTTCAGCGAGGATATCGATCTCGTGGTGGTCGGCGATCGCCCGGAAGACCACATCCGCAAGGCCCTGCGCCGCGTGCTGGCCGATGTTCTGGGGGCGCCCAAGGCATCGGCGTGGGACGCCATGACGCTCGCCATTCGCAACCAGGCCAGACCGTCGCGCATTTTGAGAATGACCTATGCCGTGCCATCCGTCAGCACGCCCGGCGCATCTCTGGAAATCGTGCTGGAGGCCAATGTGACCGAGCGCACGCCGTATCGTCCTGTCGTGTCCGTTCCGTTTGGATTTCCATTCCGCGGCGCCGTCGTGAAGACTGCCATAAGGGGGTATGACATCCATGAGATGCTGGGAACGAAGCTGCGCGCGCTGTTCCAGCGCCGTCGTGGCCGTGACCTGTTCGATCTCTATCATGCTCTCACGCTTTCGAAACCGGCGGTCCAGCCGGACGCCGTCATCGCCTCGTTCCTGCACTATCTTCGCCAGGAATCGTCTGTCGTCAGCCGCCGCGAGTTCGTCGCCCTTCTCGAATCTCATCTGGCGGACGCCGGTTTCCTCTCCGACACCGCGCACCTCCTGCGCCAGGGCATTGTCTACGATCCGGCCGCAGCGGGAAGTTGCGTCCGTTCGGTGTTGCTCGATCGGCTTCCCGAGTGAAGACATGACAACCCGAGGCGATTGAGAAAACCGCCCATGCCCAGGTTTTCGATAAGCCGCCTTCACTTCGTGCGGCCAGTTATTAGGGCCGCTTTCCATATATCCACGCTTCGTCGTACATGGCGATGATGTTCTCCACGGGCGTATTCACCTGCAGATTGTGGCACGGTGCAAGGATGTGGCCAAAACCTCGCCCGTTGCCCAAATGTCCGTCGGGATTCGATCCACCGGCTTCCGGTTGATTGCGGCAAGCACTCGTTCTCTTGAGTTCATTCTTCTTTCCTCCAATGCCAGAATTCATACCCGATGCCGTTGATTCCCTTGGGACGGCCTATTCTATCGCAAACCATCACTTACATCCGACGACAACCCGCGCATATCCAGCCGACGACGGGTACGGAGCGGACACGCCCGCCAGTTGGATCCGGGACCAAATCCCGTCCGCCGATGCGGCATTTACCGCCAGGTCCAAGGCAAAGCCGTCGGCTGCACCCTCAAGTCCCAGCACCGCCATCGGGATGGACAGCGCGACCGCCCACCCGGTCTGGGTCATGGCGCCCGCGGCTTCCACGCCCTCCGGGACCATCATGCCGGCCGGCGTATCCAGCTTGATGCCCACGGGCTCTCCTCCCACCGGTGGCGCCACGATCAATTGCCGGCGCGGCACCCCAACTTCCGGTGCGACAAACAGCTCAACGCTGGACCCCTCCCACAGCAGCGAACGCCGCACGGGCGCTGCGTCTTCGGTGTCCATGCGGATCAGGAGCCGGTCCTGGGCAACGGCCAGCCGCACAGTCGCTGCCACCGGGCATCCATTCCCGTCCAGCGGATGAGACGTCAGCGTTTCCAACGTCTTCAGCAGCTCCGATGACTTGGGCGCCACCGACAGGCGTTGAATCGTCAGCGTCGGCGGAACGCCCCGCGCCACTACGCAGAACAGCCGGCTGTCGAACAAGTGCTCGCCACGCGCCTCGGCTGCAACGCTGAAGGCCTTGGATTGACCGGTCGCCACGAGCGTCACTTCAAGCTGCGTCCGCGCCCCGGGCTTGAGGTTGACGGCCAGACGGCGCGGACCCTCAAAGCGGGCCGCGGAGGCCGGCACAACTTTCAGCCGGTATTCCCCGCGCACCGGCGCATCGCCCCGGTTCTCTAACGTCAGGGAGAAGGTCCGGGCCTCGCCCTGCGGGGTGATGGCGCATGACGGCAACGAGCCCCAGGGATGATCCCCCGGCCATTCGGCGGGCCAGGGCCAGAGGCAGGCTTCCACCAATGGGCGGCGTTTCTCAGGTTCCTGACGCACGTCGTCGATGGATGGCGGCAGGCACAAGCCAAGGCGCGGTCCGGCCTCCGCCACCACGGCGGCCAGCCGCCTGGGATCCAGGCCGGCGGCCTTGAAGGCCTCGGGGCAGCCGAGAAGCGGCAGATCCCCGCTGGCATCCAACAACACCGCGTCCAGGAACTTCCCGGCCCGATCCCTTCCGCCCGCGCGCCATTGCTCCCAGGTCTGCCCGGCAAACTCCGCGGGCCGGCCCGGCGCGCCGACATAGACGTTGCCGTCCATCCCCGCCGTGGCCCAGCCTTCGCCAGCCCACAGTTCGCCATTCCCGGCGCCCTGTACGAGGTTCCCCCGGAAGGTCAAGGAGCCCATCATTTCCCGGCGCGAGATCTGGACCTGCGTGCCGACGGCTTCCGCGAACAGATTGTGCCGGACCATGTTGTCCCGCCCATAGTGCTGCATGAACCCGCCGCTCCTGGTGCGACACACGACATTCTCCTCGACCCGGATCCAACTGCTGCCCTCGTCGGTGTAGATGCCCCAACCGCCGTACCCGTAGCTGTCCACGTCGTGGATATAGTTCCGCCGGATCGTGGTGCCTGCCTGCCGGCCAAGCGTGTAGATGGCGCCCATGTCGCTGAGCATGCCGTGCCCGATCCCATGAATGTGGTTGCCCTCGATGCGGTTGTCGCACGTGAACGCCGGCGCGTAGCCCCAGGTCCAGCCGCAGGAGATGCCGCTGTAGTTGAAATTCCAGATGCGATTATGCACCACGCGGTTGCGGCCGGCATCGCCGATCCAGACGCCGATGGCGGAATGGAAAATGATCCCGCCGTCATGGATCGAGCAGTCGCTCACGGTAGTGGCCGAAGGCTCGGACCGATCGCGGCCCGGCATCAGGCCGCCGGGGTCCTCGCGGCAGGGGCCCCATCCCAGCGCCGCGGCATCCAGGCCGCGAAACGCAGTTTGCGAACCCTCGACCCATTCGCGCGGAAGCCCGCCCTCGTGGCCGATCTTGACGCCACCTCCGCCGAGGTCGTGCAACGCGCAGGCGACGATGCGGTTGCGGTGGCAGCCTCGCAGGACCTCAATCGCCCAGCCGCCTGCCTGACTGACGCGGCAACCATAAAGCGCACAGTCCTCGGCGCCCACCAAACGCACCGCGGCAGGCACGTTCATCGCCGACTGGAGCGCGCCGGGATTATCGCGCGGCAGTTCCCAATCCGTATGCCGGAAATCCAAAAACTCAAAGCGCAGATGACGCACCCGCTGTTGCGGGTCCAGCGCGTCGCCCTGAACCGACAACAGCAGGTCCAGCGCCGGCGCCTCGAAAAGAGCCGTTTCCAGTTTCTCACCCGGCATGGGGATATAGGACAACGTGCCGGTCGGACGGTCCAGGTACCAGTCGCCGGGTTCCAGACAACCCTCCGCCACGTGATCCAGACGGAAGCGGGTGTGCCGCCCGGTTTCGTCGCGTGAGAACCGACTCCAGCCCTTGGTGGCAAAGCGGATCAGGCGGTTCGCCTCATCGATGGATTCGATCCGGAGATGATTCTCGTACCAATGGTCCGGCACCACGACCTCGATGTCCGCCGGGTTTTTGAAGGCCCGGACCTCGCCGGGTTCGAAGAAGGCGCACTTGGCGCCGTGGAAGTGGCCCCCGCCATCGGCCTTTGCCTCCTCCTCCGGAACACCCGCAAACCGGTAGAAGCCCTGCTTGGGCAGCCGGGCGCGCAACCGGCGGCGGCCGTTGACAAACAATTGGGTGAACCACCAGCGGCCCGCCTTGACCTCCTGCAGATCCACTTGCCAGCACGGCCGACTGTTGATCGTCCCCGACCGCCAGCCGGCGATGACCCGTGCCCCACTCAAGAGCGGTCGTCCGCCACAGCCGGACCAGGTGACCGGGCATTCCGCCGTGCCGCCGTCTTCCGGCGTGAAGACCAGCGGCGCGTTCAGCCGATAAACCCCGGGGGCGATCAGCACCCGCACGGGCAACTTGAGACCACCCCGACTGCGCAATCGGCGCACGGCATCGCGCGCGGCTTCCAGGGTGGGATAAGGATGCGCCGCGCTGCCGTCGGCCTTGCCATTTGCCAAAGCGCCAACATGGATGGCCATTTCACGACCTCTTCGCTTGCAATTCATTCCTGATCATCCTTTCATTCCGCCAAAGCGATCACGCCGCGCGTTTCGCAGGCCTATCTTCTCATGATGCTCATTGCCCGGCCGGATCCATCGGTCTGCCGATGGCAACCCCTGCTTCAGATGCCCGCATCCGTACTCCGGCTTGCGGCAGGTCCTGCTCGCAATCCGAGCTGACCATGCACCCCCGATGGTCGACCAGATTCAGATAGGCGGCCGTTGCATTCACCGGCATCGTGGCTGAGGCCGCGCCCCCGGCGGCCTCCAGCGCGGCGGATTCCGTGTGCCAGTTGCGCTCCTGCCAAGGCCCGGCGTCAGTCGTGTAGTTCAGTTCGGCCCGCACGGGTGGAACTTGACTCTCGAAAGTGACTCGAAGGTGCTGCCCGTCGCGGCCGGACGAAAGGATGCGCGGCAGGGGGACGCCGTTCCGGAACAACGCCTCGGCCAGGACATGGATCTCGGGCGGGTTCTCGCCCGGCCCGCCATGCCCGTGCGGCATGCGCACCCGCAGACACAGTGTCCGATCGCCGGAGGGCAAACGGGAAGACTTCAACCAGGAGTCCGGAGGATAGGCGAAGTCATTGGTGCCATTCACCCACAGCATGGGCATGCGCACGCCGGGCAAATAGACCGAAGGATCCCAAAGCGCAAGCCAGCGGCGGGCACGTTCCTCCCCCATCTTCCGGAATTCGTTCAGCCACGCTGAGTTTTCACCCAGGAATCCGCAACCATACACCGGCGCGGCAAAGCGGAAACGGCCATCCACCGCCGCCGCGATGCAGGCCAAGTAGCCGCCCCAGGAGACGCCGGTCAGGCCGATCCGTGCCGGATCCACCTTCTGGAAAGAGCTCAACAGCGAATGAGCCAGGACCACGTCCGCCACGGCGTGGTGGGTCCATTGGTCGTGCACCGGTTCGTTGATCTGCTCGAAACCACCCCAGCCCGGCGGTCCGCCGTGCTCGTGCCGCAGATGGTTCTCGTAGCCACCTCCACTGACGCACCCGCAGGTGTCCATAACGATCGCGGCATAGCCCCGGCGCATCCAGAGTTGAACCCAGGGGATGAAAGCCGAACCGCCGCCACCATGCACCAGCACCATACCCGGAACACGTCCGCTCGAAGCCCGCTCTGGAATGCCACAGTAGGCGAAGACGCGTGTGCCCCTGCCTTTCCACGACAATCCCTCGTAGAAGAGAGCCCGGATGCCCTCCGCTCCGGAGAGTGGAGCCTCGAACACTCTCGGTGCGACCGTCAAGGCCGCCATGTCCCAGGGAATCGCTGTCATAGATGCTTTCCTGATTGGTAACTCCGCCTTCATTCCGCCAGCGCCACCACCAGGCTTTGTGCCGACAGGTTCAGTTCCAGTCGGTCGGTCTCCCCGCGCGTGGCCAGGACCGTATCGATGGCGCGCTCGAGGTGCGGCGGCCGCACACCATCGTAGAAGAACAGCGGCCACCAATGGTATGTCGCCTGCACGGCGTGGCTGCGCCAGATCGGCTCTGCCACTTCCACGTCGCCCCAGACGCCGGTCGCCGGGTTCACATGATGCGTGCCAAGCCACTCTAGGAGCACGACCACGGCCCGGCCGGCCCGGGCATCGTTCTGGAAGTCGCGCGCGTATTGCAACAGCGCGCCGACATTCATGATCTCGTTGCCGGTCCAGGCCACGCGCGCCCCCCAGTCGCGGGCCTCCAGCCAGCGCACCAGCGCGTCCGGCTCGCGCCACGGATCGAGCCAGCGCAACGGCTTCGCCGCCACCGCATCCAGACACGCCAGCGCGGCAATAACGTGGCAGGTCAGGTGCGGCCGGCCACAGTCGAGCGGATCGCCCTTGAACCAGCCCTGGTCGAAGATCACCGGGTCGCGGAAGAGCCCGTCGTCGTCCTGCTGGCCTTGCAGATAGGCGACCCACTCGGCGCGCTCCCCCGCCGGCAGCCCCTGGAGATCACCGAGCAGATGCCGCGCCATGGCGGCGTAGGTGGAGGAATAGAGCGTCGGCGCGGCGCACACGGCGGCATAGCGGTAGCGGCCTGGTTCCTCGAGCCGATGCGCAGCGATAAAGTCCAGCGCCTTTTGTTCCCATCCAGTGCTTGCCTTCATGAACACCTTTACCTCGACAGAATCAGCACCCGTAAATCAAGGGCGCCGACAGTCAGTTCTACCAGGGCACCGGCTCGTTCAACGGGCGCGCCGAGCAGGTCGACGACCTTTTCCCAGCCGGCGACGGACACCTTCTCCGCGAGGCGCTCACCGGTGGGATTGAAGAACAGCCACGCCTCCTTGCCCGATGTCACCCGCTTACGGAGGATCAGTTTGCCCTCATGTTCCGGGGCCACGCCGCACGCGCCCAGCAGCGCCTTCACGGCGGCATGGATCGCAGGATCGCGGTACGCCGTTCCACTGTGGCCCACATAGGTTCCGAGCAGCCAGGCCTGCCCCTTGCCGACTCGGCGACGGACGCCGGCGACAGCCTCGCCGGCCCTCAGCACCGGCTCCGCGCCGGCCAGCGCTTCATACGTCTCGCGATAGACGTTCACCCGCAAAGCATGCCCGGCCAGCGGGCCGCCCCCGTCGAGCATCTGCGCCTCGAGGTACTCGCCCCAGGTCCGTTCGGCGGGCGACCAGCGGCTGCCGCCCTCGGGCTCACGCACCATCGTAAACGAGTGCTGCCGCACACCGAAGAGCGCGGAAAGTGCCGGCGACAACTCGCCGCGGTTGCACACCCCCTCCTCGTTGATCCGCCCCGGCGCGGCCTCACTGACCAGACAGCCGCCCGCCTGAACGTAATCCGCCAGTTTCGCGGCGACCGCTTCGGAAAGCGACAGCGGGAACGGCACGATCAGTGCGCGATACCGGCCGAGGCGTTCGAGATCATGGCCGGCGCTGAGCAAGTCGGCCGGGATGTTCGACTCCCACAGCAACCGCCACCAGCCGCGGGTGCTGTAGGCCAGGTTTTCGCCGCCCTGCGCAAGATGGGAACAGACCTGGAAGTTCGCCTCATTGACCAGGATGCCGACCTGGGCGGGCTGCATCGTGGGTTGTGCGAACAGGTCGGCGTGGGCGTTCAGGGCGCGACCGATGCGACCCGCCTCGTCGAGGCGCGGCGTAGTGGCTCCCGCACTGTCGAGCAGGCTGAAGCCGTTCTGCTCGGCCGCCATGATCTCGGCGCGGGTGACCCAGAACGAGATGGCCGTCACGCCGGAACTGACCGCGCCAAGCATCCAGCGACGGGTATCGTCGGACGACGGTACGCGGCCCTTATGGAAGCCGGTGCTGATCGGGCCGCCCTGGAATTCCGCCGCCCACACCGGCACGCCGCCGGCCCGGCCCTGGCCGGGGTTGGCGCAGCGGATATGGTCATAGCGATAGGCAACGCTGTCCCATAACTCCGTCAGCAGGGCATGCTCGCGCGCGAACGGGCGGGCGTGACCGTCGTCCCAGCCATGGCCGCAGCCCCAGGCGGGGTAGCAGGACGAACCGAGGAAATCCTGGCAACGGGCATAGGCCCAGTCCTGTCCCGAGGCCAGGGTCGGACCGCCCTTGTGCGCGAAAACCGGTCGTTTCAACGGATCGGCAGCGCGGATCGCCTCGGCCCGCCGCCGGAGGACATGGGCGATCTGTGCGTCGTCCATGAAGGTCTGCCAGGCCAGGTCGACGGCCTGCGGCTGGCGCGAGGCGCGGCTGGGCAGGATCGCTTCCCAGGAGGGATAACGAGTGTTCCAGGCGCGATTGAGGGCATCCAGATCGCCATAGCGCTCGGCCAGCCAGCGCCGGAAGAACGCCAGCGTGTTCGGGCAGAAGCAGACGCTCTGGCCGACCAGTGCTTCGGCCCAGTAGCCAATCTCCTGCCAGGTGTTCCAAACCACCACGTTCTCGAAACGGCCCAGCGTCTGCACGAGCCGCGTGATGAAGCGGAGTTGCTCAGCCATGGCCCCGGGGTGGTCGTAGCACGGGCCGGGCTTGCCATCGGCCGGCAGCGTGGTCGGCGCTTCGTACGGGATCGGGCGCCCGTCACGTCCGATCATGCGACAGTCCGGGTGTTTCTCGTAGAGCCAGTGCGGTGCCTGCTCGCAGGTGAGCCCGAGGTAGACGCCCAGGTCGAGCGTGGCGGCGTGCGCGATCAGTTCCTCGTAGCGCGTGAAGTCGCAGCCGCCCTCTTGCGGCTCATCGATCATCCAGTTCTCCTGGAGCTTGATAAGGTTGAAGCCCTGCTTCTTCAGCAGTTCCATGTCGCGCTTCATCTCGGACATCGGCGGCATGGGCTCGCGGCACAGGTGCGAGCCGAGGGGGAAGAGTGTGGTGAATTGGGTTGTGTTCATCGTTGTCTCCATTCGTACCTTTTCGTGTTCTTGTTCATCCCCTTGCGCCCATTTTCCGCCCCAATTCCAGGAACTTCTGTACCCGCGCCAGGGGTGTCGACGGCGTGATGGGGCTGGCGGTGGAGATGACCAGGCCTCGCGCCGCGCGACCGGCCGCGACCTGGCGGCGGATTTCCACCTCCAGGTCCGCATCCGTGCCGTCCTGCAGCACGGTCACTGGGTCAATGTTCGTGTACAGGGTCATCCGGTCGCCGATGCGCCGGGCTGCCTCACCCAAGTCGTTGACAAACCCTTTCATGCTGCACTCCATGTTCAAGGCGTCGGCGCCGGTGGCGGCGATCATCTCCACCCGGTCCATGACGCCCCCAAAGTAGATCAGGATCGCCTTGTGTTTCAGGCGATGGATTTCGTCCACCATGGCCTTCATGTAAGGCAGACTGAACCGCTCGTACAAGGCCGGCGAGATCATATCGCTGGTGGCCGTGGCGTCGTCAATGTAGATCGCGTCCCCCCCAAAGGCCGCCAAGCGTCGGATTTCGGCTATATTGCAGGCGGTGATGCGCTCGCACAGAGCCTCCACGAGATCCGGTTCGTCAAGGAGCATCGTGAAGAGATTGGTCTGTCCCACATGGTGGCCACAGGAATAGAGCGTGCCGATGACACCGCCGGTGAGGATGAAATGGTCGCGGCCGAACTCGCGCACCACGAGCCGGAGGTAGGGGCACTCGTCCGGACCCGGCGCCCGGTCCGGCCCCGGCGCGGGCAGCCGTCGATCGATGTCCTCGCGCGAAAAGACGTGCCGCGTCTCGTTGGCATGATAGTCGAAGGCGAAGCCGCTGGCGTGTTGCTCTAGCCGTGTCCACGTGCCGGCGCGCTTCTCATGGCGATAGGGCCCGTCCGCCCGTTCCACGAACTCGACATCGTCCGGATTTCCGCTGGGACTGTGGCACGGCTGCAATAGGTCGAACGGTACCGCCTGCAACAGTTGGCGATACACGGACATGTGCCGCTCCACGGACGAGGCGTACCAGCGGTGCGCTTCCCACCAGGGGCCGCCCGTGATCTCGGCAACGTGATCCTGGAAGTAGAGCTGATTGTAGCTGACAGTCACCGGGCAGCGGTCGACCGGTTTGCCCTCGAGGGCGGCGTGGACGCGTTGCTTGTTGGTCATCTTCTCGCTCCTTTCACCATCATGCTGTCTTCACGGGTGCCAGTCGCACTGCCATCAGATTGCCAAACTGTGTCCGGCCTTCAATTGTTATCAGTTCGCCGAACATGAAACCGACCAAACTTCCCGCAGCGACCGGCAACGGCGCGACGAGCAGGCTGCGCAACCCGGCGCAGCCGGCAGGAGCTCGCTGCATGTCTGCCCGGCCCCCAGCGCCGCGCCGCCGCCGGCCACCGGCACGCCGGGGAAGCGGGCATGCCCCGTGGTCCAGAAACTGAAAGTGAGATTTTTCATAGGATTACTCCAACGACTGCCAGTTCATAGTCCGTGTAGTCCCGGTACCGGCCGCGCAACCAGAGCACGGCGCGGCGCCGCCTGTCTCCATCCGGCACGATGGGGCGCAAGTTGTCCTCCGTCGAATTGGCGGTCCATGCGCTCCAGCACCACGATGCGCCTCCGTCCTGGGTGACTCCGCGATAGATTTCCCAGTGGCGCTGCCCGTCTGCGCTGCTCACCAGCGGGGCGCCGGACACGGGATCCGCATTCGTCGAAATGAAGGCGATGCAGGGATCGTGTGGATCCAGGGCGATGTTACCGGTGTAATCATCCTGGCTGGGGCAGAGCCGGCTGCCGGCGTAGGCAATCTCGTAGTCCAGCCACCTTTCGCCAGTCCAGCGGGCGTATCGATAGCGATGATCCGCGCCAGGCGGGACGCCGGCATGCTTCCTGTGGACAGAATACGCCGCATACGGGTGCCCGGCGGCATCCAGGTGGAGGTCACTGACCCACGCGAGGTTCTCGGTGTTGCCGTTGAAGATGGGCGTGCCGGCCGCGACCTCGGGCAAGCCCTCCGCCAGCGTCGCCACCACGATCCCGTCAGACCGGTGCAGTCGCCCGTTCCGGTAGTAGACATGAAAGACGCTCGTCTTGCCGAATTCACCCGGATGACCTTCGGTGTAGATCAGATGAATGGTGTCCGTGCCATTCGAGGCGTATTTCACGTAGGGCCGCAGGGATGGCGACGGTATGACCCTGTTTCCGGTGTGCCAGGTCAAGCCCCCGTCATCGGACCAGGAGTACGCAGGCTTGAGGTCACCATCCAGGCCGCGGAAGAAATTGAATGTGCGGCCCCGGCCTCCATTCTCAGCGGAAAGGTGATGCAAGTTGGAATAGGTGATATCGGAAGTCGCACTGGGTTCATAGCGGCGTTCCTCATCCCACAGGGCCGGGTCGTTGGGCCGGGTGGAAAGCCGATAGGAAAAAACCTTGTCAGCGGGCTGCCATTGGCGGGTATAGACCGCCAGCAACCGCCCGTCCGGACGGGCAAGCAAAGCTGGCGAATAGTGATCGTCGTAGAGCGGGCTCACGGCCTGGGTAAGTCGTGCACGGGTTTGCATGCCGGTTGTCAGGTCGTGGCCCGTGACCTCTATGCTGCCGCGACGGGAAGCATCACGGAAGCCGCTGGCGACGGAAGCGACGATCAGCTTGTCCCCTTGAATGATGGCGCGCTCGTCCTGGAACCAGCACCATCCGCCATCATCGTTAATGACTTGAATCACGGGAGGCATGGTCATCCCTGCAGCCTTGGAAACATGATCCTTGGAAAACCCTTCAAGATATGTCATCGCGGTAAACTCCTTGAGGGCTGTTCCGCCTGCAACGGCCATGATGGCTGATTTCAAGAAGTCTCTTCGGGTGATCGTCATGAGTCATTCCCCCTTTTTTTTCAGGTGAGCCTCTCTCAGTCGAACGTCGTTCTAGCCGAGCGTGAGCGTCAACCGGTCCGGCGGTCCCCATAGCCTGACTCGCATCTTCAGCGTGCACAGATCGACCGCCGGCTGATTGATCATGTCATTCCGAAAACGAAGTCAGCCGAAAGCGACCCGATTTCCACGATCCGCCGGCCGGGCTCGACCCGCTCGCGTAGGTCGACGCCGACGGTTGCCAAGTCCTCCGGCCCCAGCCGGAACCTCACCGTTTCGCGTTGCCCCGGCGCAAGATGGATGCGTTGCATGCCCCGCAGCATCCGACCATTCACCGGAACGGAGGCGATGGGCTGGCGGACCCAGCACAGCACCACCTCGTCGCCGGGCCGATCACCTGTGTTTTCGACGGTCACGGTCGCGTCCACGCTCTCGGCCGGTCCAAGGGTCGCCCGCGAAAGGCGCAGCTCGCGATAGGTGAAGCTCGTGTAGGTGAGGCCGTGGCCGAACGGGAATAGGACTTTGTCGGGCAAATCGATGTGCCTTGCGCCTAGGGCACCGGAATCCAGGCTGAGCGGCAAGACGCAGGGATGCGCGGGCAGCGTGACCGGCAACCGGCCGCTGGGCGACACCTGGCCGGTCAGGATCTCAGCCAGGGCAGTGCCACCCCGCCAGCCCGGCTGCCACGCCATCAGTGCCGCGCCGGCCACCTGGACCTCGCGCGTCAGCACCAGTGGACGGTCGGCAAACACCACCAACACCACGGGCTTGCCGGTCGCGGCGACCGCCGTCACCAGTTCGGCCTGACGCCCCGGCAGCACAGCCAGCGCGTTGTCCTTGCCTTCGGCAGTCGTCAGCCACAACTGGTCGCCGACCGCAACCAGGACCACGTCAGCCGCGCGCGCCGCCGCCACGGCCCTTTGAATTCCCCCATCGCCGCTGTCGGCGCCTGTGGTCCCCCGCGCCAGGTGGTCGAATTGCGTGATAGCCTGGACCTTGTCGGATGGTCCCGTCTCCGCAAACGCGCAGCCCGGTTCCCAAAGAATCCTGGTCGTGGGAAGCGCTCGGCGGAGTCCGGCCAGCAACCCTTCGCCGCCGGGATCCTCGACATTCCAAGCGCCGCGGATCGGCGGGTCGCAATATGTTCCAAACAGGGCGGGGGCGCCCGCCGGACCCACGACGGCCACGCAGCCGATGTCCTTGCGCAGCGGCAGGAGCTGCTCGTTCTTGAGCAAGACCACCGATTCCCGCGCGGCGCGCAGCGCCAACCCGGAGTCCTCTTCACGCCGGCGCTCGAGCTCGATCGGGGTGACCTCCAGGGCGAAGGGGTTCTCGAACAATCCGAGGCGGAACTTGACCCGCAGGATATTCGCGACCGCGCGGTCCAGCGCCTCCATGGACAATGCCCCCTGAGCTATGGCTTCCGCCACAGCGGTCTCCCATTCGGGGTTGGCATAATCGTAGTTCTGCATGTCCACCCCGGACTCAAGCGCCAGCGCCGCCGCCTCGCGGGTACTGCCGGCCACGCCGTAGCGGCAATGGAGCTGGGTAATGGCGGTTGCATCGGACTGCACAAACCCTGTGAAGCCCAGTTCGCCCCGAAGGATGTCCATCAAGAGGCGGCGATCGGCGTGGCAGGGAAGTTCGTCGATGGTGTTGTAGGCGGCCATGATGCTTTGCGCGCCAGCGCGGATCGCCGCGCGGAAAGGAGGCAGGTAGAGCCGGCGCAACGTCCGCTCGCCCACGGGTGCCGCCGTCGCGTTGCACCCGAGTTCGGGGGCGCCGTGGATGTAGTGGCGCAACTCGGACGCCGCCGATTCGGGATGGTCCAGGCGCGCGCCACCCATGCCTCGAACCACGGCCGCCGCAAGTTCGCCCACGAGCCACGGGTCTTCGCCGAAGCATTCGCCGCACCGCCCCCAGCGTGCGTCGCGCGCCAGGTCGCAGATCGGCGTACGCAGGCAGTTCATCCCGTCCGCACGGGCCGCCCGGGCCATGGCCTTGCCGATGGCTTCCAAAAGATCCACGTCGAAAGTGGCGCCCAACCCGATCGGCTCAGGATGGGTTATATTCCATTCGCCGCGATGGCCGTGGACCGCGTCGGCCAGCACGAGCGCGGGAATGCCCAGCCGCGTGTGGTCGCGCAGCCATTGCTGCAGCCGGTTGGTCAGGTCTGCCGCATCGCGGAAATTCTCCAACCCACTGATTCCTTCACGGGCAATACCGGGCGTTACCCCACGGTTCTCGAACCCGCGCACCGCGCCAGGCGCGTTGTCCCCCAGCGTTGCCGCGACCCGCCCGGCATTGAAATCGCCATCCGTGGACATCCACGGCCCCATCCCAGGCCGCCAATCCACCTCGACCCAGGGATACACCGTAGTCTGCCGGATCTTCTCCGGCAGCGTCATCTCGGCCAAGAGGCACGCAACGCGGTCTTCCACCGGCAAAGTCCTGTCTTTCCATTTTGACTCAGGCATACGAGATTCTCCTTATTAAGCCCTACCATCACGCACCCGGCGCGCCGTACCGTTCCCAGCCCGTGCAGATCGCCTCGATGTTCGCCAGCGGAACGTCGGCGCTCGGGCAGGCGTAGAGCATGAGGCCGCCTTCTGGCCGGCCGACTTTTTCCACGATTTCGCGGATCTGCGCATCAATCTCGTCCGGGCTCGCGAACGGCAGCATCTGCTGATCGATGTCCACCATCGCACACAGCTTGCCCCCGTACGCTCGCGCAATCCCGTCAATCCCGCAGGCTCGCACCTGGGGATCGTGGTACGACACGCCGCACTCGATCAGGTCGGGCACGATTTCCAACAGGTTTCCGTCAGAGGAATACTTCACATGCACACCCGCCTCACGACAGGCCTGGAACATCTGCCGATATGCCGGCTTAAGAACCTCCCGGAACGTATCCGGGCTCATCATCATGCCCGTTTGCATGCCCACATCGCCGTGAAAATGCAGGATATCCACCCCCGCTTCGATCCACAGCCTGATCTGCCGCATATTGTGATCAAGAACAAGGGAGAGCAGGCGATCGAGCTCCGGCGGACGCTCCATGAAATCAACCAGCAGGTTATCCAGGCCCCGCAGAAACTGAAGGCGGTCAAAGAATCCCCCCTGCACGATGTCCATGTAGCCGTTAACCAGCTCGCCCCGGTCCCGCTGTTCGCGGCAGCGGACGCGAATGGAAACCCAGTCCCACTGGCGGGCAGGATCGGGCACCGTGAGCTGTTCAAACTTGTCCCAGTCGGCCAGGGGGTGCCCCACGACCTGCCCGAGGATGCCAGCCTCCACCTCAAGCCACTCGCACCCCCAATCGTCATGAAAACGCCGTTCATGAGCCTGGCCCGAGGGCGGTACCATCGTGGCCACCGCCTCCACCTGGGCTGCCGTGAAGAGCAGCGGGTGCCGGCTCATCATCTCCGCAAGACGTACACCGTGCCGAAACTTGACCGACCCCATCAGGTCGAAGTCGATCGGGATCCATTCGGGATGGCGGAATTCAATCGCCCGCAGCGTGTTCTCACGTTCCGTGATCATGTCGACGTCACCCCTTTTTCCAGCGCAACTGCACCACGGTGCAGAAACCGCCATCGGGGTTGACGAATTCATACTCGCCGAAGTTGGCCGGCACCAACGCCGACTGCCATTTGCGGATGGTGTTCGTCAGCTTCGGGTTGCGTTTCGAGCGGATCGTGACCTCCTTGCCCACCGTCAGCGTGACGATGTGCATGAACTTGCCTTCGGTGTCGGCATCAGCACGCTGCTCGAAATGGTAGCGCTCGATCTCGAAGGGCATGCGCGGATCGGAAGAATAGCGATCCATCTGGTATTCCTTGGTCCACCGGAGGACTTTCGGCTTAGCCCGCAGGTGATCCTTGACCCAGCTTTCGCGGCAGTACTTGTCGTTGTCGAAGCTGTGGTCGAGGTGCATGTTGCATGGCTTGCCGGTCATGGTCTTGCTCTTATCATCCCAGGACGGACGTGCAAAGTCATAAGTGAAGAAAGAATACTCCGTCGCCGCGATGCTCGGGCAGGTATCCATCTCCAGCACCATCTGGTTACCGCCGTGGCCGTGCACCGTGCCAGGCGGGATCAGGAACAGATCACCGACGTTCGTATCCCAGTTGGCGACGAACTCCTTCCAGTTGGGGATGGGCGTGAGGTTCTTCGAGTCGCGGCACAGGCGCTCCCACTCCTCGATATCGGCCTCATCCTTGTAGCCCATCCACGTGTTGGCGCCTTCGTAGGCCTCGGCGATGTAGTAGGTTTCGTAGCGACCGAGCGGTTCCTTGAAGTGACGCTTCACATAGTCCGTGCCGGGGTGGTTGTGGATCGGCATGCTGATCCGCTCGGCCGGGGTGGGCTTCGGGAAGTAGCCGTCGTCCAGCCACACGTCCATCGGGAAGAGCCCCGGATAGGTCTCGGCGATGTGCTTGCCCAGGAACTGGTCAGCGTATTGCATCAGGTTCATGGTCGGCATGTTGAGCAGCTGCTCACGGCCGATGTCGATGAGCATGCTGAGCTCGGGCCCGGCCAGCTCGTTCCAGGCATTGCACTCCAGGCCGGGCACGTCGAACTGCCCGCCGAGATCCTTGTAGCGGTAGGCGCCCCAGGGACCGGGCTGGTAGATTGGCACTTCCTTGACCGGATATTGCAGCAGGGTCTGCAGGATGCCGTCGTAGGCGGCACGGGGCAGCAACTTGAGGCTGTCGAAGGCGATCCCTTCGACCCAATAGTCCATGCGCGGAAGCAGGTACTCCTTCTGGTGGTCGAGCAGATAATAGTCGCAGTAATAGTAGTCCTTCCAGCCGTAATCCTTCTTGGGCTCGTTCCAGCCGAAGGGGGTGAGCTTGCCGTCCCACATCTCCCACAAGATCGGCTGGCGGGTCTTGTCGAAGTAGAAGCGCAGGTCGTAGCTGTCGCACAACTCCGGCACGGCGGCACCCGCGCCATAGACGATCACGGCGTCCGTGCCGGCCGCCTGGACCAGTTCGGCCTTCAGCACCGCGACCTTGCCGGCGTCCATCAGGTCGGCAATGCGGCCGTCGGTGTTGACCACGCCGAAACCGGGATCGTCGGTCTCGGTGAAGGTGCGCTTGTAGGCGGCGATGGCGTCGCGGGACTTGAAGCACTCGACGATCGGGCGGAAGGCGAGCTTGAGGCCGGCGGTTTCCGCCTGACGGCCCATGGCGGCGGTGATGGCCGCCCAGTCGATGTTGTACCAGCCGTCGAAGGCCAGACGCAGCGGACGCTGGCGGTCGGCCCGCTCGGCGATCAGCCGGATGATGGACTGCACGACCTTGTCCGGCCCGAGAACCAGGGCCTCACGCCACTCGGGCTTTACTTCAATGCGGTTCTCGGCGTGCTTGCGCGATTCATACAGCGGCATGATGCCTCCTCCTTGCGGGAAACGTTCGGTTGCAGTCCACATAAAAATAGCATGGCGCGCAACCCAATTCTATTGACATTTTGTTCTCTATAGGCATCATTTCGTTCGCTATGCATAAAACCTTTGCTCACCTCTCGGTGGCCCCGGAAGCGGATATCGGACTGCCCTCCCTCTTCGCCTTGATCGAGGCCCATGAGGAAACCTGGGAGGCCAGCACGACCGAACCGCAACTCTATGAGACGACCATCGAACACCAATCGGACGGCTTGGACCGGCGCTGGATTGCCGGCCGCGAGTACCGGACAGAAACCGGCACGGTCTCGGTCTTCGCTGCGGGCACACGCGTCGAGGTGGAGGACATTCCCCTCGATCAACCGAATCGGGTCGAGTATGTACGGATCAAAGGGCCGCTTGCCGCCGCCATCGAGCGAACCCTGGAAGTCACTCCCGAACGGCCGCTGATTCTGCCGCAAGCGCCCGCCGCCCTGCCCGTTGCGCTGACCGAAGCAATCCGGATCGTTTTCCAGCGTCCCCCGAATTGGCCGTGGCGGCTGGTGGAAGCCCTGGCGGATCTGGCCCGCGCCCTCGACGATGCCCGCCATCGGATGCCGGCTCCCGCCGCCCGGATCGTGGACCGGGTCCGCATGCTGGTGGAGGAATCCCCCCAGCATCCCTGGTCCGTCAAGGAACTGGCGACCCGTCTGGACGTGCGCCGCGAACAGTTGTGGGAGGCGTTCAGAAAGCAGACCGGCCAGCCGCCCGGCGACTGGATCCGGCAGCACCGCATCCGGGTCGCGCAGGCTCTATTGGCCCGCGGCCTATCGGTCCGGGAAACCGCCTCCCGCCTCGGCTTTTCTTCGCGCCAGCAGTTCGCCCGCAGTTTCCGGACGGTTACCGGATGCGCGCCGAGTTTGCAATAGGGTTCGTTCATCGAAAAGGGTCAAACACGACGCTCACTCCCCCAGCGCCACCACCAAGCTGTGCGGCGGCAAATCCAATTCGAATCGATCGCCCCCCCCTCGCGGCACCAGGGTGCCGTCGGCCGGATTCCAGACCGACCAGTTCCTTTTTTCGGACAAGTCGCACCCGCCGGCAAAAGGCTCCGCGTTGGCGTTCCACAACAGGACCGCCGGTTGCCCCTTGAAGTCGAATTCTCGAACCCAGACGCCTCCGTCGTCTTCCCCTTCATGGACATACGGATCGGACAGGCGCGGGCTGACCGGGCGGGGCCGCGGGTCGGCGCGGGAACCGGTCACGCGCGGACGCGGACCGAGGCGCCGCACAACCTCGTCGATGCAAGCCTCAGCATCGCGGTCGCCTTGCGGGACCGCATTCGCAAAACCCGTAACCTGCGCGCCGGTCGGAACCACGAGCACGCGCTCCCGCACGCGGTCCAGCAGATGCCCCGGGACCAGATCGAAATCGATCCCCCGCCGGATCAGGGCGTTCATCAACTCGCCCTGGTTCAGGTGCAGGGCAAGCGCCTTGTCGTTCCCAACCGGCGCAGCGTCGATATATCCGAGCGTGTAATCCGGGTGCGGCACGAATTCGCGTTGAAACGCTTCCAACGGATAATAGAGCGCCACGCGCCGGCGCGGGATCGCCTGCGCCAGGAAATGCTGCACCCGTCCCGCCCAGCGGATGTAGTCCGCCATGCCGGACCAGCCGGACCAGCGGAAAAACAGGTCCGGCGGCCAATCGTTGGCCGCTTCACCGTCCCGCGTGTAGAAGAAGCCGTGCAGGATCATCCGGGTGACGCCGTTGACGTACAGCCAGCCGCTGATCCGGTACAAATCGCGGGGAGTCATCTCCCAGGGATTGCCCGCGAAGGTCTCGGCGGTCACCTCGCGTATGCCCGCCAGGGCGGCCACCGAGGCGGGCAGGATCGGATGGTGCCCCTGGGCCGCGGGACCGAGGTGATCGGCCCCGGTTTCGTGATAGCAGGCGATTGCCGACCAGGCGTCGCCCACGTAACGGGTCTGGCTGCCGAGCGTCTCCTCGCCCATCACATGGCCGCTGAACTTCACGCCGTGGGCTTGACACCATTCGCGCAGCAGCCGGAAATGGTTTTGAACGATCAACTCCCCGATCCGCCGGTAATGGTCGGCGGGCGCCGGCGGCGCTTCGTCGAGCGACGGACTCCAGGAATACGGCGTGGCGAAACGCACCTCGTCATTGAAGAAACCGGCGATTGTCCTGCCGAAATGCCTCCCGAAGCGCTCGAAGTACGGCTGGTAGCAGCGTGCGATGAATTCGCGCGTGCAATCCGGGTTCAGGTAATCCACACAGCGGTCGGCGGGCAGATAGGAGCCGTCCACGGGCTTGAGTTCGCCGGTTGCCGTCAGGAAATGCTCGCGATTACGGGAATCGGCGGTGATCGCCCCATTGGCGGTGCCGCTGGGCCAGTTGTATTCGTCGTAGATCCAGACGCGCATGCCGTGGGCAGCCGCGTCCTCCACCGCCACGCCGACCGCCGTGAACCACTCCTCGGAAAGGAACGGAGTCTGCAGCCCGGTCCGGCCATGCAGGATGAACTCCGTGATCCCGGCTTCGCGCATGATGGCCAACTGCCGACGGATCTCCGCAGCATCCATCTTCCCGTTCCAGAACCAGAAGGGATAGGGTTGATGGTGCGGCGGCGGCTCGTTCAGCGCCAGGCGCAGAACCTCGCGCTTCAGGGCCGGGTCGGCTTGCGCCGGTTCGACGAACCGCCCCTCGGGCGACCAGAGCGCCTCTCTGGAAACGCCATGATACACCCGCGCGAGAATCGCGAGGTTCCGGTCGTCGCCCCGGAGGCTGTCAACGGAACGCGCCAGAATCGGCTCCAACGGCCGGAGCGAGTCCGGCCCCGACGCGGCAAAGCCGTAGAGGCCCACGTTCGCGTTGATGGCCGCCGGCACGATCTCGGCCGGATCCTGCCCGTTCCATTCGGCGAGGCAGGTGATCAGGCGCGTGTGCGGCCCGATCATGCGCGTCGCATCCCCGGTTCCCTTGAGATCGCCGGCCTCGTTCAGCAGCCAGTCGGTTTCCCGCAAGGCCCGGGAATGGGCGATGTGCGGATCGTTCACGTCGCAGCAGGTCAGCCAGACGATGCACTCGGGATTGGCGCCCTTGGCCGCTCGCCGGATGGTCTGCCAACACCGGTCCACGGCCCGGCGGCCGAACTCCACCGCCTGCGCCGCATCCAGCCGGTCTTCGCCCGGAAACGGAGCGTTCATCAACTGCGCATAGAGCCGCTTTTCACACTCGAGCCACCGCCCGCCATGGCTGGCGCGCGTCAGCGGCATCCGCAGCCAATCCACCATGAATCCGTCAATCCCGGTCGTCCCCACGGCGTCGGCGATGGCGGCTTCCAGGTAGGCGAGATACTCGTCCGTATAGGGGATGTGGGGTTCCGTCGGAGTTCCATAACTGATATCCGGATGATCCAGTCCCCATTTCGTGTTCGACCCGGCGCAGAAATAGCCCAGCACCCGAATGTTCTCCCGATGTCCGAGCCGGACCATGTCGCGCAGAAAGTCATGTTTCAGGCCGGGCTGTTCCCGAACAACGCCGTTCTTGTACCAGGCGTAGCCGTTGCAGGAGACGCAGAACGTCTGGATAACGTTGACGCCCAGTTGCTGGTACCAGGCGACGTGACGAGCGGGGTCGGCATCCGCCCAGGCGCCCGGAGCGGCAAAGGCGTTGATGGCCCCATTCTCAGCGTTGGTCGCCCAGTTGAAATCGAGACAGTAGGCTTTGATGTTCATGCGCTCAATTACTTATTACCTCGGTCAATAAACAGTTTGCATCTGGACGACACAGGCAACATCCAAAGCACGGCGGCCAAGGGACTGGCCGCCCTACCCGGAACCATGTGCTGGGAGTAGGGTGCGCGGTCCCTCGCGCGCCGTGATGAGCATGATGCCTGCACGGTCCTGAGCAAACTATTTTGCGGCCGGATTAATAATCCTCTTTCGTGGAATGAATTACGATAAGGACGCGATTCCGTTGTAGATCAAAGTCACCGGATCAGGATCATGGTGCCGCTCAACACCTTGGTCTTGGAGGCGACAGGACTGTTCCCGTAGCAGCCCAGATTCACCCGCCTGCCGTTCGGTTCCGGCTCGCGCGAATAGTCGCTCGCCGGATCGCCCGCGTCAATGCAAGGACTGCTCTCGGATGCGTTCGACCACGTGCCACCGCTGAAATAGCCGCCCACGTAATTCCCGCCGCGCGACTTGAGATGATAATAGGTCGTGTCCACGAACAGCGGGTTGGCGTTGGTGTTGTTCCCGCCGTTGACATGGTCCGTGCTGTTGGAATAACACGACCAGGCGATCGTCACGCCGCCCGTGCTGTCCACCCCGTTGCCCCAGAGGATCGAATCCTTGACCGTCACCGTGCCGACCGCGCGACGAAGGCCCTCGCCACTGTTGCCGGCCACCGTCACATTCGTCAGCAAGACCGCGCCCCCGTTAACCTGCAAGCCATCGCCGGTGGTCTTGGCATCATTTCCGGCGAGGAGCACATTTCGCAAATCGAGGCGAGTCCCTGAGAAATAGATCGCCCCGCCCGAGGAAGAACCCCACCCTGTCGCTTTGGACTGGTTGTTCACGATCACGGAGTCGCGCACCGTGAGAATCCCGGCGCTGTAGATCCCGCCACCACACGACGCCGCGCCGCCGTGGGCCTTTGAACTGTCAATCTGATTGTCGCGAATCATACAGTTACTGATCGTGACGCTGGTGCCCGCCTCGGCATAGAGACCGCCGCCGGATGGAAAATAGTCATCCACCATGTAGGTATTGTTCGTAATCAAGCAGTTGGCAATCAGGATATTGACGCTGTTGTCGATTCGAATCCCGGCGCCATTGCCCATGTTCCCGCCGGTGAGCGTCACCTGGTCCAGCGTCCCGTTGGTGACGCCGTTGACATGCAGGATGCGGGTGTTGCCGCTCGCTCGCTGGATCACGGTGGGCCATAGAGCCGGATTGTTCGGGCCAGGATGATCCGCCGCATTGGCGGCCGCGTAGCCGCCGCGCACGGGTACATAAGAGACTGTCCAGACGAGCTGGGAGGTAAGCCCGAAGGTGTGCCCGGCAATGTAGATCGTGTCGTTGCTGACGGCGTTATCGAGGATCGCCTGCAGGTTGGTTCCGGCGGTGGTCCAGTTGGTCCAGGCGCCGTCCGTCCCGTTGGTCGCGGCGTACCAGGCCATCGGGCCGCTGGGGAACATCGTGAAGTTACGCGTTTCGGAGGTGACGGTCCCGGCGCCATTGGAGGCTGCAACGAGATAGCCGTAGGTCGTGCCCGGCGCCAATCCCGAGAGTTGGGTCGTAAAGACCCCGGTTTGCGTCCCCATGGGCGTCGTGTTGGTCGTGCCGGAACCGTCCTGCCACCAGGCGAACCAGCAGGTGGGCGTCTCCCCGCCCGTCGTCAGCACTTGTCCGCTCAGCCACGCCCGAGTTTGACGTGCCACGGGGCCGAGATTGGTGACGGAAGGCATGGCAATGGTCGTGAAACTCCGGGTGCCGGACCAGGCATGACCCGTCGAGTTCGTCGCGTAACAGCGATAGACATAGGTGCTGCCCGAGAGCAGACCCGTCACATTCGTGCTGAATGCCTGGCCGGCGCCCCAGTTCGTGCCCAGATACGGACGATTAGGCCAGTCGGTGAGCGCATTCGTTCCCTTGTCCACGGTATCCCAGCAGATAGAGACCTGCGGATTCTCGGCCCCGCCGACCGAACCCACCGTGCCATTTAACGTTGCGTTCTGGGCCCCGATCGGGCCGGCGGACTGGGCCGAGACGGTCGGTCCCCCGCCGCTCGTCACGGTCTGTACCGTGCCGTAGCCGTTGAAGAAGGCGTTGGAGGCCTGGTTCAGGTAGCAGGCCCAGACCCAGTTGGAGGAGCGAGCGACCGTGGAGATCCGCACCTCATCGAGGACACCGTCGAAATAGCGGGCGCTGTTATAGTTGTCCCAACCAATCACAACCGGATCGGTCGTGTTCGGGATCGTCGATGTCCGAGTCAATGGACCGCCGTCGGACGTGCCGTTAAGATAGATGGAGATCGAACTGGCCGAGATGACGACGACGACATGGTATAACTGCCCTGCAGAAAGCCCCGTGTTTCCCGTCAGGATGTTTGGTCCCGGGTAGACCCTCACTTCCGCCTTGCCGCCGTTGAGCCACAAGATGTATTCGTCAGTGGGCCGCTTGGTGAGTATTCCCTTAATAGCTGTTCCCAAACTGCCGCTATTCGGTTTGATCCACGCATCGAGCGTGAGGACGTTGGACGAGAAGACATCTTTGTCGCCGATGACGATCTTGGAACTGGACCCGTTTAACCCGCCGGCGCCGTCAACCATGCCGTTGGTTGCTGTCACCGAGGTGACGGTTCCATCGTATCGGTTGCTGGTCGAGTCTCTCGCGGTCGAGTTCGAGGCGTCCGGAAGATGCCACACGCCTGCGAACCCATTCGTCCACACCGCCCCGTTCGTCGTGCAGGGGAGCTGGCTGCTGTTCCCCGCATCGCCCCAGTTTGCCCAGATGGCGCCCAAGCCGTTGGTGGGAATCGCCGGCACCTGGACCCAGACATACGAGGCCTGGCCGGCGTTGGTGTTCCACGTCTCGATTTCGTAGTTGATGCCTGAACCGGTGTCCGTGGAGTTCGTGCCGAACCGCAGGTCGTAGCCGTTGGTGCCGATGAAGTCGGCGAACGTGAAGTTCTGCCCCACGTTGTTGCTGAGCACCACGAGCACCGGGAAGTTGGTCAGCACCTCCGAGCGGTTGGTATATCCGCCGAACGTGATCTGCATCTGCTTCGCCGCCGCCTCCGCCCGCGGCGCGAAGCCGGCTACCAGAACCATGAGCAGTGCCACCGCCATTCGCAACCCATACTTTGTCGTCTTCATGCTCGCACCTCCGTTGTCGATCAGAACACAAGCTTCCGAGATCCCACACAGGGCTCCGCCCATTTGCCTGCTATTATACAACCAACCATCGCCGCCCGTGTATGCCGATTATCTGCGAATATGGCGCTTTTCATGTCGGAAATCTGCCCGATGCGAAAAATCGGCCGCCCGCCACCGGGATCGGGATCGCGTCGATCGAAGCGCCGTGATTTCCGGTCGCTACTCCAGAAGTGGAGCGCACGTTAGGTCGGACACGTCCATCCGCGCCGCGACGAATCCGGGCGCAACGAACCGGCAGGATGACGGAGCGGCGGCCAGTTGCGCAATCTCGGATTCACCGAGCGCCCGGTTGTACAGGCGCAATTCGGCGATCTTGCCTCGGAAGTAGTCCGTCTGGCCGAAGCCGATGCGCAACGGCCGGCCGGTCGTGATGTCGTAGTCGGCGGGATCGAACGGCGCCGAGACGGCCGCGAGGCGGCCGTTCGTGTAGAGCTTGAGCAGCCCCTTCTCGCGCACCGCGGCAATGTGTTTCCAGCCCGGCCCCAGATCGTGGCCGTCCGAGGCCACCCGTCCGGCGTCGAGACAGAAAACCCTGCCGAGCGTCTCGTTCTCGGGCGAGTCGAGAACCGAACTGGTGCAGTTGCCCGTTCCGGCAAACAACTTCCCGTCATAGATCGTCATACTGGTCACGCGCGCCCATTCCTTGACCTGGGCCGGCGTCGCTTTCTTCGGAGGGACCGGCGTCCACCCCTTGGGCGAATGGAACCGCTTGAGCGAGGTCCATGCCGGACCGCCGTCATACCGGCAGACTTCGGCGCGCGGAATGGAGCACCCGTAGAGCTTGCCGTTGTAGACCAGAAGGTCCATCACTTCGGTGCCGTCCCGGCCCACGCGACCCATCGCCTGCCACTCCTCCCCGCCCACATGGCGCGCCACGATCCCGTCGGGCCACGTCCCCACCAGCAGGTTGCCCTGGTGGACCGCCAGCGTGTGCGACTGAAGATAGTAGTCGGCCTCGCGGCCCACCGGAACGCCGGCGTACGTCCACTCCGCCCCGTCGAACATGTAGACGCAGGGAAAGCAGACCACCAGTTTCCCGTGGTAGCGCCCCATCGCGTGCGGGAAGCACCGCCGGTTCCCCTCGCGCGGAAAGAGCGCCGAAGCTTTCCATCTCCCGCGGCCATCCTGCACAAACACGCCCCACGTGTCCGGCCCGCCGCCGACGTAGAGCTTGCCGTTGTAACTGACCGCGCAGTTCGGCGTGCGGTTTTCGCTGGGTGCGCCGCAATCTGCCCATTTTTGGCCGCCCTCATACCGATAGACTCGGCCCGGCTCGTACCCGAGCCGCCTTGACAGGACTCGCGTCCAGTCGTAGGTGGACGTCACGGCGTAGAGTTCCCCGTTGTGCACGATCAAAGGGCCCACGCCCGTGGTCCGGCCGTCGCCCACCCGGCCGCAGTCGGTCCATTCGCGGCCGCCTTCGTAACGGTAGACGTGGGCCCAGTCCTTGCTGTTCCGGCCCCCAGAGGTTCCGGTGTAGAGGCGCCCCTTGTAAACCGTGAGGGAGTTGCTGACGTATTTGCTTTTGGGATTCGGGCGGCCGCAGTCCTCCCACGCGCCTTCCCTAGCGTTGTCGATGCCGAAATGAACGCGGCGGTCGCTGCCTGGCCCCTGGTAGCCGGCCCCGCCCGGGTCGATCGTCAGCGTCACGCCGCGCCGGGCCGCGGGATCGTAAAGGTCGAGCACGTCGCCAATGACTCCGTCCGGATGTTTCTCTGTATGCACCCAGACGGAAATGGCGAAATCGCTCGCGCCCAGCCGAATCGCCGGGCAATCGGGCACCTCGACGTATGCGTTGGCGCCGTTGAAGACGCCGACGCTGCCATCGCCGCCGGCGAAGACGACGCCGCGGTTTGTGCCGTGATTGCGGTTGACCGAGTAATCGCGACAATCGCCGCGCAACTTCCAATAACCCACGAGTGACCGCATCGCCTTGTTCCCCCAATTCCCAGCCAGAGTAACACACCCCGCTCATTTTGATATTGACGGCAATCTGCAAAAAAGGCACTTTTCCTGTCGAATAACAACACAGCATCAACATGACGACCTTGAACAACCCTCAAACCTTCGCGGCCAGGCTCCTGGACATCGAGTTCTACACCGGACCGTCGCAGCAGGTGCTCAGCCGGCAAAGGCGTTCCGTCTCGCAGCTCATCGTCGTGATGGGCGGCGCCTACAAAGCCACCGTCGATACCGCCCGAGGCCGTCAGCACATTCGCGCCGTGGCCGGCGATGTTGTCTGCTGGCCCGTTGGCAGCGAGAACACCGACGAGAGCGAACCGGGCAAACCGCTCCGCTGCATCAGCGCCGAATTCCACTGGCCCGGCAGGCCCGCGAACCTGCCCTTCCTCGTACGCGACACCGGGCACGTGATCGACCTGCTGGCCAACCGCCTGCTCGTGCTGGCGCACGATCCAACCCGCAAGGCCATGCTGGGGGCCGAAGCCAACGCCTATTTGTCCGCCATGCTGGCGGAATACACGGCCCTCGCCCGAACCGGCGCGGAGGAGTTGGTTACGCGGGTGTCGAACTACATCGAGGAGCACATCCACCGGCCGATCCGGTTGGCGGAGCTGGCCCGGCGCGTGGGGCTGGAGAAGAACCATTTCGGACGGAAATACAGGCAATTGACGGGCCGGACGCCGCTTCAGGAGGTGCGCAGCCGCAAGGCGGCCTATGCCAAGCACATTCTGCTCATGTCGCCAAAATGGACGCTGAGCCGTGTCGCCGAAGCCGTGGGTATACGCGACGCCTCCAGACTCTCCCGCCTGCTGAAGCAGTATGCCGGCACCTCCGCCCGCGACATCCGGCGGGCAGCCCGCGCCGAATCGGCAAAGAGACAGTAGGCCGCGAAGGGTCGATCTCCGCACACCCCTTCTCCGCGGAAGTTATCCCCCCGCAAGCAACGCAAGGACTTTATCGCGATCCTTTTCCCATGTCTTCGCGGTCACACCGCCGACAATCTGCATAATCTGCTCATTCCTCGTGGGCGCTCCATTCATGTCGGCCAGTAACCGGGCACCGTGATCAGCGTGGCGATCCACGACCCCTTTAAGAGATAGCTGATAGCTGATAACTGATAGCTGAAAAATCTTGAAGAAGGGGATGCCCCATATTAGGTTTAAACGGACATTCCCGAACGGATTCCGCGCGTGCAGAAAGAGAATCCGTTGTGAAATATACTCGTTTTCAGGACCTTCCCGTTTGGAAAGATGCTATACAAGTTGCAGCTGATGTCTTCCGGTTTACACTGAATCCGGTGTTCCGGGGTAAGGGCGACTTGGCTAACCAGTTACAGAGGGCTGCCCTTTCCATATCGAACAACATCGCAGAAGGATTCGAGCGGCAAACGAGCCGTGAACTCATGCAATTCATCCACATTGCCAAGGGATCCGCGGGCGAATGCCTTTCCATGTGCGCCGTTATGAGGGAAATGGAATTCCTCTGTCCGCATATGGACGCCATCGCCAGGCTTGAATCCCAGTCGCACTCCATCATGCGCCAGTTGGGCGGTTGGGCCGCCTCCCAGCGGAATGGGCCGATCGAAGGGTCACGATATGAATGAAACAGCCGCAATAGACCCAATAATAATAGCTGATAGCGAATAGCTGATTTTTCGCTATCAGCTATCAGCTATTAGCTATCGAAATGGGCAGTACAGGACTTGAACCTGTAACATCCAGCGTGTAAATCCCCTTCCCTTCAGCACTTCGTTTTTTCGTGAAATGCTTTGCACCGATATGAAGCTGTTTCAAATGATTGATATTATGCTACTTCTGGCTTATTGTCAAATTGAGTCCGATTTTGACACACCTTGAGATGATATGCATTCGAATGGCATGGAATCAAAGATTCGTCAAAGTTTTGCCGTTTTATGGAGAGGGTTTAATTCGGGTTTAAAAAATTCTTAGTTGATGCATTCCGGAGCCTTTATAGTCTTGGTTTTGCAGGTGCCCCCGTTAATGATGAGGAGCCGGCGTCTCCGCCTGCGACATCAAGACAGCCGGACGTTCCACCGCTTCCCAACGGCGGTACGTCAGCGATCGGCTACCCGAAAAAAGGAATAGCGCCGGTCTCACTTCAAAATGATCACATCGACCGGATCGAGGGGCGGGGCCTTGATC
>CAMDGM010000022.1 GCA_945898015.1 PVC group bacterium | reverse complement strand
CAATGTGCCCAGGTGACTCCGCGTGCTACGCACTCGGAGCACTTGGGGACAAGCGAGCAATTTCAGTTCTCATGAAGGCATTGGACCAGTGTGAGACGCAGAGCCAAGCTTGCCAAGCACTGGAGAAACTCACTGGACAAGCCTTCCGGCACGACGTAGAGAAGTGGAAGGCGTGGTGGAGGGAGAGGCAACCCAACAACGGCGCCGAGCCTATTCGGTGAACCCGCGGCGGGTTCACCTCAAGCCTCATGCCGAGCGTTGGCACCAATACGAAAGGAGGTTGATATAGAGTCTAACGTGTCCAAGCGTCAGTTCGGTTAATCCAATGAAAGAACACAGAAGTCATTCAACCCAACAAGAGAAGAGGAGTTAGTCATGACGGACAACAAGTACACATCAATCGTAAACCTAGATTTCCAGTACGCGCATAGGTTTATGAAATGGCCGAGAGAAGCAAAGCATCTTCACGGGCATTCAGGTCTTCTCTGCATTGAGCTTGAAGACACCGTGGACCCAGTAACGGGGTTTGCACACGCATGCAAGGATGGATTCAAGAAAGCGTGGGAAGTGTGTGACCATTTCCACCATGCGTCATTGTTCCAGGAAGGCGACCCGCTTCTGGAGGCGGTGATTGCCGTATACAAGAAGGAAGGCATCAACAACGACCCCAAGAATTGTGTTCCTCTCAAGAAGATAGACCACCCGCTGGCTTGGTCCTACCCGGAATACAGGATCGTTGTGACCAAGAAAGTTTCCACGTGCGAGAATCTTTGCGAGCTCTTCTACGAGCTTCTCAAGGACAAGATGCCGATCAAGAAGATCACTTTCCGGTCATCTTCTATGAACGCAGCGACAAAGACGTTCAAGTAGGAGAGGAGACAGGATGCCAATCGGCTCGCCGAGACTGACCCGAAGGGCCAGTCCCGGCTGCCACACCACCCGGCGTGCGGGTCCGCACCGGGCGGTTCCGATCAGAAACGGGCTTTCGGCCCGTAGTGAAGAGTAATCCATAACGTGCGCATGTCGGGGACGCCTTGTTCGTGCAGCCAGCAGTTGGTCAGGGCACGTTGGATGAGGCTGTTGCCACTCATCCGCCAATACCCCTTACGGCTTCGCGTGGCCATGTGAACCTCGTCGCGGGGGATTCCCAAGGCGAGGAGATGGCGGCGGCGAGTTCGGGGCCGTTTCCATTGCTTCCAGTAGTAAAGCCGCACTCTTCGCCGCAGCCATTCGTCCAGTTCCAGCAACGCCGTATAGGTGTGGCTGATCCCGAAGTAGTGGAGCCAGCCGGTGACGTACTGGCGGAGTTCGTTGATGACGTCCTCCACCCGATGTCCCCGGTTGCGCCGGGTGATTTCTCGCACCCGTCGTTTGAAGCGTGCATGAGCCTTGGCCGTCCACACCGCTCGCCCGACTGCCCCGATCTGGAAGCCCAGAAAGGCGCATTGTTTGAGAGGTGCGGCTTTGCTTTTGACTCGATTGACTACCAGTTTAAGCCGTCCTTCCACGAATCGCGTGAGGCTGGCCATCACCCGTTCGGCTGCCTTCGCGCTTTTCACCATGACCAGAAAGTCGTCGGCATAGCGGGCAAAACGATGTCCGCGCCGTTCGAGTTCCTTGTCGAGAGGATCGAGCACGATATTAGCCAGCAAGGGTGACAACGGCCCACCCTGCGGCACCCCTTGAGGCGTAGCCTCGCGGGAACCGTCGGGCAGCACCACCCCGGCTTGCAGATAGCGGCGGATCAGGCCCAGCACCTTGCGGTCCCGGATCTTCTCACGCAACTGGTCCATAAGCCGGTTGTGGTTCACGGTATCGAAGAAGGACTTAAGGTCACAGTCCACCGCATAGCGGCGTCCCTCTTTCCAGCAGGCTTCCACTTCCCGCACCGCCTGATGGGCGTTGCGATCTTCGCGAAAACCATAGCTGTGGTTGCTGAACCCACTCTCAAAGAGCGGCGTCAGCACCTGCGCCAACGCCTGCTGGATCACGCGATCCAGCACCGTCGGCACGCCCAACGGACGTTGTGTCCCGTCGGACTTGGGAATGAACACCCGGCGCACCGGCGCCGGGCTGTACGTCCCCTCCATGAGCGCGGAGCGTATCCTCGGCCAGTGCTCCCGGCTGAAAGCCGGAAACGCCTCGACGGTCATCCCGTCGATACCCGGTGCCCCTGCGTTGGACTTGACTCGTCGCCAAGCTGCCCACAGGTTCTCCGTGCTAAGAACTTGCTCCATCATGGTCTACTCCTGAACCTTCCCATGCTTCCCATCGTAGCGGCTCTCATCGTTCCCTTGCCTGCCGGCATCTGCGGTGGCGATGTCCTCCACGCGGTCGGACGGTTCCTGTTCGGTTCGGCCCTTCCCGGCATCGAGTCTTCCGGTGTTCGTGTTTATACGGGCGTCTTTCGTCCCCCGGCTCGCGGCTCGGTACTACGGCCTCTGCTGACTCCCTGCCGGACTGCTCCAGCAGGGTCTCCCCAGGTAAGAACGCGTTGCGTCCCGGCACGACCGCCGCATTTACCTCCACGACTGAACCTGCGATTTCGCTGTGTTGTGCCAGTTCGTCGCATCGTGGTCGGCCTTTATATGCGGTTTCTGTTCGTCGGCCCGCCGGTTTCCTCTAGCCTTCCTCCCGCCGGTCGGTTACCCTTCCAGCGTTGGCTTCAAGTAGTAGTTCTTTCACATTTTCATGTGCGGTTCCTCCTACAGGGGACTTGCACCCCATTTACAACGCGCCCATGCTGGGCGCACACAAGAGGGTGCAGACGACGGGCTGACCGCCCGCGCCTGACCGCTGACGTTGGGCATGAAAATGGAACCTCGGAATACAAAGGGAAATACGCTCCGCTTCGCGATGCTACCCATATCTTGGGTGGTTGCGTTCGGCATGGCGTACGTCATCGTGCTGGCGACGGCTAGCCTGACGGGAACATCGGTTCGAGATTTTATGCGAACGAGGACACTCTGGCCGCTCGTCGTCATCATTCCTGCCCTTTGTTTCGGCCAGACCCTTGGCCTTGTCTGCACCAACCTGATCGCATTCTCCGTTCCGCGTCTCCGTCGGGTGTTCGATCACGAGTGTCGCGAGACAGGACGCAAGGGATTTGCTGTCGCCACGGCGGGACTGATCAAGATCACGGGTGTCTGCGGTGTCGTCACGTTGATGGCAGTTGTCATGTACGTCAGTTTATATAGATGATCGGAGCCCAACAACGGCCTCCCCACGTATTGCTCACCCGGGTGGTTCGCAAACGGAGAGACCGGGCGTTCAATGAGGACGGAAGAATGAAGAAGGGATGGGGCATAGTCCTGCTTGCACTCGCACTCGCGGCGGGTTGCGCGACATACCCAACGCGAAGCGCGACCCAGATGGGTGCGATGCTGTACCGTGGCGATGCGTACCCCATCGCGCCGTTCCGATACATGGGAACGGCCGATGGCTACCACTACTTCAATCATCTCTGGAAGAGGAAGACGCATTTCTACTCCGAGGCATTCAAGGTGCCAGTCGTGGAGATTCCCGTCGGCAATCAGTTCCAGTTCGGTACGGCACGCCTGCAATGGCGCGACTACGCGGCGTATTGTGACGAAGCGGGAAAAATCATTGCACTTGTCGAATGGTAACAGACATCGAACAGCACCTCGGACGGTATTCGTCAACCCGCTGACGGGTCGCCGAAACCGTCAGTGTGAACGCCCGATCAATCATAATTGACAAACAAAGGGTGTTGCACTACATTGTCTTACAGAAGGATAAAAATCATGACAACGCTTACCATTCGTTTACCGGAGCTGCTGAAAAGCGATCTCGATGAAATCAGTCGGGAAGAGCATAAGGCTGTCAGTGACATTGTGCGAGAGTCCCTCAGGCGCTATGTCGCTGTCGAAAAATTCCGATCCATTCGCAAAAGAATTCTTCCCTTTGCCGAAGCCCAAGGACTTCTGACGGATGACGACATCTTCAAGGCCCTGTCGTGAGAGTCATTATTGATGCCAATGTCGCCATCGCCGGCGCCGCTTCACGCGGCTTGTGCGAGGCGATCATGGAGCTTTGCCTTGAGCATCATCGTATTGTCTTATGTGAAGGAATCCTGAAGGAAATTGAAGGTAAACTGCGATCGAAGCTCAAGGTTCCTCCCGTCATCGCTGCTGAATATGTAAGAATGCTCCGTAACAGCGCAGAAATCGTCGAGCCTGAACATGTTGATAGGGGAGTCTGCCGGGATCCCGATGACCTGATGGTTCTTGGGTTGGTTTACCCTGGGAACGCAGAAGTTATAGTCACAGGCGATAAGGATTTGCTGGTCATCACAGAATACAAGGGTGCTCGAATTCTTAATCCTCGCAGTTTTTGGGAATCAAACAAAAAAGAGAGATGACCATCGAACAAGCCAATGCTCGCGACAGCGAGTACGCCGCGCAAGATTGGCGAACGTTGGGATGGCGAAATGAAAAGAATGGTGATCCAATTCGTGATCCTGCTGACTTGCGCCTCCTGCAATCCCTTACAGGTTCTGGGGCCAAGGGATAAGCCAGATTTTCAGCACAGGGACTGGACTGCGGTCAGCATGACCTATTGGCTGAGCACGGCAACCGGATCAGTGAAGCGGACGTTTACAGTCACGAATGCAGTCGGCATTGCGGAACTGAAGGGCCGGATGAACGTAAAGAAGGTGTCAGGATTGAGCGTCGGTGTTGATGATCAGCTTATTCTGGTTGAGCGCGGCGGCACCCAATGGCAAGGGAACGTTGTGTTTGAAGATGCCATCTACCTGTGCCAGACAAAGGACAAGTGGTATTCATATAGGATCGACTTGCAGGATGACGGTCTCTTCGCCGTTCTGATGAACCTTTGCCTTCAAAACGAGCGACAGTTCCACGGCAAGGTGGGGGCAGAAAACATCATGCTTCGTCGGAATCTGAGCAAGGAATATCCACCGGTCAACGAATAGGAGATCCCAACATCGAGTCGCTCCCTATTCGCAGCACGCTGGGGGCTGCTCAAGGGAGTACGCGGGCGTTGGGGAATGGGAAAAAAATGAGAAGACCACGAATACTTGTTGCCGCGATTCTGGTCATCCTTGTTTCAGTCATTGCAGCGCCCTCATTTCTAAAGGCACGCCAGAAGTCACAACGCAGGGTATGCATAAATAATCTCTGCCAGATTGCGTCAGGTATAGAGTCCTGGGTCATTGCATCCCGCAAAGCTCTTGGTGACGCAGTCGATATTCCAGAGATTTCGCAGTACATGAAGAGTTTCCCAAGGTGTCCGACGGGGGGGAAGTATGACATTCCCCCCGTTGGCAAGCGTCCCTCATGCAGTATTCACGGCGACTTGCTTAAGGAGTATGGTTGGGAGTGGTCAAAGTGGCCACGGGAGATGCGCCCCAACAACTGACCCCACCGTATTTGTCAACCCGCTGCGCGGCTTGCCAAATCGGTGAGTCAGAACGTTGGGAATAAGAAAATGATTGATAATGTAATAACATAGTGATTACATTGATCGCATGAAAGCAACCTTGATACCGATTGGAAACTCCCGGGGGGTAAGGATCCCCAAACCGTTTATTGAGCAATGCGGCTTGTCTGAACAAGTCGAGATTGATGTGCGGGATAACATGATTCTGATCCATTCGCCCCGCCATCCCCGCGCCGGTTGGGACAAGGCCTTCGCACGGATGTCTCATCTCGGTGACGACAAATTGCTGGATTCGCAAAATACAGCCACCCAGTGGGAGGGTACGGAGTGGCAATGGAAGTAAACCGTTTTGATGTCTTCCTGGTCTCCCTTGACCCAACCTTGAGGCATGAGATCAAGAAAACACGACCTTGTGTCGTCATCTCGCCCGATGAGATGAACCATCACATCGGCACCGTGATCGTTGCCCCCATGACGAGCCGGGGACGTGATTATCCCTCGCGAGTGAATTGCACATTTCAAAAGGTAAATGGGCAGGTTGTGCTGGATCAAATCCGAACCGTTGACAAGCTCAGATTGGTTAAGCGACTTGGCGCGCTATCCCCAGCTGTCGCCGATCAGATGTTGGCCGTTCTAGCCGAAATGTTTCAAAAATGACCCCACCCCCACCTCGCACTTTACGGCTCGTTCCTCGCCGAAAGTGAAGCGGGCGTTAAGCCATGACTTCCAGAGAGAGAATCACCGACCTCGGGTATCGTGAGAAATCAAAACAAAAGGGAATAGCAGAATGAATAGGCGAATAAAGCTGATGCTCTCGGTAATGTCGGCAGGATGGTGGCTGGGATGTGCGTTGGAACCGGCTGAGGGGCAGACCGGCATTACAATCACGGCCTTTGAAAGCAGTGGCCAACTAACCTTCTCGGCAACGCCGGGCACCAAGTGCGGCATCGAATGGGCAAGCAGTCTGACGTCGGAATGGAGCCGGACGTGGGATCAACTGTCGTCTTTCACCACCACAGCCGCGACAACGACGGTAAAGGTGCCGATGTTCTATCGCGTCGTCAGTCTTCAGGCATTCCTGACACTTCCCTTCGAGGGGCTCTCGGACATGGGACCCATCACTCAAGCGTACAGCGAAACAGCCAGCTGCCCTTGGGGATGCATACATAACGGCATTGATTTCTCCCCCTCCGTGAACCTGAAGCCCTTTGTAAGCGCCGCGTCCGGTACGGTCACCTCGATTCTACTTTTCCAGGACGGCGCCAACTGGGTTGTGGACGTAGGCCTCTTGCACAACACTGAGAAGCTTTCAGGATACAGTTTTGAACCGATGAGCAGTTCCATGCTGGATGGATCAAATCAACTGGCAAATATCGTTGTGACGGGAAGCCAGACTGTCGCACAAGGCGAGATCATCGGCTATCTGTGCGCACCGAGCAATGGCGCTCATGTCCATTACCAATTCATGACAAACGGGGTGGCTGCAAATCCGAAACCTTTCTTCTCCAATGCCGCTGTTACGTCTATTCTATACCTCGTGAACTTGCAGTGGCCCGGCGCCGACATGTCCTACTGAAATAATGTCCGGATATCGTAAAGGCCTGAGAGCGAAAACGAGCCGACATATCATCCTGCAAGAGAAAGACATCACGTGAATCGCTTCCTTACACCGTTAATTGTGGCTTGGGCTCTCACGGCACGGGCGGAAGGCGGAATCTCAAACGCCACAAACTCCGATCCGCTGTCTTGCCATGAAGCCGGGGCCGGCCCTTCAAGCCCTGAACAGCCGATCATAAAACTGGAGAAACAGCCCGATGTCAGTCAGAATGGGGAACAACACATGATACCTTGGAAAATACCTCAGAAGAAGCCGGTGATTATACCGGGAGCACTCCACCCTCCGTTTGATGCGATGCGGGCCGGCGCCCCCCATGTCATCGAAGTCGGCGGCGAGTACCGGATGTTCTATTGGGGGAGCGATACGAATAACCGGCACTACCTCCTCCAGGCAGCAGCCCCCATCCAGGACCCCACTCACTGGCGCCCCGTCGGCGGCATCCTGCTGGGCCCACAGCCCGAAACGACCTACAACCACTTCGGACCCTCCTTCCCCTTTGTCTTACCGGTGACGGAGTCGCGCTGGCTCCTCTACTTTTGCGCCTGGGGCAAGCAGGCGGACGGGAAACTTCCAAATACCACGGGAGTTGCGGCATCGGAGGACGGCGGGCAAACCTGGCAGTACACCGGCACGAATCCCGTGATTGCCCTGGATCGAAGCTATGATTCCGAGGGGACCGGCAGCGTCTGGATCCTGCGGGATCATGACAAATTCCGCATGTACTACACGGCCATCGGGAAGTACGCCAGGAAGCCCGAGGGCGTTTCAACCGGACACGGCGACATGATTCCGGAAATCGGCATCGCCTACGCGGAATCAACGGACGGGATTCACTGGGAGAAGCCGGTTGATCATTTGGTCGTCGCCCCGCGGGGATTCGGGGTGGAGCCCTATGAGTATATCTGCTCCAAGCCTTGCGTTATCAAACAGCCGGACGGCTATGTCATGTGGGTCAACACCTTCGGAACAGCCTACCGCGTCCATCGGCTCGTAAGCCGCGACGGACTCACCTGGCAGTGGAGCAAACGGTTTGGCCCCGATGGGGAGCTGGGCGTGGGAGCGGCGGGTAACTTCGATGATCGCCAACGATCCTACCCGACGATCATCACCTGCAAAGGCGAATGGCGTTGCTGGTTTACCGGCAATATGTTCGGCGAGACCGGCATCGGCTATGCCATCGCCCCGGAACAGACCGTGAAGGAGTGGTAGCAGACCCCATGCCTGAATCGACTCCAGCTATTCCTGTCCGCGGCCCCGCGGCCGCCGTGCCGCTGGAAGCCTTGCTGTCGCGCCATTTCGGGTTTTCCCGTTTCAATCCGGGACAGCGCGAGCCGATCGAGACCATCCTGAACGGCGGCGATGCCGTGGTGGTCATGCCGACCGGTTCGGGCAAGTCGCTCTGCTATCAATTACCGGCCCTCGCACTCGACGGCATTACGCTGGTGATCTCCCCCTTGATCTCCCTGATGAAGGACCAGGTGGACAGCATGACGGAACGCGGCATTCCCGCCACCTGCCTGAATTCATCGATTTCTATGGAGGAAACCGCCGCCCGCATCGACGCCCTGCGGCGCGGCACGACCCGCATCGTATATGTCGCTCCGGAACGGTTCCGTAACGCGCGCTTCCAGGCGCTGCTCGGCGAGCTGAAGGTGTCCCTCGTGGCCATTGACGAATCGCACTGCATCAGCCAGTGGGGCCATGACTTCCGCCCCGATTATCTCCGCCTGGGCAGCATGATCCAGGCGCTCCCCCACGCCCGCATCATGGCGCTGACCGCCACCGCCACGCCGGCGGTCCGGGATGATATTGTCAAGCAACTCGGCCTTGGCCAGGGCAATCGCCCGGTGCCCCGCGTCTTCGTCTGCGGTTTCAAGCGCGAAAACCTGCGCCTCGTCGTGGAACCCTGCCGCTCGCACGCCGCGAAGCTGGAGCGGATCCGCCGGATTCTTTCCAGCTTCCCCACCGGCATCATCTACTGCAGCACCCGCAAGCAGGTCGAACGGGTGGGCAAGCTGCTGGGCGAACTCAAGATCAAGCACATGGTCTATCACGCAGGCCTGCCGGATAACCAGCGCACCCTCGCTCAGGATCGATTCATGAAGGGCGAGGTCCCCGTCGTGGTGGCCACTAACGCCTTCGGCATGGGTGTGGACCGCTCCGATCTCCGCTTTGTCATTCACTGGGACATCCCGGGCAGCATCGAGGCGTACTACCAGGAAGTCGGCCGCGCCGGCCGCGATGGCGCCCTCTCGCATTGTGAACTCCTCTACAACTATGCCGATGTGAGCACCCAGCAGTTCTTTCTCGACGGCTCGAATCCGGATCCGAAACTAGTCCTCTCCCTCTGGGAGGAAGTGCGCGCCATCCTGACGCAACAGTCGCAAACCTGTTCCCTCGAGGAATGGGGTGAACAGGTCATAGCCACGGACAACAAGGTTACCGTCCACACGTGCATGGGATTGTTCGATCGTGCCGGCCTGATCGAGCGCACCGTCGAGCCGGGTAACCGCTGCTACACCACCTCCTTGGTCAAGGACGGCGACCCGGCGCGCCTGAGGGCGTTGTTGCCGGCCATCGAGGAAAAGCGCCTCCGCGACCAGAAGAAACTGGACATCATGGTCGGCTACGTGCACGCCCATCAATGCCGCCACCGCTTTATCATGGATTACTTCGGCGAGATCGCCCCCAGGACCAGCACCTGCGGGCATTGCGATGTCTGCGGGTTTTCCAACACCGTGCCCCCTCGCCCCCCGACCGAAACCGAGTGGCTGATCCTGCAGAAGTTCATGAGTTGCGTGGGACGGCTCAATGGCCGGTTCGGCCGCACCACGCTCCTGGCCTTTGCCACCGCCTCACCCGATCCCGCCATTACCAAGCACGGTCTGGCCCAAACCCCGGCCTACGGCATTCTCCGCGAGGAACCCAAAGCCTACCTTCAATCGTTATTCGATGCGCTCGTCAAGGCAGAGGCCCTCACGCTCGGCGCGGCCCCCGATCACCCTGCCTCCCTGACGCCCTACGGCCGCGAGGTGGCGTGGAGGCGGGAGACCATCGCCCTGTCATGGCCGACGCGGACCGTCCATGCGGCACCCGCCCGCGCCCCCGAGCCTGTCCGCAGAACGGCGGGCCGAAAGGAACCCAAGCCGCGCCGCGCCGTCCCGGCGAGCGAGGATCGGGCTCTGTCCGCCCAGGAAGACCGTATTTATGACGAACTGAAGAATTGGCGGCGTGAGGAGGCCGCGCTGAACGAGGTGCCCGGGTTCACCATCTTCAGCAATCGCACACTGAAGGCCATCGTCCTGAGCCGGCCCGATTCCCTCGCGGCGATGGAGAAGGTCCATGGCGTCGGGCCCGCCAAACTGGAAGCTTACGGTAATACGATTCTGAAACTGCTGGATCGTTTCCCAACCTGAGCGCACGCCGCCCTATGCCTGACGACTCTATTTCCGAGGTGGACCGGGCCGTCCCCGGCACGGTATCCTCCCTTGCAGACAGACGCCGCCGGGACGGCGGTGTCCACCTTACCGGAAAGGATTGAACTTATGCTGGGATATCAATTTCTCGCTGAAAGTAATTTCTTCAAGGACCTCTCGCGCGATACGCTCAAGGCGTTGGCCGCCATCGGCAGCAGCCTGGATCTTAAAAAGCGGGGCTATCTGTTCCGCGAGGGCGAACCCGGCCGCGCCATCTATCTCCTGCGCCAGGGCGCCATCCAACTGCACAAAACCTCGCCGGACGGCGGGGAAGTGGTCATCAAGATTGTCCAGCCCAGCGAGGTTTTCGCCGAGGTCGTCCTGTTCGAGCGCGAAACCTATCCAGTGACCGCCGTGGCCCTCGCGCCGAGCGAAGTCTTCGTCTTCCCCCGCGCCGACGTGCACCTGCTGCTCAACACGCTTTCCTTCCGCAACGACTTCATCGCGATGCTGATGCGCAAGCAGCGTTATCTGGCCGAACGAATCGTCCAACAGCAGGCCCATGATGTCGAAGGCCGCCTGCTCTGGTTCCTGAAGGAACAATTCGGCGACCGAAAATCGGTCGTGTCCGTTCTCTCTAAGAAAGATATCGCGGCCGCCATCGGGACCACTCCCGAAACCCTCTCCCGCCTGATCTTGAAGCTGAAGAAACGTAAGAGCCTGACGTGGAAAGGAAAAACGATCACCCGGCACACGGTGTGATCGTTCGCCATTGATGTTTTCTCGCAATCCTAATCGTAATCTTAATCATCATCCATTCCGGGGCAATAGATTACAATTACTATTACGATTAGGATTTTTACGGGACGCCGGTGTTCCTGCTACATATTCTCCGCCACAGCCTGACCGAACTCACTGCATTTAAGCAGCTTGGCGCCGTCCATCAGGCGCTCGAAGTCGTACGTCACCTGCTTCTTGGCGATCGTGCGTTCGACCCCGGCGACAATTCGATCCGCCGCCTCGGTCCACCCCATATACCGGAACATCATCTCGCCTGAAAGAATCAGGGACCCGGGATTCACCTTGTCCAGATTCGCATACTTGGGCGCCGTACCGTGGGTCGCCTCGAAACAGGCCACCCCCGTGTCGTAGTTGATGTTCGCGCCGGGGGCGATACCGATCCCACCCACACAGGCCGCCAGAGCATCGGAAATGTAGTCGCCATTCAGATTCAAGGTGGCGATCACGGAATATTCCGCCGGCCGCGTCAGGATCTGCTGGAGAAACGCATCGGCAATCACGTCCTTGATCACCAGTTCCTTGCCATCCGGTAGTTTGATCCGCTGCCACGGCCCGCCATCAATGGGCGTCGCGCCGAAATATTTCCGGGCCGTCTCATAGCCCCAATCGCGGAACCCGCCCTCGGTGAATTTCATGATGTTACCCTTGTGAACCAGGGTCACCGATGACCGGCGCTGTTCAATCGCGTAGCGGATCGCCGCCTTCACCAGGCGCTCGGTGCCTTCGCGGGACACCGGTTTGATGCCGATGCCCGAGCTATCGGGAAAGCGGATCTTCTTCACCCCCATCTCCTGCCGAAGGAACGTGATGACTTTCTTCACCTCCGGCGTGCCCGCCGCCCATTCAATGCCGGCGTAAATATCCTCGGAGTTCTCGCGGAAAATAACCATGTCGGTCAATTCGGGTTGCTTGACCGGGGACGGCACACCCTGAAACCAGCGCACGGGCCGCTGGCAAACATAGAGATCAAGGTCCTGACGCAGCGCCACATTCAGGCTGCGGATCCCGCCGCCCACCGGCGTCGTCAGGGGCCCCTTGATGGAAACCAGGAACTCGCGGCAGGCCGCCAGCGTTTCAGCCGGCAGCCAGACATCCTTGCCGTAAACCTTATTGGCCTTCTCGCCGGCATAGACTTCCATCCAGGCCACCTTGCGTTTGCCCTCATACGCCTGATGAACGGCGGCATTCCAGACGATCATGGCCGCACGGGTAATATCAGCGCCAATGCCGTCACCCTCGATGAACGGAATAATGGGCCGGTCGGGAACATGCAATTTCCCATCCGCTCCCATGGCAATGATCTGTCCATCCTTCGGCACACTAATCTTCTCGTAAGTCATATATCTCCTTATGTCGTGAAGTCTTTCCGACTACTTCGATTCTCTTGTGAAATTCAATAAACCGCCGGCCAGAATGATCGCCCTCTGGCGCGCCGTGAGCTGAGCGGTCACCGGCACCTCCACCCCACGGGTGACATTCCGGATCACCAGCCGTTCGGCGCCGTTCTTCATCGCCGCCCGCACCCCCTCCACGACCAGCTCGTCACCCTGGACCAGGCGCTCATAGTCGGCTGGATTCTCAAACAACACCGGCAGGATCCCGAAGTTTACCAGATTGGCCGAGTGAATGCGCTCAATGCTCTTCGCCACCACCACCTTCACCCCCAGATACATCGGACAGAGTGCCGCATGCTCACGACTCGACCCCTGTCCGTACGACTCGCCGCCCACGATGACGTTATGCTTCCCGGCATCGCGCAGACCTGCCGCCCGCTGGGCAAACTCCGGATCGGTGTTCTCAAAAACATATTTGGAATAGGCGGGCACGTTGGACCGGTACTTCAAGCGCGCCCCGGCCGGCATGATGTGGTCGGTCGTGATCTTGTCGCCCACCTTGATCGTCGCCACGCCTTGGATCGCCTCCGGCAACGCCACATTCCGCGGCGGTTCGCCAATGTTCGGACCGCGCACAATAACGACCGACTTCGGGTCCGCGGAGGGCTGAATCAACATCGAATCGTCCAGGTCGAAAACCTTGGGCATTTTCACCCGCGGATACTTGAGCCCGGCAGTCGCCAGAGGATCGACAATCCGACCCAGGATCGCCGCCAGCGCCGCGATGGGCGGACTGACCAGGTAAGCCTTGGCTGATTTCGTCCCCGTGCGCCCTTCGAAATTGCGGTTATTGGTCCGCAACGACACCGCATCCGTCGCCGGCGACTGGGAGTTCCCGATGCAAAACCCGCAGGCGTTCTCGAGTAAACGGGCGCCTACCGACAACAGCACGCTGACCCCGCCATCCCCGGCCAGCATTTCAAGCACCTGACGGGACCCCGGCGCCACCCCCAGGCTGACCTCGGGATGCACCTTGTGGTCCTTGAGAATCTTCACCACCGTCTTCAAATCCTGAAACGACGAGTTGGTGCAGGAACCGATCATGACCTGATCAACCTTCATCCCCGCCAGCGAGGCCACCGTCACAATATTATCCGGCGAATGGGGAGCGGCGGCCAGCGGCACAATCTTGGAGAGATTGATGGAGACCTCCCGGTCATACGTCGCATCGGCATCCGCCTTAAGTTCGCGCCAAACGCCGCCCCTGCCCTGCGCGTCCAAAAACGCCCGGGTAACGTCGTCGCTCGGGAAGACCGAGGTCGTCACCCCGCACTCCGCTCCCATGTTCGTGATCGTGGCGCGTTCCGGCACCGACAATGTCTCCACCCCCGGCCCGGCATATTCGAAAATGCAGCCGACATTCCCCTTGGTTGTAAACGTCTGCAGCACCTTCAAAATCACATCCTTGGCCGTCACCCAGGCGCGCAATCGGCCCGTGAGGTGGATCTTCACCACCTTCGGTGCCGTCAGGTAAAACGCCCCGCCGCCCATCGCCACTGCCACATCGATGCCGCCCGCCCCCATGGCGAGCATCCCGATCCCGCCTCCGGTCGGCGTGTGGGAATCGGACCCCAACAACGTTTTACCCGGCGCACCAAACCGCTCGAGGTGCAACTGGTGACAGATCCCGTTGCCCGGCTTGGAATAAATGATGCCATATTTAGCCGCGACACTCTGGAGATACTGATGGTCGTCGGCGTTCTCAAAACCGACCTGGATGGTGTTATGGTCCACATAACTGACCGCCAACTCATTCTTCACCCGATCCAGCCCCATGGCCTCGAACTGGAGGTAGGCCATCGTACCGGTGGCATCCTGGGTCAGGGTCTGATCAATCCGGATGGCCAGTTCCTGACCGGGCGTCAACCCGCCGCTCACCAGGTGATCGTTGAGTATCTTCTGTGTAACATTCATGCCCATGATGTCTGTCCCTTCATCGATTACGGAATCCAACCGCCGGACATCATGCGAGTTTTTACCACAAAATCAATCCTCTTCCCGCTTGCGTGGGCCGCGATAATCTGGACAATCTCACCCGGATTGAGGCCCTACAGGCAGACGGGGTGGAGGAACCATGAAAAACAAAGTTGCGATCATTACCGGCGGCGCGCAGGGACTCGGCAAGGCTATCGCCCTGAGCCTGCTTGAACAGGACATGGCCGTGGTCATCGCCGATTGCGATGAAGAGGCGGGAAAAGAGATGCTGGAAAACAGCCCGTCTTCGGGCCGTTTAAAATTCATCAGGACTGATGTGGCGGAAGAAAGCGATATCCGCCGACTCACCGACGAAAGCGTCAAGGCGTTCGGAGGCATCGACCTCCTCGTCAACAATGCCGCCATCGCCCGCGGTCAGCCGCTTGCCCAGCTTGAGCTCACCGACTGGAACCGCGTAATGGCCGTCAATCTGACCGGCCCTTTTCTGTGTTCCAAATACATGGCGCCTTTCCTGAAGGAGCGGCGCGGCGTCATCATCAATATCGCCTCCACCCGCGCCTTCATGTCCGAAGCCAATACCGAGGCCTACTCCGCCTCCAAGGGCGGACTGGTCGCCCTCACCCATGCCCTGGCCATCAGTCTGGGCCCCGGGATCCGGGTGAACTGCATCAGCCCCGGTTGGATCGAGACCCAGGCCTGGCGGAAAAAAAGTGCCCGCCGGGTTCCGCGCCTGTCGGAGGCCGACCACAAGCAACATCCCGCCGGCCGCGTGGGACAACCCGAGGACATCGCCAGCCTGGTCGCTTATCTGGCCTCACCCGGCGGCAGTTTCATCACCGGGGCCGACTTTGTCGTGGACGGCGGCATGACCCGCAAAATGATCTACGTTTAACCACCCACTGCGGCCCGCGGCCAACGTGGAAAACCGGGGCGGACCAGCGCCAGATCCAGATCGCCTGAGGGAACCAGACGGCGTAAAAACGGCAGAGCGTACTCGATACGCCTTACACTCTCCGCATATTGTCCCGCGCAGCCGATGAAGTGAGAGCCGTGCCCGCCCACATTCAGATCAATCTCCAGCCCCGCCATCTGACGGTAGGTTTTCAGAATGCCGCTTTGTGCATCCGGCACACTGTGATTGGAACACATAAAGCCACCCACTCCGGCCGCCTCGCCCCGACTCTGAATGGTGTCCCCGGTAATGGCCAGACGAAGCCCGTTGAAGGTCAGGATATAACCGGCGTGACAGTAACAGTGCCCGGGCAGGAGCAGGGATCGAATGGACACGTCATGCCACTGAAAAGGCTCATCTTCGCGCAGCACAACATCCACCGCCACCGAGTCGACCCCCAGATGGTACCACGGCAACAACGCCGGATAGGGGTAATCCCAGGGCGCCGCGATCACCCGGGCCACCAGATCCCACGCCCCCACCCGGCACTCAGGATAGCGCGCCTTCAACACAGGCGCCATGTCGCCATGGTCCCCGTGATAATGCGTGATCAGCGCCAGATCAATCGTCTTCAAGCCGCACTCGCGCTCGAACAGATCCAGGTCCGCCAGGAAGGTGTCCCGCCGGACCGGGGATTCGAAATCACAGGGACCGGGGTCAAACATCAGCCCGTGCCCCTGATCATCAATGAGCAGAATGCAGTTGCCGAAGTTGTCGATCTGGTAGACGCCCCGGTGCAACTGGCGATACCGCCCGACCTTCGGGTAGGACGGTTGCGGCACGGGGGTATAGAGCCCGCTGCGCCAACCGCCCGCCGCGTGATAAGCATCAATGGCATCGGCCAATTCGCGGGCCTGGGCCGGGCCATCGGCCATCACCGGGCCGGTGGCGGGGAAATAGCGCGTGACCGGGCGATCCGCCACCTCCCGCAGGAGTCCCGGCAAGGCGCCCAGCGCCGAGCCCCCATAGCTGACTTCGAGATCGTACAAGTTGACCAGCTTTGCCCGGTCGCACAACAGATCACCCGTGAAGATCGCCAAGGGTTCACCCGCCCGCTTGAGCACAAAGCCCACCTGGTGCCGCCCATGACCCGGCAGCGGGATGACCTCAAACACCAGGTCCTGCCAGGCCAGTTCGTCCCCCTCGCGGAATGTGCCCGTAATCTTGAGGGGCCGGTCCGGCGGAAACACGGTGATGCTGCCGGCAACCCCGTACTTTTCGCGGCCCATCGTAGCCAGCCATTCGGCCGGATTATCCCAGATCGTGTGCGCGGCACCGTCATACGCTTCACGATCTGAGGCCAGTTCCACCAGTGATTCATGCACCCGGATGTCGGCGCCGGGAAATTCCCCCGCCTCACGGCAGTGCTCCGGCTGCACCTGGGTATGCAGAATCATCTCGGGCCGGGGCAGCCCGCGTTCGTCCAGCCAACGGCCCAGTTGCGCGGAATGACAATCGACCAGCAGACCGCGACCGTGTCGCACCACCAGATGGCTTGTCGCCTCCCCGACCAGGGAATGAATTGACAGGCCTGATTCCAATTCGGTCACGAAATTGCTCATCAATCCCAACCTCCCCTGACCGGCTGCCGCCGGTGAGTCCGGATGTTTTCACCTCTCCCGCTTCAAGCCTTCACTGTAATTGCCCGATTCCCGTCAGATCAAGACGCTTTCTGCTTTTTCTTTCACCGGCTTGTGCCGGGCGTGGCGGCATGCTAGTGTTCGTCCAATCAAACCGGAGCCCGCAGATCATGGAAACTCATCAGCCGGAATCAGAACAGGACCTCAAGGCGCAGGGTCTATCATCCATGACGATGCGCATCGACATCACGCCCGAGGCGCTGCCGGGAAAATCCCCCACCCTGCATGCCGCCAAAGCGCCCCGCCGCCCCACCATCCGGATCACGCGGCCGAAGGCGGCCCTTGGAAAAATCGGGGATTCCGATTTTCAGCAGTTGCTCCAGAATGTCTACGATGGCGCCGTTATCACGGACTATTCCGGGCGCGTCGTGGATGCCAACGCGCGGCTGTGCCACTTCCTGGGATACGAGCATGAGGACCTCTGCCGGCTGGGAATCTTTGACCTTCTCTATGGCGCCGACGAAACCCTGCTCCCCGTGATCCGCGAAAATCTCGCCAACACCCGCTTCGTCCTGCTCCAGTCCTTTTTCGTGCGCAAGGACGGCACCGTCTTCCCCACTGAAACCGCCATCAACCACCTGTATCTTTCCGGGCAGGATTATCTCTGTTTCTTCGTGCGTGACATCACCCTGCGCCGCGAGGCCGAGGAACAGTTGCGCACCGAACATACCGCCATCCAGACCGCTGGAAGCGGCCTCGCCATCGCCGATGTCGAGGCCCGGTTGACCTATGTGAATCCCGCCATTCTTAAATTATGGAACCTGAAGGACCTGGCGGCCGCCCAAGCCCTGACGCTTCACCAGTTGTTCAGCGATGCCACGGTCGGCAATACCATCGTCGAGAATGTCGCCGCCGGAAAAAACTGGAGCGGTGAGGTCGAGGCCCAGCGTCTTGACGAATCCACCTTCTACGTCCAGGCGGCCGCCACAGCCAACCTGAACGCCGATGATGAGCTGGTCGGCGTGGTGCTGTCGTTCAACGATGTCACCGAACGGCGGCGGGCCGAGGCGCAACGGGAACAGTATGCCGAGCAACTGAGCGTCCGCAATGCCGAGATGGTCGCCGATCTCGACATGGCCCGCGAGGTTCAACTGGCCCTGCTGCCTCGGGAATTCCCGGTCTTTCCCGCCACCGCCACCCCGGACCAGAGCCTTCTCCGGTTCAGTCATTTCTACCGGCCCAGCACCACGCTCGGCGGCGATTTCTTCTATATCCTGTCCCTCTCCGACCATATGGCCGGCATGTTCACCTGCGACGTGATGGGCCATGGCATGCGGGCCGCCCTGATCACCGCCATCATGCGCGGCCTGGTCGAGGAATTGAAACCGGTGGCCCACGACCCGGGTTTCTATATGACGCAGATGAACCGCGAGTTCATGACCATCCTGCGCGACGCCGAGGAGTTCATGTTTGTCTCGGCCAGCTATGTGTTGATCGACCTGCAACAAAGGCGGATTGCCTTTACCGAGGCCGGCCACCCCAGCCCCCTCCTGCTCCAGCGGTCAAAGGGGCTCGTCGTTCCCCTGCGCCCGACGGCCGCACCCGCCGGCCCGGCCCTGGGGATCATCGAAAACTCCGTTTACACCACCCAATACGCGTCGATTGAACCGGGTGACTCGATCCTCATTTACACCGATGGCATCACGGAGGTTGAGGGCCCGCAGCGCGAGGAATACGGCACGGACCGCCTGATGGCGTTCGCCCGGAATAATCTCGCCAGCCCCATGGCCACGGTGTTGGCCGCCCTGGCAAAAGATGCAGAACATTTTTCCGCCGGCAGGGGTTTTGATGATGATGTCTGCCTCGTGGCAGCTGAAATCATGAGCCTGCCGCCAGTGTGACGAACAGGCAGAGGAAAGGCATCGTATGAATATCGGCGTGATCGGCTGCGGCATCATCGGCTCAAGAATGGCCCGGAACTGGCAGAAGGCAGGACACCTCGTGACGGGCTGGAACCGGACCCGCGTTCGTGCAGAGGGACAGGGAGTCCCCCTTGTTGACTCTCCCGTGGAACTTGCCCGCCGATCGGACGTGATCATGATGGTCGTGGCCGACCCCCCCGCCCTGCGGACGGTTGTGGCGGACCTCTGCCGGACCCGTTTGGACGGCAAGGTGGTGATGAATGCCAGCACCGTCGGGCCCCACGACAACCAGCAGGCGGAGCAGGCCATCCGGGCCGCTGGCGGCGAGTTTCTCGAAACCCCCTTCACCGGCAGCAAGGGCGGCGCCGAGGCCGCCAAACTGGTCTTTTATGTCGGCGGCGATTCCGCACTCCTGAAACGAATGGAGCCCCTCCTCATGCAGATCGGCCACAAGCTCTTTCATTTCGGGCCCGTCGGCACAGCCGCCGATGCCAAGCTGATTATGAACATGATGCTGGCCAACCTCATGCAGGCGATGGCCGAAGGTTTCGTTTTCGCCCGCAAGGCCGGACTGGATCCCGCAACTTTCCTGAACGCCTATAAGGTGAACGCCGGCTATTCCGCCCTGGCCGACATGAAGTGCGCGACGATGCTGGCGAGCCAGTTCGAAACCCATTTCTCGCTCAAGCACATGGACAAGGATATCCGCCTGTCGCTCGAACGCGCCCACGAACTGAAGGCCGCCTGTCCCCTGACCGAACGCCTCAAGGAGATCTTCTCCGAGGGCATGGCAAAGGGATGGGCCGACGAGGATTTTTCAGTACTCTACCGCCTGGCGGATACGAAATAGGTGCACCCCGCATCCGGTTCGGCCACCTTGACCGGTCAAAGACTCATGACCGACAGGTTCTTCAGCTTCGCAACGCAGCAAAGTTCGAGAACGGCAACCATTTGCTCGTGTAGGGAGTCCGGGGCACATTTGACGAGAATCGTCTGAGTTTCGCTGGTTCTCGCCAGCTTTTTGAGAAGCGCACCCAGATTCTCCAAACTGACCATCCGATCATTGACCGTCACCCCCTCAGGATACACGCCGATCTGGATGACCGCCACCGTGTTAGTCGGGGTCTCATGTTCGACGGTCGGCCGGTTCACATCCAGATGAGCCAGAAGATCTTCAGGCTTGAGGGTGATGATGAAAAAGATGAGCAACTGGAAAACGCAGTCGATCATCGGAGTCATGTCGAGCTTCAACTCACCGGATCGGGTATCGGACATAACCACCTCCCTGCTCGGTTCGTAAGTGACAGGCGCGGAGGCCGGGCCGTCAACCTGCCTAAACCACCTCCCCACCCATAACGTATTACCGGCAGGTGCCGGAATATTACAAAAGACCTTGGACGATCCGGCTGACTCGGCGGGCTTCGTCTATCGAATTGCTTTCGGACGGATTTGCCGTTAGGTATATCCGCCATGCCAAACATTCAAAAGCAGGCGCAGGTTGTCATCGGGAAGGTTCGCTTCACCGTCGTTCACCGTCATTGCCTCCGGATTGAAGAAACGGAATCAGGAACCTTCACGGATGAACCCACGATTTTTGCGCTCGAGCGTGGAGCGCGTTGCACGGAGGCCCGCCTGGAAATCGACACCCATGCGGTTCGTATCGATACCCGGGCCATGCGCCTGCACTACCGTTGCGACGGGAAACCGCTCGGGCCCGGGAATCTCAGCGTGCGCATCCGGCACGGCGGGCGCTGGGAGGTCTGGCAGCCCGGCAAGATCAATACCGGCAACCTGGGCGGGACACTGGCGACGCTCGACAACGTGTCCGGCGCGGTTTACCTGCCCGAGGGTCTGCTCTCGCGTGACGGCTGGTTTCTTCTCGACGATTCAGGGCGCCCCGTGCTGCGCGACGGCTGGGTGCAGGACCGTGAAACACACGGAACAGACTGGTATCTCTTCGGCTACGGGCCCGACTACCGCGCCGCCTTCAAGGCCTTTACGGCCATTTCCGGCCCCGTTCCCATGCCGCGACGCTATGCGCTCGGCGCCTGGTATTCGCGCTACTGGCCTTATTCATCCAAGGATTACCGCGCCATCGTCCGCGAGTACGAACGCCATCGGTTTCCGCTTGATGTCATGGTCATGGACATGGACTGGCACATCAACGATAGCCGCCGGGCGCCCGGAGCCATCGCGATTTTCGGCACCCAGGTCTGGACCGGCTATACCTGGGACAAGAAGCTGATCCCGAACCCGCGGAAACTGCTTAAGGACCTTCATCGCGCCGGCCTGCATGTGACCCTTAACGATCATCCCGCCGACGGCGTGCAGCCGCATGAGGAAATGTACGCCGCATTCATGCGTGCGATAGGCCATCCAGCCAAGGGCACCATCGTGCCTTTCGACGCGGCCAATCGGGCCTATCTCGAGGCCTTCTACGAACAGACGCACCGCATCCGCGAAAAAGAAGGGGTGGATTTCTGGTGGCTGGACTGGCAGCAGCGCCGTGAGACACGCGGTCTCCCCAGCCTGAACAACCTGGAATGGCTCAATCACTACTATTACGAACAGTCGCGCGCCGGTGACCGACGCGGCCTGAGTTTCAGCCGCTGGGGCGGCTGGGGCGACCACCGGCACCCCATCCACTTTTCCGGTGACGCGGACACGGGGTGGCCGATGCTGGCCTTCGAGATCCCGTTCACGGCCACGGCGGGCAATGCCGGTTGTTTTTTCTGGTCGCACGACATCGGCGGCCACATGGGAAAACGCAACGAGGAATCCTATACCCGCTGGTGCCAGTTCGGCGCCCTGAGCGCGGCTCTGCGTTCGCATTCGACACGCACTCCCGAGATGGACCGGCGCCCCTGGACCTATCCGTCGTGGGCCGAACGCTCCATGCGGACCGCCTTCCATCTCCGCTCCGAATGGTTCCCCTATCTCTACACCTGCGCGGCGCAGGCCTGCCGCGAAACCTTCCCCTTCATCCGCCCCATGTACCTGGCCGACCCGGAGGCCGCCGACGCCTACCGCAATCCGCAGCAGTTCATGCTGGGCGACGCCCTGCTGGCTGCGCCCATCGTCGAACCGGGAATCGGCCCCCGCAAACTGGCCCGGCAGGCCGTTTGGCTGCCAAAAGGTCTGTGGCATGATGTGTTCACCGGCGAATGCTTCGAGGGACCGGTCGAACGCCTGGCGGTCGCCGAGATCGGCGAGTTCCCCCTTTATGTCCGCGGCGGCGTCCCGATTCCCCAGCAGCCCTATACACCGCGTATGGGACAAGGGCTCGGTGTCAGGCTGGTGGTGCGATGCTGGCCGGGGAGGAAAGGCGAGACCGGCACAAGCGAGCTTTACGAAGATGACGGAGAAACCGAAGCTTATCGCCGCGGCGCCTTCGCCCGCACCCCCCTTGCCTGCACGTGGACTCAACGCCGCGTGACCGTCACAATCGACCCTACCGAGGGTCACTATGCCGGTCAGCCGGCCGTACGCCGAATAACACTGGCGTTGCCCTCCACCGTCAAACCGGGCAGGGCGCGCGTCAACGGCACGCCAGTACGGGTGCAGTATAATGCCCGGCGGCGCGAAACCCGAGTGGATCTGCCGGCCGCATCCATCCGCGACCGGCTCGTGGTAACGGTTCAGGTGTCGCCGGCCGATCCTGCCGCAAACACGATCGAGGCGTTTGCGCGCCGGGCCGGCCTGGCGCGCCGCGTCGTGGGCAGGAAAAAGTTCGCGACTCTTGTTCGCAACGCGCTGAGTTCGGGGTCGCCTGCCGCACAGGCCAGAGCCCTCCGCGCCGCCGGCCTCGACCTTTTCAACAAACCGGAATCAACCTGCGGCTATCCGGTGCGAGCCGGGCTTGCGATCTATATTCCGCCCGGTCTTCACACGTCCCGGCACGCGGACGTGACCGCGCCGGGCTCGACACGGCGGCTGCCTCTGGCTGGCGCAAAAACGCCGGTCACAGCCAAGTCGCTACTCGCGCGGCGGCCCGTGCCCCAGGACGAACTGATGACGGCAACCGACCTGCTGCCGGTCGAGGCCCGCCTCATCATCGAGGGCGTGGAGACCACCCTTTCGGCATCGTTAACGGTTGATGAGCCCTACTGGACGTTCCAGCGCAACCTGGCTCCGGCAGCCCGGGTGACCGCAAGTTCGTGGATGGACGACCAGCCGCCACGCGCCGCCGTGGATGGGATCGTTGACGGCCTTCCGGGTAATCGCATACGCGAATGGGCCAGCCGCGGGGAAAAGGCAGGCGCCTGGCTTCAACTGGACTGGGCACGTCCTGTCAACCTCTCACGGGTGCTGCTCTTTGACCGGCCCAATCAGGCCGATCATATTGTTGCCGGCCGGCTCATCTTTGACAACGGCGATACGCTGTCCGTCGACGAGTTGCCCGCCGACGGGCGACGGCCGACGGTTGTTGACTTCCCGGAACGCCGCAGCCGCAGCCTGAGGTTTGAGATCACAGAAGTCTCTCCAACCACCGGCTGGGTCGGCCTTTCCGAGATTGCGGTTTATGCGGCGGTCAGAAGTTGAGTCACATAAATGACTCCGGCTTCCCCGTTCAAACGCTCTTCTTCACGGCAAACAAGGCGGCTTCGTAATTCGGTTCCTGCGCGATTTCAGGAACCTGCTCCGCGTAGACCACCTTGTCCTGCTGATCCACCACTACCACAGCCCGGCTCATCAGTCCGGCCAGCGGGCCCGTGGTGATAACCGCCCCGTAATCCTTGCCGAACGCCGGCGCACGGAAGGTGGAGAGGTTGATGACGTTCTTCAGTCCTTGGCTGTCACAAAACCGCTTCTGCGCGAAGGGCAGATCGGCCGAAATATTAAGAACCACGGCCATCGGCAGGGCGGCCACGTCCTTATTGAACCGCTGGGCCGACAAGGCGCACACGGGGGTATCGAGGCTGGGCACAATGTTCAGGATCTTGACCTTCCCCTTGAACGAGTCCAGCCCCACATCACCCAGATCACCACCCGTCAGTTTGAACGCCGGAGCCGGCTGACCCGCCTTCGGAAGATTTCCCGCCGTCTGAATCGGTGTCCCTTTGAATGTAATCGTGGCCATGTCCAGTCTCCTTATTGATTTGATGTTTGCTACCGCGAATGTCCGGTAGATTACCAGATCAGAGATAATCTCACAATCCAAGTAATGATGGCTTCTCAACCCGCGCGACCTTGTGTCGCGGGTGAACAGATTGTGGGGGAAAACTCGCTTTACCCCGCAATCTCTCGCCCCTGCCGCGCAAGGCGGCAGGAGACGGGGCCATCATTACAATCGCGACATCAACAGGCTACGAGTTGACTTCCACCCTCCCGCTGGCTTATTCTCCCCCCTTGGTGACACTCTTATGACAACGCCGTTACCGACCAGTTTATCCGGCCTCTTGAAACGTACCGGACTGCTCTCCGATGCGCAGATTGTGGCTCTGCTCCAGCATACCCAGCAGACGGAAACAACCCTCGTTCACGCCATCGTCTCGCAGGGCTTCGCCGCCGAGGATGCGTTCCTCGAATCCCTCGCCATGGTTCTCCACCTCCCCTTTGTGCGGCTGGGTGCCATGACCATCGATTCGGCCATCCTTGAAAAACTACCCACCCGGGTGGTCTTCCAATACAACGTGGTCCCCTATGCCATCGAAAACGGGGCCCTGCTGGTGGGCACCAACGACCCGTTCGACACCGGCTTGGTGGATGCCCTCCGCCTGGCGTCCGGCATGCGGGTGCGCCTGGCTCTGGCGCTGCAGAACGACATCGCCTCCGCCATCAAGAAATTCTACGGCGTCGGCGCCGATACGATGGAAAAATTGATGCAGGACGACAACCGCATCGAGGTGGCGGCCGAGGACGCCATGCTCAAAACGGACCTCAGCGAACTCGATCAGGAAGCCTCCATCGTCCGCTTCGTGAACCAGATCATCTGGGAAGCCTATCAGGAACGGGCCACCGACATTCATCTGGAACCCATGGAAAACCAGCTCCGCATCCGGTACCGCGTGGATGGCGTGCTGCACCAGACACCCCTTCCCTCGCAGCTGATCCGGTTCCAGGCCGCCATCATCTCCCGTATCAAGGTTATGGCCAACATGGACATCGCCGAGAAACGGCTGCCCCAGGACGGCCGTATCGGCATGCGGATCCAGGGCGAGGATATCGATATCCGCGTCTCGACCATGCCGACCACCTACGGCGAAAGTGTCAGCTTGCGTCTCCTGATGCGCGGCAAGGAGTTTATTGGACTCCGCCAACTCGGTCTCCGGGAGCGCGATGAACAGATCATCCGCAAGTTGATCGAGAAGCCGAACGGCATCATCCTGGTCACCGGCCCCACCGGCTCAGGCAAGTCCACCTCGCTCTACGCCTACCTGCACGAGATCAACACCATCGACCAGCGGATCATTACCGTGGAAGACCCGATCGAATACGAGATGGGCGGCATCAACCAGGTCAACGTGAAGGCGGAGATCGGACTCACCTTTGCCACCGCACTGCGCCATATCCTCCGCCAGGACCCCGACATCATCATGATCGGTGAAATTCGAGACTTCGAGACGGCGGAAATCGCCATCCGGGCCTCGCTTACCGGTCACCTGGTGTTCAGCACACTCCACACCAATGATGCCGCCGGCGCCGTCACCCGTCTGCTGGATATGGGGGTGGAACCGTTCCTGGTGGCCTCCTCCCTCGAGGCGGTCGTGGCCCAGCGGCTTGTGCGCCGTCTCTGTCCGGACTGCAAGCGGCCCTCCACACCCGACCGGCTGTTCCTTGAAACCATCGGCTACCCCGTCGCCACCCTCGACACCACCCCGATCTACGAGGGCGTGGGATGCGAAAAGTGCCGACAAACCGGGTTCCGCGGCCGTACCGCCCTGTACGAACTGTTGCAGGTTACGGAGGCGATTGAACCGCTGATTCTGCAACGCAGTTCCTCCAACACGATCAAGCAGAAGGCCATCGCCCACGGCATGCGCACGTTACGCGATGATGGCTGGGCGAAAGTTCAGGAAGGGGTCACGACCGTGGAGGAAGTGCTGCGCGTGTCGGAGGAAACGGATTGACGTTCTCTTATAAAGCCAAGGATAAGACCGGTCAGCGCGTGGAGGGAACCGTAGAGGCCAATGACCGCATGGCCGCCCTGCGCCAGGTTGAAAAGCTCGGCCTGATCCCCATCTCCATCGGCACCGGCGAAGCCGGCGCCTCCCCCGCCACCCACTCCAAGCCTTCCGCGACCGGCCACACCCTGCTCTTCCGCCGGAAGCGGATGAAAACCCATGAAGTGCTCACGTTCTCCACCGAACTGAGCGACCTTCTGGCCGCCGGCATGACGCTCGGCAATGCCCTCTCCACGCTGGGCGCCCGGAAGACCGGCTCGACCGCCGATGACGTGATCCGCGATCTGCGGGACCAGATCGTCCAGGGAACCAATCTCTCCGATGCCATGGCCCGCCACCCCACCGCCTTTCCGCCGCTCTATGTGAGCATGATCAAGGTGGGGGAAGCCAGCGGCTCGCTCTCCGAGATCATGACCCGCCTGGTGGAGCACTATGAACGAATCCAGGACCTGAAGGAAAAGGTTGTGATGGCCCTGGTTTATCCGGCCATTGTGCTGTTCATGGGCGTGGCTACAATGGTGTTCTCCATGGTGTTCGTCATTCCCAAATTCTCCGCCATTTTCCTTGAACTGGGCAGTACCCTGCCGCTCCCCACCCGCATGTTGATCGCCATGAGCGAGGGGATGCTGAAATACGGCTGGCTCTTCATCGGCCTGATGGTGGCCGCCGTCGTCCTGATCCAGCGGGCCATCCGCACCGTCAAGGGCCGGCGCCGCTGGCATATCCTGCAACTGAAGCTGCCCTTCATCCGCCAGATTGTCTCCGCCAGCACCTATGCCGGCTTTGCCCGCACCCTCAGCACCCTGCTGACCAACGGCGTTCCGGTTCTCCAGGCGCTGACCATTGTCGAGCAGACGGTCGGCAACGTCATCATCGCCGGCGAGATCCGCAATGCCCGTGATCGGGTGACCGACGGAACCAGCATTTCCGGCCCCCTCGCCGCCGGCAAGGTGTTCCCGCCGCTTATGATCGACATGCTCGCCATCGGGGAGCAGACGGGTGATATGGCCGGAGCCCTGAAGCACGTGGCCCACCGTTACGAAAGCGAACTGAGCCGCAACGTCAAGATCTTCACCACGGCCCTGGAACCCATCCTGATCGTGGTCGTGGCGGTGCTGGTAGGATTCGTCGCCGTGAGTATCGTGATGGCGGTCTTCAACATCACGAGCGGCCTGGGGGTCTGACGCCGGGCAACCGGATTGAGTTCGCTCCTGATCTGTGATAGTATTAGGGAGTCTAAACAAGAGAGGTATGACATGAATGTTAACCGGATCAAATCGTTCCTTCTATTGAAGTCTGGCGACCAGGATTCCCGCGGCGGGTTCACGCTGGTCGAAATCCTCCTCGTGGTCGCCATTCTCGGCATTCTCGCCGGCGTGGCGGTCGTCGGGCTTAAAGGACGCACCCAGAAGGCCAATATCGCGGCCACCCGGACCAGTATCCAGGCCGTGCAAACGGCCGTCGATGTCTACGAGACCGATAACGGCGTCTATCCAGCCGCCATGCAGGCGCTGTTGACGAAGGGCTCGGAGAACAACTGGAACGGTCCCTACATTCGCGACGCCCGCATGCCCAAGGATGCCTGGGGCACCGAGTTCCAGTACACCCTCCGCGACGGCAATTACGAACTCAGGTCGGCGGGACCGGACGTCCAGATGGGCACAGCGGATGATATTACCAACTGAGGCGACGCGACGCCAGCGACCCGGACGGCGTGCCTTTACTCTCGTGGAAATCCTGATGGTGCTGGCCATCCTGTCCATCACCACCGTGGTCTCCATGCCGTATCTGGTCAAATCGATCCGCGGCAACCGGCTGCGTGTCGCGGGTGCCACGATTGTCAAGGCGGGGCGTTACGCCCACACGATGGCCCTGCTCAACACCCGCGAGATGAAACTCATCCTCAACCTCGACTCCGCCCTGGTCCGCGTGGAACCCCGTTACGGGGCCACGCCGGATGCTCAGCCCGTCTCCGGCAGCCCCCGGCTCCAGATCACGCGCCAGCTTGATGCCGTACGCATCGATTCGGTTGAACGGGAACATCGCCTCCGCGAATCCGCCGGCGAGGTTTCGATCATCTACCGCAGCAACGGCCGTTGCACCCCCTACGAGGTGCGCCTCGTCGATGAATTCGATAACGCCATGGTCATCAACGTGGACGCGCTCTCGACCGCCGAAGCGCGCCGGGAGACGCCCTGACCCATGAACGCTTCCTCCCGCAAATCCGGACTGACCCTGGTGGAAGTGCTGATCGCACTCGCCATCCTCAGCGCGTCCGCCGGCGTCCTGCTGATGGCCACGTCCCGCTGTCTGAATGTCGTCAGCACGGCGAAAAACTACTACGAAGCCCGCCGCATTCTCGAAGTCGGCGATCTGGAGCATCCCGTCCTCGTCATCAAGAAGGAGGAGTCCCCGGGCGCCACCGAGGATAAACCCCTCAACCTCACCGTCGGGCCGATCGAATACCCCAACGGGTTCACGTTCGTGAGGACCTCCGAGCGGAGTGAAAACGACGAGGACCTGCTCGTCGTCCGGACACGCGTCTCCTGGTCACGGCGTGGCCGGGATTCCTTTGAAGAGGTCACGACCTATCTCTATTTCACGAACGACATTCCGATGTAACATGAACGCTGCGCCGCCATCATCTGAAACTTGCGCCATCCACCCAAGGGAGGGCGCGCATGTTGCGCGCCGCGGACGGCGACACGCCGTCCCTCCCAAGCTCACGACCCCCTCCTCCGCCTTCACGCTGCTTGAACTCCTGATCGCCATCGCCATCTTCGCCATCGTGGCCAGCCTTGCCGCCACCCTCATGGTCACCGTCAGCAAGGCCTGGCAGCGCGGCAACGCCCTGACCTCCGACCTGCACGCCGGGGATTACGTGATCGAGCAGCTGGCCAACGGCCTGCGCTCCGCCCGCTGGCGGAATGGCGGCGACGGATTCCTGCTCCAAAACAACGGCGGCGGCCCCGATGCCTCCGACTCCATCTGCTGGGTCAAGGAGGGGCCCGACCTGGTGGGTGAGGACACCACGTTGAGTAAAACGTTTCACCGCGTAAAATTCTTCGTCGGGCGCGATAAAAAAGGAAAAAGCGGTGCCCTCTATACCGCCTGGGGGGACGTCTACCTGCAGCCCGACGATTTCGAACCCGACCAGGTTGAACCCGAACTCCTCTCGGACCGCGTCGTGGGTTTCGATTGCCGCGTGGCGACCAATGACTTTGAGAACGACCAACTGCACTGGCTGGACACCTGGGAGGATTCCTTTTCCAGCGGGGACAACCTCACGAACCATATCCCCCGTTTCATCGAGATCACGCTCTACCTCAAGCCGCTGGATGAGGACGAACCGCCGATCACCATGAAACGATGGGTGGATATCCCGGTCGCCCGACAGGGGATGAAATGAAGAACAAAGGTTCAGCCCTTATCATCGTCTTGTGGGTCGTCGCCCTGTCCTCCGTCCTGATCGGTGGATTCGCCTTCGACATGCATCTGGAGTCCCGGGTCATCTCCTTCCTCCGCAAGAAGCTCAAGGCCGAGTATCTGGCCAAAGCCGGCATCGAACAGGCCATCGCACTGGTCATGAGGAGTGCCAGCGTCACGGGCGCCAATGACAGCGATATAACCAAGGCCAAATCCTGGTACAGCACGGCCAAGCGTCTCCGTGAAGGCTACTCCATCATCGGCCTCTCCCACCCCCTCGGCGAGGGAACGGTCGTCATCGACATCATCCCCGAGCCTGCCCTGCGCAATGTTAACAGCCTCAAGGATGAAGACTGGGAGCGTATCCTGAAGGTCGGCGGCGTTCCCGAAGAACTCTGGAGCGGCCTGATCGACAGCTTCAATGATTGGCGGGACGGAGACGACCAGCCCAATCTCGACGGCGCCGAAACCGACGATTACTATGCCCGCCTGTCCCCGCCTTACAAGGCCCGCGGGAGAAAGGGCAAACCCGCGAACCTGGATACTCTGGACGAACTCCTTCTGATCAAAGGATTTACACGCCCTGTTTTATACGGCGGGTACATGGAGGAGGGAGAAACCAACGGCGTCTATGTGAGCGGGATTGTGGACATGCTGACGGCTCTGCCTGAGGCTGGCGTTCAGGTCAACGTCAATGCCGCCTCAAAACGGGTTTTGATGACGCTTCCCGGCATTGACGAGATCAAGGCTGAAGCCATTATCGAGGAAAGAGAAGGATTGACACCCGGAGGACAAATCGGGGAGGATCATTTCTATACGGATTCGAACAACTTTTTCAGTCGACTGCCGGAGCTGAACACCTTGATGCCGGAGGATATGGCTTATTTGAAATCCCTGGTGAACACCCTCTCGTCAGTCTTGCGAATCAACTCTGTGGGACAGGTAAAAGGGGTTGAGCATAAGATCGTTTCCGTGACAGGAATAAAACTTTAAGTTATGTCAGGTAAACATCTTACAGCTTTAGCGCTACGTACGCGCACCTTGGAATGGGCCGTACAGGGTCCCACCTCTGACAAGGCGGAAGTGGTGGGCACCCATCAGGCCGACTTTGAACTGCTCCCCGATTGTCCCTCCCTGCTGCAGGGATTCCGGACGGATCGTGAGCGTCTGGTTCAGGAAATCCGCACCAAGGTGCCCGCCTCATCTCTTCCCGTCGTTCTGGGAATTCCGGCATCCTGGGCGCTCCTCCGCATCGCCGATCTCCCCACCTCCGACCCGGACGAACGGCGCGGCATGGCGGAACTTCAAATCGACAAGTTTTCACCCTTCCCCATCGACGAATCGGTCATTTCCCATGAAGTCCTTCAACAGGAGGAAGGCCATTGCCGCGTCCTGTTAAGCGCCATTCCGACGGCAACCGTCAACGGGGTGGCCGATGCCCTGCGGGCTGCCGATATCCGGCCAAAATGGGTGGATATCAATGTGCTGGGCTGGTGGCGTATCCTGCAGGATGCGGGAAAGATCCAAGCCACGGGAGCCCACGCCTATCTCATCCTCGATGATAACGCCTGCGACCTGATCATCACGATCCAGGGGATCCCGGCCGCCATGCGGGCGCTGAGCGGGCTGGAGGACCTGACACCGGAGGATCGGGCCGATGAGCTCGCCCGGGACATCGTCCACACCCTGGCCTCGCTGGATCTCGACCGGGCGGGGGAAAAGCCCTCTGAAGTCACCATCTGGCACCGTGGCGAGAGTCCGACGGAACTCATTCAACGCCTGGCCGAACCCTTTGCCGTGACTGCTCATGCCTACTCCCTGGACACCCTCCCGCCGTTGGCCGAGGGCTTGCTGCGCCGCGCCCAGACCCGCGGGCGGGACATGCTTGACCTGGCTCCCCCGGCCTGGCAGCAGGCCGAGAAAAGCCGCCGCGCCCGCCGCCGCGCCATCCTCTTCTCCTCCGTGGTGCTCGGCGTCTGGGCCATAGGCGTTGCCGTTCTCTTCGGCGGACTTCAAATCCAGAAACAAATGCTCGCCCGCCAGGAAGCGCGCCTGACCGCGCTCACAGTGCCGGCGGAGAAGGTCCGGGCTGTTCGAACTCGTGCGATGGAACTGGAACAGTATGTCGACCGTACCCGGTCCGTGCTCGATTGCCTGAGGGAAACCAGCGAACTCCTCCCGCCCGGCATTGACCTCAAGTCCTTCAGCTACCACAAGGGTAAAGCCGTGGAGCTTTCGGGCGAAGCCGGCTCCTTCACGCTTATCTCCGACTTCAAGCAATCCATGGAAAAGTCCAAACTCTTCGTCTCCACCGACCTCCCGCGTATCGTTCACATGGCCAACGGCAAGGAGAACTTCAAATTGACCGCCATTCTCCCGGGAGGCGAGAAACCATGAAAATCTCCCCGCGCGAAATGGTCCTGGTCTGGATCACCGGCACAATCGCCTTGATGGGCCTCACCTTCCTTCTCTGCGCCCCCCGGATCAAGGAATGGAAATCCTTCCAAGCCAAACAGTCGGAAATCAACCGGAAAATTGAGGTCACCCAGAATCTCGTTTCACAGGCACCCAAGTGGGACGCCCGACTGGCGGAGATACGAAAAAAACTACCGCTCTATGCCCCCGAAAAGGATGTGACAGCCGACTTGCTGATCAAAATTGAGAAGATCGCCACGGCCCACGGGCTGAACCTGATCAGTCGCGACGTGGAAAAAGAAACGGTAAAAGGCGACATGTACGAACTCGCCGCCAACTGCAAATGGGAGGGCAAGCTGGAGTCGCTGGTCCGTTTCCTGTTTGATCTGCAAAAGGAAGATGCTATTTTGGATGTCAGTCAGCTGTCGGTTTCCCCGAGCGAAAAGAAAGGGCTGCGGGGGAGTTTTACGGTGTATTGCTCCTATTCCCGGAATCAACCGGGGGGCGGGGTGCGGAAAAAGCCAGAAACCAAGGTCCTCCAACCATGACATCCTTTCTTCGTTCATTCTTATTGATGTTGGCTGTTTCAGGGCAGCTCTTGATGGCGCAGACTCCGTTTACCCCGCCGGCAACGCCTGCCGTCCGGGTCAAGCCGCCCAGGCCGGACAGCGCGACCACCAACAAAACGGTCGAAATCAAGTTCAACAACGCCCCCCTGGATCAGGTGCTCCAGTTTTACAGCGACCTGACCGGGCGGACTCTGCTCTCGGCACCCTCCATTGCCGCCTCCATTACCCTGCGAAGTCAGACTGACCTGACGATCCCCGAGGCCATGCAGGCCGTCAAAACCGTCCTGGCCATGAACAACATCGGCCTGGTCGAGGTGGGCACCAAATTCGTCAAGATCGTCCCGATCGCCACCGTCCAACAGGAGGGGTTATCCATTCAAACCAACTCCTGGCAGCAGGCGGCTCACGAGGAGAATGATGAGTTGATCAGCGAGATCATACCGCTGAAGTTCATCGACCCCGCTGAAGCCCAGAAGGCCATCACCGGCCTGATCCACGCCTACGGCAAGATCCTGCCGCTTGAGCGGATCAACAGCCTCCTGATCGCCGACACGACGATCAACATCAATCGCATCAAGGACGTGCTCAACCAGATCGATCAACCCATCGAACTCAAGGAAAAGCTCAATATTCTCCCCGTCCGCCACTCCAAGGCTTCCGACATCAAAGCCCGGCTGGATGAAATCATTTCCGACCAGAAGGAAAAGGATAAGCAGCCCACCATCCGCCGTACGCGTGAAACCGGCGCGCCGGGCGTGGACACGATCCCCACCCTGCCGGGCGTCATCCGGGCACGCCTGCCGGCGGCCACCACAGCCGCCGCCCAGCCTGCGGAATCCGGAAACGAGGAAGGTCAGATGATCCGGGGCAACGTCAAAGTCATCGCCGATGACCGGACCGGCGTGCTGATCATCATCACCCGCCCCGAGAACATGCTGTTCCTCGAGCAGATCGTCACCGCCCTGGACGTTCCCACCTCGCCGGATGTCGCGGTCAAGGTGATCCGCCTCGAATACGCCGATTCCGACGAAGTCGCCACCATGCTTAACGCCCTGATCGGCGCCGCCAGCGCACCCCGCAAGGATTCGGCCCCCAAGACCACGTCTTCCTCCGCGACGGCCGCCAAAGCCGGCGGCGACACGACCACGGCGGAACCGGCCCGCAGTTCGCAACTCCAGGACTTCATCGAACAGCAACGCCAGTCGAGCGCCGCCCGCGGACCCGAGGCCAAAACCAAGATCGGCCAGCTCTCCGCCGAGAACATCAAGATCCTCTCCGACAAGCGCTCCAACGCCATCATCATCATGGCCAGCAAAGGCGACCTGGCGTCGATCATGGACATCCTGAAGGACATGGATATCATGCTCTCCCAGGTGTTGATCGAGGCGGTCATCCTGCAGGTTTCCCTGGGAAGCACGACGGAACGCGGGGTGGACTGGGTTCAGCGCTCAATGATCGCCTACGACAAGAAGAACGGCGGACGCGACCCGCTCTTCGCCTTTGCCGGCGGAGGAGGGGGCGGCAAGAGCCTTCCGCGTGACGCCACAAGCCTGACAGGAACCGACGCCATTTCGGCCGGGGCGGGCCTGACCTACTACTTCACGCATTTCGGCCTCAATCTGGACGCCGTCATCAAGTGGTCGTCCACCGATTCGCGCACCAAAATCCTCTCCTCCCCCGTCATTCTCACCACCGACAACAAGGAGGCGAAAATCGACGTCTCTCAGGAGCTCTACTTCTACAAGGGGCAGACCCCAACCAGCGTGGGCGGCAACATCGCCTATGTGCCCAACGTCGAGTCCCGAAAAGTGGGCATCAACCTCGTCGTCACCCCGCGCATCAACCAGAAGAAATTCGTGGTGATGGAGATCACCCAGAAACTGGAGAATCAGTCCGCCACGCAGGTCATTGCCGACCAGGGCGAATGGCCGGTGATCTCCTCCCGCGAGATGTCGGCCTCCGTGGCCGTACGCAGCGGCGAGACCATCATCCTGGGCGGCCTGATCGAAAATAGCGACTCCCAGACGCGTTCGAAGATCCCCATCCTCGGTGACATCCCCATCCTCGGCATCCCCTTCCGCTACTCGAAAACCGACCGGCCGCGCACGGAGATCATTGTGTTCATCACGCCGCGCGTACTCGATACACCGGAGGAGATCGAAGCCGAATCCATCCGACGCAAAGAAGCCACCAGCGGCAAGGATATGTGGCAGGAGGGCTGGTCGTCCAGCAAGTTGGCCGAGCCGCCCCCCGGACGGGTCCGGCAGTGGTGGCGGAATCTACTGAAGTAATCCAAAGGGTCCTTTATGAAAAATGTATTGGCAAAATTAACCGCGTTGACCCTCTGCGTCATGGCCGGCTCCGGCTGCAGTTCACTGAAAATCGTCGAAGGCAATCTCGCCCCGCCCAAGTGGGTGGCCGACCCGTCGCTGGCCACCAACTACGATGCCAGGGCTTTCATCTATGCCAGCGGCGTCTCCACCTACTCATCCATCCTGGAAGAGGGCATTAACGACGCCAGGCATGACGCCATCCGCAAGATCGCCGAGCGCGCGGCCGTGGCAGCCGACGATATTTACCGCAGCGATCGCACGGATAAACGCACCACCGTCCAGTCCAACATGCCCAACGTTCCCCAGATCATCGACAACTCCCACGCCGCCGTGCGGACGAGCAACCGCCTGGATTCCAAGAACACCCGCAACCCCCAGGCCACGCATATCTCCCAGACCCGACTGCACCAGATCGATGAGGCTCTCCTGACCTATTCCGTCTGGCAGTACGGCCCGAGCTGGTGGGCCCGGATGTGGTACGGCGATACCGCCATCCGCTTTTATGACGTCTATGTGCTGATGCGTTGCCCGAAATCGGAATTCGACACCGTCTTGGAAACCGAGCGAAAATTGGATGGTTTTCCCGACGCTTCCTCCGCCGGACGGAAGACAGCGGACGGCAATTGAAAAATAGTGAGTTGACAGGCGCCGCCCCATGGTGTAGATAACGGCGTTTTTTCAGGGCTTGAAAGGTTGGAAGTATCATGAAGACGTCTCTGCCAGTGGCGAGTGAAATTCAGCGTAAGTGGTATGTCGTTAACGCGGCCGGAAAGCCGCTCGGTCGTCTCTCCGTAAAGATTGCCAATCTGCTGCGGGGTCGCGGTAAGCCCATGTTCGTCGCCCACATCGATACCGGCGATTTCGTGGTGGTCACCAACGCCCGCGACATCAAATTGACGGGCAGCAAACCCGAAAAGAAGACGTACGTCCGTTACACCGGCAACCGGAGCGGAAAGAAATCAACAACGTTTGCGATGATGAACGAGCGTCATCCCGAGCGGGTGATTGAGAAGGCGGTGCGTGGCATGCTGCCGCACAACCATCTTAGCCGCCAGATCTCAAAACGGCTTAAAGTCTATGCCGGCGCCGATCATCCGCATGTGGCGCAGGCTCCTACAACCATTGAAATAGCTTAAGAAGGGAAACTGACGTGGTCGAAAAAGTCGCAGAATATCGTGCAACAGGACGCCGCAAAACAGCTGTGGCCCGTGTTTGTCTGAAACCCGGTACGGGTAAATGGGTGGTCAACAGCAAGGATCCGAACATCTACTTCGGAACCGAAGCCGTCATGAAATTCATCGAGCAACCGATGAAGCTCACCGAAACGCGTGAAAAATTCGACCTGTCCGCCAACCTCACGGGTGGCGGCATTGTCGGTCAGGCGGGCGCGTTGCGCCACGCCATCTCCCGCGCCCTGGTGGTTTCCGACGCCTCCCTGCGGAAGGTCCTGAAGAGCAGCGGCTGCATGACCCGCGATTCCCGTATGAAGGAACGCAAAAAATACGGTCAACCCGGCGCGCGCAAACGCTTCCAGTTCTCGAAGCGCTAAACCCGGCTCAATCCGCCGTCAACGCAAACCCCGCGCCGAAAGGTCGGGGTTTTTTTATTTTGAAAACCAGCGATACACAGATCGAAAACGAGTCGGCATCGACTCCTGGCAGGGAAACCCCCACCGTCATCGTCTCCGCCGACCCCGGGGCGGGAGGCCCATCCCCCGTCACGGACTCCGCCGACCCCTATCAGATCGTCAGCGAAATCGGGCGGGGCGGCATGAGCGTTGTCTACCTGGCCAAGGATTTGAAACTGGGCCGGTTCGTCGCCGTCAAACGGCTCAGCCGCGCCTTCCTGTCCGATGCCCCGATGCGGGAACGGTTCGCCCGGGAGGCCCAGTTGATCGCCTCCCTCAACCATATCTACATTGTCAAATTGTTCGACTTCGACGCCCAGCGCGCGGAACCGCATATCGTCATGGAATATGTCGCCGGCCCCGGCAAGCCGCCCGCCCCCGACTGGCCCGCCCCCTCCCTGAACCTGGAACAGAAACTGGAACAGAACGGTGCCCCCCTCACCCTCCGTGCCTCGGTCGTCCTCGTGAAGAAGCTCTGCACCGCCATCGATTATGCCCACCGCCATGGCGTGATCCACCGTGACCTGAAGCCCTCCAACATCCTGCTCGATGAACATAATGAACCGCGCATCGTCGACTTCGGCATCGCGCGTCAAACCACCTCCGACGCCGCCAAGCTGACCATGACCGGAACCCGGATGCTTTCCCTGGGGTATGCCGCGCCCGAACAGGAAACCGATCCCGGTATGGCCGACGAACGGTCCGATGTCTACAGTCTGGGCGGCATCCTCTACTTCTGCCTGACCGGCGAAAATCCGCGCTTCTTCCGCGACAGCCGCATCCCCGATTACCTGCGCCCCATGCTGCTCAAGGCCCTGGAGCAGGACCCCAAGCAGCGCTGGCCCACCGCCCGTGATTTCGCGGAAGTCCTCGCCCAGTCGGCCGGCGATTTCCTTTCCCCCCTCACCGACCCCGGCATGTGGCGCTGCAAGTGGTGCAATGCCCTCAACCCTGTGGCGAACCGTTACTGTTCGCACTGCAACTGGGACGGAATGGAAAGGTGCCCCGAGTGCGACGGCGAAACCCGGGTGGGCGTCCGGTTCTGCGGCCAGTGCTCGACGGACATCAAAACCCTCGAGGATATGCGGGCGCTGCTCAGCCGGCTGCGGGAATACCGCCGCCAGAAGGACTTCGGGCGGATCAAGGATGCCATGGACGGTATCAATCACTTCCATCCCCGCGGCGTGAAGGGTCAGGAACTCAAACGCGAAATCCTCGAACTGGGCGATACCGCCAATTGGGCGATCCAGCGCAAGGACGAACTCACTCAAGCCATCGCCGTAGAGTTGGACCGCCAGAACTACGAAGAGGTCCGCGAACGGCTCAATGAGTACGGCGTGCTCGATGACGGTCCCGAATATCAGGGCCTACGCATCGAAATCCCCTGGCGTATCGCCGAGCGTAATATCCTCGCCCTCCGGACCGAGTTGAACCGCGCGCGCCAGTGGCTCGTTAAAAAGCAGCCCGGCGAGGCGCGAAAATCACTGACCGATATCGAGGATCGACTGCTGTCTGTCAGCCGGCTGGAATCCCAGTTCCCGTCTCTCAAGGGCGCTCTGACTCTCCCTGATGCGGCGCAGCCCGGGACCGAACCCAGCGAGTACGCCAAGGCGGTGGCGGCCTTGTCCCGGGACGCGGAGAAACTGAAAGCCGACCTGGAGTCGGCGCAACAGCGGATGGAGAGCCTGACGCATCAGGCCGCCCAGGCGTTGAAGGCTCAAGACTACGAGGGCTGCCGAAAGGCGGGCGAGGCGTTGCACGACATCTCGACCGAGCCGTCCCCGGTCGACGCCATGCTGAAAAAAGCATCCGCCCAGCAGGAGCAGATCGACAAACTCCTGATGCGGGCCGATGAGGCGCTTCAGAAGGGACATCTGCGCGTGGCAGAACGCATGGTTCGCGACGTGATCACCCGGCTCAAACAGGATTCGATCGCCGCCCAGCAGCTACTCGCCCGCGTAAAGGCACGCCGGCGCCGGCGCGCCGCCATCACCTTCGTGCTGGTTCTGGCGAGCACCGCCGTGCTCTATGTCCTCAGCATCGGCCCAGCCTTCCGCCTGCTCCCAGGTCGTGACGCTACCACCCCCTCAGCCGATTCACTGCGGGCCCTCTATCGACCTGTCTACTGGTTGCAGGCCCATACCCCATTGAAAACCCATCTGAAACGCTACGCCGACCAGTGGGACCCAACCATCTTCCCGACCCCTTGAGTCGTTGGTCGTTTTTCGTTGGTCGTTGGGCGTTACCGGCCCCGCGGATTCAGGGCATGCTTGCGGACCAGTCGCTGCAGGTAGGCCCGTTCAATCTGAGCCTCGCGGGCCGCGCGGGAGATATTGCCCCCGTTCCGCTCCAGCAGCTTCTCGATGTAATCCTTTTCGAAGTGGCCCACCAACTGGTTCTTGGCCAGCTTGAAAGGCATGTCGGGGGCCCCCTCCGTCACGATGCCGGAATCCGCGTCGTTGATCCGTCCCAAGGTCAGACAGGCCCCTAAATCGATCCGGCCCGCCGACCCGCGCACGGCCATCTCAACCACATTCCGCAGCTCACGGGCGTTCCCCGGCCAGTCGTGCTGGCGGAACAGGGCCATGCTGCGTTCGAAATCCGGCCAGTCCTTCGGATCGTCGGCCCCTGTCAGCTCCTTCAGGAAACACTGCACCAGCAAGGGGATGTCGTCTTTGCGCTGCCGCAGGGGCGGCAACTCGATTTTCACAATCGACAACCGGTAATAGAGATCCTCGCGGAACCGGCCCTCGCGCACTTCACGTTCCAGATTGCGGTTCGTCGCCGCAATAATCCGGACATCGACGTGCCGCACCGTGTTGGCCCCCATCCGCCGCACTTCCTTCTTCTCCAGCGCGCGCAGCAGCTTGGGTTGCAGGCTCAGGTCAAGCTCCCCGATCTCGTCCAGGAACACCGTGCCGCCATCCGCCTGCTCGAAGGCCCCGATGCGCTCACTCCCCGCTCCTGTAAAGGAACCCTTGGCATGCCCGAATAGTTCGCTCTCGATCACGCCCTTGGCCAGGGACCCGCAGTCTATCACCACAAACGGCTTTTTGCTCCGCGTACTGTGCGCATGCAACGCGTCCGCCAGAAGTTCCTTGCCCGTCCCGGTCTCGCCCTGGATCAGGATGGCGGCGTCCGTTTTCGCATACGTCTCACCAAGATGAAAGACCCGCCGCATCGCCGTGCTCGCCCCGTTCAGCCGCCCGAAACTTTCACGGGGACTCAGGGGATACGACACCGTCTCGTGTAACGGGCAGAACACCAATCGGACCGTCCCCACCTGAAACTCGACGCCCTGGGTCAGGTACACTTCACACACCCTGACCCCTTGCACCAGCGTCCCGTTGGTACTGCCCAGATCGCGCAGCATGAACCCCTCCGTCCGTTGATGGATCTCACAGTGGCGGCGCGAGGCCGCCGGATCGGCAACGATCAGATCGTTCTGCGAACCGGCGCCGATCGTGAAGACATCCTTGTCGATCACCACCTCGCGCCCCTGCTCCTTGCCGCTGATCAGCAGGAGTTTCGCCTTCTGGAGCATCAGGGCACGCGGCCCCCCCGTACGGGTCAGCATCACGGTGCGTGAACCACCCCGGGCGGCCGCCCGCGACGTCGGTATGTTTTCGTCAGTCATGGCGGAGAAAACTACGCCTCCAGCTTTCCCGGGTCAACAAGGATGTGCATACACCTGAACACGTCTCATTATTCCCACCTGCATACAAACCGGCACAGAGCGATGCGGGGGGCATTTCCTCTGCCTGAAATTGGTTAAAAAAAGGAGATAATCTGCCAAACCTCATAAACGGAGCTTTCTTGGCATGACTTATGCAATAATAAGTCAAGTAGTCTAAACCAACGGAGGCAACATGCAATATAGCGGGAATCAACCTTCTTCGAGTCTGCCGGAATCGGATCCCCGGGGTGATATCGAGACGGTCAAGGCACTCAATGCGGCCTATCTCAAAATGAGGGAACAGGTCCGGCTGGCGATTGTCGGCCAGGACCAGGTGATTGAGCAGGTGCTCGTCGCCATCTTCTGCCGGAGCCATGCCCTGCTGGTCGGCGTTCCCGGCCTCGCGAAAACCTTGCTGGTGAGCACCCTCTCCCGCGTCATGGACCTGACCTTTAAACGGGTGCAATTCACCCCTGATCTGATGCCCTCCGACATTACCGGCACCGACGTCCTTGAGGAGGATCGCACAACCGGCAAACGGGTCTTCCGCTTCGTCCAAGGGCCCCTGTTCGCCAACATGGTTCTGGCCGACGAAATCAACCGCACCCCGCCCAAGACCCAGGCCGCCCTGTTGGAGGCCATGCAGGAGCGGATCGTCACCGTGGGCAACACCGACTTCAAACTGCCGGACCCCTTCTTTGTTCTGGCCACACAGAACCCCATCGAACAGGAAGGCACGTATCCCCTGCCTGAGGCGCAGTTGGACCGGTTCATGTTCATGATCAAGGTCGACTACCCCTCCGCCGCCGAGGAACTCGACATTGCTAAGAAAGTCACCGGAACCTACGAGGCGGAACTCAAGACCGTGTTGTCCGGCGAGGATATCATCAAGCTTCAACACATTGTCAGGCGGGTCCCGGCGGCCGATCATGTGTTCGAATATGCCCGCGACCTGGCGCGCGCCAGCCGGCCCGGCCCTTCCGCGCCGGCCTTCATCTCGGAACTGGTCCAATGGGGTGCCGGACCACGGGCGACCATCAACCTGATGCTGGCCGCCAAGGCGCGCGCCATTCTCCATGGGCGGTATCACGCCACAACGGAAGATGTCCGCGAAATGGCGCCCGCCATCCTGCGGCACCGCATCGTCCCCACCTTTAACGCCGATGCCGCCGGTATTTCAACCGACCAGATTGTTCACCGGCTTTTGGAAGAAATCCGCCCTTCCGCGCCCGACCGCATCACCTGAAGTCTGAACCCGCATGAACAGCATCCTGAATCCCGGATCTCAGCAGGATAAGGCGCCGCCCTCCGCCACACCGTCCTACCTTAAATTGCTGGACCCCGAGGCCATGGCGAAGATCAGCCGGATCGAACTGCTGGCCCGCCATCCGGTCGCGGGATTCATTTCCGGACGGCATCGCAGCCCTTACCACGGCTTCTCCGTGGAATTCGCCGAACATCGGGAGTACGCCCCGGGCGATGACCCGCGCGACCTGGACTGGCGGGCGTATGCCAAGTCGGACCGTTATTACATCAAGCAGTATATCGAGGAGACGAATCTCCGGGCGACCATCCTGCTGGATGCGTCCGGGTCCATGGCGTACCGGGGCGAGAACGCCGCCCGGCACGCGGGACAGCCGCTCAGCAAATTCGAATACGCCCGGTTCCTCGCGGCCTCCCTCGTCCGGGTCCTCCTCAATCAGCAGGATGCCGTGGGCCTGGTGACCTTTGACACCTCAATCCGCCGTTACCTTCCCTCCCGGTGCCGGACCAATCACATGAGCGTCCTTCTGGAAGAACTCTTTAAGACGGAACCCGGCGAGGAAACCGCACTCTCCACCGTCTTCCATGACATCGCCGAACGGGTGCCCCGCCGCGGCCTGCTGATTGTCATCTCCGATCTTTTCGACCGGACCGAGGACCTCCTCAAGGCGCTGCATCATTTCCGGTTCCGCAAACACGATGTCATGGTCATGCACGTCATGGCCGACGAGGAATTGACGTTTCCCTTCAAGAGCTGGAGCCAGTTCAAGGATCTCGAACAGGCCGGACGGCAGTTGGATCTCGACCCCGAGGCATTACGCTCGGCCTATCTGGCTGAAGTCCGAACCTTCCTCTCCGCCATTGAAAAAGGCTGCGGGGAAATGAAGGTCGATTACGTACCTTTCTCGACCCGCCAGCCCTTCGACATGGCGCTGGCAGGCTACCTGGCGCACCGGCGGAGCCTGGTAAAGCGATGAAGACAGCCAAAGACAGGAATCCAGAATCCAGAATTCAGATTTCAGAATTCTTATTTCTTATTTCCAGATTCTGGATTCTGGATTCTGAATGGGGGACGCCATGACGTTCCTCAACCTCTCCATGTTGATGGGACTCGCGGCCATCGCGATCCCGATCCTCATCCACCTGCTGAACCGCACCAAACCGCGCCGGGTCGAATGGGGTGCCATGCAGTTCCTGATCGCCTCCATCGCGGCACGCAGCCGGCGCATACAAATCGAGGACGGCATCCTGCTCTGCCTGCGTTGTCTGGGCCTGGCGTTCCTCGCTCTGGCCATGGCCCGCCCGTTTCTTCCCAGCCTGTCCGCCCTACCCTGGGCGCTCATTCTGCCCGCCATCCTGCTCGCCGTCCTCTGCGCCGGTATCGCCACCGTGCTATGGAGCAACGAAGCCCTCCGCCGCCGCCTGCTGTACCTCGCCACCGCCGTGCTGATGGCCGCCGTGCTGGTCTCCCTCCTGGAACGATGGATTCAGGCACGCCGCTGGTTGACCGCCGGCGGGGGCGATACCGCTATCATCCTGGATGCCTCGCTGTCCATGACACTGGCGCCCGGGGGCCGCAGCAATTTCAGCCGCGCCGTGGAAGAGGCCCGCACCCTGATCAAGGCTTCACGCCCCGGCGATGCCTGCACCCTCATTCTGGGCGGGCCCGTCCCCCAGCCCCTCGTCCGCCGCCCCACCTCCGATCGGCGCGAATTGCAGCGCGCCCTGAATAGTCCCGAATGCCGGCCCACCGGCGGGAGCATGGCCACTCTGGAGGCCTTGAACCTGGCCACCGGCCTGCTGGCGGAGGGACCCAACGCCGCCAAAACGGTGATCATTTTCACGGATGGCCATGCCACAGGCTGGGACCCCCTGTCCGAGACCCGTTGGCAGTTTCTTGCCTCGGGATTCAAGACTCTACCCTCCCCGCCACGCCTCATTATCCGACGGTTCCCCCCTCCAAAAGCATTCCGTAATGCCCTGGTCTCGGATATCCGCCTCGCACGTGCTGTCGTCGGAACCGACCGACCGGTCAGGGTGGATGTCACTCTCGTCAACGCCGGGGATAGCGCCCTCCAACCCGCCGCCGTGGAGTTGCTCATCGACGGTCAGCGCGTTGATCAAACACCCCTCGTCAAGGATCTGCTCCCGAAGGCAGGCGAGGTGCTTCATTTCAATGTCGCGTTCGATAAGCCCGGTTATCACGTCCTGAAAGCCCGGATCGCCATCGAGGATGATCTGGCCGCCGATAACGCGCTTGAACGGGTTGTCCACGTTCTGGATCGCCTGCCGGTGCTTCTGGTCGAAGGGGCCTCTACCGAACGGTTTTTCTTCCGGAAAACGTCCAGTCTTATCCGCTCGGCCCTGACGCCGCGCGAGGTCACCCGCGACCCGGCTGCCGCCCTGCCGGAGCCCCGGTTCCTCGTTAGCCCCACGATCGTGGAGGCCTCCAGTATCGCCGCGCTCACCGACCTGTCACCCTACCGCGTCGTCATCCTCGCCGATGTTCCCCGCCTGCCGGCCGCTGTGGCGGATCGTCTGGTCGCATTCGTCAAGGCGGGCGGCGGACTCCTGATTGCGCCCGGGGGCCGGGTGGAGCCGGCCTTCTACAACGCCTGGCAGGCGCTCTCCGGCGAATCCGTGACGCCGGCGCAGATGAAGGAACGTGCGGTCCCTTCCGCCCCGCTCCACCTCGATCTCAAATCCTTCACCCATCCCGCCCTACGCCTGATGGCCCTGCCGGATCAATCGGATGCCCGCCTCAGCCTGATCTCCGCCTACTGGAAATTGACGGTGGACCCGTCCCCCGCGCCGGTCCGGATCGGCGGGCAGTTCGACTCAAAGGAACCCTGGCTGGTGGAGCGGCAGCTCGGCAAGGGCTACGTGCTCATGACGCCCATGGCCTTCGATCGACGCGACAGCAACCTCGCGTCCCTGAAATGCTTCGTTCCCCTCGTCCACGAAATGGTGTATTTCCTGGCGGCCCCGACCCTGGTGGACTGCAACATCCGGCCGGGAACGGAGTGGGCGCTGGCGGGAACGCTTCCGGCAGGTTCCGCGGCCGCATCGACCACCAACGCCCCCACCGTTGACCTGCCCTCCGGAGAAACCCGCCCGGCCAGGATTGAACAGATGAATCGCCAGTTCATTGTCCGATTCTCGGAAACCCGTGAGCCCGGCCTGTTCCGCATGCACCTTCCTCCGGGCCTGGCCACCGCAGCCGGTGTATCCTCGAACAGCGCGCCCGAGGTGCTCTTCACCGTGAATAACCAGCCCGGGGAAAGCTCGCTCGACTTGTTGACCGATGCCGACCTCGCTTCGGTCCGCCATCACATCAACCTGTTTCTCCCGAAAAGCCTCGACGAACTTCTTCTGTCGTTCTCCGGCAAGGTGCCGGGGCAGGAATTTTGGAAAATTCTCGTCCTCTGCGCCCTGTTAACCTGGCTGGCCGAAATCGTGCTGACCCGCTGGATCACCCTTCACCGGAATCTTCACCGGTCCGAGTCCGTTGTCCTGAAATCCCCCGCCGAAAGCGTTCAAGCCACCCGGGATCGCCTGGCGGAATTGATGGAGGCTCCCCCGCATGGACCCTGATACGATCCAGACTGCCCTGATGCCGTTGGAGATGCCCCTCGTCATCCTGCTGCCGGCGACCCTCCTGCTTCTGGCCGTCTGGGTTCGCGCCCACGTCTGGTGCCGCCCCCTTTCCGGTCTGTGGCAGGCTCCTGCCTTCGCCGGACGGGCGGGTCTTGGGTTTCTGACCCTGCTGGGCGCCGCCGGGGTCGCCCGGCATGCCGTCGTGTTTGCCACTGCCTGGCGGATCTGGCCACTGCTGCTTGGCGGCGCCGTCCTGATCGAGATCGTCATCGCCGTGGGCCGGATCGAACGGCGCCTCGTGTCACGGCGGGCCGGAATCGCCCTGTCGGCGTTAAGGGTTGCCATCGTGCTGATGGGAGTCCTCATGTTGTGCCAGCCGGTGCGGGTCTTCGATACGTTCCGAAAGGTCCAGCGGCACGTTGTGGTTCTGCTGGACGTCAGCTCTTCCATGCAGGTCGCCGACAACAACCTGACCCCTGCCGAGAAGGTGCGCCTGGCCGAAGCCCTTCTTGTGCCGGCGGCGCAGCGTACGGTCCAACTCAACCGGACGGCCGTCAGCCTGAGGGAGGCGGGACAGGAACTCCTCGCGCGGACGGACGGGTTGAATGCGCTGGCCGAAACCGACCCGGCGGTCCGTCTCGGCCAATTGGAGCGGAATGCGCGTTCCCATCGCAAGGTCCTCAAGCAGGTCCGTGACACCGTCGCCGACACCAGCCGCGCCCTTCGCGCGGCCGCGGCGGCCCCGTTTCTGAAAAAGGAGGACAGCCTCAGGGCCGACCTCACCCGTTTGGCGGATCAACTGACCCCCGGCGCGACGGTCGCCCTGGACCTCGCCATCAAACTCACCGACGAGTGGCGGACCTCTTCCACCAACAGCCGCACCGCCTATGAAACCGTCCGGCAAACGCTGTACAAAGTCGGGACCTCGCTCGCGGACTGCGAAACCCGACTGACCGTGAAAGGCGAGGCCGTCGATGAGGCTTTCTACCGGTCGCTGTCCGAGGCGGACCGCAAAACCGTCGACGGAGTGGCCGTCCTCCACCGTGATGAGCTGGCCCGCCGTCTTCTTCTGGGGCGGGAGAAAACCCCCGACCAGCCGGACGGCAAACCGTTCGAGCCCGGCTTGTTGGAGCGCCTGGACCGCGACTACGGCGTGAGGCTCTACACCTTCGGGGCCCTCCCGACTGAATGGCGGATCGAGGACATGGTCAGATCCAACGCCGCGAAAAAAATAGAATCGGCATCCCTCAAACAACTTCAAGGCACGGATCTCGCCGCCGCCCTCGAGATGGCCTCCTCCGATCTTCTGCCGGAACACACGGCCGGCATGGTCCTGCTAACCGATGGCCGGCACAATGCGGCAGGCGCCGTTGAACCCATCGCCCGCAAGCTCGGCGTTCAACACGTTCCGGTCTTCCCCGTGGTATTAGGCGGCAGCCGCCTGCCTCCCACGGATGCGGCCGTCGCGGCCATCGATGCCCCCGATTCCGTCAGCACCAACGACCGGGTCTCCTTCAATCTCGAGTTGAAACTGGATGGCTTGTGCGGAACCAATGTCACGGTGACACTCTTTGACGGAGTCAATCCGGTAGCCTCCAATACCGTCACGCCCAACTCGGCGGCCTTCCGCCGGCAACTCCTGCTTTCCGATGTCCCCAAAAGTAACGGGCTGCACCCCTACCGCGTGGCGGTCCAGACCTTTTCATCCGAGGTCGATACCAGCAACAACGTCTACAACCTCCCGGTGCTGGTGAGCAACGACCCGATCAAGGTTTTGCTGATTGACGGATTTCCCCGCTGGGAATTCCGTTATCTGAAAAATCTCTTCATGGAACGGGATCGCAATGTCCGGCTCCAGTATCTGCTTTTCCATCCCGACCAGATCACCGGCATCACCAATCAGACGCCACGGGCCGCCTCCGCCGCTCCGGACCAGACCGAGGTTGAGGCCACGCTCCTGCCGGTGAATGAAGAGGAATGGATGAAGTTTGATGTCATCATCCTGGGCGATGTGGACCCGCAGGACCTCGGACAGGAGAACCTGGGCATCCTCCGGAAGTACGTCTTGAACCGCGGCGGGTCGCTGATTGTGCTCGCCGGGAGCCGGTATATGCCTCACGCCTACGCCCGCACCCCCCTGACCGAAATCCTGCCGGTGGTTTTCAAGCCCTCCAACCGCCCGCTCCTGAACGCCCCCGAGGAGGAGTTCCGACTGACCCTTACCGCCGAGGGCCGGAACACGGTCTTCATGAAACTCGATGACGACGCCGAACGGAATCTGGCGGCCTGGAATAACGTGCCCGACCTTCATTGGCGGCACGGATTCATGACCGCCAAGGAAGGGGCGTCGGTGCTGGCCTATGCCACCATCCCCCGGCCGGCCAGCACCGGGCTAACCCATGTGCCCGATACCGAGACACTTCTCAAGCAACAGGAACTCGAGCGGAGCAACCCGCTCCTGATGACGCATCACGCCGGTTTCGGGTCCGTGCTGCTGTTCGGGTTCGACCACAGCTGGAGGCTTCGCTACCGGAAGGGCGACCTCTACCACCACAAGTTCTGGGGCCAGATCCTCCGCTGGGCCACGTCCGACCGGATCGCCACCGGCTCCTCTTCGATCCGCATCGGGACGTCCCTCCCTCGCTATGCCGTCGGCAGCCCCGTGCGCATCCTGGCCCGTCTGGCCACGCCCCGGTTCATGCCGATCGTCAACGCCGCGCCTCACGTCACGATCTGGACAGGGGACCGGAAGGTGTTGCGCCGGCAACTCATCTACCGTCCCGAATCGCCGGGCATCTATGCGGCCGATGTCGGAGCCCTGCCCGAGGGCCGCTACCGCGTCGAACTGGAAAAGGCCGATCTTGGGGAATTGGCGGCCCCGTTGACCCAACCCGTCTCCGCCGAATTCTCCGTCACCGCTGAGATGGACTCCGAACGTGTCGAACTGGCGGCGGATCGCGGGCTGCTGACCAGCGTGGCCGCCTTGACCGCCGGCAAGGTCCTGGAACCCACCGACCTTGATTCCCTGATTGAACGCCTCGGCCCCGCGACCGTCTCCCTCACGGAGCGCCACCAGATCGACCTGTGGGATTCCTGGCCATGGTTCATCCTGATCCTGGCATTACTGACTGCCGAATGGATGCTGCGCAAGAGAGTGAGGTTGCCGTGATGAACTCCTCCCCGTTAATCAACCCTTCCCCCGTCCTGCCGGAGTCCATCGTCCGGACGCTGCGGCAACTCATCCGCCGCGCGCGGCACCTGATTGTCATCCGGGGCGTGTGTGCGGCGTGTGCGGCCGGGCTCGGGGCGTTCCTGGTCGTCATGCTGATTGACGCCGGCTTCACGATTCTGGCCCACTGGCCCCGCTGGGTGATGTCCGTACTCGCCTACTCCGCCGGAGTGGGATCCCTCTTCTGGTTCCTCATCCGGCCGCTGGCGCGTTCCTTTACCCTGACCGGGATTGCCCGGGTGATCGAGGCGCATCATCCCGAGCTCCAGGAACGGCTCAGTTCCGTGGTCGAACTTCTCAGCAGCCAGGATATGCCGTCCATCCGCGGGTCCGACGTGCTGATCGGCGCGCTTACCGAGGAGGCCGTCCGTGATGCCGTCATCCTTAAACCCAAACACGAAATTTCATTCCGCAGCGCCGTTCCGTTTGTCGTCACCGCCGGTATCGTGCTGACGGTGCTGGCCACCCTCTGGCTGGTAAAGCCCCGCCAGACAAAGTTCCTGCTGACCCGGGCCGCCGCCCCCTTCCTGAATCTTCCCAATGTGCAGGCCGCCGACCTGGTCGTCGAACCCGGCGATGCCCTGGTCGCCTCCGGCGCGCGCCTGCGGATTTCGATCCGGACCACCAGCCCGGTCGTGACCTCGGCCCGCCTGCGACAGTTGGACCGGCTGGGCCGCGAAACCGTCACGGACATGACGGAGGAACCGTCGTCAACCAATCTATCCGGCCGGACCTTTGCCGTAACCCTGCCCCCCATCCTGACCGGATTCCGCTATCGGATCCACGCCGGAGACGCCCTGACCGGATATTTCACCGTCCGGGTCGCCATCCCGCCCATCATCGAGCATCTCGACGTGCGCTGCCGATATCCGGACTACTCCCGGCTCGGGGTCCTGCAGGAACGGGATGGTTCCGGCACGATCCGCGCGCTGGCAGGATCCGAGGTCACCGTTTCCGCCCTAGTCTCCAAGCCGGCGGTGACCGCAGCCATGCTCATCACGACGCCATCCTCAACCAACGCCATTCAGGGCGTCGCCCGGACCGCCGAGGAAGGATTATTCTACGATTTCCCCCTGACGCTGCCGGCGCGTCTTAACGGAAGCTGGACCCTGATCCTGACCGACGAGATCGGGCTCAGTAATGCCCCTTTCGAATACGCCATCCAGTCCATCCCGGACCATCCGCCCGTGGCCGCCGTCATTAATCTCCGCCAGCGGGAAATTCGCTTAAACCGCGACGCCCGCCTCACGGTCAACTATTCCGCCGAGGATGATTTGGGCCTGACCGGCGTGGCCATGATTTTCACCATCGCCGGAACCTCCAACGAGGTGATCCGCCCCCTGCCGTTGCCCGCCCAGGCGGGACAGGGTGTCAAGGCGATGCAGGGCGAATCGCCGATCGCGCTGGACGATCCGATTTTCGCCGCCGCGCCACGCGTGGCCTTCCGCCTGCGAGCAACGGATAACCTGCCGGGGTCTCTCAAGGGTCCCCAGTCCGGAAACTCGGACACCTTTACCATTATACTGGATGAGCAGGCAGCCTCCTGGAAAGAACAGGTCCTCACCAGTCAGGAGAATCGCATCCAGCAGGGACTGAAGCAGATTCAGCAAAAACTAACCGCCGCCCGCGATCAGGCCCGCGCCCTCGACACGCCCCTCAAACAACAGCCGGCCCTCACCTCCGATACGGCCAAAAAGATTGACCTCCTGCAGGATTCACTGGCCGCCGCCGACAATTCCCTGCGCGACATCGCCACGGATCTCGACCGGGGTTTCTTCGCGGCACTCGCCACCAATCTCACCGCCCTCGCCGACAACCATGTCAGCAAGGCTGAAAATCTGACCGGACAGCTCAGACTGGTCGACAGCCCCGCCGAGCGAACAGCCCTCAACAGCCAGGTGACGGAGGAAATCGGCACCTCCCTGCAGGCCCTCGAACACGCCCTTCAGGATCACGAGATCACCCGCGCCGCCGTCCGACGCGCCGTGGAATTGGACCGGTTAACAGACAAACAAACCGCTCTGGCCCAAGCGAAACAGGCATTGGAACAGGACAGCCCCCCGCCGTCCACCCAAACCGTGGCCGTGGCCCGGACGGCGGCCGCCTCGAACGCCTGGCTGAAGGCTCAAAACCAGGTGGCGGATCAACTCGCCGCCATGGCCAGGGAAACGCCCGGAACACCGGAACAGGTGGCCGCCGCCATGAGCAATCTTACCGTTCAAGCCGCCAGTCAGGCGGCCGCGTTGGCGGCCCGTCAAAACGAGCTCGCCGCCTTGACCCGGCAACAGACGGATTTTCTCCAGAGCCAGAAACAAAAATGGCGCGAACTCGCCACCCAGCAGGACCAACTGGCAACCCTCGCCCGACAGGAACCGCGGTCCGCCCCTCAGAACCCACCCATGCAGCAAGCCGCGAAGGAACTCGCCGCCGGAGATACCGGGCAGGCCCTGCGAACCCAGGCCAGAGTGGCTGACGCCCTGCGCCAGGAAGCGGGCCAGATCCTTGAAGCACCTGTCCCGGCGGCACAGGATGCCGTGGCTCCGACAAAGAATGATTCCCGCCAGACGGCCACCGAGGCGCTGCAGCATGCCGACGACGGACTGAAACTGGCCCGCCAGGCAGCCGAACGTGCGGAACAATCGGCCGAACGCGCGCAGAAAATCGCCGGCACCGACGCCGCCCTGGTCAAACGGGCGGACGCGGCCAAGCAACCGGAGCTCGTCAAGAAATTGAACGAGCAGGCTGAGGAAAGCCGACAGGCCGCCCAGGAGGCAAAGCAATGGAGTCAGATGGCGGAAATGTCCGCCAGTCAGGCCAAGCGGGCGACGGCTGAAGTCCGACAGGCGGCGGAGCAGGCGGTCCGCCAGGACCAGCCTGAGCCCAACCGCCGGGAGGCGGCCGCACAGGCCGTCCGCACCGCGCAACAGGTCGAACAACTCGCGGAAGACGCCCTCACCGCAGCTCATCAGGCGGCCCGGAAAAGCGTGGATCGCGGCTCCCCGCAGGACCGTGCCGTTCAAGCCGAGGAACGGGCGCTCGAGGCCGCCCGCGAGGCGGCCCTGTCCTCCCTGAAAGCCGGAACAACGACCGAACAGGCCCGGCAGGATGCCGAAGCAGCCGACAAACGGGCTGCCCAAACCCCCGCGAGTGGAGCCACTCCACAAAATGTTGAAGCGGCGAAAAACATAGCCGCTGAGTCCAAAGCGCGGGCCAAAGCGGCGGACGAGGCCGCGGCGGCGTCGCGTCAGGAAGCCCTGCAGGCGCGCCAGGAAGCCCGCACCGCGCAACAGGCCGCCGAAAAATCCCTGGCCGAAGCATCGCCGGACCAGGCCCGGGAAAATGCCCGGACAGCCGAAACGGCCGCCTTGGCGGCCCAACAAGCCGCGCGACGGGCCGAGGACCAGGCGCGACAGGCCGATCAGGCAGCCCATGCGCCGCCATCCCCACGGGAGCGCGCCGCACAAGCTGTCCAACAGGCTTCCCAGCAAGCCGCCAAGGCGGAACAAGCCGCCGCCACCGTTCAGAAGGCAGCCGAGGCCCTGACCGAGCAAGCCGCCGAGGCCCGGCACCTCGCCGAGCAGGCCTGGAAAACCGGACAGAAAGAACTCGCCCAAAGCACCGGCCGGAAATCCAAGGCCGCCCGTGAAGAAGCCAACCGGATCCAAGCTCTGGCCGACGCCGCGCAGAAACTCGCCCAACAGGCCCGGCAGGCCGCCAGGGAAGCGGCAGATCCCGAAAAACAAACGCCTCAACCGGACCAGAACCCCGAACCGGCGGCGGCCAAAATGCCTCAGGACACCGGGCCTAAACCCGACGCCGCCTCCATCGCCAGCGAAACCCAACACGCTGCGCATCAGGCGCAGGAATCGGCCCGGCTCGCCGAGCAGGCCGTTCAGGCCGCCCAGCAGGCTTCACGGAAAGCGGAAGACAATGCCCGCCAGACCGCCCAACAGGCGGAGGCAGCCCGCCAAGCCGCCGAGCAGGCGGCCAAAGACGCCCAACCGAGCCGCGACAAGCCCGATGCGCCCCAGGCAACACGCCGGGCCCAGGAAACCCAGCAGGCCGCGACGGACGCCCAGCAAAGCGAAGCCGCCGCCCAAAAAGCACTTCAAGAGACCCAACAAGCCGCCGAGCAAACCCGGCAGTCCGCCCAACAGGCCAAACAAGCCGCCGAGCAGTCGGCTCAGAAAGCACAGCAGGCCGCCTCCACCGCTTCTGATCCGCAATCGGGTCAAAAGCCCGGAGCCGAAGCCGAGAAGGCGGGGTTGGCCGCGATTGAAAAGTCCCGGGAATCCGCCCGAGCCGCCCAGAAAGCTGCGGAGCAGGCCGCCGTCGCCGCCCAAAAAGCGGCACAAGCAACGGCTCAATCCGCCGCTGAGGCACAACGCCGTGTTGAACAGGCCCGGCAAAACAACCAGAATGATCCGGCCCGAAATCATGATCCGAAAGCCAAGCAAGCCGATCAGGCCCTGGCCGACGCCGCACAGAAATTGACCACCGACGCCGGACAGGCCGCCAAGGAAGCGGCCGAAGCCGGAAAACAGGCGACCCAGGCGGATGATAATCGTCAGGCACAGAACGCCGAACAGGCGGCCCAACAGGCCGGAGACAAGGCCGAACAGGCCAAGGCCATCGCCGCGCAGGCCAAGTCCGCCATCGGACCCAAGCCCCATGCGCCGGCAATCGCCAGTGAAGCCCAACAAGCCGCACAGCAGGCGCAGGACGCTTCAAAAATCGCCCAACAGGCCGCGCAGCAAGCCGAGCAGGCAGCCCAGAAGGCGGAGACCTCCGCCCAAAAAGCAGCCCAGCAAGCGGCGGCGGCCCAACAGAAAGCCCAGCAGGCGGCACAAGCCGCGGAGCAGGCCGCCCAGCCGTCGCAGCCCAATAGCGGAAAATCCGATGCGGCGGGAAAATCCAGTCAGGCCCAAGCGGCCCGGCAGGCCGCCCAGGCGGCTCAACAGAACAGCGCCGCTTCCCAACAGACAGCTAAACAGTCCCAACAGGCCGCTCAGCAAAGCCGGCAAGCCGCGCAGCAGGCCAGGCAGGCTGCCCAGGCGGCTCAGCAGAGCCAACAGGCCGCCCAGCAGGCTGCCCAGCAGGCAACTCAACTAGCCGCTAAACAGACCGCCGCACCCGCAGCCCCGCAGGACGTAACCCAGGCCCGCCTGAAGGCCCGACAAGCAGCACAGGATACCGTCGAAAAGGCAAGGCAGGCCGTCGAGGAAGCCGGCAAGGCGAATACCTCCGCCAATCTGGCACAAGACCGGCTCGAGGCCCTCCAGCTATCCAATCTGGCGGCACAGCAAGAGGACTTGAGCCGTAAGGCCGCCGGGCTTCTGGCGGAAAACGATCAGGCCCAAAACGCAATCAGCGCCTCTCTTTCGGAACAACTCGCGAAACAGCAACAAGCCCTGGCCGCCGATGCCGCCGAATTGGCCCGCGAGCTCAACGGGGTAACCACGCCACCCTCCCAGGCTGAAGCCCAGGCAACCCAGGCCGCCGAGTCCGCCGGACAGGCTGCCGCCGAGTTGGGTAAAGGTACTCTGCCACAGGCCCAAACCTCGACGCAGGAAGCTCGCCGGAATCTTGGTCAACTCGCCGACACGCTGCATGCGGCCGCTGGGCCCACCGCCGCACCGGCACCCCTCGCGGAACAAGCGGAACGGGCCGCATTGGCGCAGCGCGCCGACGACCTGACCACCCGGCAGGATCAACTGGACCAACAGCTGAACGCCCTCGCCGCCAATCGCCCGCTCGAAGCCTTGCAGGGACAACAAGCCGGACTGAGCCGCCAGATCGACGCGCTGGCCCAGGATGCCAACGTGGTCCGCGCCGGGACTGATCAGGTGCTCGCCCGCACGCAGGCCGCACCCCAGGCCAATCAGGCCGCGCGAGAGATGGCGCAGGCGGCACAGTCGGCCGGTCAGGCCGCCGAACAGATGCAGCAGCTCGCCAGCCAGGGCGAGACGTCAGGCAAGCCGCCCTCTCAACCCGGCACACCCGCCCCCGCCCAAAGCGCACAGCAGGCGGGTGAACGAACCCGGCAGGCCCAGCTAGGCACCGCGCAAAGCCTGATGCAGGCGGCCCGCAGTCTGCAAAATGCAGCCCAAGCCATGGGGCCTCCCGCCGCCACCTCTCCGATGGCCGGCCGGCCAACCCCGCCGCCAGCCTCACCGGCGGCCCGGGAAACGCTTGCCAAGGCGTATGAGACCGCCCGGCAAGCCGCCGCAAGCCAACAGGCCGCCAGGGCCGCGCAGGCCGCCTCGCAATTGGCGCAAGCCGCCGATCAGGCCGCCGTCGCCGCGCAAGCCCTGGGGGCGACCCCCCGCCCGCCCGCCCTGCAGACGCCCCCGTCCGGCGGAGGCAGCGGGCAAAACGAAGAAGCCCAGGCGTCCGAGGATGTGCCCTCTTTCGCCCGGCGGTTCGGAATGAAATTACAGGATTGGCTCCAACTCCACGGCGACCTGAAGGATGATGTCCTGCAGGCGTCGGGCAGCGAGGGGCCCGAGGAATACCGGCCCCTCATCAAGCGCTACTTCCGCGAAGTCTCGGGCCATGGAGGAGAGGAATGATGAAGACCGTTGCCTGGATCGGAATGATAGGCGTCGCGCTGCTGCTTCCGCTGACATGCCACAGTGCGCCGACCGCAGCCATCGAGGATACCCAATACCAGCGCGCCTTCGACGAAGCCGTGGACCGGGGGCTCGACTTTCTCGCCCGCTCGCAGAGCCCGAATGGCTCCATCGGCGGCAACACCCCCGCCATTACATCCCTGGCCATCATGGCCTTCCTCGCTCGGGGATACACACCCGGACTCCCGCCCCATGGGGACGTCATCAACCGCGGCATTGATTATATTCTTTCCGTGCCCTCCGTCAGCGGCGCGCTGATCGGTGGCGGCGGCCAGATGTACAGCCACAACATCTCGACGCTCATGCTGTCGGAAGTTTCCGGTATGGTCGATCCGGAGCGTCAGGCACGGATCGACGGGGTCCTGCCGCGCGCCATCCGCATCATCCTGGCCGCCCAGGATGTGAAGAAAGCTGATCCCCAATCCGGCGGTTGGCGGTATGAGCCCACCAGTGCCGACAGCGACATCTCCCACTCCGGCTGGGCCCTGATGGCCTTGCGGTCCGCCCGGAACAACGGGGCGCCAGTGCCCAAGGAGGCGATTGAAAAGGCCGTCAAGTTCATCCTGCGCTGCCGAACCCCGGACGGCGGCTTCGCCTACCAGCCGGGCGGGGGTGCGGGAGTCTCCCGCACCGGCATCGGCCTGCTCTGCCTCGAACTCGCCGGGCGGCACCGTGATGACGTAACCCTCAAGGCCGGTCAGTTCATTGCCGAACGGTTCAGGAAGGGGAATCCGTTTGCCGGCGAATTCCGGTATTACGCGCTCTACTACAGCGCCAACGGCATGTTCCAGCTCGGCGGCAGGGAATGGGAGGAGTTCGCGCCTACACTGTACGACTCGATTCTGAAACTCCAGTCGGCTAACGGCTCCTGGCCCATCGGGGGCAATGAAAATAACCCGCAATACTGCACCAGTATGGCGATCCTGGCCCTGAG
>CAMDGM010000021.1 GCA_945898015.1 PVC group bacterium | reverse complement strand
CGAGGAGACGTAGAATGGTGGTCTCGGCTCCTCTAGCCGAAGCCCCTCAGCGCGGAAAAGCGGCCGCCAGATGACGGCCGGAACGCCGCCCCCAGCACAACCGACAGCACAACCAAGCTTACAAGTGCCATAACTCAGAGATGCGCCCGTGACAAACTCATTCTTTACTTACCTCTTGCCAAGTCTGCGCGTTTGTGATTCAATATGCTTGCTTTTGATCAATAACGAGCAATTGTGAAAACTACCGAAAATCGTGAACTCGCGGTCGAACGCGAGGAGAAACTGCTGGCGCGGGTGAAAGCCGGGCGGATTGTGCGCGTGGACGCCTTGGTCCGCGATCTGGGCGTTTCCGCCGCCACCATCCGCCGCGACCTTGAACAGCTTGAAAAGCGAGGGACGTTACGCCGCGTGCACGGCGGCGCCATGGCCGTGGAAAGCAACCTCGACGAACCCCTCTTTGACGACAAAACGCAAATTGCGGCAACGGAGAAGCTCTGCATCGCCCGGGCCGCGGTCGGATTCGTCAAGCCCGGCGCCTCGATCTTCCTCGACGGCGGCAGCACGATCCTGGCCATGGCCCCCCTGCTCCGCGAGATGACCGACCTGACCGTGGTGACCAACTCCCTGCGGGTCGCGGCGGAACTGGCCGGCGGCGGCCCCACCCTCATCATCGTGGGCGGCGAACTGCGCCGCCGCAGCCAGACCATGGTGGGCCCCCTGACGGAACCGGCGCTATCGGCCTTGCATGTGGATATCGCCTTTGTGGGCACGATCGGCTTGGACCTGGAGACCGGACTGACGACCACAGACCCCCGCGAGGCCTTCACCAAACGCCTCATCCTGCGCCGGGCCCAGCAGATCATCCTCCTCGCCGACAGCTCCAAATGCGGAAAAACCTCGTTCATCCGGTTCGGATCGCCCGAGGAAGCCCATGTCTTCATCACGGACTCCAGCACCCCGGAGCACCTGCTAAAGGTTCTCCGTCGCAAGGGGGTTCGCGTCATTACCGTTTAACAGGAATCGTCATCAGAATAAAAAGGACCCGTATATGCCTAACTACCTCAGCAACCTGAAGCCCAACTTCACGCCGGGAAGCATCTCCCTCGGCAAAATCGCTAAATTCCAGTACGCCCTGACCCTCAAGGACGAATTGGCCGCCAAGACCATCACCCGCCAGGAATCGATCGACCTGCTGGAGGACATGCTGGTCATCCGGGAATTTGAGGAAATGATCGTCAAGCTCCGCTCGGGCGCCTACGACCCCTGCGCCGGCTTCAACTATCGCGGGCCGACCCATGTCTCCATCGGTCAGGAAGGCTCATCCGTAGGCGGCTGCTTCGGCATCGCCGGCGACGACTTCATCACCTCCACCCACCGCGGACACGGCGACAGCATCGCCAAAGGTTGCGTGGCCATCCGGGCCATGTCCGACGAACGGCTCAAGAGCCGGATCCCCGGCATCAAAACCACCAGCCGCGGGGAACTTGTGGAAGCCGCCTTGGAAGATCACATTTACCGCACGGCCGCCGAACTGTTCGGAAAAGAAGCGGGGTACTGCCTGGGCCGCGGCGGCGGCATGCATATCGCGGACTTTACCGCCGGCCATCTCGGCGCCAACGCGATTGTGGGAGGCGGCGTGCCCATCGCCACCGGCGCCGCCGTGGCGAATCGCTACCTGAAAAACGGCAAGGTTGTGCTGTGCTTTGCCGGGGACGGCGCCTACGCCAACGGCGTGGTGCTTGAATCCCTCAACTGGGCGGCCATGGACCAGTTCACCAACCACCTGGCCAAGGACCACAAGTTCGGCACTCCCGTCATCTTCGCCATCCTGAACAATCATTATGGCATGACCCACCGCACGGAAGACGAAGTCATGGGGATCCACACCATGGCCCGCCGCGCCGCCGGCTTCGCCGATAACAACATGCACGCCGAAGTCGTGAACGGCATGAACGTGCTGGCAGTGCGCGATGCCGTCCGCCGCGCGGCGGCGGGCTGCCGCGACGGAAAAGGACCCTACCTGGTTGAACTGTCCTGCTACCGGTACTACGGTCATTCGCTCAGCGATCCGCGCAACGAATACCGACTCAAGGAGGAAGAGGAGGCCTGGAAGGCCGTAGACCCCATCCGCACGTTCAAGGATGAGCTTGTCGCCGCCGGCGTCATGACAGCCGCCTCCCTTGAAGCGCTGGAAACGAAAGTGCGCGACCGCAACGCGCGGGCCTCGGCCCGCGCGGCGGCCTCCCCCGACCCGGTGGCGGAAGACGTGATCAAGTTCATGTACACCGACACGTCGGCGGAGATCGTTCCGGAAGCCTATCAAAACGCGCCGATCGTCAAGAAAGAGCCCGTCATCAAGCGTCAGGATGGCCAACTGACCTACAAGGACGCGATCAAGGAAGCGCTCATCGAGGAGATGAAACGGGACGCCCGCGTGGTCCTTTATGGAGAGGACGTGGCCGACTACGGCGGCGCCTTCAAGGTGACCAAGGACCTGCTCGAAGCCTTTGGCCGGGATCGCGTGTATAACAGCCCGATTTCGGAAGCCGCCATCTGCGGCACAGCCGTGGGCGGCGCCATGGCCGGCACCCGTCCCATCGTGGAGCTCATGTATATGGACTTCGCCCTGATGGCCTCGGACCAGATCAGCAACCAGGCTGCAAAATGGCATTACATGTCGGGCGCCAAAGTGGAGGTCCCGCTCGTGATCCGCGCCTCGGTGGGCGGCGGCAAGGGGTATGGAGGCCAGCATTCCCAGACGCTCGAAAGCATGTTTGCCCACATCCCCGGCCTCTACGTGGTTTATCCGGCCACGCCGTACGATGCCAAGGGCATGCTGAAGACGGCCATCCGCGACAACAACCCCATCATGTTCGTGGAGTCCCAGTTGCTCTACCCGATGAAAGGCGCCGTGCCCGAGACGGAATACCTGATTCCCCTTGGCCTGGCCGATGTGAAACGCGAAGGCAAGGACCTGACGATCGTGGCTTGGGGTCCGGCCGTATGGGACGCCCTCAAGGCCGCCGACCTGCTGGCCAAGGATAACGTCAGCGTGGAGGTCGTCGACCTGCGCTCGCTCGTGCCGCTGGACATGGAAACCGTCCTGCGCTCCGTCAAGAAGACGGGCCGCTGCGTGGTGGCCAGCCAGTGCATTGACATCGGCAGCTTCACGGGCGAAATCGCCTCGCGGATCATGATGGAGGCGTTCGACTACCTCGACGCCCCCGTCATGCGCGTGGGCTCCAAAAACGGCATCGCCCCGCAGTCCCACATTCTCGAAGCGGCTTTCCTGCCGAACGAGAAGGACATCGTGGCGGCCGCCCGCCGGATTTTATAACTCGAGGAGACCGTCATGGCTCAGATTCTCGTCATGCCCAAGTACGGGCAAACCGTTGAAGAATCGACAATTGTCAAGTGGCGCGTCAAGGAAGGCGATGCCGTCCACAAGGGCGACATCGTGTTCGAAATCGAAACAGACAAGGCCACCATGGAGGTGGAAAGCTTTTTTGAGGGCACGCTCCTCAAAATCCTTGTCGGGGAAGGCCAGACCGTGCCGGTCACCTCCCCTGTCGCCTTCATCGGGAAACCGGGCGAAGCCCTGCCGGATCTGGCCGCACGTCCCAAACCCGAGGCCGCGCCTGTTCCCGCGAAAGCGGCAGTCGCGGGCCCTGCATCGACAGAGGCTCGCGTCCCGGCGCAGTCGGGTACGTCCGCCGTGTCCATTCCCTCGTCCGCTCCGTCCCTTCCACCCGCCCCGCCAACGGCCAAACGGCTGTTTGCCTCTCCCCGTGCCCGGGTCATGGCCAAGAACTCAGCACTCGATATCAGTCGCATGCCCGGCACCGGACCCGGTGGCCGGATCATTGAAAAAGACGTGCTGGCCTTCATGGAAAAGAACCAGGTGACCGCCATCAAGATCACCCCGGCTGCCAAGCAGAAAGCCATTCACAAAGGGGTGGACATTCTCACGGTCCGTCCTTCCGGCGACGGCGGACGGATTACAGAGTCCGACATCGACCGCGCGCTTGAAGAACGCCCGAAGGTCATGAGCAAGATGCGGCAGATCATCGCCGAGCGACTCACGCGCAGCGCCACGACGATCCCGCACTTCTATGTAACCGTGGCGGTGGACATGACCGACCTTCTGTCCCTGCGCAAACGGCTCAAAGAGGCCGGAAAAGCCTATACCGTCACGGACTTCATCCTTGAGTCCGTGGTCCTGACGCTTGGCGAGAAACCGGCGTTCAACAGCTCCACCGACGGGAAAAGCACGCGCTGGAACAGCTCGGTCAACCTCGGCATGGCCGTGAGCCTGGAACAAGGGCTCGTGGTGCCGGTCATTCGCGAGGCTGACCGGCTGACGCTGAAAGAGCTGCACGAGGCGGCGCAAGCGCTCGCACTCAAGGCCCGCGAAGGCAAACTGCGGCCGGACGAGATGTCCGGCAGCACCTTCACCATCTCGAATATGGGCATGCTGAACGTGGAAAACTTCACGGCCATCATCAACCCCGGCGAATCGGCCATCCTGGCGGTGTCCAGCACCTTCCCCACCCCGGTCGTCCGGGATGGCAAGCTTGTCGCCCGTGACATCATGAAAATCACGCTTTCCTCGGATCACCGGATCATTGACGGCGCCCAGGCCGCCGGTTTCGCGAACGCCATCAAGGCCAAACTTGAGGATATGGAGCTATGGAAAAGTTTGACGTAGTCGTGATCGGCGGCGGTCCCGGAGGCTATCCCGCCGCCATTCGTGCCGCGCAACTCGGGGCCAAGGTCGCGCTCGTGGAACGAGAAGCCCTCGGCGGCACCTGCCTCAACTGGGGCTGCATCCCCACTAAATTGCTGATCGCCGGCGCCGACGCGCTCACCTCGATCAAAGCCGCCGAACTATTCGGCGTCACCGCCGGCTCCGTAGCGTTCGATTACGGCGTGCTCTGGGCGCGCAAAAACACCGTGGTGGCCCAACTCAAAGAGGGTGTCAGCGGCCTGCTCAAGGCCAATGGCGTGACCGGCATCAAAGGAACCGGCGCCTTCCTCGACCGAAACCGGATCGTCGTTGCGGCGCCCAAGGGCCAGCGGTTGCTGGAAACCGCCAAGACCATCCTCGCCACCGGCTCCCGGTCGATTGTGCCGCGCTTCTTTCCGGCCAGCCCCCGCATCTTGGAAAGCAAGGCGGTCCTCGATTTGCAGGCCCTTCCCAAAAGCCTGATCGTCGTGGGCGGCGGCGTGATCGGCTGCGAATTCGCCTGTATGGCCGCCCGCATGGGAGTGGCCGTGACGCTGGTGGAAATGCTACCGGACATCATGCCACTCCTCGACGCCGATGTGAGGCGCGAGCTCAAACGGCATATGGAAAAGAGCCTCGGAATCAGGATTTTGACGGGCTCCGGCATCTCCGAGATTGCGGACACCGGTTCTTCGGTGACGGGAAAAGTGGGCGAGACGACGCTCGAAGCCGGGCTCATGCTTGTTGCCGTGGGGCGTGCCCCCGTGTCAGACGGACTTCAGCTGGAACAGGCCGGCTTGACCACGACCAGCACGGGGCATATTGCCGTCGACGAGTACGGACAGACCCGCGTTGCCGCTATTTACGCCATCGGCGATGTGACGCCGGGCGCGCAGCTCGCACACCGCGCCACCTCCGAAGGATTAACCGTGGCATCGAATGCGGTGACCGGCAAACCGGCCAAGGTGGAGAAACTGGTGCCGTCGTGCATCTTCACCTCCCCGGAGGTGGGCAATGTGGGACTGACGGAAACTGAGGCGCAGGCCAAAGGCCTGGCCGTGAAGATCGGGAAGTTCTCGTTTGCCTCTCTCGGAAAGGCGCTGGCCGGGGGCCATCCCGAGGGCTTCGTCAAGTGGATCGCGGATGCGGCCACGGACCGTCTACTGGGCGCACACGTCATCGGGCATAGCGCCACGGAACTGATTGCCGAAGCCGGCGCAGCCATCCGCGCCGAATTGACGACGGCGGAATTCGGCAGGACCATCCACGCGCACCCGACCCTGTCCGAGTCCTGGGTGGAGGCGGCGCATGCGCTGCACGGCCTGTCTATTCACGCGGTCAACCGCAAACGAGCATGACCGCAGACCCGGCCATTCAAGACGTGTCCTTTGCCGCCACCTGCGATGGCACCGAGCAAAAATACGTCCTCCTGTTTCCCAAGGCCTTCACTTCGACCGCTCCGCATGACATGCTCATCGCGCTGCATGGGCACGGATCGGATCGATGGCAGTTCATCCAGGACAAACGTGATGAATGCCGGGCCGCCCGCGACTTCGCGTTCGAACATGACATGCTTTACGTTTCGCCCGACTATCGCGCCTCGACGTCCTGGATGGGGCCGAAAGCCGAAGCCGATGTCGCCCAGATCATCACGGACCTGAGACGAACCTATTGTATCGCGCGCGTATTCCTGTGCGGCGGATCGATGGGCGGAACGTCCTGTCTGACATTCGCCGTGCTACATCCCGAACAAATTGACGGTGTGGCCTCCATGAATGGCACGGCTAATTTCCTGGAGTACGAGAACTTCCAGGGTGCCATTCAAGCATCATTCGGAGGATCCAAGGACGAGGTTCCGCTCGAATACAAGAAACGAAGCGCCGAGTTTTGGCCGGAAAAGCTGACTATGCCGATCGGCCTGGCTGTCTCTGGCAAGGACAACTCCGTCCCGCCCCAGAGTGTTCTACGCCTCGGGAAAGCCTTGGACGCAAAAGGCGGGAAAGTCCTTCTTATTTACCAGCCAGACCTGGGGCACACCACGTCATACAGGGACGCCCGGGCCCTCTTGGCCTTCATGCTGGATCATGCCCGTCCCGGCTGACACATCCCCTATAATCGCAAAAACATAAAAGCCCGCCGAACAAATCGGCGGGCTTTTATGTGTCACAATTGGTGCACCAGGAGGGACTTGAACCCCCACACCCTTGCGGGCATAAGGACCTGAACCTTACGTGTCTGCCATTTCACCACTGGTGCAAAAGAACTCGAAGAAACTAGCAAAACGCCCTGCTTTCCGTCAAGCTATCATTCATGGAAAACGACGTGCCTGATTCCCTCCAGCTTAAATCCCTTGTTTTGCGGGGCACGCGCTTCGACCCGCCGCTATTTCTGGCCCCGATGGCCAACCTCACCCACAGCGCCTTGCGGCGCCTCTTGGCCGATTTCGGAGGCTATGGAGCCTTGTTTACGGAAATGCTGTCCGCCAAAATGATTCTGCACGAAAACTTCACGCATTCGCCCTGGCTCAAACGACGGCCCCACGAAGGAAAAGTGGTCTACCAATTGCTGGTGACCGACGCCGATAAACTACCGGAAATCATCGCCCATTTATCCGGCCTGCAACCCGATGGACTGGACCTCAACTGCGCCTGTTCAGCGCCGACGATTATGCAACAGCACGGCGGAGCGGCTCTCTTTGAAGAGCCGAGTCGCATGGCCGGGATTGTCCGGATTATGCGGCGATGTTATGCAGGCCCGTTGACCGTTAAAATCCGCCTTGGCCGGCAACGCGACGACTGGCGGAGCCGGCTGATGGAACGAATTCACATCCTGGAAAGCGAAGGGGTTGACGCCCTGATCCTTCACCCGCGTTTCCTCGAAGAAAAGCTCCGTCGTCTGGCACGGCATGATCTGTATGGCGAAATTGCCGCGTGCACCCGCTTGCCGCTGATTGCCAACGGGGATATATCCGGCGCCGAGTATGTCCGTATGCGCCCGGCCCAGTTCGACTCGGTTTCCGGCTTGATGATGGGCCGTCATGCCATTGCACAACCCTGGTTGTTTGGGCAATGGCGGAATCCCTCCCTGTCCGTCGACCTAGGGGAAGTTGTCAGGCGCTTCTGTGGCTACCTGGCCGATGACTTCAACCCGGACAAAGCCATGCGGCGACTTAAGATTTGGACGCCCTATTTTGCCTGCAATTTCGTCTATGGCCACACCCTGTTCAAAGCGGTTCAGGGGGCTCCAGACTGGGAACGTGCGGTAACTCGCATTTTGGAGTTTCTCGATACGGGCCCCGAAAGGAGAACATCGATTTCCGTGGACGGGTTATGACCCGTTTTTCACATACGTCAATGTCAGCTCAATCACCGTTTTGACGCGCGTAGGCCTGATCGTAATGGCCATCGTCAAGATTCGTCCTTCCTCCGCCAAAGAAAACAGATTTTCCCTCGTCCCTTCGTCATTGGAGTAAGTTTGGCGAAGCTTTTCCCCCTCCATCGCGAAAGTGACATCGGAAAGCTTGCCATCCGTCCTGGCATATTGGACGGCCTTCCCGCCTATCTCAGTCGTGATCGGTCGGTCGCTGGAGTTCCGATTAAACGTGATGATGCCGTTCGTCACCACCATTTCGATTAACTCATACGGGACGATGCTGGCCGCTAATCTCTTTCGCACAACAGGGCGAATGACGGCATTCACCTGACTGGCGGCATGGTCCACCGCCTGGGAAATAGACGCGTGATCGGCAGGATCGTCTGACCAGGAAAAGATTCCGTTGAAATCGGCGGCCGTGGCTGTGCCGATCAACACGCTGGCCGCCATAATGCCCCGCACGATAGTGACGATTACCGGTTTGATAGTCATTGATCCATACATTAATAATCCTTATCCGCGATGGCAAGCAGATCGTGACGTACGCTTTCCGCCTTGACTTTATCCCCATTCGGGAATCATAATCAAATGGCAACAGTCCATGATGGGCCACGGAGATTCACAATCTATGCACCGCAACCAGGATCTTACGCAATTCATGTCTCTTTCCCCCCGGGAAGGGCTGACTTTTGATGATGTCTCCATCCTCACCCAATATGCTGATTTCCTGCCCGATCAAGCCGACATCCGGTCTCGCCTGACAACCCGCATCAGCCTTAACATCCCCGCCGTCAGCGCCGCCATGGATACGGTCACCGAATCCGGCATGGCCATTGCCATGGCCCTACAAGGGGGCATGGGGATCATCCACAAAAACCTGACCGCCAAAGAACAGGCCCGCCAGGTGGCCATGGTCAAGCATCACCTCAACGGACTCATCCAAAATCCAATTGTCTTCAAGGCCAGCGACACGCTTGACTTCGTTCTCAAGACCAAACTGCAAAAAGGCTTCAAGTTTAACGGGTTCCCGATTGTAGACGACACCGGCAATCTGGTCGGCATCCTGACCGCGACCGACATCAAATATGCCCCCCGCAAACGAAATCTCACGGTGGCCGATCTGATGACAAAGTCCGTCATCACGGGTCCGTCCAGCACCACGCTCAAGCAGGCTTTCGAGCTCATGCTGAAAAACAGGATCGGCAAACTGCCGCTGGTGGCAGACGGGAAACTGGTTGGCCTTTACAGTTACAGCGACGTGTTAACGCTGGTGGACAACGTGGAACCCTTGTTCAACCGGGATTCCCAATACCGCCTGCGTGTGGGCGCCGCCATTGGGCCTACTGATCAGGAACGCGTTGACATACTTGCCAAGGAGAGTGTGGACGTGGTGGTCGTGGATACCGCCCACGGCCACAGCAAAGGCGTCATTGAAATGGTCAAGTGGGTGAAGGCCCATTACCCGGACATCGACGTCGTGGCCGGCAACATTGCCACCGCCGAGGCGGCGCTCGCCTTGCGCGATGCGGGAGCGGACGCGGTCAAGGTCGGCATCGGACCCGGATCCATTTGCACCACCCGCGTGGTGGCCGGCGTTGGAATACCCCAAATTACAGCTGTCTATGAATGCGCCCAGGCCCTGGAAGGAAGCATTCCGATCATCGCGGACGGTGGCATTCGTCACTCGGGCGACATTCCGAAGGCCATTGTCGCAGGCGCCGACGCCGTCATGATGGGCTCCGTACTGGCCGGTAGCGCTGAAAGCCCTGGAGAAAAGATCATTCACCAGGGACGCCAATATGTCACCTATCGCGGGATGGGCTCCCTGGCCGCCATGAAAGAAGGGGCTGCCTCGCGCGAGCGATACGGACAAGGCCATATTGCGGAAGACGAACTGGTGCCCCAGGGAATCGAAGGCGTCGTGCCCTACTCGGGCACGGTCAAGCAGATCACCGTTCAATATATGGGAGGACTCCGGGCTGCGATGGGCTACAGTGGTTGCAAATCCGTGAACGACCTGCAACTCCGGGGCCGCTTCATCCGGGTTTCCATGGCCGGCCTGCGCGAAGCCCATCCCCACACGGTCAAGATACTGAAGGAAGCACCCAATTACCGTTCTTCCGACAGCTTTTAGCATCCAGGAACACGTTCAGGAAAGGGCATCATGAAAGTATCAGGCAACCCGTTATTGCGCTGGGTGCAGGGGGTTATTACCCGGTTTTTCGGCATCCAAAAGGACACCGCTTACAACAAACGCCCCTTGGCGCCAGTCGAAGATGAAGGGCCCGCCATCGCGGCCGCCGCCGTCGCCGTCCACCGTCAACGCCTGACCCCCTGATTATTATCCAACGTCCCCTGCCTGGAGCTTCTGATGAAACGTATACGCTTTATGGACACCTCTTTCCGAGACGGATTCCAATCCGTTTTCGGCGCTCGCGTCAAAACTGCCGATTTCCTTCCCGCCTTGGCCGCCGCCGCCGAAGCTGGAATTGACAATTTCGAAATCGGCGGGGGCGCCCGTTTTCAAAGCCTCTATTTCTATACGCAAGACGATGCCTTTGAGATGCACCGCCAGTGCCGGCAGGTTGTCGGACCCAAGGTCAACCTGCAAACCCTATCGCGGGGCGTCAACGTGGTGGGGTTGGAATCCTACAACCGTGAAATCATTGAACTGCATGCGCAGTTGTTTGCCAAAACCGGCATCTCGACCATCCGAAATTTTGACGCGCTCAATGATGTTCGCAATCTAACCCCCTCCGGCCTGGCTATTCACCATGCCGGCATGAAGCACCAGATTACCATCACGATGATGGCGCTGCCTCCGGGAATGCAGAACGCCTACCCGCACAGCGCCAAATTCTACGCCGACACGCTGAAACAAATTCTTGAATCGAACGTCCCTTTTGACAGCGTGTGCTTCAAGGACGCCTCGGGAACCACTCCTCCGTCCATCGTTGGCGAAACCATTCACCTGTGCCGCCAGATGCTGGACAACGCGTTTACAAGCCGCCACATTGACATCCAATTCCACACGCATTGCTCGGTCGGCATTGCCGAACTATGCCATATGGAGGCGATCCGTCATGGCGCGGACATGATCGACCTAGCCATGGCCCCGCTCAGCGGCGGGTCCTGTCACACCGACATTCTCACCGCCTGGCACATGTTCAAAGGCACGGACTACATTCTGGTCAACGACCGCGACGAGGCTGTGGATTACGAAAAAATACTCAAGGCGGAAGAAGTCCTGAAAAGCTGCCTCTCTCGCTACTTCGTCCCCCCGGAAGCAAAAATGACGGAACCCCTTGTCGCGCTGAGCCCCATGCCCGGCGGCGCACTGACGGCCAACACCCAAATGATGCGCGACGCCCACTGCCTGGACCGTTATCCGGAAGTGATTAAAGCCATGCGCGAAGTCGTGGAACGCGGAGGCTTTGGCACGTCTGTAACACCGGTGAGCCAGTTTTACTTCCAACAGGCTTTTTCAAACGTTATGCAAGGGCCTTGGACGAAGATCACGGATGGATACGGGAAAATGGTGCTGGGGTATTTTGGAAAAACGCCAAGTCCTCCCGATCCTGAAATTGTCAAACTCGCGGAAACGCAGATGAAACTGCCGCCCACCACGGACCCGACGGTGGACATTAACGACCGGACCAAGCCCGGAAAAGCGGTTTTCGCGGACAAACTCACAAAAGCCGGAATTCCCACGACCGATGAAAACATTTTCATCGCCGCCATGTGCGGCGATAAAGGCATTGATTTCCTCAAAGGCATCAAGCCCCTCATGATCCGCTACAACGACGAACCCACCCAAACTCCACCCATGAAAACAGCGCCTGCCTCCACCTGTCCCGCCGCCTATACGGTTACCGTGAACGGCAAACCCTATCATGTTGTCGTACACGAATCGGGTGCCGCGCCTGTTGTATCGGCCGCTGTGCCAGCTCCCGCCCCCTCTTCCCCCTCACCTGTTGTGCCCTCTCCGGCCAACAGCGCCAGTCCCATTTCGACCAAATCGTCGACCATAAAAACACCCATGCCCGGAACGGTAATCAAGGTGCTTGTCAAAGTCGGCGACAAAGTCACGCCTCTTCAAAACGTGATGATTATGGAGGCCATGAAAATGGAAATCGAGATTAAATCCGACCGCGCCGGGACGGTGACAGCCGTATCCGTCGCCGTGGGGGCCTCGGTTCAGTCCGGGCAAATCCTCATCGCGATCGACTAATCCGGCGCTACCAGGCGAACCCGATCGCCTTCAAGAAGGTCCGAGCCAAGATCATATGCCCAGTCTGATTCGGATGAACACGATCCCACGCCAGGGCGTTCGGATGAATCTGCTGTAGAACCTTGTCGAAGGCGGACTGGGTGTCCACGAGCACGGCGTCGTACTTTTTCGCAAGCCGCTTGACCACCTCGGCATACTGATCCATCCTCGCCCGCATCGCATCTTTCCGGTTCGGTTCGATGTAATGAGGCGTCATCAGAATCAACCCCTTCATCATCGGCCGGGTCTTGGCAACCAATTCTTCCAGCGTTTGCGCGTATTCGTTCAGATTCACATGGGACTGGGTCTGGCGCGGCAAATCGAACTGCCGCCACACGTCGTTGATTCCAATGTTGATGCTCAGCCAGTCCGGCTTGAGCGCGATCACGTCGCGATCCCACCGCCCTTTGAGTTCACGGACCGTGTTGCCGCTCGACCCCACGTTGATCACGCGAATGCCGCGTTCCGGATAGGCTGAGCCCAAAAGAGCTTCAACCATCGTGACATAACCGCGGCCCAAGGGATCAAACAACCCCTCGGCCACCGGTTGCGCCCGGCCGCAATCCGTGATGGAGTCCCCGATCATGACCAGGATCTCGCGTTTTCCGATCTTCATGGCATCCTTCTGTTTCCACGGCCCAGCTCCGTTATTTCAATTCGCTTGCATGCTCCGCAACCTTGCGAAAGGCCTGCGCATACTGCGTAATCCGACTGGGATCATCCTTCTTGAACCAGGGAATTCCAAAGGCAATTTCCCGGATCTGCTCGGAAACCGGCAATGACCCGGGCCCTTGACGCACATCGCGCTGACCGAACGCCACCATGGTCGGCTTGCCCATATTTAAAAGATCGGCCTTATGGAATATGGCATGCATGTGGAGAGGGAAATTAGCGCCGGGCGAAGCCGCAAAGCCCTCTGCGGCAACCGCCGCGCAATACTTCGCACAAGGCAACCCTCCAAGCTCCTCGGCCCGATACAAACCGCGGGGCGAATACCAACCGCCCATGGTGCAGCCGCTGGTTTGGGACGGACGGTGAGCCCGAATGCCAGGGACCCCTTCAAGCAGATCCCAAAACCGGTTCATCGCGCGCTGGATTTCCGCAATGCGTTCTGGGTAATGGCGAAGTTGAACACGACCCATCGCCGAGCAGGTTTGATTCATGCGGTGCTTGACGCCAAACATCGAAAGGCCTGAATAGGGAGTCAAATCCGGATCGCTCAGCGACTGGGTCTTACCACCCCAGAGGGTCGAGGTTCCCGTTCGCTCGTAATGTCCGAAGGCCGCGCATCGCTCCCACAGTCGTTTCTCGCGGGTGGCAATCAACCCGCCTTCACCGATCGGAAAACTTTTCCCGGCCATCAGGCTCATCACGGAAATATCCCCCATCGTCCCGGCCATTTTCCCCTTATAAAGCGATCCCTGCGCATGGGAAACATCCTCGATCACCTTGATCCCATGCTTGCGGGCAATCAACAAAATGGCGTCCATGTCCGCAGGATGCCCGCAATAATGCACCACGACGATGGCCTTGGTACGGGGCCCGATGCGATGTTCAATATCGCGGGGATCGATACAGAGTGACGTGGGATCAATGTCGGCGAAATTCACAGCGGCCCCGAGTGAAAGAGCCGGCTGGCAACTGGCCCAATAGGTAATGCTGGGACAGATAATTTCATCACCGGCGCCCACACCGCAGGCCCACATGGCCGCTAGCAAGCCGGCCGTGCCATTGCATACGCCAAGCGTATAAGGCATATCCAACCACTGACCCATTTCTTTTTCAAACTGACACGTGACGTCAAGGCCGCTCATCGCGCCACGTCGTAGCACGTCTAAAACGGCATCCTCATCTTCCTTTGTCACGATCGGCCAAGAAAAAAGATTTCCGACATCGGCGGTCACCGATTTTTCTCCACCCTGTATTGCTAACGGCTTGCTCATATTGAATACTCCCTCGTATTAGATCACGTGTCAAAAGCATACCGATTTGCCTGGCAATGACAAGGATAATAGAAACACAAAAATCGGCCTCGTTTCATTATCGCAAAGACGTCATAAATGGCTTGATTTTCTGGAATTTCCCGTCATATTGATAAAACACGACATGGAGGTTGAAGCATGAGTCAGGGTGCAGCCGAAAAACCGATCAGTCCCGATCCAGAATCCGGATCCAACGATCCCATAGAATCCCTTTTTTCATATGTAATTGGGAGCTGGAAGGAACTCCTCACAGGCCTGCTTTTAGCGGCCGTGATTGTGGGATCCGTTATGCTTTATCAACACAAGACGCGCGCGGCCCGCGAACAGGCATTCATACAGCTTTCAGTTGCCGGCTCGCCCGCCCAACTCAATGAAATTATCCGCCAATTCCCCTCCTCTAAAGCTGCGGAGTCCGCTTCATTCATGGCGGCCCGAGCTCAATACGATGCGGGGGACTATGCGGACGCCGATCAGCTCTATTCAGAGTTTCTCAAGTCGCATCCGAAGCACTTCCTGGCACCCGCCGCCAGCCTTGGGCGTATTCATTGCCAGGAAGCCATTGGACAGATCGACGAGGCCCTGGCTGGCTTCCGTCAATTCTCCAAGGAAAACCCTTCTGAGCAGGCGCTTACAACGGTAGCCCGTCTCAGCGAGGCCCGCTGCCTGCGTCAACTTGGAAAGCTACAAGACGCCGTGGCCATTTACGAAACACTTCTTCTGAAATTACCGAAAAGTGATTGGCTTCCGTTAATTGAAGATTTGAAGATCACCACCACGCGTGAACTTGAGCGAATGAACAAGCCCATGAGCAGGACGGCCACCCCGGCCACCTGAATTCGCTACTCTTTGGCGGACGGCTTGGAATCCTCGTCCGTTGTTTTTTTAGCGACCTGTTCGTATTCGTCTTTGCCCTTTTTAAATTCGCCTATGCTTCGGCCGAGAGAACGGGCCAGATCAGGTAGTTTTTTGGCGCCAAACAAGAGCAGGACAATCAGCAGGATAATGATCAATTCGGAGAAGCCTAGTTGCTCAAATATAGCCATGTTCATGCCGATCCCCTTTTGTTGCCTCTCTTTATAGGCCCACTCTTTTGATTTGTCAATGCACGGACCGCCCGGCACCACCGTTTATACGGGCTTCATCAAATCCATCGTTTGCGTTTGGCGTAAAAAACCATTGCCACCATCACGGCTAGCATGACACCCAAAACGACGAAGTAGCCAAACCGCGAATGCAGTTCTGGCATGTTACTAAAATTCATCCCGTAGATCGAGGCCAGAAATGTGCTGGGGATAAACAGTGTCGATAGAATCGTCAACACTTTCATCACCTCGTTCATGCGGTTGCTGATGCTCGAGAGGTAAACATCCAGCATACTGGACACCACATCTCGCAACGATTCCGCCGATTCAATCACGCGAATGGCGTGGTCATACAGATCGCGGAGATACAGGCGAATCTCTGGACTTATCTGGGGAAGACCGCCACGCTCCATGGACCCGATCGTCTCCCGGAGAGGCCAGACCGATTTGCGCAAGACAAGCAAATCCTTTTTTACCTGATGTATTTGCTGCAATAAAGAGGGATCCGGATTTGAAACCAAGGAGTCCTCCATGTCATCCAATGCATCTCCATAGTGCTCCAGAAGCACAAAATAGTGATCCACCAGTGTGTCCAGGAGCGCATAGGCCAGATAATCCGGCCCCGATCTTCGGATCAATCCTTTCCCATCCCGGATTCGGGACTTCACGGGCTCAAAAAGGTTGCTTGTTTTTTCCTGAAACGTTAGCAGATATCCCGGTCCCAGAACCAGGCTCACCTGTTCCGATTTCAACTTCGCACTTTCTATCGCCAGCATTCGGAATACGATGTAGAGATAATCATCGTAAACGTCAAGCTTCGGACGTTGCCGGGTGGACATGACATCTTCCATGGCGAGCGGATGAAGGCCAAACATTGCCCCCATGCGTCGGACGGTGTCCGCATCGCCCACGCCGTCGATGTTGATCCAGATGACGGGATTCGCAGTTCGCGCCTCGCAAATCTGCTCGTCCGTCGGATCGCGCTGTTCCCGCACACCGGTAGGTCCGTAGGCGGTCAGCGTAATGAATGGTTTTCCGGAATAACAACGCTCACCAACGTGAATCAAGCTTCCAGGCGGAAGTCCTGTCTTTGCATACCCATACGTCTTGAGTTCCGCCATGTTGCAACTCCTTCTACAGATGCCCCAACTGCCCATATCTTACCTCGCTCCATTCCGGCTGCCAATTCTATTTAGGCTCCGCCCGCTTTGTCCGTTTCTGCTTTGATTCACAAGCCTGTTCTGCTAATTTACAACTGTTTTCAACTGGCTTCACGGGTACTTGATGCGCGTTCGGCAAAAAACATATCATAAAGTTGAACGCCTTTTGGCGTTGCTCCGGGGTAAATCCAGCATGCTGATCGTGATGCAGGATTACCCGGATCCGGACGCTATCGCGGCGGCTACCGCTCTCCGAACGTTCGCCAACACAAAAGCCGAAGTGCAATGCTCGCTTGCCCACGGCGGCACCGTAGGACGGGCTGAAAACCGGGCCTTGGTTGACTACCTGGACCTGAATTTACGGCCTATCCGGGATTTGGATGTTCAGCGCTTTGATCTCGTCGCCATGGTCGATACCCAGCCTGGAACGGGGAACAATTCCCTTCCCAGCGGAATCATCCCCAACATCGTGATCGACCATCACCCTATCCGTCATGCCACACGCCGGGCCGAATTCACAGACGTGCGCGGCCGTTACGGAGCCACCTGTACGATTCTTTATGAATACCTGCTGGCTGCCAAAATTGCCATTGAAGCGCCTCTGGCCACCGCTCTTGTCTATGGAATCCGGTCCGACACCCAGGATCTGGGAGGTGAAACCACTCGAGCCGACATTGAATCCTATTCCGCGCTGTATCCGCTCGCAAACCGCCGCATGCTAGAAGAAATCAAAAGCCGACGTGTCCCCGCCGCATATTTCCGTCTTCTGATGCAAGGCATTGTGAATGCCCGGATCTTTGGAGCCCGGATATTATCCGATCTTGGGGAAACGGACAATCCGGACATGATCGGGGAAATTGCCGATCTGCTTCTCCGCAAAGAGGGAATCGTCTGGGCGCTCTGCTATGGGAAATTCGAAGGCCGGATGCTACTGTCTCTGAGAACCTCCGATCCTGACGCAAACGCCGGCCGTATTATCCGCGCCATTATCGGCAAATACGGAACCGGAGGCGGCCACAACGCCCTTGCCGGAGCACAAATCGACTTAACTACATTAACCGAACGGGAACATCATTTCCGAGAGTTGGTCCTGCTGCGCCGCTATGTGTCGCTAACCGGCCCCAAGGGCGACGTCTCCGAACCACTCGTCCCCCTCCTTAACCGGCCATAGGCGCTTTGCAGACATGACAGCCCTCGCGTCATCCTAAAAAGAAACACCTCATGAACCTCACGACTGATCAGTTGCGAAACTACTCCACCGGTTGCCTGGAAATCCGTGAAGAACCGGAAGGCCTATTTTTCGATCGTATGCCGCCTGCCCTGCGCCTGCATTATGGCGCCAGCGAAGGGTTCATGATCCGTGCCCGGTGCCAAACGGGAATCCGCATTCGATTCCAGTCCGACACCCGGTCCCTGCGCTTGACCATGCGATTTGGACGGTTTGCGCGCCGATTTGACGCCGTCGACCTGGTTGTAGACGATGTGTTTCTCGGCACATTCACGGGAAACCGGGACGCACAACCCTGGAGGAACGAAATTTTTCGGGCGCCCGAGTCCAGCCCGCGCCGGTTTGAACTCTGGCTACCCTATTCCGTGGAATCCTGGTTGGTGGCGCTGGAAATCGACGATCACGCCCAACTCTCGGAACTCCCTCTCGAACCAATTTCCTGGCTAGTCATCGGGGATTCCATCTCGCAGGGCATGTCCTGCGCTTCGCCTTCACGCACCTTCACAGCTCTCACGTCACGAGCGATGGGCATGAACCACCACAACACGGCCGTGGGGGGCGCAAAAATGGAGAAAGGAGCAGGCTTAACAGGTTCCATTCCAGCACAATTTGCCACAGTCGCCTTCGGCTGCAATGACTGGAACGGGTGTAAATCGATTCCGCAATTTGAGGCCGATACACGTAACCTTTTAGACAATCTATTTACCGATCATCCGAACATGCCGGTGGGGTTAATCACCCCACTGCCCGCGGTTTGGGAAACCGGCGAGAAGAACAAGAACGACATCTGGCTGGAATCGTTTCGAAATGTCCTGCGCAAACTGCCGCCCCACTATCCAGCCATCCGACTGATAGAAGGTCCCGCCCTGATTCCGGCCGATCCACTTGCTTTTGCTGACGGGATCCATCCAAACAACGCTGGCATGGCCGTCATCGCCCGGAATCTGACACCCGAACTCCTTGCCCTGATGCACAGAAATCAAAAAACGCCTACGCTGGGAAACCGGACCGAACCCGGGGCTGCTCCAGACGCACATAAACCGGTTGCATGATTCTGGCCGTCACCTCCACCTCGACCTGAGTGCTCTGCCAGGCGGCGGCCACCGTCTCCCATTTTCCACTTAACGACAACAAGCTCACCCGGCCGTCCCTCCATCCGGGGGCGACATCGAGTTTCAGGCTTGCCCGACTATCCGCGCTCAGGTTGACAATCGTTAAGATTAGCGCACCGGATTCGGAAAAGTTGGCAAGCAGGAACACGTTCGGATCATGCAGGACCTTGACCGGAAGAGGAGCCCGATTCAACCATTCCAACAATCGAACGATGACTCCGCGTTTGCGATAACAAAAGATTGAAGAGGACTGGGTCTTTTGCAAGTCATACGCCAGGATCCCTACCCGCCCGCCGAGTCGGTTTTCGAATCGCAAAAGGCCTGGCTGCACCGCTTGATAATCCGGAGCCAGAAAATCGCTGAGCACCTCCGCACCCGGATGAGCCGTTAAACGGCAAAAGCCACCCGCTTCGGCACCGGCCGGAGCAAACAGGAAATTGTAGATCAGCTCACCTTTGATCGCCTCGTCCCCGGCTTTCGGCCTGAGCCGTTCATAACAAAAGGCCGCTTTTCCCCCGGATTCAACCGTTGCACCCAAAAGATCCCCAAAGCCGCGTTCTGCCAGAATCATGGCTGCTGGAGCATCCATCAGAATACCGCCCGTCAGCATGTGCTTAACGTCCGCTTCCGTCAGCACTGACGCCGTGGCCCCGGCCAGCACTTTGACGCCTTTGCCGGACCGGGTGGTATAAGGCACCCCATAACGCCCCAGCACACCCGCCCACGGCTTGGCAAGCGAGGGTCTGCCGCCATTCCACGCAACCGCATTCACCGCATCCGATCGACAAACAACTTCACATCCAATTAACCGGCAATCGCGCAGATTCAATCGAAGAGCGCCAAGCTGACTCGCCCGTTCGGCATACATGGAAAGATAGGAAACGTCTTCCAGCGGGTCATCCAGATACTGGGTTCCGTAAAAAAGACTGTCATCACAACCGCAGGAAAGCGCAATGGCGAGCATGCTATGCAACTTGTTTGCGGATGTAAAAAATGTGGTGTGGGGATACGTGTCGGTTTCGTAAAAAAGCTCGAATGTTTCCGGCAGCTGTTCGCAGCTGAACATGACATTAAACGTTTCCTCCGGCAACCCCCGGGCTGTATCACTGGAATAGGCCGCTCCGCAAATGCGCACCGCCGGCCGATGGACGCCCGCCAAGGCTTGCGTAACAGGCTCCGTCATGTCCCCGTCCAGATCAGCGCAACCCGGCTGACACAACGCCAACCGCGTTTCCGGCGAAACCGCATGCACCGCCTGTTCAATGGTGACCGCCAAATCAACCAGCGATGCACGACTCAAGGCAAACCATTGCCGACGAACCGCCATGCTTTCCGAGGTGCACCTGCTGAACAAGTCCGCCAATTGCTCCCGACTGTAGAGTCGTCCACAGCGCACCGCAAACTCGGCCAAATGCAACGGGCAGAAGCACCCGAACCCAACTCCGGGATGATTGCTTAATTCGAAATCGTCTTCCAGTTGCAACATGAACGGCCGAGCCCGTTCGGCGACCACGGCTATACCACGGGCCAGTGTGGTCCGAAAAGCCACATCCAGCGGACAGCTGGAAATCGGAGAAACCTGGCCATTCAAACCCACGATATTTTGAAATCCGCCTTGCCCCGACTTAAGGGTAGGAGCGCACCACCAACCCACCTCGATCCCGTGAGGGGAAAGCGCCTGTTTCACCTGTAATACCAAGTCGCCAAGCTCCCGGTAAACCGTCATCTTGGGAAAGCCGGTCAACCTCACGCTCAAACCGGGACCGGTCAATAGAAACCGGCGAATACCACTTCGAATCCGGACCTCTTTCATGGCCTCTAGCATCGCCTCGTGACGTTCCGGATAAAATTGAAACGGCAGAATAGGATCAAGTCTGTCTGAACTATTCATAATAAACAGGACCCTACCATAACATCCGACTGAAACACATGAAAAAGGCATGACGACCAGCGCGACCCATGCCATAATACCCCCACAGAACAGGAGTGCCAGATGGCGGAACCCGTCAGTCAATCAAAAAAAGATCAGTTGGCGGCCCGCATGCGGGAACTGGGCATCCGGGAGGACGATCTCGATGAATCCTTCATTCTGGGATCTGGCTCCGGCGGGCAAAAGATCAACAAGACCGCATCCTGCGTTCAATTGCGCCACAAAGCCTCTGGCCTTGATGTTAAATGCCAGCAAAGCCGGTCACGCGAGATGAACCGTTTTCTGGCACGTCGTGAGTTGTGCGAAAAGCTGGAAACACGCGTGCTCGGTGCCGCCAGCCGAAAACGCCAGGAAATCGAGAAAATCCGCCGCCAGAAACGACGGCGGTCTCGGCGGCAACAGGCGAACATGCTCAACGACAAACGCCACCATTCCGAAAAAAAACAATCCCGGCGTACGGCCGGAGCAGGAGATTGAGTCATGCCCGCGGAAGTTCTTTACGGCCGCCGTCCAATTATTGAATCCCTTCGTGCGGGCCGGCGCCGCCATACCCGGCTCCTGCTGGCCGAAGGCATGAAAAAACTGGAGCTTCTTGACGAAATCCAGGCGCTCGCAAAATCCCTCGACCTTCCGGTTCGTCTGGTCGGACGACAGGCTCTTGACGAACAGCTTGGCGATGTCAACCACCAGGGGGTTGCTCTCGAAACCAGCGCTTACCCCTATGCCGAAATTGAGGACATCACGGCCAGGACCCTGCTTCGGCAGGAACCCCCATTCATCCTGATTCTGGATCACCTTCAGGACCCACAAAACCTCGGGTCCATCTTGCGCACCGCCGAGGCCGCAGGCGTCCATGGCGTAATCATTCCGGAACGCCGGGCCGCCGAAGTCACGCCCTCCGTTGTGCGGGCCTCCGCCGGTGCCTCCGAGTTCCTGCCCGTGGTCCGGGTCGTCAACCTGGTGAACACCATGAACCTGTTCAAGGAAGAAGGCCTCTGGATGACAGGGCTGGACGCCGGACCAAGCTCCGTGCTCTACACCGAGGCGGACCTCAAAGGGCCGATTGGCCTGGTCATTGGCAGCGAAGGCGAAGGGCTGGGACGACTGGTCGGAGAAACCTGTGACTTTCACATCCGCTTGCCTATGCTCGGCAAAATCGACTCGCTGAACGCGGGCGTGGCCGCCGCAGTCGCCCTATATGAAGTCCGACGACGACGCCTGCAAGAACCCGCCAAGAAAGGGTAAGCGCGTGAACACGGCTCTTCAGCCTGACTTGCTGACTCTATTCCAAAAGTTCGGAATTGCCTTAGTCCTGGGATTCCTTATCGGCCTGGAGAGAGAAAAAGAAAAAGCCGGGGGCTTCGCTGGCGTGCGAACCTTTTCCTTGATCGCACTTCTGGGCTGTCTTTCCGCCATGATCAACGGGCTCATGGCCGGCTGGTTTTTCAGCGTTGCCTTTGCCGTGATGGCCATCTTCATCCTGGCCGCGTACCGACTGGCTGCGCCCACCGATCATCCCGGCGCCACCACAGAAACCGCGGTACTCCTTACCTTTATTTTCGGCGCCCTGGTCTGGTGGGATATGAAAATCCCGGCGGTGGCGCTGACGGTGGTCACCATCCTGCTGCTGACCTCCAAAAAGCCTCTGATGCAATTGACCGAAAAAATTGCGCGTGATGACGTCATGGCCGCCATGCAATTCGGACTGATATCCGCCGTGATCCTGCCTATCCTTCCCGATCGAACCTACGATCCGCTCGGCATTCTGAACCCCTACCACATCTGGATGCTGGTGGTGTTGATCGCCGGTTTCAACCTAGCCGCGTATGCCATCATCAAATCAATGGGCCCCCGCCGTGGGGTTGAGCTGATGAGCTTGCTCGGCGGACTTCTGTCGAGCACCATGCTGACCATCACCTTTTCGCGGCGAAGCCGCCAATCCCCGTTTATGTCGGGTGATTTTTCGACCGGCCTATGCCTGGCCGCCACGTTATTGTTTCCCCGAATCCTGGCTATTCTTTATGTCCTGAACCGGGACGTCGCCCGGCTTCTGGTGATGCCGGTCCTGGCGGCCACCGCTGTTGGCATCCTGTGCGGGATCGGTTTGTGGTGGCGGAATAATGGCCATAAAGCCCGAAACTCCGAAACGGTGACACTGGAGGTTGCCAACCCGTTTGAACTCTGGCCTGCTGTTCAGTTCGGCCTGTTGTTCGCCTTTATTTTATTCGTTTCCCGGGCCGCACAACAAGCCTTCGGAAGCTTAGGTGTATATGTATCAGGCTTCGCGGCGGGTTTCGCCAGCATGGATGCCATCACCTTATCCCTGGCCAATATGACAAATGAAGTCGGGATCACACCGCACACGGCCGCCCTGGGCATAATACTTGCCGCCGCCGGAAGCCTGGCCGCCAAAAGCGTCATTATCGCGGTAACAGGAAGCCGCGAATTCAAACGGAACGTGATCCCGGCCTTGCTGGTGATTATGGCCGCCGCGTTGAGCGGCGTCCTGATGCTTTAACTCCGAATTGGAACAGGCAAGCCGGATCAGCCAAGCGCCCCTCTTTGAACAGGACCCCTTCCTCAGCTAAAAGCGCGATCTTGGCCACGACACGCGCCCCTCCGCTTTCACCCTGAAAACCACCCGGGGTCAAGTCCGAGGCGATAACCCGATGGCAAGGAACCGAGGGCGCATACGGATTTCTCTTCAAGGCCTGACCGACGGCCTGGGCCGAGCCGCATCCTATTTCGCGCGACAACGCGCCATACGTCGTCACATATCCGCGTGGAATCCGGCGGACCCATTCATACACACGAAAGGCGAACGCGGATGGACTCACACGGTGTTCTTCTTTTTCTTTATGGGCTGGGCGGCGGGCGGAGTCGGCATAGGCGTTTTCGCGGGCGTCGGAGCGGGAGGCTTAATGTAACCCCAGGCGGTGAGCCTATTGACCGCATACGCGGACTGATCATCGGATGAATTGGATTGCAGGTACCGTTGAAATTCGGTGGCGGCCAATTTCTTCCGCCCCATCTGCTCAAGCGTGAATCCCTTATAAAAAGCCAACACCGAATTCCCAGGCAACATGCGATCATAAGCATCAAAGTCTGCATACGCGGCATCAAACTGCCGCAAATTGAGCGCAGACAGCGCGCAAACCTGCCGGGCCTGAGCCTCCTCCGGATATACGGCTCTGGCCCGGTTCGCAAAGTCGCGGGCCTGGGGAAAACGTTTCAGCGCCAGCTGAATTTTCGCCATGGTCAACAACCCCGTGTAATCCTGTGGTTGCAAGGATAGCGCCGAGGCATATTGCCGTTCCGCCTCGCCGACATTGTTCTCACCGAGGGCATTCATGCCGTTTTGCATGGCCACGATGGCGTCCTTCTGCGCCCGGATGGAAGCCGTCATATCCATATACCGTTCACGATTGGTCTTCTGATTCTGGAAGGCGGCATAGTCCGTCGCCGAACGCCTGACGGCCGTATCATAACGTTCGGTGCTCATCGGATGGCTTGAAAACATGACCTCGAGCATGGAGGGTTTGCTGGTATTGAGGGCGACCAACCGCTCCATCAAGTGGACCATGCCGTCAGGGTGATACCCCCCCTTAACCAGATAGGCCTGGCCGCTTTCATCGGCCTGGCGCTCATCCTGACGGCTGTAATTGGCCAGCAACAGGCCCGACCCCAGGGATCCGAGTCCAACGGCCAACGTGGTGTACTTTTTATTGGTGGCTTCCACCGCTCCCACCACCGCCAATAGGGCGAGCTGGGTCATCATGGCTTTGCTTTGGCGGCTTGCCATATGCCGGTAATTGACATGGCCCACTTCGTGCCCCAGGAGAGCGGCCAATTCGGATTCGTCTTCCATGGCAAGCAAGATGCCGCGGGTAACGCCCGCACTACCCGCGGGAAAGGTGTAGGCGTTCACGTGTACGGCATTCAATGCGCGAAAGGAATACGGCATCTGTGGCCGTTGCGACAATACGGCAATCCGTTTTCCCACCTCATCCACATACGCATTCATGGCGGGATTTTGCATGGCGCCATAATCGGCAGAAAATTGGTGGGGCGCAGCCTCTTGATCGATTTCAACTTCCTGCTGTTCGGACACCAACATGAGTTGTGATTGACCGGTGACCGGGTTCGTGGCGCAACCCGAAAGTACCGTCGCGGCCGTAACGCCACCTGCAATGACAAATTCACGCCGCGACAACAGTCCGTGTTTATTCATAAGTTAATACTAGCTTCCGGATTGAGACGTGGCAAGTGTCCTATTTGACAGGGTTTATGGAAGAACGCTAACTCGAAAGAAAGAACGATTAACAGAGGAGGGTAAAACAATCCGGATCCGCTCAAAAGCGCCAGTAGCCGTGACAAAATCACCGGTGTTACTCCATATTCCGCCCATATCGGGAACTGACTGGGCCTGATAGATGCGCCCAGAAACAGACAGAAAGTGAAGCTCTAATGTCAAATGTGAACCGTCGTTTGAGATCACGGGTGGCTTATCAATCCGTAGCACCGAAGCCGTGTTGGTAGGAATCGTTCGAGCCACATACTCCTCCCATGTTACCATCCCATCCGCGTCCGTATCCAATACGGCCAGCGCATCGAAATTCCACTCGCCCGGAAAATATTGCCGCATCCAGGCCGCTTCCACCGCCACGGGCAGTCCGGTCAAGGTGACGCCTCCGAACGCCGCCATCACGTCGTGATTCGTCGAAACAGCATTGATCGGAAGGATGTACTGGGACACCCCTCCCGCAGCCGGCACGCCCGCGCCATTCACCACCACATTCCAAATCATCTGATTGGCGTCCGCTTGGAGATGAATGTTCGTCGACAGCCCCTCATCCACGGGAAATGTGCCAAGCGGCTGGGCAGTGCCCGGCCCATGTACACCAACCGTTACATTCCAAACCCTTGCAAACCGGGTCGTGACCATAACGTCAGCGGCTAATCCCTGAAAGAGCCTTGTATATTGCGTACTGCCAAAACTGAAGACCTCCGGAACGGGCACCCCGTTTGTGCTGATGGATGTGATGCGGGCGCCGCTGGAAGCCACCACCGTCATCGTGGTACCCTCCGCGTCTAATAAATCCGCCTGAACGGGCGTCGTGAACCCATTTGAACCGTTCTCGACAGTCAAAAACGCCGGGCGTCGGAAATGAAACGGGATCAGGTCAAGGCCGCCATGGCCCGGCGCGGAATGGTCCATCCGGATAGCGCCCGCTACATCAGCCTGTGCTCGCAAGGCCAAAGGCGCCATCGTCAACGAGAACGGATTTGAGGCCACACCCCCGACATAAGTGTCGGCCACGACACCCGTCGTCGAAAGCCCGGACAACGTTGAACCGATCCAGACATCATCGATATACCACCCTTCATCTTGGGTATTCATGTCCGATCCAAACACAAAAGCAATCCTCGCAACAGCCCCCGAATAGACCGACAGATCAAAGCGGGACTCGATCCAGTCGTTACTTCCGAAACAGGGTGTATTGGCAGCAAACGGCGATTCCACATTCGGCACAATTCGATGTGGATATCCACCGATCGGAGCAATGTCTGAATAGGTCTGTCCTCCATTCGTGGAAATGCGGACTACTCCGCCATCCCAATAGTAGGTTCCGGCACCAGGCTCTGCCCGTAGCCAATGATGGACACTTAACACACCATTCGCACCGACTGTCAGAGCTGTGGAAACCAGGCGCGCGTTCATGCCGGCCGAATAGGATTGCAAGGACTCCGAACCGCAATACCAGGCATTAGATGAACTAGCAAAGCGACGTTTGGACAAATGCCAAGTGTCGTTGCTGCCCGCATGAGCCCATCCATTAGTCCCGTTTTCCATTGAATCCTGGAGCGATGACACCAGTGCCACCGCTTGCCAGGAAAGCGGCTGATTGCCGTCATTGGCCACCGTAACCGGCTGACTAAACAGCTCGCGAGTGAGCCGTACGGTCCCGAAGTTGGTAGGCGCAAAACGTAAAATGGGATACAACGAATCCGTCGAAAAAACGGCGGTATCGGTTTGTAGTGGAATCAAATCAGCAGCGGCTAATTGGTAAAGCATGGTAACTACCGATCCGCCCCCTGGATCGATATTGGCCTGATACATATCGCTGGAAACATACGTCAACGAATTCGTATGAACCGGGCCGCCGTTCGCTGTCCAAAAAACAGCGACATCCGCCACGGTGAAATTATCGGTAATCACCGCGCTGATCAACCAAGGCGGCGGGGACGTCTGGGGAGAAACCAGAGGCGTAAAAGAGATGCCAGGCGGCGTCGGGAAGGAGTAATCATCCAAAGGATCTGTATTATCCAGATTCTCGTAATAATTCATCCACCCATCTCCATCCGGATCGTCTGTGGCCGCCGCAATTCCCAGACTTCCAAAATTCCTATATTCCCACCAATCCAGCAATTCGTTGGCATCCGAATCGAGCCAATAGGGCAAATACCAGGCCGTCGCCGTGCGGGGGCGATTCATGAAAATGCCAGTGGCTGGATTAGGGGCCTGTCCCAGCGAATTCGTCCAGAGCACATCGTCCACGATCCACCCAGCCAGACCGTAGGGCACTTCGGGCGTCACCGACGTATCCCAGGCGAAGGCCCAGGCCTCTACCGTAGCGGCCAAGCTGTTTGTAACATGCCAGGAAGTCTGGTCCACGGCCCCGGCCGGCGAGGAGTTCTGTGTCAGCAACACCTCTTCATTCCACTGCCAGGTCAGTGTGGCATTTCCGTTGAGCGTGACATCAGCATTGGCGCTATTCGAGCTTGTAGGGCTCAGCCCGGTACCCGTCCATCCATTGCACAGAAACCGCCAGGTGGTCCCCGAGGTGCAGACCGCTTGAGCCGTCGCCTGGACCAGTGAACCGCTCGGATAAGAATGGTGGCCATAGTCGGGCGTGACAACCGTTGAATTGGTTCGGGTGCCGAAAACATCCAGGGAAACGGGTATCCCACTGAACGCTACTGAAGCAAGCGAGGCCGGCGCATTGGATGGGTACCGGACATCATACACGGAAACCGTGGCCGAAAGGTAATAAGAGACAACTGTCCCAATCGTCTGGGCGGGGATTGCGCCCGTATACGAATGTCCATCGGACCAGGAAAGCAGGTTTGTACTATACAAGCCACCTGCCGCGTTCGTGGTCCAGCATAGACGGACCTCACCATTTGTCAGGGAAGCAAAATAAGTAACCAGCGCCGATATCGGACAGGCATTCGTGCTTAACAGAACAGGGGCCGGCGGTGAATAACGCAACTCAGGCGACTGGTCCATGGCCGCGCGAACAACGAGAGCGCAGCGCTGTGTATTGACCGGCACATTATATCCGGTGATACGAGCCTTATAGATGCCGGCAGCAGCCGAGGTCAACCGGATCGCTTCAACCGTGTTGAGCCGGTCGAAATTCGTGCCGCCATTTGCATAGTAAACCAATCCGGTCGGCCCTTCGAGAGTCAGGTCCAGGTCGTTGACCAAGTCACGACTCGCTCCGTCGGTGCGTGGACAATCGCTCCAGGCCAACACGACGGAAACCGGCGTGTTCGAGGCCGCCACGGTGAACATGTTTGTGATCACCTTGCCGGTCGTAATGACCTGCCAATCCAGGCATCGGACAGCCAATCCGGTTGGATAAACGGAGGACCCGACATCCACTTGTCCATATCCTTCCACATTGTTTGGACTTGCAGCTGGAATTTCCCGATATTGATCGGTCCCGTACTGACCCGGCGTCATGCTCCGGGCACCGCCGATCATCATGGCCTTGACCAGCGCGGCAGTCGGATTTGTAAGGCCAGCCCGCTCGACGAGATATTGGCGCACCAAGGCCGCAGAGCCTGCCACTAAAGGGCAAGCCATGCTAGTACCGCCATCAAACATATAATTCGTATTCGCGGCCACCCCCCACCCCGAACTCAAGCCCACACGTGACCGGACGGAGATCACGTCCGTACCGGGCGCCACAACGTCCGGCTTGAAGCGGCCATCATCCGTAGGGCCGCGACTGGAAAAAGCGGCCATGCCTTGGAGGTATGGGGATGGGGAATAACTCCACGAAAGCAAATCATTGTAAATGGGTGCCGAGGGAAAAGAACTCGGCCAGGCACTGGCACCCCATTGACGCCACGTATACCCACCCGTATTAAATTCGCGATCGTTTTCCATGGCCCCCACGGTCAGCACATTCTTGGCGGTACCCGGCGATCCGATTGAATCGGAGTCCACGACGCCGTTCGCCGGCGACTTATCGACACCCGAATTTCCGGCTGCAAAAACAATCAACATTTCGGGATGATTCCACATGAACTCGTCCGTATCGCGCGATAGGGCTGTATAAACACCAAGATATCGATCGTCGCCCCAACTATCTGAATGAATTCGGGATCCATTGTTAAAGCTTTGTTGATATAGAGCAGTCAGATTGGTCAGCCCGCTCAACGACCCATAGGATGACATGACAGACTGATGAACCAGCCGCGATTCCCAAGCCACACCACGATACTGACCGCTGCTCATTGCCCCATTGCCCAGAATCGAGCCGGCCGTATGCGTGCCATGTCCATTGGTGTCGCTGCAATCATTAACGCGTCCCCACGCAAATACCGCCTGCACCTGGCCCGCAAAGTCAGGGTGAATGCCGTTCGTGGATCCGACGTCGAGCCCCGTGTCCGCATGCCCGACAATCTGGTTTTTCCCTGTAAGGCCATACCGGGACCAGATTGAAGTCGCATTCATATGGGACGAAATAACCGCCTTGTCATTATAGAGGACTGGCTGAAGGGTCTCCTCCACGCCCTGCACCGCCCCGAGGCTGACCAGGTCCGGGATGACGTCCAGAGAGACAAGCGCCCTCACCCGTCCATCTGTGCTTCGGGCCTCCTCGGAATGAATCATTTGGCCACGCGCCTTCAGCCAAATCGCCACAACGGAGGCATCCCCGGGGTCGAAGCAGCTGATGGTCAGTTCAACCGCGCGATCATCACCGGGAAACCGTGTCAGTAAATGAGCAAGAACCGGCTGGAGTTTGTCCGAAGGCTCATAAGCGCCGACCCATTGAACGTCCGACAACGCTCGGACGACCCCGCAGGCGGCCGGGTTCAACTCGACCACCCACCCGTTGACCGGCATATACCCGCGCAAGATTCCACCCGCCTGTCGGACAGAATTCTTCCGTGCTTCGGAAACTGGCCCAGCGAACTGAATCAGGAAGGGAAGCGTCCCGCGCGTGGTGGGGACAGGCGCCCGTCCTACATCCGCCCGGTTTGTTGCCGGTTTTGTGGTGTCAATCACACGATTAATCAACAGGAGTTGACGAGACTCCGGAACCAACGGATCAGGCGGAGGATTTCGCCAATTAAACTCGGCGCGCAACTGCGCCAACAACGGGGAATCAAACGGTACCGGAAATTCCCGAACATCCGGTGCTGACTGGGTCATCGGGCTTGGGCCGGAATAAGAGTTGGTGACAGACTGTTCGTGAGGAATAACAGCACCTGACCCCATCGCGTGCATCCGTGGATCGGCGTCGCGCCCTCGGCTGAAGAGGTTCGCCCAACACCAAGCCAACATCAGCACCGCCAAAAGAGCCAACCACAGACGGAAACGGCCGCTTATACTGCTCAAAATCATGGTTTTAGTTTACACGATTCCCGCCGCAAAGTACAGGTTGTGTTTCCAAGCAGACCGTTATATCGTTGGCATTTGCCTTTGCGCGAGAACATGATAAACAAACCGATCAAATTTCATCTGTCCTGTTCAACACCAGCAACAGAAAGAATCCTATGAACGCCCGTGAACGCATACTAGGCGCCATCGCCCGGCAGCCACTCGACCGAATTCCGACCGATTTCTGGGCAACACCCGAAGTCCTTGTTAACCTGCGCCGCCATTTTGGCGAAAACGTCGATCTGTTTTCGCTTCTTCACCTTGACGGCTTCAAAAGCGCCGATCCAATCTATACCGGCCCCGCTCTACCGGTCATGCCGAAAGGGGAATCGATCGACTGGTGGGGTATCCGTAATAAGAATATAGACTATGGAACCGGTATATACAGCGAGGTGGCCGTTCCTTCCCTCGCCCAAGCGCGCACCCTTGATGACCTACTGGCCTATCCCTGGCCTCGGGCGGAATGGTTTGACTTTTCAGCGATGCCCGCCATTTTGCGGGAGGCCCGCAAAACCCATGCCGTTCAATGCGGATATATGGCTCCCTTTTATTATCACAACCTGCTGCGGGGCATCGAACAATCGTTACTAGATCCTCTTGAAGATCCGGAATTCGCCACCGTGTTGATCGGGAAAATCTCTGATTTTTTCCTGGCGTACCACCGCAAAATGTTCGAAGTGTGCGAGGGGCTTATTGACGTCACCCAGGTGACAGACGATCTCGGCAGCCAGACCGGCCCCCTGATCTCTCCCGCTCTTTACCGGGAATTCTACAAGCCTCACCACAAAAAAATGATTCAGTTGGCCCGCGAATTCGGGATCCGCGTCATGCATCATGACGACGGGAGTTGCCTCGTTTTCCTCCCCGACCTGGTCGAAATGGGAATCGACATCTTGAATCCCGTCCAATGGAACTGTCCCGGTATGGACACCCGGGAGCTGAAGGCCGAATTTGGCGCCAAGCTATGCTTCCATGGCGGTGTTGAAAACCAGAAAATCCTTCCCTTCGGAACACCGGAGGACGTCCGAGCCGAGGTTCGCCACTGCATCGACACGCTGGCCTCGGACAATACCGGCTACATTGTCTGTTCCTGTCATGCCATGCAACCCATCACCCCGATCGAAAACATTCTCGCCCTCTATGACGAAGCACATCGTTACGGCAAGCGCTAAGAGGCTTCCCGCCCGGTGACACAATAGGATCGCAAGGGACAGTTGGAACATCGGGGCGTTCGCGGCAGGCATTGAGTTTGGCCAAACGCCACCAGATAACGGTTCCATGTTTTCCAATACCGCATTGGCAATAAATCACGCAGTCGATTCTCTGTTTCCCGCGGCGTTCGCGTCCGGATCAGGCCGAGCCTGTTGCAAATACGCTGAACATGAACGTCCACGCACATGCCGGGCTTATCGAAGGCTTCCATCACGATCAGGTTGGCGGTCTTCCGCCCCACCCCGGGCAGCTGCACAAGCTCCTCAATCGTCTCCGGGATACGCCCCTTGAACAGGCGTGACACCGCTTCCGGCAATGCTTTCAGCAGACGCGTTTTCGACCTGAAAAAACCAAGCGGATGCAGTTCTTTCTCAAGGGATTCAACAGGCATGCGCGCCAGGTCGTCGAATGTCGTGACCCGTTTGAACAAACGGGCACACACGTGAAGCGTCATGGCATCCCTTGACCGGGCGCTTAATATAGTCGCCACCAGTACGCGGAAGGGATCATTCGTGCGCGTCGCGATGAAGTCCGCCACGGGTGAAGGGTGGGTCTCGAAATATTGTTTCAACCTCCGATATACCACCGGAACGTCATCAGGCGTCATGCCGGCGCACCCACCGCCTTATACGAATCCTTGAGCGTCACGGTGCGGTTGAAAACCGGAAAACCAGGCTTGGAGTCAGGATCCACCGAAAAGTAGCCTATCCGTTCAAATTGGAACCGCGTTCCGGCCACGGCTTGGCCTGCACTCGGCTCCACAAAGCCTGGCACCACGGTCAAGGCGGCCGGGTTGAGCGCCTCTCGAAAATCCTTACCGTCAGGAAGGTCGGCCAGATTTTCAACGGTAAACAACCTGTCGTACAGCCGCATTTCAGAAGCCATGGCATGACGGGCGGAGACCCAATGGATCGTCCCTTTGACCTTCCGTCCATCGGGCGAGGTGCCACCACGAGACAAGGGATCGTACGTACAACGCACCTCCACCACCTCACCCGCGGCATTTTTCACCACGCCGGTGCAAGTCACCAGACAGGCATACCGCAAGCGGACCTCCTGCCCGGGCGCCAGCCGGAAAAACTTTTTCTGGGGCATCTCCATAAAATCGTCCTGCTCGATCCAAAGCTCCCGCGAAAAGGGCACCCGATGGGTCCCGGCCGATGGGTCCTCGGGATTATTAACGGCCTCAAACGTCTCTTCGCCATCCGCGGGATAATTTTCAATCACCAGCTTGAGGGGTTTAATCACGCCCATAACGCGCCATGATCGTTTGTTCAAATCTTCCCGCACGCAATGCTCGAGCAAAGCCAGATCGGTCAGGCTGTTGAATTTTGTGACGCCTATCACGTCGCAGAAAGCGCGAATCGACTCCGGCGTGTATCCTCGCCGGCGTAATCCGCATAGGGTGGGCATACGCGGATCATCCCAACCGCGAACAAGCCCCTCCTTGACCAACTCCAGCAACTTGCGCTTGCTCATGACCGTGTAACTGAGATTCAGCCTGGCGAACTCGATTTGTTGAGGATGGTACAAGCCCAGGGTTTCAAGGAACCAATCATACAGAGGCCGATGCACTTCAAACTCGAGCGTACAGATCGAATGGGTGATCTGCTCGAAGGAATCCTCCAGCCCATGAGCAAAATCATAGGTCGGATACACGCACCATAAGTCACCCGTATGCGGGTGCGCCGCATGAAGAATGCGGTAAAGAACCGGATCCCGCATGTGAATGTTGGGAGACGCCATATCGATTTTCGCCCGCAGGACACAGAACCCATCCGGAAATTCTCCCTGCCTCATGCGGTCGAACAAGTCTAAATTATCCGCCACACTGCGGTTTCGAGTCGGGCTTTCCTTCCCGGGTCGAGTCGGAACACCCCGGTACTCTTTCCACTCCTCCGCGCTCAGCTCGCAAACATAGGCCTTACCCATCTTAATCAACTGGACGGCACACTCGATCATGCGTCCGAAATAATCCGAGGCAAAGTAGAAGTGAGGCCCCCAATCGAATCCAAGCCATCTCACGTCCCGCTCAATGGCTTCGATATACTCGACGTCTTCCTTGACCGGGTTCGTGTCGTCCATCCGCAAATGGCACTGCCCTCCGTGCTCCTGGGCCATCCCGAAATCAAGGCATATCGCCTTGGCATGCCCGATGTGGAGATATCCGTTGGGTTCCGGCGGAAACCGGGTGCAAACCCGGCCGCCAAACTTTCCAGACTGGTTGTCCTCCGCGATGATTTGGCGGACGAAATGCAGATTCGGAGACGACTTTTCCTGTTGCCCTTCGTTCATGACATCCTCACGGCTAGCCCATCCGGTTTTTCTCAGCGCCATTCGAAAAATAGTGGAGCTGGCACGTGGCATCCACCACGGCCTTCCACAAGTCGCTTCGCAAATCCACCTTCTGCCGTTCACGCGTGGCCAGGGGAATCGGAATCAGGCAGTAGGAATGATTGTTGTTATGGGGGCTGCCCACCACGCAATTCGTCCGGCCCGCCATGGCGGCATGAACGGCGTGGCGCGCCAGCAGATAGCAGCGTATGGCATCAGTACCCCGAGCAGGCACGCTTCGAATGGAATAACTGGGATCGAAATATTTGACCGACGTTTCGACTCCAAGGCCATCGAAGAAGGTCTGGATTTCACGCCGCAGGAACTCGCCAATGTCTTTTTTCAAGATATTTCCAGAAGCATCGCGACGCTCAGGTTCATCTTGAATGAGTTTTTGGCCCGCCCCCTCAGCCACCACGATCACACAATGATCTTTCCCGCTTTTGAACCGGCGTTGCAAGGCGCTGAGTAATCCGCTTTCCCCGGTCAGGGTGAAATCGAGTTCCGGAATCAGGCAGAAATTCACAACCGGATGCGCCAGGGAGGCATAGGTCGCGATAAACCCCGAATCCCGCCCCATCAACTTGACCAGCCCGATGCCATTTGAAACGCCCTTGGCTTCCGTGTGCGCGGACTGAATCACTGGCGTTGTTTCCGCGATAGCGGTCTCGAAACCGAACGTACGCCCCACAAAATTAAGATCGTTGTCGATGGTCTTGGGAATCCCGATCACGCTGACCCCCAACCGGCGTTTACGACATTCATCGGATATTTCACTCGCGCCACGCAGGGTTCCATCCCCCCCGATGCAGAACAAAAGGTTGATGTTCATGCGGATGAGCGTATCCACGATTTCACCGGTGTCCTGTGCGCCTCGCGAAGAACCCAGGATCGTGCCGCCTTTCTCGTGAATCGTGTCCACAACTTCCGGATCCAGCAGGAGCGGAGGCTGGCCCAACCGGGGAATAAAGCCCCGATACCCATACCGAATCCCATAGATTGTTTTGATGCCATAATCAAAGGTCAGTATTTCCACAACTCCTTTAATCACATGATTAAGGCCGGGGCACAACCCGCCACAAGTGACGATCGCCGCGCGGCTCCAGGCGGGATCATGGAATATCTTCCGATGTGGCCCGGCGAATTCAAAAGACGGCATCACGCCGAATTTTTCGTGAGTCTGGCTCAACTGATCCACATCCAAGGTCAGGACACACCGGGAACCCTCAGTCAGAAATTCCTGAATCCGCACCGGAGAATCAATCAGGCAGGAGCCCAGCGTTTCGACTTCGAACTGATACGCTTTCGGATTTTCCAAAACCTTCGAAAACAGATCCATACCCAATTTATCCCCTTCCTGCATATGAGATCATATTCTTCCATGCTTTAATCCCTTGTCAATGGCGGATTCACGGGGTAGCATGACTTCCATGGTACCCCAGTGGATCATCGAGAAGAAAAGGGATGGCGCCCCCCTCACCCACGATGAAATTCAGGCATTCGTCTCGGGTTTCACCCAGGGCACAATTCCCGATTACCAGATGGCCGCCCTGGCCATGGCCATCTTTTTCCAGGGCATGACGCCGCCCGAGGTTTCCGCGCTTACTCGCGCCATGCTGGAATCCGGTGACTCAATCGATCTTCGACTGATCAACCGGCCCCGGATCGACAAACATTCAACCGGCGGAGTTGGCGACAAGGTGTCGCTCATCCTCGCCCCGCTGATGGCCTGTTGCGGCCTGGCCGTTCCTATGGTGGGAGGCCGCGGGCTTGGCATCACCGGAGGGACCCTCGACAAATTGGAGTCCATTCCGGGTTATCGCACCGACCTGACCACCGAAGAATTCGTTCATGTGATCGGCGACTGTGGCTGTTCCATCACAGGGCAGACGCCTCGCTTCTGCCCGGCGGATCGAAAGCTCTATGCACTGCGGGACGTGACCGGAACCGTTCCTTCCATCCCCCTGATCACGGCCAGCATCCTAAGTAAAAAACTGGCTGAATCTCTCACCGGACTGGTGATCGACGTCAAATGCGGCACGGGTGCGTTCATGCGCCACCGGAAGGATGCCGAATTATTGGCTCGCTCTCTCATGGCCGTAGGCCGGGATATGGGCCTGCCCGTCTCCGCCTTGATCACGCGGATGGACGAGCCGCTGGGCCGATCCGCCGGGAACCGGCCCGAAATCGCCGAAGTGGTCCGCGCGATGCGCGGCGATGGCCCCGACGATCTCATGACGGTCACCTTCGCCTTGGGTGCCCGAATGCTTCGATTGGCCGGCCGGGTACAATCCGATGCCGAGGCCAGGCTCTTGATGGAAGAACCCATTCATTCCGGTGCCGCCGAATCCCGATTCCATGACATGGTTCGCCGGCACGGCGGTGACGCTTCGTTTCTCGCCGATCCCGACCACATCGAAAGCACATCGATTCACTCGGTGCAAGTTGCCGCTCCATCCGACGGGTGGGTGTCACGCTTGAATGCGGAAGACATAGGGCGGGCATGTGTCCTCCTGGGAGCAGGCCGCGCTAAAACAGACGACACCGTCGATCCTTCGGCCGGCATCACGCACCTCCTGAAAGTAGGAGAATCCGTTCGCCGCGGGCAACCCATCGCCCGGCTTTACGCAAACAGTCCCGCCCGAATCGAAGCGGCTCTGTCCTTTGTCGAAAAAGCGTACTCGTTCACCGATTGTCCCGTGACACCGCCCCCCATCCTCCTTGCCGACATGGGGGTAAACCAGCCATGACCCCCTTCCCTCATCTGGAGGCCGGCGTTCTGGAAAGCGCGGGGAAAGCCATTCGCCAGCGCTTTCCGGGCCTCTCGCCACAACTGGGACTGATTCTCGGATCCGGGTGGAGCACCGTGGTTGATTCCTTCCTGGAATTGGACTCCTGTGATGCCCATGCCATTCCAGGCCTTGGCCGCTCAACGGTCGCCGGCCATACCGGAAAGGTGATCGTGGCGGAAAGTCACGGGATTCAAACCCTGATTTTCAAGGGCCGTCGGCATTGGTATGAAGGGGAAGGCTGGCTGCCCGTGGTGCTACCCATCTATTTGCTGAAAAGCCTCGGCGCACAAGGAGTCCTGTTAACCAACGCCTCTGGCGGCATCCGTCCCGATCTTAAACCCGGCGCGCTGATCCTCATCCGGGACCACCTCAACCTGATGGGCGACCACCCTCTCCGGGGCCCCCATCAAACCCTCTGGGGCAATCGTTTCCCCGACATGACCCACATCTACAATTCAATCTGGAATGATCTAATCACCGCCGTGTCCAGGGGCTTGAACCTCACGCTCACGGACGGCATTTACGCCGCTGTGTCAGGCCCTTCTTACGAAACCCCCGCGGAAACAAGGATGCTGGCCCAGATCGGCGCAGACATCGTCGGCATGTCGACGGTCCCCGAAGCGATCATGGCACGTGCCTCGGGGCTCAAGGTCGCAGCCCTGTCATGCGTGACCAATACCGCCGCCGGCCTGTCGAGCGCGTCATTATCCCATGACGAGGTGTTGGCCGTTCTTCAGAACTCGGGCGACCAGGTTCGTCATCTCTTGGACGGTGTCTGGAAGAAGCTTTCAACATCCACCCTGTTCACCGGAGGCGCTTCATGATTTCCGCGGAACAACGCCTGCTCACAGCCGCGCGCGAGGCCGCAACGCACGCCTACACCCCGTACTCCGGGTTTCCGGTAGGGGCCGCCCTGGAGACCGTCGATGGCCGCCTGTTCACAGGTTGTAACATTGAAAATGCGTCGTTCGGGCTGTCCATGTGCGCCGAGCGCGCGGCGGTGGCTCAGGCGGTTACGGCTGGATGCCAGAGGTTCGTGCGAATCGCCATTGTGGCTGGAACGGGCCCGGAACCGACGCTACCATGCGGCGCGTGTCGACAAGTCTTGGCGGAGTTTGCGTCCCCCTCGCTCGAATGCCTGCTCGCCTCGCTCGACCAGGTGGACCGCGTTCACCGTTTCACACTGGCGGACTTGCTGCCGCATCCGTTTACATTGAAGCCCGCCTGAATTCAGTATTGCATGCAAGCGGAGCAGCGGATAGATTGATTAGGAAACGGAGAGAACGCCCCATGCAGTTGATCATGTTGAAATCCAAATTACACATGGCCCGAGTCACAGACTCTCAGCTAAACTATCACGGCAGCCTAACCATCGACGAAGACCTGATGGACGCGGTGGGCTTGCTGTCCCATGAAAAAATCCTCATTGCGAACGTCGAAAATGGAAATCGCTTTGAAACCTATGCCATTCCCGGGACGCGCGGCTCCGGCACGATTTGCTTGAACGGCGCCACGGCCCATAAAGGAGTCAAAGGGGACCGGGTGATTATATTCTCCTTCGCCATCATGGACCCTGTCGAAGCAAAGAGCTGCAAACCCAAGGTGTTGTGCCTGGACGCCTTGAACAAACCGGTTGAGTTTTACTGAATCGCCTCAAGCCGCCTGGTTGCGACCGGATCGCGCAGCGAACTCCCGATCAATCATGGCGCGCGTGACCTTGACCTGCTTGGCTCCTGTTCCCCGCGGTGCCTCAAACATGATTTCAAGCATGAGCTGTTCCAGAATGGCTCTTAAACCGCGAGCGCCGGTTTTTTTACGAAAAGCCACCTTGGCCAGTTCCAGCAACGCCCCCTCGTTAAACGTCAAAGAGACCCCTTCCATCGCCAGCAATTTTTGATATTGCTTGACCATGCAGTTTCGGGGTTCCGTCAAAATGTGAACCAAATCCTCAACGGCCAGGGGTTCCAGGGACGCAAGAACCGGCAGACGCCCAATGAACTCGGGAATCATGCCGTACTTGAGCAAATCCTCCGAGGCCACGCTAAGGGACTGCGAAACGCCGGATTCGCCGGTCACATCGGCTCCAAAGCCAAGCGTTTGCTTTTCAATCCGATGCTTGATGATATCGTCAAGGCCCACGAACGCCCCGCCACAAATGAACAGGATATGCTCGGTGTTAATCTTGATGTATTCCTGCTGCGGATGCTTGCGCCCCCCCTGCGGGGGGACATTGGCCGTGGTCCCTTCCAGGATTTTCAGCAAGGCCTGCTGGACGCCCTCGCCCGAAACGTCCCGCGTGATCGACACATTTTCCATACGCCGCGCGATTTTGTCGATCTCGTCAATGTAGACGATCCCTCGTTCCGCTTTCTTCACATCCCCATTAGCCGCCTGGATAAGACGGAGCAGGATATTCTCAACATCTTCCCCCACATAGCCCGCCTCGGTGAGGGTTGTGGCATCTGAAATGCTAAACGGAACATCCAGGCAACGCGCCAAGGTGCGGGCCAGCAGGGTTTTCCCGCTCCCGGTGGGCCCCATCATCAAGATGTTGCTCTTTTCAATTTCAACGCCTGCAAAAGGATCGTCTTTCCCGAAAAACGTTTCCTGCTGCAAGCGCTTGTAATGGTTATGCACGGCCACGGACAGAACTTTTTTTGCAAAATCCTGCCCGATCACATAGTGATCCAGGAATTCCTTGATCTCGTGGGGTTTGGGAACCTTGAGCGCTTCAACAGACACCGAGGTGGGCGCCACGGTTTTTTCTTCCACCTGGAGAATTTCATTGCACAGACCCACGCACTTGTCGCAAATAAAAACATCAGGCCCCGCGATCAACTTACCGGCCTCCCGCCGGGGGCGTCCGCAGAACGAGCATTTAGCGCCGCTATCTTCCTTGGGCATGGCAATTCCGTTACTTTTTAGGGGTGGCGGTTTTCCGACTGGCCACCACTTCATCCACAATTCCGTATTTCTTGGCCTCGTCGGCGGACATGAAGTTGTCCCGATCCGTGTCCTTTTCAATCGTCTCGACCGATTTTCCGGTATGGGCGGAAAGGATGCCATTGAGGCGTTCACGCAGACGCAGGATTTCTCGGGCTTGAATGCTGACGTCGGAGGCCTGGCCTTGCGCGCCGCCCCAGGGCTGGTGAATCATGATCCGGGCGTTAGGCAGCGCATACCGCTTTCCGGCCGCGCCCGCCGCAAGCAACATCGCGCCCATGCTGGCGGCCTGCCCGACGCAATAGGTGGCAACATCGCACTTCAAGAACTGCATGGTGTCGTAAATCGCCAGCCCGGCCGTCACCGAACCACCAGGGGTGTTCACATACAAGCTGATGTCCTTGTCCGCATCTTCGCTCTGAAGGAACAGCATCTGGGCGATAATGAGGTTGCTGACATCGTCGTCGATCGTCGTTCCCACAAAGATGATCCGATCCTTGAGCAGGCGGGAATAGATATCGTAAGCCCGTTCCCCTCGGCCCGACTGTTCGACGACCATGGGAATCAGGATGTTGCTGTAAGCCTTCATCGTGTCTGCTATCCAATCGTGTTTAGGCGACCTTGACGGTCGCATTCTTAACGACAAACTCAAGCGCCTTCTCGTTGCGTAGGTCATGACGAACATCCTCGATACGTCCGTTCTTGGCGAGGTCCTCGCGCAACTTTTCGGGCGACTGCCGCTGGCGGGACGCCATCATGGCGATATGGCTCGTCACGTCAGCCTCGGACACCTCGATCTTCTCCGCTTCCGCAATACGATTGAGGATATAAGACAGCTTCACACGGTCTTCGGAGGAGCGCGCCGCCGCCGTCAAAATGCTTTCGCGCTGTTCCTTGATCTGGTCGCTCGAGACGCCGCGCATGGTGTTTTCACGCACGATGTTCATGACAATCTGCTGGGTCTCGCTTTGCACTTGGGTCTGGGGCAACTCGTCAATATGCGTGTTGTCCAGAAGGTGCCGGGCGCACACGTCAAGACGCCGGGCGGCCTCTTTCCGTTCAGCCGACCCCTGGAGGTTTTCGCGAATCCGGGCCTTCATTTCATCAAGATTGGTTACGCCAGCCATTTTGAAAAAGTCCTCGTCCATTTCAGGAAGAAGTTTTTCACGGATTTCCTTGACGGTTACCGTATAAACGGCGCCTTGACCGGCAACTTCCTTGACATGATATTCGGCCGGAAAGGCAACGGCGATCTCGCGAACAGCGCCCAGGTCTATTCCTTCCACCGCTTTCGCCACGCCCGGCAAAAAGTCAGCATCCGCCAACTCATCCGTACGAAGCCAAAAATCCTTGCCCTGCCCCAGTCCGGCGGCGCCCGGAGCCAACTCCTCAACCGCCTTCTCCCCGCATACGCCGTGGTAGTCAATCTTGACGATGTCGCCGGCCTTGACGGGACGATCCTTGACTTCATTGAATCGGGCCATACGGTCGCGGAACTGGATGACAGCCTCATCCATCTGGCCCTCGGTCACCTCGGTCTTCTGCGCTTCAATCGGAATGCCGGTGTAGGCCGGCATGTCAAAGGCTGGCGGCAGGTCCACGGTCACTTTGAAGGAAAACGGAGAACCCGAAAGGACCGGAGATTCATCCGCGACGTCCACGGCGGCCACCGGGTTGAGCTTCGTCTGCTCGAGCGCCCGGCGATAGCCAAAAGAAAGAAGGTAATCCTTCACTTCTTCACGGATATCCTTCCCGTAATGGCGCTCCACCAATTGGGCTGGAGCTTTACCGGGACGAAACCCCGGAATACGGGCCCGCTTGGAATACAGCTCCACGAGCTTCTTGTACTGGCTATCCACCTCGGAAGCGGGAACCACGATCGCCAATGTTTTGCGGCACGGGCCCGCGGTTTCAATCTGTATTTGAATATCGCTCACAACTTACTCCTTCATTGCCATCAGGAACTCGACGTTGTTCTTCGTCTTCTTGAGGCGTCCCACAATCAACTCCATGGCTTCGACCGCAGGAATTCCGCTGATTGCCTTACGAAGAATCCATATCTTATTCAGCTCGTCCGGATGAAGCAAGAGTTCTTCCTTCCGGGTGCCCGATTTTTCAACATTGATCGCCGGGAAGATGCGCTTGTCCACCAACGTCCGGTCCAGGCACAACTCCATGTTGCCGGTGCCCTTGAATTCCTCGAAAATCACCTCGTCCATGCGACTGCCCGTGTCCACCAGCGCGGTAGCGATGATAGTCAGACTGCCGCCGTCTTCGGTATTCCGGGCGGCCGCGAAAAACCGGCGCGGTTTGTGGAGCGCATTCGCATCCACACCCCCTGACAGGATCTTTCCGCTATGAGGTTGCACGGTGTTGTAAGCGCGCGCCAGCCGGGTGATGCTGTCAAGCAGGATGCAGACATCCTTCCCGTTCTCAACCATCCGCTTGGCCATTTCAACCACCATTTCGGCCACCTGGACATGCCGCTCAGGCGGTTCGTCGAACGTGGAACTGATGACATGGGCCTTGGTGTTGCGCTCCATGTCCGTGACTTCCTCCGGCCGTTCATCAATGAGCAGCACAATGAGGTAACAATCGGGATGATTGGCCGAAATGCTGTTGGCAATCTTTTGAAGCAGCACGGTTTTCCCTGTTCGCGGTGGCGCCACAATCAGACCGCGCTGACCCATGCCAATCGGCGTAAACAGGTCCATCACCCGCATCGACACTTCTTCAGGCTTGGTCTCCAGAATGAACCGACGATTGGGAAACAGCGGAGTCAGGTTTTCGAACGGGATCTGGATCTTGGAGACCGCCGGATCGACTCCGTTGATCTTTTCCACTTTCGCCATAGCGAAAAAGCGCTCCTTGTCCTTGGGCGGGCGCAATTCGCCTTCGATCTGATCGCCGGTACGAATCGCAAACCGGCGGATCTGAGGTGGCGACAGATAGATATCATCCTGACAGGCCAGATAATTGTTCAACGGCGATCGAAGGAATCCAAAGCCGTCGTCCATGATCTCCAAAACACCGCGGCTGTACATGGTCCCGTTATAGCGGGCATTCGCCTTGAGAATTTCAAAAATCAAATCGTGCTTGCGTACGGCGCCCAATTCCACCAGGCCCAATTCCTCGGCCAGTTTCAAGAGCTCAGGCACCGACTGCTGCTGCAGCTCGGTCAAATCCAGGTTTTTCCCCTTTCGCGGCGGCGGCTGGGTCGGCGTCCCGGCCGGCATCCACGTATCCCCCGACTCACGGGGGGGCAAGCCGCGGATAGGCAAGACCGGAACCGGCGTGGGCGGAGGCGGCATCTGGGACGGCCGGCGCATCATCGGACGCATGGGCGGCCGACCCGCATCACGGGGATGGGGACGGGTCTGCGGAAAGCCTTGCGGTTGGACGCCAGGCGTTCCGCTTGGGGCGGACTGAACAGCCGGCCTGGAAGGCGCAGGAACGGGTGGGGGCGCCAGCACAGGCGCCGGAGCCGGAGGCGGGGGTGGTGCAACGACTGGTGCAGGAGGGGTAGCGGCCACAGGGGCAGGAAGAATCGACTCCTCTACCGGAGACGCAGGAACAACGGCTTGAGGTTCATCAACGGCGGGCGCATCGGCTTTGGCACGGGGGCGACGGGGTCCGCGGGCACGCACCGGTTTACGTTCAGAATCACTTTTGTTTTTCATTTCGTCCATATCTAACTCTCCACAATGCGCCGAAGAACGGCTTTCACCTGTTCCTTCAGCAGCTCCCGAGTACCACTGTTGAATATCACCCAATCCGCACGACTCATTTTTTCCACCTGCGGCAATTGGGCCGCCAAGCGTTGCGTCGCCTCGCGCTCCGTCAAACCCCGTTCCATGAGCCGAGTCCATTGATTATCGCGCGGACTGGCCACGCTGATCACCGCATCCCATCCAATCTCTATCCCAGCCTCATACAGCAACGGAATAATCACCACCGCAACCGGAAAGGCCGCATGCCCTTCCAGCCACTGTTGGATCGCGTGTCGCACCGCGGGATGAACCAGCGCATTCAACACGGCCCGCCGGCCCGGATCATCAAACACCACACGACCTAACCGAAGTCGATCGATCTCACCGTCCCGATCCAAGATTTCACAACCGAATTCCTGAACCACGTCATCATAAACCGGCTGGCCTTTGCGCATGAGGGCATGGGCCAGCTGGTCCGCATCACAAACCGGGACCCCCTCCTCAGTCATAAACAAACCAGTCAGGCTTTTTCCACAGGCGATTCCGCCCGTCAGGGCGATTTTTTTCATGAAAACTCCGGAATCCCGAAAAGGCAGAGGTCAGTCCGCCTACCCCCCCATCCCCCGAATTAAACGGAAGACGGATCGTTTGCAAGTGGGGAAGTCGTGAGATCGAAACGATCAACGGGGAGAATTCTTAATAAACTACCCGAAATTGACTGTGTGTGTCAAATAAAATTATGGCAATGAAATTATGGCCAATGAAAAAAGGATAATCGACATTCCCTCTTAGCTTTAAAAGTTGAAACCCGTCGGCCCGGGCCTTACATTCAACAACACATGATCCCAAATCTTCCCAGTCACGCGGTTCGACATCAGGCGAAGACCATACTCGACCTGCTTGAAGCCATCCTCGGCCGCGTGCAGGAAGGCTTTCCTGCTGATGCCACGCTCCAGGACATTTACCGGCGACGTCATGAATTCGGAGCACGGGACCGACGCCTGTATTCCAGCGTCGTTTTCTCGTTTTTTCGCTGGAGAGGGTGGGCTGACCTGGCGTCCGAGCTCCCTTTGGCAACCCGCGCCTCCGCTGCTTACCGCCTCGATTTTCCCGATTCCCATCCGGCCATGGACTTGCTCGCACCGCTCCCCCCACCCTCCGAACCACTCGATTCGACGGGCGCCAAAGCCCGGCAAATCGCCCGCTGGCTCCAGCTCGATCACGCCCCTTCACCTCAGCTCCTGATCCCGGCCAAGCTGGCCGCACTACTGCCCTCACCCGACACCGGCGAAACCGACGAGAACCTTGAAACTCGACTCGTCGATGCTTTCCAGACTCGACCCCCAACCTGGCTCCGCGTTCGAGCCGGCAGCGAGCCCTTGGTTCGACTGGCCTATTCTGCGATTGGATCAACGCCCGTTCCCCACCCGCACCTGCCCCTCGCCTGGCAAGCACCCGATCAAGCCCATCTGGCAGATTTTCTCGCGACCTGTCAAGGCCGCATTGAAATCCAGGACGTGTCCTCTCAAGCCATCAGCTTGCTCGCCGGAGCGAAAGCCGGAGACAACTGGTGGGATGTCTGTGCAGGAGCTGGCGGGAAAAGTCTGCATCTCGCGGATCTGACCCATGGACGGGCTCACATTCTAGCCTCCGATGTCCGGGCGAGCGCCTTGAAGGAAGCCGCCAAACGGATCCGGCACGCGGGTTTGGAACAAAGCATCCGGTTACGCGGCATGGATGTAACACAGGATCCCCTGCCCGCTAAACACTTTGACGGCGTCTTGGTGGATGCACCCTGCTCCGGAACCGGCACCTGGTCCCGCAATCCGGATGCGCGCTGGCGCACGACGCCGGCGCAGGTTGCCGCCTATGCCGAAACCCAAATGGCCATATTGACACGAGTCGCCAACGCCGTGAAACTCGGCGGCGTGCTCGTGTACGCCACCTGTTCGCTCACCGACACGGAAAACATCCGCGTATTGGATCAGTTTCTGACAACCCGTGCCGATTTCAAGCTCACGCCTTTTCTGAATCCGCTCCTCGGAAAACCGACGCCCGGATGGGCCACCTTCTGGCCCTGGGATGGACCCGGCACCGGAATGTTCGCTGCGCGATTAACCCGAACGTCCGCAGGCTCATCCAATCGGCAGGAAACGCCACCTTCATGAAGCCCGAAGCGCCCATTCAAATCACCCTATTCGCCCTTTTATGCGCCTCCTGCCTGACGGAATGGATCTCGCCGCCCATGGCGCTTGCGATGGGAATGGTCCTGGCGCTGACCGCCGGTGCGCCATTCCACTCCGCCTCACAAATAACGGCAAAGTACCTGCTTCAGGCCTCCGTGACGGGCCTTGGTTTCGGCATGAATCTCACCCAGGTCTGGATCGCAGGGAAAACCGGATTTGGCTTTACGGCCGCCACCATTCTAGGCACGCTGACGGCAGGTTGGCTTCTGGGGCGCGCCTTTCGAGTGGAAAGACAAGCATCCCTGTTGGTTTCTGCCGGGACCGCCATCTGCGGGGGCAGCGCGATTGCAGCCGTCGGGTCCGCCATTCATGCCGATAAACGGGCCCTCTCCGTAGCGCTGGGAACGGTATTTATCCTGAATGCCCTGGCACTCGTGCTCTTCCCCCCTATCGGTCATCGCCTGGGTTTGACGCAAACGCAATTCGGAATGTGGGCCGCCATCGCCATCCATGACACAAGCTCGGTGGTGGGCGCCGCCGCCGGGTATGGAGACGAAGCCCTTCGGTTGGCCACAACCGTCAAGTTGGCGCGTGCCTTGTGGATCATTCCTCTAGTCGTGGGAGTCCTTGTCATGACCCCGGGCAAAAAAACGAGGATCACGCTGCCCTGGTTTATCTTGTTTTTCGTCCTGGCAGCTGTCATTCACACGGTTTACCCGCAAGGCGAAAACGGATATCGCTGGATCACCAACGCCGCCCGGCACGGATTGACCCTGACTTTGTTCTTGATCGGAACAGGACTGACCCGGGAGACGATTCGAACCGTCGGAGCGCGGGCACTAGCACAGGGAATCACACTGTGGTTGATGGTGGCCGCAACCAGCCTCCTGGCTGTCAGGACCTTCCTGAACACCTAACGCTCCCAGGCGTTCAATCGACCTGAACCGTAAAACTGGGTTTATCGGGATAGGTCAGGTGAAGACGAATATGACTGTGCCCCTGTTTGTCGAGCGCTTTTCGAACGTGTTTTTCGGCTAAAGCCGGATCATTGCAATCCCGGCTCAGGTGCGCCAAAAAAACATCCGTCATGCCCGTGTGACCGATTTCGCCCAACATATCGGCCAGAGCCTCGTTCGACAAATGTCCTTGCCGGCTTAGGATGCGCTGAATCAGGGACCAGGGCCGGCCTGAATTTTTCAGCATATGAAGGTCGTGATTCGCCTCCACCACCAGCACGCGACAATGTCTCAACCGTTCGCGGATAAGCGTGGTGGCCATGCCCATGTCTGTCACCACGCCGATTTTAATGGATTGGCAGGTGAAGATAAAGCCAACGGGATCTAAGGCGTCATGCGGGACTGAAAAAGGGTCCACTCGAAGATCGCCGAGTTCAAACGGCGCGCCGGTCTGGAACACATTCCATTTCAGGGAGTCCGCAACCTCTTCTCGATTCTTAGCCTTGACATAGTTGTCGATTGTTCCGGAATTGGCATATAACGACAACTTGTGCCGTCGGTGCAGCACGCTAAGCCCCGCCGTATGATCCCCGTGTTCATGGGTTACCAGCACCGCAGACAACCGACTTGTCGAGAGACCGGCTGCTTCAACTCGCCGTAACGTCTCCCGCGCGCTCAAGCCGGCATCGACAAGAACGCCTGTGGCTTCCGTGCCGACATAGGTGCTATTGCCCGAGCTTCCACTGCCCAGAACACAGATCGTCAACGCCATGGAACTTTCCCTTGTTAGCGGAGACGGACACTCGGTTTATGTGATGAAATAATAGCGCGTATTCCCTAATGACAGCGATTACGATCGCTTTAACTTTTCAAAATCAGACTCGATACAATACCATTTTCCGAGAGATACTCATCTGATTTGATACTACAGTAAGCCATTTATTTTCGTGAAGTCAAGAGCGGCGCTTGATGCGGGTTCCTTTTTCTTGTGTAAAAGACATTTCCCCTCTAAAATAACCAGCATTCACACTCTCCAATGCAAGGTTGTTCACAACCCTCTTGAGCGAAAGCGAAAATGACATGAGCGAGCAACTGCAGCATTTGATCGAGAAGATTCGTATGGAAGGCATCTCCAAGGCCGATGCGGAAGCATGGGCCATTCTCGAAAAAGCCCGCGATGAGGCGACCCGGATTGAACGCGAAGCTGCGGAAAAGGCCTCCGTTCTGCTGAAAACGGCAGCCTCCTCGTCCCAACTCCATGCAGACCGCAACCGCAAGGCTCTTGAGCAGGCATCCCGCGACATGCTCCTGACCGTGACCCAATCCGTGGAGCTCCTTTTCACACGGATTTTTCAGGAAAAAGTCGACGCCGCATTCACACCCGAAACCTTTAACACATTTCTCCACGACGCCATCAAGTCGTATCTCGCCCAAGGTCACGCGGCCGCCGCACTCGAAGTGACCGTTCCGGCGGACAAGGTGAACGCGATTCGCGATTTCATGCTCAAAGCCTTTCAGGAAACCGCATCGCAGGGAATTACAATCCGCTCTTCCAACAACGTGATCCAGGGCTTTCGCATTGCATTCAAGGACCTTCATGTGGAACACGACTTCACCACCGAGGCGATCGCCGAAGCCCTGGCACGACTGGTTCGCCCCCATCTGGCCGAATTGCTCCGTTCTGCGGCGGCCAGACCGCCAATTACCGAGGAGCCTGGAAAATGAATCATTACTTTCTTGTCTCCAGCCTGCCTTTGTTACAACTCGGCCACAAACCGTTGCTCAGCTTGACCGCTTTTTTGACACTCTGCGAAACGCATCTGACGCCGAATGATCACTCGGTGCTGCTCGATTTACTGACCTCCAACGGCGAAAACAACAGCCATCCGTTCGCCCGGGAATGGCTGGATCGCGAAACCGAACTCCGTAACGAAATCGCCCGTTTCCGGTCGCAAAAAAAGCCCCACGTCTCGGAGACCTGGCATCGGACTCAGCAAGGCGCGCGCGTTTTCATTCAAGCCGCCGTGGCTAACTCTTTCCAGGCGCCTGACCCACTCGAACGGGAACGTTCGCTCGATCAATTACGATGGACGATTTTGGACGAATTGGCGGGACTTGATCCGTTTTCCACCGAATCGGTATTCAGTTACGGCCTCCGTCTTCGCATGGCCTGCCGCTGGGCCGCATTCGATCAGGACTCCGGCCTGACCCTTCTGGAACACGCGACCGCATCCGTCGCGAATAAGGGCCTGAAACACGCCTTCGTCTTCATCCCAAAACAGGTGGCATCGGCATGAATGTGGCAACCGGAAAAATCTCCAGCGTGAACGGCAATCTCATCCGGGTGAATTTTGACGGCGCCGTGGGCCAAAACGAAGTTGGGTACGCGCGGGTGGACGACACGCCGTTAATGTCTGAAGTGGTACGTGTCCACGGCCGGCAAGCCGACTTGCAGGTGTTTGAAGACACCGCGGGGCTGGCCGTCGGAAACACCGTGACGTTCACCGGGCGCCTCCTTTCCGTTCAATTAGGCCCGGGGTTACTGGGCCAGATTTACGACGGGCTCCAGAACCCCCTGCCGAGACTGGCGGAAAAGTGCGGATTTTTCCTCCAGCGTGGCGCTTATATCGAGGCGTTGGATCCCCGCGCTCTGTGGGCCTTTACGCCGACGGCCCACCCGGGAGACTGCCTGACCGCAGGAGACACTCTGGGCACGGTGCCGGAAGGATTGTTCACACATCGCATCATGGTTCCGTTCGACTTTCCCGGTGTCGCCACGGTGGTCTCCATGGTGCCGCCGGGTTCCTACCCGGCGGGAGGCACGGTGGCAACACTTCGCCCGGAGCGCGGCACGGAAAGGGACGTGACCATGATCCAAACCTGGCCCGTCAAAATCCCAATCAAAGCCTATGCGGAACGCCTTCGCCCCACGGAAACGCTCGTCACTAAAATCCGCACGATCGACACTTTTTTTCCCGTGGCCCGCGGAGGCACCTATTGCATTCCCGGTCCGTTCGGCGCCGGAAAAACCGTGCTCCAGCAACTCACCAGCCGCCACGCGGAAGTAGACGTAGTCGTGATAGCCGCCTGTGGCGAACGCGCCGGAGAAGTGGTGGAAACGCTTCGCGAGTTTCCGGCGCTCACCGACCCGCGCACCGGCCGCAGCCTCATGGAGCGGACGGTCATCATCTGCAACACCAGCTCCATGCCCGTCGCCGCTCGCGAAGCGTCCGTTTACACCGGAGCAACGCTGGCCGAATATTACCGTCAAATGGGCTTGCACGTGCTCCTGCTGGCGGACTCCACGTCCCGCTGGGCCCAGGCGCTGCGCGAAATGTCTGGCCGTCTTGAGGAAATACCGGGCGAAGAAGCCTTCCCCGCCTATCTCGAGTCTGTCATCGCCTCCTTTTACGAGCGCGGCGGCATGGTCCGCCTCAAGGACGGCTCCACCGGATCCGTCACCATCGGCGGCACGGTCAGTCCCGCCGGTGGCAATTTTGACGAACCCGTCACCCAAGCCACGCTCAAAGTGGTCGGCGCGTTTCACGGCCTGTCCCGGGCCCGGTCCGACGCCCGCCGCTATCCGGCCATCGACCCGCTGGACAGTTGGAGCAAATATCCCAGCATCATCCCCGGAGACGCCGTCGACGCGGCCCGACAGACACTCCGGGCCGGCCATGAAATCGGACAAATGATGAAGGTTGTCGGCGAGGAAGGCGTCACCCCGGAGGAGTTCGTCACCTATCTCAAAGGCGAATACGTGGACAATTCCTATCTCCAACAGGATGCCTTTCACGAGGTGGATTCCGCAACAGGCGCAGACCGCCAACGGCACGTTTTCGGCGTGCTTCACCTGTTTCTAAAGGCCCCTCTTCAGTTCCCCAACCACGAAGCGGCCCGCCGGTTCTTTCATCAACTGACCCAGATGACTCGCGATTGGAACCGGCAGGTCCTGAACACGCCGGAGTTCAAGGAAGCCCAGCACGCGCTCGAAACCATGATCGAGGAGTCCACCCCCGATGCGTAAGACTTACAACCGGGTTGACGACATCACCGGCAGCGTCATTCACGTTCAGGCCGAAGGAGTCCGGTATCGCGAACTGGCGCAGATCACCTCCCGTCGCGGCTCTTCCCTTGGCCAGGTGATCGGCCTTCGAGAACAGAATGTGGCCATCCAGGTTTTCGCGGGATCCCGCGGCATTGCCACCGATGCGGAAGTCCGCTTCCTCGGCCATCCGATGCGGGTTCCTTTTTCTCACGCGCTCCTGGGCCGCACCTTCAATGGCAGCATGATCCCGCGCGACAAGGGACCCGAACTGCGGGACAATCTGGTGGATATCGCCGGGCCTTCTGTCAACCCTGTCAAGCGCATCATTCCCCGCCATATGGTCCGCACCGGCATCCCGATGATTGACGTTTTCAACTCGCTAGTCGAATCACAGAAGCTGCCGATTTTTGCGCGCGCCGGCGAACCTTACAACCCCCTGCTGGCCCGCCTGGCCCTCCAGGCCGAGGTGGACGTCATCATTCTGGGCGGCATGGGGCTGAAACATGACGACTACCTGTTCTTCCGGGACACGCTTGACGAGAGCGGAGCGCTCTCCCGGTCGGTGTTATTCATTCACACCGCGTCCGATCCGGTGGTGGAATGCCTGCTCATCCCCGACCTGAGCCTGGCCGTCGCCGAGCAATTCGCCCTTCAGGGGAAAAGGGTGCTGGTGCTCCTCAGCGATATGACTAACTTCGCGGATGCGCTCAAGGAAATCGCCATCACCATGGAGCAAATTCCATCCAACCGCGGCTATCCGGGCGACCTGTACAGCCAGCTTGCCGCCCGCTATGAAAAAGCCGTGGACTTCGACACGGCTGGCTCCATTACGATTCTCGCCGTCACCACCATGCCCGGTGACGATGTCACGCACCCCGTGCCCGACAACACCGGCTATATCACCGAAGGCCAGCTCTACCTTCGAGGCGGGCGCATTGAACCCTTCGGCTCGCTCAGCCGCCTTAAACAAAATGTGAACGGACGCACACGAGCCGATCACCGGACGATCATGAACACCATGATCCAGCTTTACGCCTCTTTCCGGGAGACCCTGGAAAAGCAAGCCATGGGGTTCCGTCTGACGCCGTGGGATCGGAAATTACTGAAATACGGTGACCGCTTCGAAAAGGAGATGATGGACCTGACCGTAAACATTCCGCTCGAAGGGGCTCTGGATTTAGGATGGACGATTTTGTCGGACTGCTTCGACCCTGTGGAAACCGGCGCGCCCTCTGCTATCGTTGAACAGTTCTGGCCGAAAAAAGCCTGATCGCCATGCTGCAAATCAAGAAAACAAAAATCGAACTGAAAAGCCGACGCGATGCGCTCAGGCGGTTCGAACGTTTTCTACCCCTGCTTCAACTGAAAAAGCATCAACTTCAAGTGGAACTGCAATCCCTTGCCCATGCCATGGAAAAGAACAGGGCCGAAAGCGCCGCCGTGCTGGATGCCGCCCGTTTTTGGACCGCCCTTTTCCCGGAGGCAAAAGAGAGCCTGGACTCTTTGGTTGTGGTGGACCGGGTCCGCATTTCGGAATCCAACATTGCCGGCGTCACCATTCCGGTGTACGAATCCTCAGACTTTCACAACCCGGAGCTGGATTTATTTGAAAGCGCGCCATGGCTCGACGAGGCCCAGGCGCTGATCATGAAACGGGTGGAACTCCGCATTCAACACGCCCTGCTGGAACGCCAAAGCCTTCTGCTCACCGAGGAACTCCGCACCACCGCACAACGCGTCAACCTCTTCGAAAAGGTGAAGATTCCGGAATCCCGCGAAGCCATCCGGGTGATCAAGATTTTCCTAGGGGACCAGATGACGGCCGAAGTGGCCCGGGGCAAAGCGGCCAAACGGGTCACGCGCAAGGAGGACGCGGCATGATCGTGCCCATGAAAAAAGTCACGCTCCTGACACTTGCCGCCCATCGCGATAAGACGCTGGACGCTTTGCGCGAGTTAGGCATCCTGCATGTCACCCCGCTTAAGCCCGTCATCACAGGGGATGTTGAATCCGCTCGCCGGACCCTCGAGGAGGCCCGGACCGTCTACTCCACCTTGGCCCGTCTGACGTCCGGAAAGCGGCCCTCGCCGGATTCCAAATTTCCCACGACCCCCGACCGTGCCTGTCTGGAAGAAGGAGCCCGCCTGATGGCTCGCACGCGGGATCGGACCGAACACCTCCAGCGCTTGAGCCACACAATCACGGAGCTCTCCCCCCTTGGCGATTTCAGCCTCGCCCAGCTCCGCGAATTGACAGCCCGCGGTCTCTGCGTCCAGCTTTTCAAGGCATCGGCAAAAGCGAAAATAGCCATTCCGGATGATGTCGTTCAGTTGGAATTGAGCCGGGATAACAAAACCGTTCATTTTGCCTTGATTGGCACCCGTGGGTGGACGCCCCCTGAGGCCGTGGAATTGCCGCTGCCCGAACGCGCCCTGTGTGATGTAATCCGCGACCGAGACCGACTGACGGCCGAACAAACGGCCGACAACATCGCGTTGGCAGAACTCGGGGCTCACCTCCCGCAGATCGCCAAGGCGGTGGACGCCCTCGTCGACCGCCTGCATTGGCTGCAGGCTCGGGATGGCATGACGGCCGAGGGCCCCCTGCTACTGATGCAGGGCTTTATGCCAACCAACAAACTTCCGGCCCTGCAGGCTGAGGCCCAGCGCGAAGCCTGGGGTTGGCTGGCCGAAGAGCCAGCCGAAAACGATCCGGTTCCGACATTGATCGATAGCCCTAGATGGTTTCGTCCCATCCACCTCATGTTCGACCTTCTGGGCATGCTGCCGGGGTACAAAGAAGTGGATGTAAGCCCGGTCTTCCTGGTTTTCTTCACACTGTTTTTTGCCATGCTGGTGGGCGATGCCGTTTACGGTCTGCTTTTCCTGGGATTGACCCTGCTTCTCAAGATGAAATGGAAAACCGCTCCGAAAAACATGGTGCCTCTGCTCGCGATTCTCTCGTGCGGAACCCTGGTCTGGGGCGTATTAACCGGTTCCTATCTCGGCCTTGACGTTCTTTCAGGCCCATTGAAACGGCTACGTATCGGATGGCTGCTGGATACCACACAAATCCAGACCTTCTGCTTCATGGTAGGGTCCATCCATATGACAATCGCTCATGCCTGGAACGTGGCCCGGTTGAGGAAACACTGGACAGCCCTGTCGCATATCGGCTGGATTGGCTCCTGCTGGGCCATGTATGCGTTGGCAAACTACCTGGTCCTGGGGCTTCCACTACGTCCCGGAACAGGGATCCTGCTGGGATTAAGCATCTTCCTGATCCTGGGGTTCACGGTGCCGCTCCACGAGATGAAGAAAGAATTCGCCTCCCTGGTCACGCTGCCCCTCAGCATTATCGGTAATTTTGGCGACGTGGTGTCCTATCTCCGGCTCTACTTGGTGGGAAGCGCTTCGGTTGTCCTGATCCAGGCCTTCAACGACATCGCCTTTCCGAAAGGTGCCGCCGGCATCGTGGCGCTGTTAGGTGGCGCCCTCATTGTTTTTGCCGTGCATGTCCTGAATATTCTGCTCAGCACGCTCGCCGTCCTGGTGCATGGCGTCCGGCTGAATGCATTGGAATTCTCGACCCACATGGGCATCCAGTGGCTGGGACGCAACTATGATCCCTTCCGCAGGCAGACGGAAAACACTCCCCTCTAATAATAACGCAGAAAGGACAGCACATGACAGCGGAAGAAATTGTCTCCCTTGGTAAAATGGGCGGATCGGCCATGCTAGGGCTAGCAGCGGTTGGCTCGGGGCTCGGCGCCGGCGTCGCGGCCATGGCAGCCGTGGGCGCCTGGAAGAAATGCTACGCGCAGAACAAGATTGCACCCTTCATGCTGGTGGCCTTCATTGGGGCGCCGCTTTCACAGACCATTTATGGGTTCATCGTGATGCGCATGATCAACGCGGCGGCCCTGGCAGGCGCAGCCTACCCCTCGTTGCTTGCCGCGGGCGTGTTCGGCGGCCTGGCCATGGGTATTTCCGCCTGGATGCAGGGAAAGGCCGGAGCGGCCTGCTCGGATGCGCTGGCGGAAACAGGACAGGGCGCGGCCAACTATTTCATGGCTATCGGCATCATTGAAACCGTGGCACTCTTCACCTTGGCGTTTATCAGCCAGGCAATCAAGGTTTAGCGGCCAGCCTTCACGCCTTCAAATACAGCATGATCGCGGCGGTCATGAGCGCCGCCCCGGTCAAGCGGCGCGCCACCACGAGGTGGGTCACGCGCGTTTCAATGTCGATCATGCCCAGACGTCCGACCATCACGCCAAGACCAATGGACATGAGTCCGCGCGTGGATTGAATAATGTTGCCGAACACGACGCCCACCCGGTCGAATGTGATGTAGAGAAAAAGCATGCTGACAAACCAGAAGGCGGCATACGGGGCGGCCATCCACCAAAGTCGCCCACCCCCTTCTGACCGCTGGAACAAGATCAACGGCAATCCGGCGCCAGCGCCCATGATATAGGTCACACATACCCCGATCAGCGCCGCTTTGGATCCTGCCGGTTCGAGCACCACCACCAGTTGTTTGATGCACAGGTCCGACAACGAATAGCCCAGGACCGTGACCCAGACGGCCAGCATCGCAACCCACGGCAAGCGCTCCCCGCTCTCGTTGAGAAGAAAGACCGCACCCACGCTGAAGGCAACCGCCGACCATTGCCAGCCGTTCAACACCTTGTGTAACGCCACCACGCTGATCAGCGCCAGAACAAACACTTTCAAGCCCAACAAGGGCGCAATGCGCGACGAATCCGTATGCCGCAGGGCAAGAAACAAGCTCGCCTGGGCAATCAGGTAAAAACTCATGGCGCCAAACCCTGGAGCGAGATAAGCCATCAAAGGCGGCATCGAGGGGCCCGACAGCAGGGGGAACAGCACAAGGGCGACCGCACCCATCCAAATATGAGATATCCCCAGCAATTGAAGCGGACCGCCTCCGGAACGCTTCAAAAACCATCGCGATGCCACATAGGACAGCGATTGAAACAAGGCGGCCATGAAACCGCAAACGATGCCCGGAATATCCATTCTGCCGTCCTGTTCTTTCTGTTACCATAACGACTCATGTGCTAGGATTCAAGGCCTTATCAAAAAGGAGCGTTCCCATGCGCAAAAACGTCCTGACGTCGCTGGTTCTGGCAGGGCTCTTACTTATCTCCATCCCCTCTCCTCTTCATGCGCAATCCAACCTCCTGGAGGACATGAAATGGAAACCGGAGACGCTCACCAACGCCACCGGAACCGTGAACCTGTGGTTTCCCGTCGGCGAGCGCTTGACCTATACCGTTCATTGGGGGGTGCTCCACGTGGCAGATGCCGTTATCTCCACCGACTGGGTACAGTGGAAAGACGACCGACCGCTTATTCGCATCCGCCTACGCACGATCAGCAACCGGTTCATCAACAAGCTCTATCCCGTCAACGACCAGATCGAGAGCTATATCGACCCCGTCACGTTTCTACCCGTCCGCTTCGTCAAAGACATGAGCGAAGGCAGTCGTCACGAACTGGCGGTAACCGACTTCAATCACACCACAGGCACAGCACGCTGGCGTAAAATGGTCCGCAAATACAAGGACTGGACGCTTCCTATCGCCGACGACACCCGCGATATCCCCAGTCTTCTCTACTGGCTCCGTAAGGACGGAATCACCGAGGGGGTCACAAACCGATACCAAGTCATGGCCGACGATAAAATTTACGACCTTTTCATGACCTCCATCGACCACCGGGAAAGACTCCCCGTGCCGGGATTCGGTTCTGTTCCCTGTTTACAGGTCAATCCAGAAGCCACGTTTGACGGCCTATTTGTTCGAAAAGGGAAACTGACCATCTGGGTCAGCCAAGGAGCCCCGTGCCTCATCACACGGATGGATGCCGAAGTGCCCGTGGCCCGCATTCGAATTCGTCTGGACAAAATTGAAGGCCCCGAGACGCAAATCTGGTCCAACGTATGGGCTTCTGCGAAATCGCCGGCGTTAAACCAGGCCCCTTGAAAGGACACATGAAGGCCATTCTGGTCATGTTCGATTCCCTGAATCGTCGTTTCCTCGAACCCTATGGCGGCACCACTGTAATAACGCCAAATTTCAGACGACTGGCTAAGCGAGCCGTGACCTTCGACCGCGCCTATGTGGGCAGCATGCCCTGCATGCCTGCTCGGAGAGAACTCCATACCGGCCGCTATAATTTTCTTCATCGAAGCTGGGGCCCCCTGGAGCCCTTCGATGAATCCATGCCCCATATCCTGAAAAACAACGGAATCTCCTCCCACCTCTTCAGCGATCATTACCATTACTGGGAGGAAGGCGGCGCCAACTACCACACCAAATACAGCACCTGGGAATGCTATCGTGGCCAGGAAGGCGAACCGTGGAAGGCCGACCTGACAGACAATCCCGATCTCCACACCGAAAGCTTCAACAATCAAATCCGCCCTAACTCAGGGGTGATACGTCAGGACTGGGTAAACCGCCACTATATCCGAGAGGAGCAGGCTTTTCCGGCGGCCAAAACGTTCTCAGGCGGATTGGACTTCCTGAAAACCAACCACCAGGCTGACAACTGGTTCCTGCATATCGAGACATTTGACCCGCACGAACCCTATTTCAGTCCCAAACGCTTCCAGGATCTCTATCGGGAACACCTGCAAGGCCCTCATTTTGACTGGCCTCCCTATGCCCGCACGACTGAATCCGAAGAAGCCGTGCGCCATTGCCGCGCCCAGAGCGCCGCGCTCCACACCATGTGCGACGAATTCCTTGGCAAGATTTTGGACGCCATGGATGATTACGACCTCTGGAAAGACACCCTGCTGATCGTCAACACCGATCACGGCTTTCTGCTTGGAGAGCATGGTTGGTGGGCCAAATGCTGTCAACCTTTCTACAACGAGGTGGCTCTAATGTCGCCGCCGGCGTGAAAGCTCCTTAAATCGCCGATTTAGGCGTTCCCTGCGGATTCAGTCCTTGTCCTTCATCCGGTAGCTCTTGCCTTCCACGGTCACGGTTTCGCAGTGGTGCAGGAGGCGGTCAAGGATGGCGGTTGTGAT